>CADABZ010000001.1 GCA_902786355.1 uncultured Eubacteriales bacterium
GCGAAGTAGTCAAGGTAGAGGGCAACGCAGTCCAGGTCAAGGCTGACAACGGAACAGTACTCAACCTCACCAACGTACTCCTCGGAAGCAACCTCCAGGCAGGAGAGCACGTAACTATCACATACAACACAACTAACATGACAGTTACAGCAATCCAGCGCTAAGATCATACTGATCCACCGGTTACAGCCGGCAGATGATGAATACCCCATCATAAATAATACAAACGCCCATTTCAGCGACAAACTGGAATGGGCATTTGTATCCTTTATCAGGATAATCAGTATAGCAGTACTGAACCGTGCAGCCTATTGTACGTAAAAGAATAAGTGTATTGTGCTCTGAAATACCTTATAATAGAGAAGAATCGGAATACATCCATTCTAATGTGAAGATACAGTGTAGTTTGTAAAGACTAGGCACAATATCTTGCAGACCTTGCAGCAGAGTGATATCATTGCAATCTGGATAATAGTTTCATATATTGCAGATTGAAACACAGTAGTTAGTAAAGGAAAGTAAAAAGTGACATTTAAATGGAATGATAAAAAAGGCGATCCTGCGGATGTCAATGTGACTCCGAAAGATACCCTCGTGAATTTGCCGGATCCGGGCAAGTCGAAGAAGACCAGCCCATCGAAAGGCAGTCTCAGGCCAGTGTATAAGGACGAGCCGTCGAGCTATGAAGATACAGCAGACCTCAGCAGTCCTGTCAATGACAGACCGGCAGAAGCCGTCACGAGATCTAAGCACGGCGGACCTACAATCGAAGAGTCGCATGATGAATCTGTCATCTCCTCCAAGCACGGCAAAGCTTTTGCCGAGGAGAATGAGATGCAGGCAGTCCATCCGGCAAAAGGGAAGATCGGTTCCTTGTTCAGCAAAAAAGCTAAGAAACCGCATGGCAATGACGACAGCAAAGCCGCTGACGTGAAATCAGCAGCATCCGCAAATGCCGCTGACGTGAAATCAGCAGCATCCGGAGCTGCCGCTGATGCGATCCAGGCTGCTGACGGGAAGCCTGCTTCCGGCAAGCTTGCTAAGATCAAGTGGAAACTCAGCGGCTATATGACCACGTTCAAAGGCTTTTCACTTGCGAAGAAGATACTGAGCGTAATATTGGCGCTTTTTGCGGTTGGAGTGGTTTCCGTATTTCTGATGATCGCTGTCACAGCGATACAGATCGGACCTATCAACATGGACAGCCTGTACAGCAACATCGAGCAGTCATCGACACTCTATGACGTCAACGGCGAGAAAGTAGATACGCTGTTTTACACGCAGGACAGAACGATCGCACCGATCGAAGATATGCCTGACAACCTCAAGAATGCTTTTATAGCTATTGAGGACAAGACGTTCTACAAGCATCACGGATTCAACTTCAGGCGAATGATCGGAGCTGTGCTGAGCTCATTCACCGGAGGAGGCCGCATCAGCGGTACGTCGACGATCACCCAGCAGCTGGCCCGTAACGCGTATCTGGCGGATATCAAGAGCCAGAGGAGCATCCACAGGAAGCTTTCCGAGATGTACATCGCGTGGCGCCTTGAGCACAAGCTTAGCAAAGACGAGATCCTCGAGGCTTACCTCAACACGATCTACCTCGGTTACGGCAACTACGGAGTCAACGCAGCAGCGAGGACTTATTACTCCAAGAATGTAAAAGACCTGACGCTCGCTGAGAGTGCTTCGCTTGCAGCACTTCCGCAGGCACCGGATGCCTACGCTCTCGTCACGACAGATCCGGGCGACGGCAACGCGCCTATCAAGAAAGTATCGTATTATTCGCTTGACGATCTGGATCAGGAGACTAATGCCACCGAAGAGGGCGAGAACGAGGACGAAAACAGCTACAGCACTGAGACAACGAGCTACGACGAAAACTCTGATGACAGCGACGGCGAAGAGGGAGAAGACGGCGAAGAAACAGAAGGAACAGGTTTCTATGCCAACGATATCTCCAAAGACCGCCGAAATACTGTACTCAGCCTGATGGCTCAGCAGGGATATATCACAGAAGATGAAGCAAGGGAAGCTGATGTAGACATCGTAGACATACTGAACCCGAGCTTCCAGAAGAGCGAATCTGCTTACACGTATTTCTCTGATTATGTTTCCGGGATCATCATCCAGGATCTGATCGACAAATATGATATGAGCAAGGAAGACGCTCTGCGTATGGTATACACAGGCGGACTCAAGATCTACACCACGATCGACAGCAACATCCAGAATGCGATCTACAACGAATTCCAGGATGACTCGAACTTCCCGACAGCCGTAGATGATAGCAAGGTCCAGGCGGCTATGGTCGTAACACAGGTCGGCACCGGATATATAAGCGGTTTTGTCGGCGGCAGAGATGCAGGCGGATCACAGCTTTTCAACAGAGCAATCAGCCCGCGTCAGCCTGGTTCCTCGATCAAGCCACTGTCTGTATACGGCGCGGCTCTGCAGAAGAGCTACGAGCTCCAGAAGAGCAACAAAAAGTACACATATCTTGATTACAACATGGACGATCAGGGCGCTAAGGGCTGGGGCGACTACATCACAGCCAGCTCTACGGTAATTGACGAGCCGCTGACTATCAACGGCGAAGAGTGGCCGCAGAACGTAACGAGGACTTTCTCGGGATACAACACATTCCGTACAGCCCTCCAGCAGTCCATCAACACATGCGCGGTCAAGATCCTCTGGCAGGTCGGCCTGGATTACTCAGTCAAGACACTTGAGCAGTTCGGCCTCACGACTGTCGTAAAAGACACTACGAAGGCTGTCAATGACGTCAACCCGGCGGCTCTCGGACTCGGTGCTATGACTGAAGGTGTCACACCGCTCGAGATGGCGATGGCCTATGCGGCTTTCCCTAACAACGGCGTACGCAACACACCAATCTGCTACACCAGAGTTATGGACAGCAAGGACAAAGAACTCCTCAGAAGCAAGTCTGAGCAGATCAAAGTTCTCGATGCAGGTGTTGCATGGATCATGACGGATCTGCTCAAATCCGTAGTTTCTGATGGTATCGCAGGCAACGCTTATATCCCAGGCGTAGAGGTCGGCGGAAAGACCGGAACCACCAACGACAAATACGACGTATGGTTCGATGGTTTTACCCCTGACTACGCGGCAGCACTGTGGATCGGAACCGACCTTAATGTTGAGATGAACGGCGGATCTTATCAGGCAGCCAGACTGTGGGCAAGGATCATGAAGCAGGTACCTGGCATCACCGATGGCAAGTACAAGGAAAAACCTTCCAATGTCATCGAATATGATGGTGAGTACTACACGAAGGGTACAGAACTTAACCTTTCGGAATACTACGACAGCGGCGATGATGATTCCGGTGACAGCGAACTCTCTGAAGAGGAAAAGAAGAGGCTTGCCGATGAGGAAGCTGCCAAGAAAGCTGCTGAAGCTGCCGAGAAGGCTAAGCGTGAGCAGGAAAAGAAGGCTCAGGAATCTCAGCAATCCACTACGACAGATGACAGCAGCACTGGCACCGGCGGCAATACCAAGCCAGACAGCGGAAGCACTGACACCGGCGGTGGCGGTACTGACACCGGTGGTGGCGGCGGTACTGATACCGGCGGTGGCGGCGGCACCGACACAGGCGGCGGAGGTACTGACACTGGCGGTGGCACTGATACAGGTGGCGGCGGCACCGACACAGGTGGCGGCACTGACACTGGCGGCGGCGGAGCTGCCGATACAGGCGGTTCAGAATCAACCACAACACCATAAAAATAACCATGGAGGCAGGGGATATCCCCTGCCTTCTTCTTGTATAGCCCACAATAGAGATCAGAGACTTCACCACCCACCCGACATGGAGACTTGAAAAGGACTTTTTCAGAAAACTGCACATGGAATCCGAAACACAAGTACTACATGTGCAAAATCAACCTCCTCAGCGTCCGGATCGCATCGACTCTTCCCGGAAAATCAGTGATAAGCTGCATTTTAGGCTGAATGAGCTCTATATACAGGCTATATCAGCGGTATTATTGACGGTGACGGGTGGAAATTTTGCACATATTTCGACCCACAATAATGAATCATGTGCAGCCAATAGAAAAACTCCTATATCATCCGTGTCTGCTCCCGTCTTTGAACCGAACAGGCACTATTCTTTCTCTATGCCACATAGGTGATGTTCCAATCCCGCTAAAATGATATAATCTTCCCAGATTACGATTAAGTGTTATGAATAGTGCAGCCTGGATCGCAGATCAGAGTGCGGAATGGTTTAGATGCGAGGACTAAGGAGACTGTAAAACCATGCAGGAAGATATCAGACAATTCATGATGGAAAGGGCCGCTGCCGAGAAGAGAGATAAGCTTGAGAGGTACCGGCGTCTCAATACACTCGTAAGACCGCATCAGATACTTTTTGCCGGAAGCAGCCTGATGGAGCAGTTTCCGATACACGAGCTGATGACGGATCTGGAGCTTTCGTATGCGATATATAACAGAGGCATCGGCGGTTTTACGACTCAGGAACTTCTGGATTCGATGGATGTGTGCATCTACGATCTTGAGCCCGACTACATCTATCTCAACATTGGCACCAACGATCTCAACGGGCCGGATTATGCCGAGGCGGAGATGATCGGCAGATACAGGGCGATACTTGAGGGGATAAGCACGCATCTTCCGGAGGCAAAAGTCCACCTGCTTGCGTACTATCCGGTCAACCCGGGCGCTGCGCCGGATGAGCACATGGCAGAGATCTACAGGTGGCGGACCAACGAGCGGATACGTTCCGCCAACCGGGCAGTAGAGAAACTCGCCAGGGAAACGGGCGCTGCTTTCATCGATCTCAATGAAGGCATCACTGATGAGGCTGGCGAGCTAAGAGCTGATTACACAATCGACGGGATGCACATGTACGGCGACGGGTATATGCCAGTGCTGAAAGCACTGCTTCCGTATCTGCCGGAATAAGAATGATGATAACGGTGCAATGGCAGCCGCGAGATCAATTCTCATCAAAACATCTGAAACAAGGATAAAACTATGAACGAAGCTGAAAAGAAATGCCGCGAGTATCTGAGCGCAAAGGGATACAGCGACAGGATAATAGATTTCAAGAATACTGACATCACTGCCGAGAGCACTGCGCTTGCTCTGGATGTTGACGTGGACAGGATCTGCAAAGGGCTGGCTTTCAAGGGAAAAGGCGGTTCGGCGATCGTTGTCCTGGCTTCCGGCAGGTCGCATGTCAACAACGGAAAATTCAGAGAGGTGTTCGGCTTCAGGCCTACGATGCTGGCGGCTGAGCAGACCGAAGAGCTCGTCGGACATGTCGCAGGAACGATCAATCCGTTTTGCCTGAAGGATACAGCCAGGCTGTACCTCGATCTGTCGATACGCAAACACCTCGGGGAGACGGTTTTTCCGGGCATCGGAGGAGAGGATTCGGTAGTAGAGCTCACCATCGACGAGCTTGAAAAACTCTCAGATCCGGTCTGCTGGGTGAGCGTGACGTTGTAGAGAGTACCTGGATAACGAGCCGTATGTGCTCGAGCACGTCTGGGAGAAAATCATCGTCGAGCCGATGAATGTTGTCATCCTTAGCGGTGAGAAGGTTGGGAAATAAACGACATGATATACATTGGAAACCACGTATCTGTTTCGGGCGGTTATGAGGCGATGGGAAGAGAAGAGCTGTCTCTTGGCGGAGATACTTTTGCATTCTTCCCGCGAAATCCCAGAGGCGGGAAGTCGAAGCCGGTAAAGCCTGAGGACATAGAGAATCTGAAGTCGCTGATCGGAGCCGAGGGCTTCGGGCCGCTTGTTGTGCACGGGGCTTACACTATGAACCTCTGCTCGGCAAAAGAAGAGGTCCGGGCCAATTCGCGCGAGATGATGCGCGACGACCTGCTCCTCCTGCAGTCACTCCCGGGAAACTTCTATAATTTCCATCCGGGCAGTCACACCGGGCAGGGAGCAGAGACCGGGATCAGGCAGATTGCTGAGGGCCTTGCGGAGATCATCACTGACGTCGAGGCAAAGAGCGGAAAGCCGCTAGCCAACCGGATCCTTCTCGAAACGATGACCGGAAAAGGCAGAGAGATGGGAGGAAGCTTTGAGGAGCTCCGCGCGATGATCGATCTCACGAAAGAGCTGCTCAGCAGCAGAGACAGAAGCGATGCGGCGAGTATGGAATCCGGCTGCGATGCTTGCAAAGCAGCGACCGAGCTTGTTGGCGGAGATGCAAGCACTTCTGCGACCGAGCTTCTCGGTGTCTGCCTGGATACTTGCCACATCTGGGATGGCGGCTATGATATCGTGACTAAGCTCGATGATGTGCTCGAGGAATTTGACAGGGTGATCGGACTCGATCATCTCTGCGCTGTCCACCTGAATGACAGCAAAAATCCTTGCGGCTCGAAGAAGGACCGCCACGAAAAGCTCGGTCAGGGCATGATCGGCGCTGAGGCTTTGAAAGCAGTGGTGCAGCATCCGCTTTTGCAGGGCAAACCGTTCATACTCGAGACACCGAATGATGACGAAGGCTACAGAGCAGAGATCCGGACCGTGCGCGAATGGATGAAGCGGTGGGTACCGCCTCATCGCGCAGGTCAGGTGTAACCTTGTAGATTTAGTTATCACATCTATTGATTGTCAATAATCGGTCCAATTTGCATTGACAAATTGGATTAGAAGAAATATAAATACAACACTTTTTCCTGTTTTGCCCGATTTTAGAGAAAATGCATTGAACACAAAGCATTCGTCGAAGAAATCTACAACATTGCTATTGCAAATCGGAGAGACTGGCATCAAAAATACAACATTCGAACCAACGACGCACTCACGCACACATTCACTCACTCATTCATTCACGCACTCACTCATTCACTCATTCCAATATGACCAGGCTCCTAAGGAGCCTGAAAGATCCTTGAAGAAAATGTATAGAAATTAGTACAATTCTGTTTCTTTTTCAGAATGCTCATGCTAAAATTAGCTCACTAAATTGCATATGGTATTTCATCCGGATATTTCTAAGATCAGTCTGTTAACACTCTTGATTGAAGGGAAGCTATGAAATGATTGCAAAGAATAGATGGGTGCCTGTACTTGCGGTCCTCCTGATGGCGATGGCAATGTTTTGCGTTGCAGCGCAGACCGTGCTTGCGGAGGAAGATGAAGCCGAGGTAAGAGGTATATATGTTTCTATAACCAGACCGGAATCGGGAGAATCCTTCGAGGATGCTATTTCGAATGTAGACATTCTGGGAGATGGCTTTACTGTAAAAAATATCGAATGGTGCGAGAACTACGATTACGATGAGAACGGCGAACTGATTGCGGTAGAGGACGGTAACAATATCGGAGATCACGGAGTTTTCAATCCGAAATGGACCTACCGGCTCATCGTCGAACTGGAGGCTGAAGACGGATATGTCTTCCCATATGAGAGTGAAGACAAAACCAATATGCTCAGCAAGGCCATAATCAAGACCTACTCTGCAGGAAAAATCACAGATGCCCGCGAGCTGAGCGACGACAGGAAGAACGCTACTTTTGTCATTACTGGTATCAAAGCTAATCTGACTGTCAATATTGCACGCCCGGCGACCGAGGAGGAGACTGCACCATCTGTATCACTTCCGGAATTTGAGGATTCGTGGTATAAGGTAACCGGCGCAGAGTGGTACGATCCGGCTGCGGGAACAGTGAGCAAGACCAGAACTTTTGCCACGAATGAGACTGCCTATGTGATCGTTCACCTGGAGGCAAGAGACAGCAAGTACGAATGCAATACTCCTACAAAACTGGCATACAACTCTAATTACGGCACTTTTATCAGAGTTTCAAATAAGACAAAAGCAGATAAGCTGGATATCACATATTCCGTAAAAGCAGCTGCGTCTCGCGAGTCGCTTGGGGATATCGTGATCGATCTGGGCGGCGAAGGGACAATGCTTTCAGGAAACGAGCTGGAAGCGGTCAATCTGTCAATGAGAGAATTCGGCAAGGCAGGTATTGTAGGCATACCGAATTATCAGGCGCTCGATCTTAACAATGACGGAGATAACGATGTTTTCTATGACAATATGACATCGGAAGATGGTTCTCCGGCATACAGGTTTTACACAACTGACGATTACGATCTTAGCAGTGAGTTAGTATTTGATATTCCGGAAGAGATCAGGGAATCACTTATGGAGGAAGGAAACGCATACTGCGATAAGATTATTTTCACTAAGAATTAATACAGAACAGAAGAGACAATAGAGAGAATAGGGATACATCTGACAACCTCAGATAAGCATCGAATCCAGGCAAACATTGTATATTTCGATCGATATTTCCGAAATGACAAGAAAGGCTTGTAAAATCGATCAAAATCGGGCTAAAAGTCAATTTAAAATTGTATTTTGGGCATATAACGTAAAAAATGACAAGGTTTTAGAGAAATTACCTTGTCATTTTTCTTCATTTCTGCAAAATCTACAACGTTTTCTGCAAAAAAGAGGCATTAGCCGGAAATAACATTGACATTTTTGCCGGTCGAGGCGAAATAATACAAGTTTTACTTGATAAATGGACTATATGCTTTGTCCGACTATGAATATATAGGACCCGATTGCTGTTAGTAATATGGAAGCGATCATCTCAACGATCCCAAGTATACACAGCTTCCTGGCTTCCGGGACCGATTCTCTCTCTGCTTTTCTGGCATATATCGTTCCGAACAGAGCTAATATAAGGCACGGCAGAGGTGTAAAAACCAGATTAATCAGGCTGATGGCCGCAAAAATTCCGTAAAAAGGTGAGTTTTCTGAGATGCTGACCGATATCACAGCAAGAATCGCACATGCGACTGATACGATAAATACTATAAGAGGAATAGCAATCAGCACCCTGGCTTTTCTGTAGTTTCTATTATAGATTTTCATACCCGATACCCCTCCTTTGTCACTGCAAAGTGCTATTAAATATACGAATCGCAAGTCAATATAATTGCAGTGACCCTCTCAGTTTTGAAGTCCACATTAATTCTACCATAAAGGGCGCATGAGAGTTCAACTCTGGAGCTGGTGTGATATAATGGATAAGCTTCAACTCTGATCAGGCGATGCTGAAAAATACAATCTTATTCTGCAGGACTTATACTGCAGCAAAAATACAATTAAGAGAGGAACATTTAGGCTGATATGGAATTTTTATTAGGTCCTTTTGCTGAGATCATTTTGAATCTGCTTCTCATCGGAGGTATCGTTCTGATCCGCTGGTGCATCAGAAACAAGAATGTGACACTGACTATTGCAATTATCATCATGATGGCAATAGACGTGCTTGTTTTGCTCAAAATGGCGGGCAAGATATGAGAAGCTGATCGCGGGACAGTTATATGAGACAACGCGAGAATTTTGCAGATGCAGATAACGAAATGGATACAGTAAGTGCGATGGACAAAGATTTTAAAAGCGAAATGAATACTGAGATGGATCACGAGCTCCTTATAGATAAGCTCACAGCTCTTGAGGAGAGTGAGATGCAGCTCTTCCGCTTCCTGAAGGACAGGCCGGCGGGTGCGATCCTGACTGCGGATACGGATATCATGCTGGCGCAGCTTCTGAGAAATGCAGGGCTTGTCGAGTTCGATGATGAGACGGCAAAAGCGCTCGTGCCGGCTTCGATCCGTGATGCCTACAGAGACGTGTGGTCGGATGAACTCACGCTCAGGTGGCGTAAGCGCGGCTGGATGTACAAATGCATCGAGGCGGGCAAGTACCTCTACGGCGTCATGACGTGGGACGTGCTGCAAAAGCTTTTTGCGCTCAGATACCCGCATGCAGAGATGGATGAGATCAGGGAACTGTTCGAGAAAACTCCGGAGCCGCTTCAGTGGTTCACCGAGAGAAACGGCAGGCTCGTTCTCAATGGCTTTGAGCGCGACGGATATGATGAGTATCTCGAGAACGAGATCCAGAAGGACATACCGTTCTACATCCCTAGCAAGGAAGAAGTCGAAGAGCTCTATGAGCAGGGAAGCCTTATAAGCCGCGAGTCGCATAGCAAGCTGCAGGAATTTATAGCGGAAAAGTTCGACTGCGGCACGGATATAGCGGCGCTGAAGATCCACGATCTCTATGAGATGGTCAATAACCGCGTGAGAGTCGATGATGCGGCCGATGCTTTTGCTGCCGGAAAGGAAGGCGGCAATGACTTCAGCTTCAAGTCAGACGAGATACAGTTCAGATTCGTCGAGCTTTTCATCGAAATGAGCAGGGAATGCAGGATCAGAGACAACCGCGGACACGATTATTATGAGATGGTAGGTATCATGGCTCTCAGGAATGCAGACGGGGGATCTGCAGGCAGCAGAGGCTCAGACGACAGCGCAAGGAGTGGGAAGGCAGGTGCACAGAAAACCATCGTGAAACCCGCCAAAATCGGCCGGAATGAGCCATGTCCATGCGGCAGCGGCAAGAAATACAAAAACTGCTGCGGCCGTAACTGATCGAAACTGAATGAGATCAGACATTAAGAAAGGGACCAGAGCAACCAGAACATGACTTCACAGATACAGAAGATCAAAGACACATTCAGACCGGAGACAGGCTTCAAGGCGTTTTTCATATCGATCCTGACTTTCGCTCTGGCGTACGGACTCTACAAAGGAATAATCGATAACTACCTCGCTGAGGTGGCCGGCATGTCCGAATTCGATAAGGGTGTATCGGAATTCTTCCGTGAGATACCTGGCCTGCTTCTCATATTCGTCCTTGCTATGCTCTATGAGCTCTCGGCCGAACGGATATACCAGGTTGGCGCTCTTTTCATGCTTGCGGGCATGACGATGCAGGCATTGATCCCGTCCACCAAAGTGCTGGTAATTATGGCGATTTTCGTCTATTCCCTTGGAGAACATATCCAGCTCGGGATGCGAAACACCCTGACTCTGCAGTACGCGAAGGAGGGCAAAAGCGGTGTCGCCTTAGGCCAGCAGAATGCGGTATACCAGATAGGAACACTTGCGGGATATTTCGTGGTAATAGCGCTTTTTTCGATACTCGGAAACAGGCAGACTCTGTTCAAGCCTGTATTTATGATGAGCGCAGCCATAATATTCCTGGGATTCATGTCATCGCTTCGCATCAAAGGCAACAGCAAGCCGGATCCGTCGAAGCGCAGATTCTTCTTCCACAAGAAATACACCAAGTATTATATGCTCGAGCTCTTTTACGGAGCGCGAAAGCAGATCTTCTTCACCTTCGGGCCATATGTACTGGTACTGTTCTACGGAGCAACGGCGATGAACATAAGCGTGCTCTTCGCTATATCTTCCATTTGCTCGTACTTTGCATCACCGCTCGTGGGGCGGATAATAGACCGTTTTGGCTACAAGATCGTAATGATCAGCGACACTCTGATACTTGTGATCGTGTGCTTCTTCTACGGATTCGCTCATCATATCTTCCCGATGCACATCGCTTTCATTGTCTGCTGTGCCAACTATATGCTCGACTCAGTGATCTCTCTGGCGTCGATGGCATCCAATGTATACGTGCAGGATCTGGCGGATAATGCGGATGAAGTGCGGGCGACAATCTCGACAGGAGTATCAGTGAACCACTTCATAACTATACTCGTGGCGCTTTTTGGCGGCTGGATATGGAAGGTTCTCGGCATAGAGACCCTCTTCATCATCTCGGCTATTCTCGGCCTTTGCAACAGCGCATACGCTGCGACTATCAAAACAAGGCAGGATAATGGACAATAAATCACCGGACAAGATAAAGATCAGGGGTGCACGCGTGCACAACCTTAAGAATATAGATGCAGATATACCACTCGGAAAGATAGTAGGCATAGCAGGGGTCTCCGGATCGGGGAAATCCTCTCTTGCTCTTGGAGTTCTCTATGCAGAGGGCTCAAGGCGCTATCTCGAGTCACTTTCCACATATACAAGAAGACGTATGACCCAGGCGGCAAAAGCAGATGTCGACGAGGTGCTTTACGTACCGGCAGCTCTGGCTCTCCATCAGAGGCCGGCAGTACCTGGTATACGCTCGACCTTCGGCACCGGGACAGAGCTTCTGAACAGTCTGAGACTGATGTTTTCAAGGCTTGCAAGCCACAGATGTCCTAACGGGCACTATCTGCCGCCTTCGATGAATGTAGCACTGGAGCAAGATCTTGTATGCCCTGAGTGCGGAGAGCATTTCTTCGGCCCTGGAGCGGAAGAACTCGCATTCAACAGCCAGGGCGCATGTCCGCACTGCGACGGCACAGGCATCGTCAGGGTAGTCGACGAATCGACTCTCGTGCCTGATGAATCTCTTTCGATCGACGAAGGAGCTGTCCTCCCATGGCAGACCCTTATGTGGTCACTAATGAAGGATATAGCTAGAGATCTCGGTGTCAGGACCGATGTTCCGTTCAAAGACCTGACTCCTGAGGAACGAGAGATCGTCTTCCACGGACCCGCCGAAAAGCGCCATATTATATATCAGAATCAGACAAGCGGCGCTGCAGGCGAGATGGACTTCACATATTTCAATGCGATCTACACAGTAGAGAATGCACTCTCCAAGGTCAAGGATGAGAAAGGCATGAAGCGCGTGGAGAAGTTCCTTCGCCTTAGTGTCTGCCCGGACTGCGAAGGCACGAGGCTGTCAGACAGGGCGAGAGCACCTAGGCTGAGAGGCATATCACTTGCAGATGCCTGCAAGATGACTCTCGAAGAGAGCATAGAGTGGGTGAAAGGCGTGCCGGCATCGCTTCCTGAAGAGATGAGACCGATGGCAGAGAATATCTGTGAATCATTTCTGAGCGCTGCAAGGCGCCTGATGGATCTCGGTCTCTCATACCTGACACTCGACCGGGCTTCTTCGACTCTCTCTACAGGTGAGAGGCAGAGGATGCAGCTTGCGAGAGCGGTGAGAAACCGCACTACAGGTGTCCTCTATGTGCTTGATGAGCCTTCTATAGGGCTGCATCCGGCGAATATAGTAGGGCTCAATGCAGTGATGCATGATCTTATAGCCGACGGCAACTCAGTCATACTCGTAGATCACGATACACAGATACTGAGAGAATCTGACTGGCTCATCGAGCTCGGCCCAAAAGCCGGAGCAGACGGAGGCAGGATCATAGCTGAAGGCACCATAGAAGATATCATCGATGATCCGAATTCAGTAATAGGGCCATTTCTTGCGGATAATGGCGATTTGGCGGATAATGGCAAACCGGTTTCTGCGCATCCGGTTATAGCGGATAATGGCGTTTCGGCGGATAATGGCGAATCAGTATCTGCTCTTCCATCATTAGCGGATAATGGCGGCTGGATCAGGATGAAGACTGCGCCTATACATACAGTCAAGGAGCTCGATGTCACCATACCGAAGGGCAAGCTGACTGTAGTAACCGGTGTGTCCGGCTCAGGCAAGACGACCATGATCCTCGAGAGCCTTGTTCCGGGAATAGAGGCCCTGACACAGGAGAGGAAACTGCCTGAACATGTATACTCGATCGAGGCACCGGATATAAAGCACGTCAAGCTGATCGATGCTACACCTATCGGTATCAACATACGCTCGACAGTCGCGACATACTCTAACGTCCATGACGAACTGCGTAAGATCTACGCGCGAAGCCAGGACGCTAAGAAGGCAGGAAGAAAAGCAGGGGATTTCTCGTATAATACCGGAAAACTCAGATGCCCGGTCTGCGACGGGACAGGATCGATAAGCCTGGATGTGCAGTTTTTGCCGGATGTGGATATACCGTGCCCGGAATGCAGAGGTTCAAGATACTCGAAGGACGCTTACCGGATCAGATGCATCAATAAATCAGGGCAGGCGCTGTCGATGCCTGAGCTGATGGCGATGGATGTCAATACAGCGCTGGGATTCTGCAGGGACATGAAGTCCGTATATCCTAAGCTAAGGACACTTCAGGATCTCGGACTTGGCTATCTGACTCTCGGTGAAGAGACACCTGGCCTTTCTGGCGGGGAAGCTCAGAGGCTGAAGCTCGCAAGCGAGATGGGCAGGACACAGGCGGATTCGGTCTTCATATTCGATGAGCCGACCATAGGACTTCATCCTCTTGATGTACAGACTCTGCTCGAGGTGTTCAGGACTCTGATCGATAACGGAGCGACAGTGATAGTCATAGAGCATGACCTTGATGTAATACGTAACGCTGATTATATCATAGATATGGGGCCTGGCGGAGGAAGTTCAGGCGGTGAGATCGTAGCAGCGGGGACGCCGGCAGATATAAAAGCATGCGATAGAAGCATCACCGGAAGGTTCATATAGCCGCTTGACCGCCAGTTCACAATAAAACGAATATAGTAAATGATCTATCTTATTCTTGCGTTCTGTTCGAGCGCACTGATATCAATAATAATGAGGCTGGGCGAAGGCAGGATCCGGAACAATATCTCACTGCTTTCGGTAAACTATCTGGTCTGCATCCTGCTAAGCCTGGTGTACAGCGCAGGAAGCGGAAGCCTTCTGGTTCCTCCGGATGCAGGCAGCGTGGCCATCGTGCTTGGGATCATCAGCGGTATCTTCTATTTCGGATCGTTTCTGCTCTACCAGATCAATATCCACAGAAACGGTGTCGTGATGTCTTCAGCATTCATGAAGCTCGGAGTGCTTGTGCCTACGATGATCGCTATCGCAGTATTCGGCGAAAGGCCGGCTCCCGGACAGATCGCAGGGATATGCCTTGCGATCGCAGCGATCCTGATGATCAATCTGTCTCAGGATGGGGAAGATGAGAACCGGACAGTCACTTCGCCGCGTGCTCTGATACTGCTCCTTCTTGCAGGCGGCCTTGGAGATGCGATGTCCAAGTTTTATGAAGAACTCGGAAGACCTGAATACAGCTCACAGTATCTTCTGTATACATTCATTGTAGCCTTCGTATTCTGCACTGCAGTTGCACTGATCCGCGGGCAAAAGTTCACAGCGCCTGACATACTGTACGGCTGCCTGGTCGGGATCCCCAACTATTACTCAGCGAGGTTTCTGCTGCTTTCGCTTTCGAGTGTGCCGGCTGTGATAGCATATCCTGTATTCAGCGTCGGAACTATAATAATCACAAGCATCGCAGGAGTCATTTTCTTCAGGGAGAAAATGAATGCAAAACAATGGGCCGCGCTTGGCATCGTTGTCCTTGCGATGATACTTCTCAATACAGCGGACTGACAATTATTTAGCCATGAAACTGAAAAAAACGACATACACCATCAATAGTCTGAGACATATCCCGGACATGCCGGAGAGGATGCGTTTTGCCGTGCTTGCTGATTTTCACGGCGGAGATCCTGATATGGTCCTGGATATATTGAGAAAGGATGTGCCTGACGCTATACTGATCACGGGCGATCTGATCAACGGGTATTTTCCTGAGGGCGACGGTCTGATCGTAGAAGACCGCCAGAATTTACTGCCGTTTCTCGAAAGCTGCGCAGGCATAGCACCGTCGTTTATGTCGATCGGCAATCACGAATGCCTCTTATGTGAGGAAGATCTTGATGTAATAAGATCAGCCGGGATAACGGTCCTGGATAATGAATGGACCAAGTTCACCACAGGAAGCGGCTCTGTACTGATAGGCGGCCTGACATCGGCTTATGCTGTAAGCTACAGGAGATTCCGTGACAGCCTTAATGATTCACTGGAAGAGGATATGCCGTATGAGCGCTATCCTTTCAGGAGGAGGCCGAAGGACATCCTTAAGCGTCCGACTATAAGCGGATGGCTCGATGAATTCGAGAAGCAGGAGGGGTATAAGATCCTGCTCAGCCATCACCCGGAATACTGGAGCCTGAGAGAGCCTATGCTCCGAAACAGGAAGATAGATCTTGTTTTATCCGGCCATGCACATGGCGGACAATGGCAGTTTATGGGGCATGGAGTGCTGGCTCCGGGACAGGGATTCTTCCCGCGCTTTACACACGGAGTGCATTACGGACCGCACGGAAGGCTGATAGTCTCTAGGGGACTGCACAATCCTTTCAGATGCATTCCGAGGCTGGGCAATCCATGTGAAGTTGTATATGTAAACTATCTTAATTAAAAGGAATACGAGACTGGAGGAAATAAAGATACATGAAAGAAGAGATAATGAAGGTAGCTGTGCTTATAGATGCGGAGAATATTTCGTTCAAATACGCAAAGCTGATTCTTGATGAGGCAAGCAGACTCGGCACTGTCGTGTGCCGCAGGATATACGGTGACTGGTCAGATCAGGGGCTCTCGTCATGGAAGAGCGCGATAATGGAGTATTCTTTCAACGCTATCCAGCAGTTTCACAATACGAAGGGGAAGAACTCTTCAGATTCAGCTCTGATCATCGATGCTATGGATCTCCTGCACACTTCTAATTACCAGTGCATGTGCATCGTGTCGTCAGACAGCGATTTTTCCAAGCTTGCATCACGCATGAGAGAATCTGAGATCTATGTTGTAGGAATGGGAGAGACCAAGACACCTGTTTCTTTCAGAAGTTCCTGCGACAAGTTCCTCTACCTTGATGTGCTGCTCAATAAGTACAGAGAGGCAGAAGTCAGACTCAAGGCACAGAATGAAGCAAGGAATGCAGAGGGGCCAAAAGACGAAGAAAAGAGCGGCCTGAACAGGAAGGTCATCCTTGAGGAGATCGATAATATCATCGATGATGAATCAGCGGAAGACGGCTGGATCATGCTCTCAGATCTCGGAAGCAAGCTCAGTCAGAAATTCCCGGACTTCGATGTCCGTAACTTCGGCTTCTCCAAGCTGTCTGGCCTGATCAAGAGCCTTAAGAAATATGAACTCAAGGGAGAAAGCCAGGCAGGCTCCAACCCGACAGCCAAGGTCTTCTATGTGAGAAAGAAAGACTGAGCCTGATCATCAGTGCTCTATCAGATCTTCAGGTCTGCAGCTCAGTACTGATGCCAGTCTGGCTACATATTCATACTGAGCTTTGCCAAGATCCTTGCGCCGCTGCTCATATTGCTGCAGCGTGCGCACAGGCACATCAGCGGCAGCAGCCAGCTGGCTCTGGCTAAGACCATTTCTGAGGCGCATCTCTTTGAGGTGCGTCTCTTGTTTTGCATCAGAAGCAGAAATCCGCCTGCCCTCAAAAACATTCCGAAGCTCAGAGGGGAATGACGCCTTGATGGCATCGATCGCTTTCAGGCGCTCATCGCCATCCATCTGCCACGGGAGCTCAGAGACGGCTCTGCTGTGATAGCTTTCATACATTGCAATGATCCCGGAGACAGGCATGATGCGCACGATCTTCTCGTATGGAATATCCAGATCGGACTGAAGGGCCGCGAGAGAACTTCCGGCATAGAACTCTCTGCTCTGGGCAGCCATGTGACGCGGAGTCACGCGCTCGAAAGAGAGGCCGCATCTCCTGTATACCTCATACGAAAGCTCTATTCCGGATCTGCCGGAAACAGTGATTATATCTTTTCGCTCAAAAGCGCCAGCCATGCCTGACGCAATAAACAGCTCAAAAAAGCCATCAGGATCCTGATGCAGGCTGTGTACCGCGTGATCGAGCATCTTGCCAAGCGCCATGCAGGTCATATCTGTAAGTAAAGCAACTCCATAATCTTTCTTCATAGTTCTAGTCTGATCTTTCAATGCCGATATTAATATCAGCCATTATCCGCCACCTAATAAGCGGATATCTATATTAGCCTCGGATCGTAATCGCGCACATTCTCTTCCATCATCTGGAATATATAGAGGCCTCCGCGTTTTGAATTGCCGGCATCATCTGCTCTGTACGGCGCATGATGGAGGATATCTTCGCCCGGACTTCTGACTATGTCCGCCATCCCGGCAAGAGCGCGCTGCTCTCTTGCGACCCTGACAGGATAGAGATCCCGCCGCCTGACTATCTCATAACCATTGAACAGGAGGCGGTCGAAAGCTCTGTTGCTCTTGATGACGATCTGACGTCCAAGCCCGCTCAGCCTGACAGCATCTCGAAGCTGCTCGTAGGATATCATGCCGTTGAGGAAGAACTGCGCGAACGCAAAATGCACATTGTCCGCCCGCCATCCGACGATGCAGTCATAGTTCTGATGATCCACGCCAAAAGCTGTCCTGAGGTAGTCTCTTGCCTGATAGGCGCGGGGAGTGAGGGTATCAAACTCACGGTAACTCAGCAGGACACCAAGCCAGTGCAGTATGCAGTACTGAGGGGATCCAAGATCCAGGATCCTCAGGCCGCTGTCGTTGAGCTTATATATATTGACAAAACCGTCTGCCGACAGACCGGTCACCTGATCTGCCGGGCCTGCGCCTGATGAAGTCCGTCCGGCAGCCCATTCTGAAGCAATATCAAAACTATCGGTACAGTAGAAGCCGATACCGAAATCATTTCCGCTGCTGCCGGTCCTGAAGGCAGGAGTCCTTACTATTTTGGGTGATCCGTGGTAGAGAGTTCTTATCATAAGCAGTTTCAAGCTGATCCTGACAGCACTATGTTTTTGCTTAGATTCCTGACAGCACTATGTTTTTATGCTGGATTAAATCGATCAATTCTACTATACTCCTACAGGCGTATAATTTCAATGAAATTAGTCTTCTCATATTTACTGCTATTTTTGGCGGTGCTATACTACGTAATGGTGTGGAGTTTTGCCCGGAATATATGGACCGGGAATACATCTCAGACAGATACTTCAGACCATATTCAGATCAGAATCCAACAGGTAAGGAACTAGATATCAACAGATAAGTTACAGAAAAGGAGACCGACAATGAGAGTAGTAATTCAGGACGATTACAGCAAGATGTGCAAATGGGCAGCTGACTATATCGCAGCTAAGATCAAGGCTCACCAGGCAGGACCGGAGGCAGACAGACCTTTCGTACTTGGACTTCCTACAGGAAGCTCCCCAATCGGAGTCTACAAGGAACTCATCGCTAAGAACAAATCCGGCGAGCTTTCCTTCAGCAACGTCGTTACATTCAACATGGACGAGTATCTCGGACTTCCTCATGAGCACGACCAGAGCTACTGGTATTTCATGCATGACAACTTCTTCGATCATCTTGTAGATATGAAGCCTGAGAACATCAACATCCTCAATGGTATGACTGATGATCCGGAAGGTGAGTGCGCACGTTACGAAGAAAAGATCGCAAGCTACGGCGGGATCGACCTCTTCATGGGCGGCATCGGCGTTGACGGACACCTCGCATTCAACGAGCCTTTCACATCACTCACATCACGCACAGGTCTCCGTGACCTCACTACAGATACAAGGATCGTCAACTCCAGATTCTTCGGAAATGATCCTGAAGCAGTTCCTGCACAGGCTCTGTCCGTAGGAATCGGAACAGTTACAGACTCCAAGGAAGTTCTCGTACTGATCAGCGGCCACAACAAGGCAAGAGCTATGGCAGCTGTAGTTGAAGGCGGCGTTTCCCAGAAGTGGACATGCTCCGCACTTCAGATGCACAACGGCGCTATCATCGCATGCGATGAGGAAGCCTGCGGCGAGCTGACAGTAGATACATACAAGTACTTCCTCGACATCGAGAGAGACCAGAGACTCTAATCAGCTGATAAAGATTTGATATACAGACCATTATGGTCACTAAGATTTGAAAGACCATTACAGGTCACTAAGATCTGACAGACCTTTACAGGTCGCAAAGGAGAATTGAAATGGGCAAGTATTTCGGTACTGACGGCTTCAGAGGTGAAGCCAACAAGAATCTTACATTTGAGCATGCTATCAAGATCGGCCGTTTCCTTGGCTGGTATTACGGCAAGAGACTCGACAAGAAGGCAAAAGTAGTCATTGGAAAAGACACAAGACGCTCAAGCTACATGTTCGAGTATGCGCTGTGCACAGGCCTTATGGCAAGCGGTGCTGATGCGTATATCATGCACGTAACAACAACACCTTCAGTTTCATATATCGCAAGAGTAGATGATTTTGACTGCGGTATCATGATCAGCGCTTCCCACAACCCGTTCTATGACAACGGCATCAAGATCGTTAACAACAACGGCGAGAAGATGGACGAGGAGACACTGCTCAGGATCGAGGCTTTCATCGATGGCGAAATGGAGCTGCCAATGGCGGAAAGAGACGAGATCGGCCGCACAGTTGACTATGTAAGCGGACGTAACCGTTACATCGGATACCTGATCTCGATGTCCAAGTACAGCTTCAAGGACGTAAAAGTCGGACTCGACGTTGCTAACGGCGCTGCATGGCAGATCGCAAAGGGTGTTTTTGACGCACTCGGAGCAAGAGTATATGTCATGAACGATGAGCCGGATGGCTACAACATCAACACCAACTGCGGATCCACACATATCGAGCATCTGCAGAAATTCGTAGTAGACAACGGACTGGACGTCGGTTTTGCATATGACGGCGACGCTGACAGATGTCTCTGCGTAGATGAGAAGGGCAATGTCGTCACAGGCGACCACATCCTCTACATCTATGGCCTCTACATGAAGGAAAGAGGAAAGCTCCTCAACAACAAGGTCGTTACAACTGTAATGTCCAACTTCGGACTGTACAAGGCTCTCGAGAAGGTCGGTATAGATTATGACCAGACCAAGGTCGGCGACAAGTATGTATATGAAAACATGGTCCAGACCGGCAACCGTATCGGCGGAGAGCAGAGCGGACATATCATCTTCACTAAGTATGCAACCACAGGCGACGGCATCCTGACTTCACTCAAGATGATGGAGGTCATGCTTGCAAGGAAGAAGCCTATGAGCGAGCTCGCAGCACCTGTCGTATTCTATCCGCAGGTCCTCAAGAATGTCAGAGTCAAGAGCAAGGAAGCCTGCATGAACGATCCTGACGTGCTCGCTGCAGATCAGAAGGCCAAGGAAGCACTCGGCGATACCGGACGTACACTGCTGCGTGAATCAGGCACAGAGCCTGTTGTCCGCGTAATGGCAGAGGCACCATCCGAGGAAGAGTGCGAGAAGTACGTTGATCAGATCATCGACGTTATCCGCGAAAAAGGGCATCTGGTAGATTAGTAGGAGGCACATATGTATACGATAAAAGACCTTTACGACCTTGACCACACTCTGGCTAAGGATTATCTCAAGCAGTTCACATATCCGTGGGAAGCTCTGAAGGGCATCAAGGAATTCATCCTCCAACTCGGACCGACACTGGATCCTGAGGAGTATGAAGAAGTAAGCGAGAACGTATGGGTGCACAAAACCGCCAAGGTTTTCCCATCGGCATATCTCGGTTCTCCTTGCATCATCGGACCGGAGACAGAAGTCAGACACTGTGCTTTTGTCAGAGGCTCTGCACTCGTAGGCGCTAACTGCGTTGTAGGAAACTCAGTAGAGCTCAAGAACGTCATCCTCTTCGACCATGTACAGACACCGCACTACAACTATGTAGGCGACTCGATCCTCGGCTACTACAGCCACATGGGCGCAGGCTCGATCACATCCAACGTCAAGAGCGACAAAAAGCTCGTCGTTGTCCACAACGGCACTGAGGAGATCGAGACCGGCATCAAGAAGTTCGGCGCAATGCTCGGCGACCACGTTGAGGTCGGCTGCAACTCTGTCTGCAACCCTGGAACAGTAGTCGGAAGAAACAGCAACATCTATCCGACATCATGCGTCAGAGGAGTAGTTCCGGAGAACAGTATCTACAAAAACAGCGGCGAAGTCATCGAAAAGAAATAGCTGCTTTTGAAAGAAACAGTTGCGGGATATTTGCCCGTGGTGCTAAAATAAGCTGTCAAAAATTGTTGATGAAAAACAAAAATACATCAACACTTATCAAGTGAATGCAGGAGCGAGGGGACTAGCTAGAGCTTCTGCAGACGGGAGGAAACATAATGAGCACAGAGAGAAAAGTTGGAACAGTTTCACGCGGTATCAGATGCCCGATCTTCCGTGAGGGAGATGACCTCGGCAGCCAGGTAGTAACAAGCGTACTCGAGGCAGCAGAGTCTGAAGGTTTTGAACTCAGAGACAAGGACGTAATATGCATCACTGAGTCCGTAGTTGCAAGATGTCAGGGCAACTATGCAAGCATCGATGCTATCGCAGAAGATGTCAGGACAAAACTCGGCGGAGATACCATCGGAATCATCTGGCCGATCCTTTCAAGAAACAGATTTGCTATCTGCCTCAGAGGTATGGCAAAGGGCGCTAAGAAGGTCGTTCTTATGCTCAGCTATCCTTCAGATGAGGTCGGCAATGCACTTCTCACTCTTGACCAGGTCGACGAAGCCGGCATCAATCCATACAGCGATGTGCTCACACTCGAGAAATACAGAGAGCTTTTCGGTGAGAACAAGCATCAGTTCACAGGCGTTGACTATGTAAAATACTACGGCGACATCATCAGAGAGGCCGGCGCTGAGGCTGAGATCATCTTCGCTAACCACGCAGAAGAGATCCTCAACTACACCAACAATGTCATCGCATGTGATATCCACACAAGAGCACGCACCAAGAGGATCCTCAGAACCAAGGGCGCTAACGTCTATGGCATGGACGAGATCCTGAACGCTTCAGTCAACGGAAGCGGATATAATGAGAACTACGGCCTCCTCGGCTCCAACAAAGCCACAGAGTCGACCATCAAGCTTTTCCCTAGAGACTGCCAGGACCTCGTTGAAGGTATCCAGAAGGAAGTCGCTGAGAAGACAGGAAAGCACGTTGAGGTCATGGTCTACGGCGACGGAGCTTTCAAGGATCCTGTAGGCAAGATCTGGGAGCTTGCTGACCCTGTAGTTTCACCTGCTTACACAGCAGGACTCGAAGGAACACCTAACGAGCTCAAGCTCAAGTACCTCGCAGACAACGACTATTCAAACCTCTCCGGCGAAGAACTCAAGGAAGCTATCTCCAAGGCAATCAAGGAGAAAGAATCAGACCTCGTCGGCAACATGGCTTCTGAAGGAACAACCCCAAGACGTCTGACAGACCTGATCGGATCACTCTGCGACCTTACATCAGGCTCCGGCGACAAGGGCACACCAGTCGTACTCATCCAGGGCTACTTCGACAACTACACAACCGCCAAATAAAAGCACTTCATGAACTGAAGCACTTTCGCGAAACAAAGGGAGATGGCAGCAAACCATCTCCCTGATTTTTTCCTTGTATATTTTGAGCAATATTTTCAAGGTGACAAGATCGCCTTTAAAAATCGGTCCGTTTTACAACCAATCAATCTTGGAAACTTGTATTTTTGATGCCTACCTCTCCGATTCGCAATACCAATGTTGTAGATCTGATCGATGGATGATGTGTGGTCAATACATTTTCCCGAAAAACGGGCAAAACAGGTAAAAATGTTGTTTCCGAGGCGCCTGACGATCCAACTTGTCAATACGAATTGGACCGAATGTTGAAAATCAAGAGGGTCGGGAACCATATCTACAAGATTATCCGTGCGCAAACGGCGAATATCGATAGGAATCTCGATAGAATATTGACACAGAGAGAATACCGGCACTTCGGATACAAGATTCGTACGAACAGCCTCGCTCTGCAGCGTTACATTCCGGCAGGCGAAAGGAGCGGGAGCAGAGTCAAGGGACAGGATTGCCGGAATACAGCATGTTACATTAATGCCGCGCCCTGATATGTGCCGCGCCTTGCGAGTTCGCTGTTGATCATGTTGAGTATGGTGCGCTTGCGGTAGCTCCATTCAGGTGAAATGAGCAGGCGGCGCGGAACATCTCCTGTGAGCCGGTGGATAGTGATCTCCGGCGGGATGATCTCAAGGCATCGAATGACGAGGTCTACGTACTCCTCGATTGAGGCAAAAGGCACGTAGTCCGGCATCATCTCGCTGAGCCGTGAGGTTTTGACAACGTTGAGAAGGTGGAGCTTGATCCCGAAGAGAGGCTGAGTGCAGATGTATCTGACGGATTCGAGCATCATATCTTCGGTCTCGCCCGGCAGGCCGAGGATGAGGTGAGTCACGACTTTGATGCCGCGCGAGATAAGGGCAGAGACTGCTCTGTCATAGGTTGCAAGATCGTAACCGATGCCCATGGCGCGGGAGGTCTCGTCGTGTATGGTCTGAAGGCCGAGCTCGACCCACATATAATGATCCCGATTGATCTCTTCAAGAAGGTCCAGAACGTCCTCGCCGAGGCAGTCCGGACGGGTAGCGATGGCGATGCCGGAGATACGGGGATCGTCAAGTGCTGCAAAATACAGTCTGCGAAGGAGCGGAGCCGGCGCGTAAGTGTTGGTGTGAGACTGAAAATAAGCGATGTAGGCAGCATCAGGCCATTTATCGCTCAGAAGGCTGATCTGCTCGGATATGGAAGCGCTGATCGCAGCTGTGAGGCTGCTGGTGTTGCTATCAGTATTTTGAACTGCTGCATTCTGATTTGCAGCCGAAGTATCCTGCAGAGCTGAATGATCAGTCTGTGCCGAAGCATCATCCTGCAGAGCTGATCGATCAGTCAGTGCAGCTGAAGCTGCATTCAGATGTGCGGCGAGCTCGCCGGAACCATCGCCGGAGCAGAAGGCGCATCCGCCGTATCCGCAGGTGCCGTCTCGGTTAGGGCACGTAAAGCCGGCGTCAATGCTCAGCTTGACTGTCCTGCGCCCGAAGGTTTTCCTGAGTTCAGTTCCGATTGAGTTGAAACGTACGCCGCCCTGCATAAATCTTATTATTCGTCCTCATCTAGATATTTTATACATCTTTCGGATGTGGTATAATATCCGAGTGTGTATTCAGATTACGCCGATATGGCCTGATAATTATTCAATCCGTTATAGGGACTTTGATCCCTTATGCCGGGTAATTATCCCATCATCGGCAACATCACTCAGATAAGCATTCAGAATCGTGAAAGGAGCAGCTGTGAAGGAAGAATGCGGGATCCCTGTTGTCAATACTGGCATTGTGTACAATGGCAATCCGGGCGAAGCTGAAGTCTTCAGAGTCATCCCTGAACAGAGAAAACCGTCAGTCCTGCTTCACGCATGCTGCGGGCCATGCTCGACATCCTGTGTCGAGAGACTGGCACCTGACTATTCTGTGACCGTGTACTATTATAATCCAAATATAACAGACAGGGAAGAATACTATTTGAGGCGTGATACACTGCTCCAGTTCATCAGAGCATTCAATGAGGAGCACAAGGATACATACTACATCAACTACATCGAAGGTGAGTATGATCCTGAGCGGTATATAGCAAAATGCGGTCCTCTGGCTGATGAACCTGAAGGAGGAGCGAGATGCGATCTGTGTTTTGCGATGAGGCTTTCCGAGACGGCTCGCAAAGCGGGGGCAATGGGAGCTGACTATTTCACGACTACGATGTCGGTGAGTCCGCACAAGAATTATGACAAGATCCGGACCCTCGGACTGTCACTCGAAGAAGAGACGAGCTCGAGATTCCTGGATGTGGATTTTAAGAAAAAGAACGGATTCGGAAGAAGCGTCGAGATGAGCAGGAAATACGGCCTGTACAGGCAGAATTTCTGCGGTTGTGAATACGCAAGAGCCGCCATGAAAACGCATGATCAACTTTCGGGACGAAGATAATTATAAAAGGAGATTAGTTATGAGCAAGCTGTACATTCCAAAGGGTTATTATCCTATCCTGGGTCCTACGGAGACTCAGAGAGCCATCA
Source organism: uncultured Eubacteriales bacterium (assembly GCA_902786355.1). GTDB lineage: Bacteria > Bacillota > Clostridia > Peptostreptococcales > Anaerovoracaceae > Crickella. The sequence continues at coordinate 25,624 of CADABZ010000001.1, forward strand.
AGAGGGTCAAGGACCACTTCCAGAGAGAACTGGCTGATTCGCTCAATCTCGGCAGAGTGAGCGCACCGCTTTTTGTTATCCCTGAATCCGGACTCAATGATAACCTCAACGGTTATGAGAGAAGAGTCGAATTCACGATCAAGGATATGGATGAGCAGAATGTAGAAGTCGTACAGTCTCTGGCAAAATGGAAGAGAATGGCGCTCGGAAGATACCAGAGCAAGCCGGGACGCGGTCTCTATACAGATATGAACGCTATCAGAAGAGATGAAGAGCTCGACAACATCCATTCTATATACGTCGATCAGTGGGACTGGGAGAAGGTCATCACAGCTGATCAGAGAAATGATGAATATCTTGAGCAGACTGTAAGGATCATCTACAGATGCCTCAAGGATCTCGGCAACTACGTTGACGATCTGTATCCGGACATCAAGAACATTCTTCCTGACAAGATCAAATTCATCGACTCTCAGCAGCTCGAGGACTGGTATCCTGAGAACACCAGCAAAGAAAGAGAAAGATTCGCCGCAGAGGAATTTGGCGCTATTTTCGTAAAGAGGATAGGATGCAAGCTCAGATCAGGCAAGAAGCACGACGGAAGAGCTCCTGACTATGATGACTGGCAGCTCAACGGAGACATCATACTCTGGAACCCTGTTCTTGAAGATGCATTTGAGATCAGCTCGATGGGTATCCGTGTTGACTCAGAGTCCATGCTCCGTCAGCTCGAGCTCGATGACAAGATGGACAGAAAAGATCTTCCGTTCCATCAGGGAGTCATCAACAACGAGCTTCCACTGACTGTAGGCGGAGGAATCGGACAGAGCAGACTGTGCATGTACTTCCTGAAAAAAGCGCACATTGGCGAAGTTCAGGCTTCGGTATGGCCGGATGAAATGTACAAGGAATGCGCTGAGCACAACATCTTCTTACTGTAATCACATTATCGTAAACTAACTGCTGCCTGACCAAAGGCAGCAGTTTTCACTAAAAGCGAGGTTCTGATGCATTATATCGATGTAGTGATCGATAATAAAAGCAATAATACGGACAGTTTCTTCACCTACGCGGCGCCTGACGAGGTAGGAGTCGGCGCAAGGATCACCGTGCCGTTTGCGAGGAGGAAGAAGCCTGTCGACGCTTACTGTGTCAGGATCAACCCGGCACCTTCTTATGATGCCAGCAAGATCAAGGAGATCGCTTCATATATCCCTGAGAGATCGCTCACACCTGAGATGATCGGGACAGCTGTATGGATGCGCAGGCGCTACGGAGTCAAATATATCGACGCGATCAAGATGTTCACTGTAGGCGGCAAGAAGGAGCCGGCACCTAAGGCTCATAAGATCACAGGACAGGATCCGGGATATGAGCTTTCTGAAGAACAGCAAAAAGCCGCCGAAAAGATATGCGCCTCAGTCAGGGCGAAAAAGTTCGGATCTTTTCTGATCAAAGGCGTAACCAACAGCGGCAAGACGGAAGTATACATGAGGACAGCTGAAGAAGTCCTCGAAATGGGGCGTTCAGTCATAGTGCTGCTTCCGGAGATAGCACTCGCAGAGCAGGTGAAGAGAAGGTTTTCCGAGAGATTTGGTGACAGCATGGTCGCGACGCTTCACAGCCGCCTGACTACGAGCGCGAAGCTCGGCGAGTGGCTCAGGATCAGAAGAGGCGAAGCGAGGATAGTCGTCGGGGCGAGGACATCAGTATTCGCTCCGCTTGAGGACATCGGTGCGATCATCATAGATGAAGAGCACGAGACGACATACAAATCCGACCACAATCCGAAGTACGAGACTGTGGATATCGCATACAAGAGAGCTTCAGCTCACAACGCCGTCCTCGTGATGGGAAGCGCGACACCTTCGGTCGCTTCCTACAGCAGAGCAGACAGCGGTGTCTATGAACTTCTCAGGATGGATCACCGCATAGGCACTAGCACGATGCCGGTGATCGAGACTGTGGATATGAAGGCTGAGATCAGAGCGGGCAATACAGGAGTCATCTCAAGAAGGCTCGCTGAGGAGACTGACAAAGCTCTGAAGCGTGGAGAGCAGGTCATCCTGTTTCTCAACAGACGAGGTTTTTCGACACAGATACTCTGCCCGGACTGCGGATACAGGATGACATGTCCTGACTGCGGCATTTCTCTGACGTATCACAAGGCATTCAATGCCGCGGTATGTCACTACTGCGGCAGGAAGTTCGAGCTGCCGGAGCGGTGCCCGGACTGCGGCAACCGTTTTATAAGGTATACAGGTGCAGGCACGGAAAAAGTCGAAGAGACCGTGCGGGAGCTCTGGCCGGATGCGAAGGTGTCGAGGTTCGATCTCGACACAGCTTCGAAGACAGACGATGCAGGATCGGTTATCGAAGACTTCCAGAAGGGCAAAACAGACATACTAGTCGGGACGCAGATCCTCGCCAAGGGACTGGATTTTCGCAATGTCGGGCTGGTCGGTATCATCAACGCAGATGTCAGCCTGAATATCCCTGATTACAGGTCTTCAGAGCGGACTTTCCAGCTCATAACTCAGGTGGCCGGAAGGGCCGGAAGGGCCGGAGGAGAGAGCCGCGTGCTCATCCAGACATATGAGCCTGACAGCGATGTTATAAGAGAGGCGGCTTCCGGCGATTATGAGTCTTTTTATCAATCTGAGCTGCTTCACAGAAACATTATGAATTATCCGCCATTCTCTGATATAATAGCTGTCGGCTTTACATCAGAAGATGCGGATGAGGCTATGAGATATGCCGAATCGTTCAGAAAAAGGCTTGACGGGCTTAAGGACAGACCGCAGGATGCGGAGATCCTGAAAGTGAAGCTTGACGAGCGGAGAACGGACGGCAGGTACCGGGCCGGGTTCATCATCAAAGCCCCGCACGGAAGCAGAGGCGGTTTTATCAGCGAATACATGGAATGCCGCGACAGGATGATCGCAGCCAAGTCAGATGTGTTCATAGACATAGATATCAATCCGTATTAATTTAAGGAGAACAGATGGCACTTAGGAATATTACAGTCAAAGGGGATGAGATCCTCACCAAGAAATGCAAGACGATCAAGGCTATCACGCCAAGGATCCGTGTCCTCGCTGAGGATATGGTAGAGACGATGCTCGCAGCTGACGGAGTCGGGATCGCTGCACCTCAGGTAGGAGTCATGAAGAGAATGTTCGTGGCTATGCCTCACGTGGAGTCCGGGGACGAATCCATCAGAAACAAGATCTACTATATGATCAACCCTGAGATCACTTACAGAGAAGGAACCCAGGAATCCAGCGAGGGATGCCTTTCTGTCCCGGGATATATGGGCCTTGTAGACAGACCTGAGAAGATCAGGATCAAAGCGACAGACCTTGACGGCAACGAGCAGGAATATGAATTTGAGGGCTTTGAAGCTACTGTCTTCTGCCACGAGTACGATCACCTTGACGGCATCCTCTATTCGGATATCGCCAAAGAGATGATGACTGCTGAGGAATATGCGAAGAGACTTGAAGAAGTCAAAAATGAGCACGCAGGAGAGGAAGCTGCCAATGAGTGATAACAGAGAAAACGTAAGTAACGGCGGCCTGAGAATCGTCTTCATGGGTACGCCGGAATTCGCCGCGTGCTCTCTCAAAGCTCTGATCGATGCCGGCTATGAGATCCCGCTCGTGATCACGCAGCCGGACAGGAAGGGCAACAGAAACAAGATGATCCTTTCTGCCGTAAAACAGCTTGCGCTGGATGCCGGCCTTGAGATCGCGCAGCCTGTAAGGATCAGAAGAGACGCTGAGCTGATCGCCAGGATCCGTGAAATAGCGCCGGATATGATAGTAGTCGCTTCTTTTGGCCAGATACTGCCACGCTCTGTGCTTGATATCCCGAGGCTCGGATGCATCAACGTGCACGGATCGCTCCTGCCGATGCTCAGAGGAGCATCTCCGATGCAGGGCGCCATCCTTGCAGGACATGATGAGTCCGGAGTCACCATCATGAGGATGGAAGAAGGACTCGACACAGGCGACATGATCAGCAAGGTCGCATGCGACATCCGCGGAAAGGACATCACGGAGGTCGGGACTATACTTGCTGAAGCGGGCGCAGCACTCCTAACAGAGACGATACCTCACATAGCCGACGGAACGGCTGTTTATGAAAAACAGGATGAGAGTCTGTCGAGTTATGCTAAAATGATAAACAAGAAAGACGGCATGACGGATTTCTCGGAGCCGGCTGATGTGATAGAGCGAAAGATAAGAGCTTATCTCGACTGGCCGACATGCTACAGTTATCTCGATGGACTTCAGGTGAAGTTCTTCAGAGCGGATGCTCTTATGGACGAGCAGCCTGACGGAGAGCCGGGAACTGTCAGCGCGACGGGAAAGAATTTTTACACTATTAATTGCGGAGAAGGCAAGCTCAGAGTGTATGAGCAGCAGCTTCAGGGCAAGAAGAGAATGGGTGCCGGGGACTTCATGAGAGGGCACCAGCTGAGACCGGGAGACAGGTTCACTGTTCCGGAATAGGAGGAAAGACTATGTATTATTACTACGATTATACCTGGATCGTCCTTCTGCCTGCGATGATCTTCACGTTCATTACGCAGGCCAGGATCAGCAGCGCTTACAGGAATTATTCACGTATTCGTATCAGCACGGGGATCACCGGCGCCGAGGCGGCAAGGCGGATGATGGATGCGAACGGGCTGTCAGGAGTCACTATCAATATACTCAAAACAGGCAACTCGCTGACTAATTTCTACGATCCGAAGACCAAGACCCTCAATCTTTCGAAAGATGTGTATTCATCGAATTCGATCGCTTCGGTATGTATTGCATGCCATGAGGTGGGTCACGCTATCCAGGATGCAACACACTATGCGCCGCTTGCTTTCAGAAACGGCATAGTTCCTTTTGTCAATCTGACTCAGATGTTATCCTGGCCGCTGATCTTCTTCGGACTGATCATGTCAACTGTTTCGCCGTATGGAAGCCTTATGTTCACGATAGGTGTCGTATGCTTCCTCTTCGTCATCCTCTTCCATCTCGTGACTCTGCCTGTGGAGTTCAATGCTTCCAACAGAGCTCTCGAACAGATGAGGCTGCTTAAAATGTGCAATGAAGATGATTATATCGGCTCAAGGGATGTTCTCAGAGCCGCTGCAATGACTTATGTAGCAGCACTGGCAACAGCGGTCGCCAGCCTTCTGAGAATTCTGCTTTTAGCAGGCGGCAGGAGGAGATAAGGACTTGTCAGTAGACTGGTTGACAGCTTTTGAAGCTCTTAAGAGCGTATATGCAGACGGTGCATATTCGAATATGGCATTGAATGAAGCTATCCCGCGCCATAGAGGCTGCCGGGATAGCTTTGTCAGGTCTATGGTAAAAGGCACGATAAGGCAGACTCTGACTCTCGACTGCATCATAGACAGGCTCGCGAAGAGCGGCGTGTCGAGCATCAAGATCAGGACTCTCATCATTCTCAGGATGGGCCTCTATGCTCTCAGAGAGATGGATTCCGTGCCTGACCACGCTGCCGTATCCGAGGCGGTCAGTCTCGCGCGCAAAACAGCCAGAGGCACGGACCGCTTCATCAACGCAGTGCTGAGATCATATATCCGTAATCGCAACGAGTATGAGGTGAGCAGCGCTGAGCCGCCGTTCATAGCTGAAATAAAAGATAAGTACAAGAGGCTTTCGGTAAAATACTCATTTCCGGTCTCTCTGGTCAGAAGGATATCTGATCAGTACGGCGATGAGGCTGAATCTATACTGAAAGGGCTCAATACACCGCCTCCTGTTATCCTCAGACCTAATACTCTGAAGACAACAGCAGAAGAGCTTGCGAAGGCACTTGAAGACAGAGGTATAAGCACTGAGGTTATAGAATTGTCTGACGATGCCGGCGCGGGTGCTGAATCTGCAGTGGATCATGGACATGACGATGCCGGCGCAGATATCAAAGCTGTAGCTGTGCATGGCGGCAGTATCATAGGCTCTGATCTGTACAGGGAAGGCATGTTCACTGTTCAGAGCCTTTCATCTATGATGGCAGTGAGAGCACTGTGCCCGAAGAAGGGCAGCACTGTCCTGGATATGTGTGCTGCGCCAGGCGGCAAGACTACAATGATGGCTGAGATGATGGGCAATGAAGGCAGGATCACAGCATGTGATGTGTATGGGCACAGGCTCGAACTGATCGAGGCAGCTGCCGCAAGGCTGGGCATCGGGATCATTGAGACGCGCCTTGCGGACGGCACATCGGCTGATCCTTCGATGGATGCTCAGTATGATTATGTGCTCTGCGATGTGCCGTGCTCCGGTCTCGGGGTCATGAGCACTAAGCCGGAGATCCGCCTCAAAGCCGACGAAGAAGACGAGGACCGGAGCCAGCTGCCGGATATACAGCTTTCCATACTTAGAAATGCACTCAGATATGCAAGACCGGGCGGGCGGATATGCTACTCGACCTGCACACTTGACAGAGACGAGAACGAAGGAGTCATCAAAAGACTCGAGACAGAAGGCCATACTTTTGGGCGTATTGTTGAAATGCGTACAATTTTGCCATATAATAACGTGATAGGATTTTATTATTGTATAATTGAGAAGAGTTTGCAGTAATCAGCAGACTCGCAGGAACACACTACATAATTATACGGGAAAGGTTTTTTATGAGAATTGGTTATATGACTGATGGCGGCAGGAGAAGGCCGATCAACGAAGATGCCGTCAAAGTGCTGGAAGATGTCAACTTCTACATGCTCGCAGACGGAGTCGGAGGCAACAGATCAGGAGAGATCGCCAGCCAGTCAGCACTGGATGCACTTGAAAAGTTTATCAGACACAATCCGCCGGAATGGCTGGAGAGCCGTGATGAGATATTCAGATATCTCAGAGCCGCAGTCAGATACGTCAATCAGTTCATTATAAGGCTGTCAGAATCCAAGCCTCAGTACAGCGGAATGGCAACGACACTTGTTTTCGCGTACATCAGAGACAAGGAAATGTACGTAGCCAACGTCGGAGACAGCAGGGTCTATCTTATCCATGACGGATTGATACAGCAGATCACTGATGACCACACTTACGTCAATGACCTTGTCAAGATGGGCGCGATCACCAGAGAAGACGCTCAGCACCACGCAAGGAAGAATGTGATCACAAGAGCTATAGGTGCCAATGCCAATAATGAGCCTGACTGCTTCAGTGTTCCTGTTGCAAAGGGAGACAGAGTGCTTTTGTGCAGTGATGGTCTCTACGATGAAGTGGATGACATGGCTATCCTGAACACAGTGTCCAGATTTGAAGATATGATGATATGCGCAGAAGATCTTATCTCGATTGCGAACGAAAACGGAGGTAACGACAACATCTCCGTAATATGCGTAAATTTAGCGGAGGACTGATCATATGAGCAGCAGATTACTTTCAGGCCGATATGAGCTTCTTGAGAAGATCGGCGACGGCGGTATGGCTGTAGTATATAAGGGGAGAGACAGACTTCTTAACAGATTTATCGCAGTCAAGATACTCAGACCGGAATTTACCAAGGATGCTACATTCGTCGAGAATTTCAAGAGAGAATCCCAGGCGGCAGCCGGGCTCTCTCATCCTAATATCGTAGGTGTCTACGATGTAGGCAGAGAAGGCAACATCAACTACATAGTAATGGAGCTTATTGAGGGTCATACTCTCAATGACATCATCGAGGAAGAAGCTCCGATGGATTACAGAAAGGTGATCGATATAAGCAAGCAGGTCGCTGCGGCTCTTCGTATCGCTCACAAGAACAAGATAATCCACAGAGACGTCAAGCCTCACAACATCATGATCACCAACGACGGTGTTGTAAAACTTGCTGACTTCGGTATCGCAAGAGCTGTCAATGACGCAACTCTTTCGACAGGCAGCAAGATCGTCGGCTCGGTACACTATTTTTCACCTGAGCAGGCAAGAGGCAACTACGTCGATGAGAGATCGGATATCTATTCTCTCGGTATCGTAATGTATGAGATGCTGACAGGCAAAGTTCCGTTCGACGGCGAAAACCCTGTCACAGTAGCTCTCAAGCACATCAACGAGGAGATCGTTCCTCCGTCAGAGCTTGTCGACGGTATCCCGCCGATGCTCGAAAGATGTGTCATGAAGGCTACCAGCAAGTATCAGACTAACAGATACGCCAACGCTGATGAGCTTATTGAGGACCTCAACAACATCTCATTCGTTACCAACGTTGCCGGAGATTCCGTATTCGCATCTTCTGACTATATAGAGAAAAGCAAAAAGCGCAAGGCGCTCGAGGAAAGCGAAGAAAACGGCGGACAGGGCGGCAAGAAGAAAAAGAAGAAGAACAAAGCTCTTCCGGTCATAATCGCCCTGGTCCTGATCCTTCTTGCGGGCGGCGGATACTTCGCAGCATGGAAGATGGGAGTTTTCTCAGATACCAAGCCTGCGCCTGATCTGCTCGGCAAGACTGTCGAGGAAGCTCAGGCCATCGCACAGGAGGAAGGCTTTACCATCAAGCAGGGCAAGGATATCTACTCCAACGACTATCCGGAAGGCAAGATCTGCACTCAGGATCCAGAACCGGGTGCCGAGGCGCCTAAGGAAGGAACGATCACGATCCATGTTTCCAAGGGAAGCAAGGAAGGCATGGTCCCTAATATAGTAGGTATGGATGAGGATCAGGTCGAGGCATTCCTCGCTGAGTACGGATACAAGCTCGGAAATGTCAAGACGATCACAGACCCTGCGGATGAAGGCACAGTCCTCGAACAGGACCCTGTAGCAGGAACTCCTCTTGAGAAGGAAAGCAAGGTCAATATCGTCGTTTCTGACGGCAGAGGCACAGAAAAGGGAACAGTTCCTTCAGTTACAGGCCTGACGCTTGAAGACGCCAAAATGCGCATCCTCGAGGAAGGTTTCGAGGTCGGACGTATCGACTACGACTGGGATAATTCGGTAGATAAGGGCTATGTCACTTATCAGCAGTATCAGGCCAACTCGCTCCTCGACAAAGGCACGAGCATAGACATTACAGTCAGCTCCGGTCCGGAACCTGCGCCTGAGACACCGAAGAAAGAAGATGACAGCAGCACCGACGGCGATCAGCAATCGACTGATCAACCTGCAGAAGAGGGGGCAACTTCTCAGGAGCCGGGAGCATAGAGGGCGTAACCTGATATGATCGGCAGAGTCATCAAAGGTATAGGCGGATTCTACTTTGTTCATGACGGCAATACAGCCGTCATGGGCAAGGCCAGAGGAAGCCTCAAGAGAAATAAAGAACTTATATACGTCGGAGACATCGTTGATTTCGAGATCGATGAGAATGACTGCGACAATGAGTGCGTGATCAACAAAGTCATTGAACGCAGGAATTTCCTGACAAGACCACCCGTATCGAACCTCGATATGCTGGTGGTCGTATTTTCATTAAAGGATCCTGCAGTCAATTATCCTGTCATCGACAAGCTGCTTGCGGGCTGCGAGCTCAAGGGTATAACGCCTGTCATCTGCATCACCAAGAAAGACCTTGTGAGCGCAGATGAGCTTGATGCTGCAATGGAAATCTACCACGGGGTCTACCCGGCAGTTTCCGTCAACGGCAACACAGGAGAGGGGCTTGACGAACTGAGAAAACTCATCAGCGGGCGTAATGTAGCTCTTGCCGGTCCGTCAGGCGTAGGCAAGTCCACAATAACCAACTGCCTGCATGGGGATCCGGAGGAAAATGCAGAAGTGCCTGCAGCTACCGGTACGATATCCGACAAGACCGGCAGAGGCCGTCACACAACGAGGCACGTAGAGATTTTTGCCCTCGATGACGGCACATATCTATACGATACTCCGGGCTTCACATCGCTCGACATGCCGGAAATGGAGACGGTAGACGTCAGGGAGCTTTTCCCTGAGATGAGGCGCCTTGCCGGCGAATGCAGATACAGAGACTGCATCCACATAAACGAGCCTGACTGCGCTGTCAAGGCAGCTGTGGAGGAAGGCACAATACACAGTTCGCGATACGATTCGTATTTACAAATGATAGAAGAGGTGAAAAAATGGAAAAAGCTTTGATCGCACCCTCAATTCTCGCGGCGGATTTTGCAAGACTGGGAGCAGATGTAGCAGATGTGCAGAGCAGGGGGATCGATTATCTTCACATCGATATCATGGACGGCGCTTTTGTCCCGAACATCAGCTTCGGCCCGGACGTCATGAAGAGCCTCAACGGCACCGCAACTGTGCCGTATGATGTGCACCTTATGATCGAAGACCCTGACAGGTATATCGAGAAATTCGTCACGGACAATACGGAATTCATCACCGTCCACTACGAGGCATGCAGCGACCTTTCGCACACTCTCGAGCACATCCACAGCCTCGGCGTGAAGGCCGGTGTTTCCATCAAGCCGGGTACTTCTCCTGAAGTCCTCGATCCATGGCTCAAAGACATCGACCTCGTGCTGGTCATGTCTGTTGAACCTGGCTTCGGCGGACAGAAGTTCATGGAGAATTCTCTCCCTAAGATCAGCTACTACAGCAGCAAAAAAACTGAATGCGGCTACACGTACCTCATCGAGGTCGACGGCGGCATAGGACCTGCCAATGCTCACATGGTCAGAGAAGCAGGCGTCGAGGTCATCGTAGCAGGCTCCGCTGTCTTCAAAGCAGCAGACAGGACAGAAGCCATCAACGCAATCAAAGGCTAAGCTTCGCGCCCGCGAGGGATGTGAATCTGCAATCGCGACACGATATCAGGCAGCGCGAACGAATCCACGAGGGATGTAAATCTGCGATCGCGACACGATATCAGGCAACGCGACCGCATCCACGAGGGTGCTCTTCCGCAAAACCACGGAAAACTGCATAAACGCCCCTCGAAACAACAGAAACGCGATAATGAAATCGGCATTATACTAACCATCTCTGAGGATAGTATTATCACGGCAGAGAAGGTGCTGTGATGATACGAAGAAAGCTTTTCGCATACACTATAATGCTTACAGCCGGCATCTCTGCCGGCTATTTCATTATGGAAAAATCCAGGCTCCTGAGCGGCACCGCGATAATACTCACAACCGCCGCCGTGCTGTGCCTCTGCAGCATGTACATGCCGGCTTTAAACCAGCTCAGTTCCAGACACCATAAACTGATCCAGTCTAAACTCATCCGTTCTATACTCAATCATCCGGGACCCGAGAATCCACAACTCAGCCGAACAGGATACAATCTTCCTGATTCACTGCCGCCGATCGTGATAAAGCTCATTGTGATGATGGCGATCGGCTTTCTCATCTTCACCTTCAGATACATACACTATGAAACGATCCTCGACTCAGGAACTGCATTGCCTGTTCATCGTGAAAGCAGTGATCTTCTTAATCGCCAGTATGAAGACGATATCCAATCAGATAACGGACACGGAGAAGGCAGTGAGACCAGTCGTATAACCGACACAGAAAGTCAATCTGACCTGGAAGATGATGGCACAGGGAAGATAACCGGTGAGGTGCTTTCTGCGGAGACGACCGATACAGGAATGAAGATATTGCTCGCGCCGGTCGGCGGCAGATGCAAAGTCAGGGTCAGTATCTACGACGCACCATACATCACACCGGCCGAAGTGATTGGTCATGAAATAACTGCTTTTGGCCAGTACAGAGAGCCGCCCGGCGCAGACAATCCGGGCTGCTTCGACTACCGGACATACTTAAGGAGCCGGGGGATCGGCTTTCTTTTCAGCGCCAGAAACATTGAAGTAAGCTCCGAAGATATGAGCATCCGCGGCAGAATGCGAAGACGTATGTTCCTGATCCGGGAAGGCTTCCTCGGCACATTCGAAGACGAATCAGTAAGAGCTTTTATCAAAGGCGTGGTCTTCGGCGACAAAACCCAGATCGACGAGGAGGTGCGCGACGATTTCAACCGGAACGGGACCGGCCACATCCTGGCAGTGAGCGGCCTTCACACGGGCTTCCTGTATTCACTTCTCAGGCTCCTCGCCGGCAAAAAGAAAACGATCGGGCTTTCGGTTCTTATCATTCTGATCCTGCTGATGTACGGCGAGATGACTATGTGGAGTCCGTCGACGATGAGAGCAGTGACCGTTCTGAGCATAAGCATTGGTGCAGTATACATGAAGCGGCCGTTCGATCTGCTGAGTTCGGTCAGCGCCGCCGCTTTTCTGATGCTGATCATCGAGCCATACCAGCTCATGAGCAGCGGCTTTCAGATGTCCTTTGCTGCCATGCTCGCGATAGCTTTTCTCGTAAAACCACTGGCAGCTTTCACAGGTGAGCCGATGGCTGTGATGCTTGCTGTGCAGATCGGAGTCGCACCGCTGACAGCATTCATATTCCACCGGCTCAATCTTCTCTCGTTTCTCATCAATATCCCGGTCATATTCATCGCATCGATACTCGTGCCGCTGTGCATGTGCGATCTGTTTCTGAGCGCCGCATGTCTTATCCCAGGAAGTGTAGCTGCTGCAGCCACAGGCATTTTATCAGGAAACGCAACCGCCGGCGCATCCGTTTCCGGCCTTGTGCCAGGCGCATCAGTATTCGATGCAGTAACCTCTGTGATCGAAGGGCTTTCCGAGATCATTGTCGGCATCAATTCAGCTGCTGCGAACCTTGATTTCTCTGTACAGGTGACAGGCATGAATGCAGGCCTGCTGATCTTCATATATCTCTGCATACTGCTGATCTCGTCTGAATGGTGCAGGATTCGGATACTCAGAAAAGAACACTTCCACATTCTGTTCGGGTTCTTCTGCATTGCCGTGGTATCAGTCTGCTTCACAGCCGCGACCTATAATCCTTTTGCCGACGATGAGATCGTCTTCGTCTCAGTCGGCCAGGGAGACTGCACCCATATAAGAGTATCAGCCGACAGCCCATCATCAGCCACTCATGAAGCAGGTCAGGGTAAAGGGAACACCAGCGCCGGCATCCTTGGCAAAACTAAAAACGTCCTGATCGATGGTGGCGGCAGCATGGAAAGGGATATAGGCGAAGACACTCTCATGCCATACCTCCTGTCAAACAGAGCAGAAACAGTCGATCTTGCACTTGCAACCCATCTCCATACAGATCATGTACTCGGCCTGTTGCAGCTGGACAAAGTGTACCCGGTCGGCTCAATCGGAATCCCAGACGATTACAAACGTTCAATAGAAAGATCCCGCAAAACCACCCGAGCCAATTCAGCCACAGACAAGAATGAAGACAATGGGCTTCAGCCGTCTAATGATTCGAAGGACGAAAGCAACAGAACCGACACGAACGACACATCCCATGAGGCGAAGAGCTTTTTCCAGCAAACGGACTCGATCGACTCCCTCATTAATGAATGCGATGATCTCATATTCATCTCGCCGGGTTCAAGAATCGACATCTCAGATCAGGTGTATATCGAACCGATCTGGCCTCTCAAAGGCCACTCGGCAGGAGTGGAAATCGACGACCCGAACGAGAACAATACTGTTTTTATCGTAAACTATGGCGGCGTGAAGATCATGGTGACAGGTGACCTGCTCGAAGAAGATGAAAATGAGATCCTCAGGCACTATCCACCGGAAATACTTCACTGCGATGTCCTCAAGGTCGCACATCACGGGAGCAAATCAAGCTCATCAGAAGATTTTCTCGATGCAGTCTCCCCATCGATTGCAGTGATCCAGGTCGGAAAGAATAACTTCTACGGACATCCGCATCAGCAGACCCTTGACCGGCTTGAAGAACGCGGGATCCAGGTGTACAGGACAGATCAGAATGGAGCAGTCGGGATCGATATAAGATCAAAAGGGCTTGCAGTAGATCTGATGCGCAGATAACAGAGGCAGCATAGACCTGGTGCACAGGTAGTAACGGCAGCGTAGACCATATGTACTGATTGTTTGCAATACTATTCGATTCGAGTCCGTAAAACGGGTACAGCCAGGAACCTTGTAAATTTTTTGATTACGTGGAGAAGTGACAATGTTTGAGAATAACTCTGAATCGGAAAGGAGGGCCGATTATGAGTAATGTTGTATTTTTGAGGCCAATCTTATTGGAACGCAATATGAGTGTTGTAGATTTGATCGATGAATGATTTGTGTTCAATGGATTTTCTCGAAAAACGAGCAAATCAGAGAAATTTATTGTTTTTTAAAATTATTTGATTCATTTTGTCAATGTGAATTGAAGCAAACATTGACAAGTAATAGATGTGATAAAAAATCTACAAGATTAGGAGGTGTAATATGAAGCTGTTAGAGGAAAAGATAAGGGAAATATTGACAATGTATGAAGCGTTGGAGAAAAGATTCAATATTGAGCTTGAGAGCAGTCCTGAAGGCTCATTGTTACATCAGATGAATGGTGGTTATGTAGAGTTCCTTCATTCTATTCCCAATGAAAATGGCAAGAGAGAAAGAAAAGGCATTAACAGAAAACCTGATCTGATAAGAGCCCTTGCACAAAAGGAGTTTGACAGAAAGGCACAAAAGATCATTTCTCATAATATTGCCGAGTACAAAAAGGCGTTAGACAAACAGTTGATATTTGATCCTGATCAGATCTTGAAATCTATGAAAAATGCATATGCACTGTTACCTGAAGAATACTTCTTTGATAGAGATAATCTTGTTATCGCAGCCGGCCTTGAAGGTGAAACACTAGCAAGAATACGAAGCCATGAGGAATGGTGGAAAAAACCATATAAAGAGTATTTGGGCCATCCGGAGAACAAGACGAAAAGAAGTTCGAGAGGACAGATGGTAAGATCTAAATCCGAATTGCTGATTGTAGAATCATTGTATAAATATGGAGTTCATTTTCATTATGAGGAGGAATTTTCAGTTGGTTCTAAAATCTTTGCTCCCGATGCTACATTCGAGGGTGCTGGCCATAAACTGTTTTACTGGGAACACTTGGGAATGATGAGCAACTTTAGATACGCCAGAAGAAATATAAGGAAACTTGATGACTATTATGATATAGGTTTGATCCCAGGAGAAAATCTGATCCTGAGCTTTGATAATGATGACGATATAAATATGGGTATGATCGATGCGATCATATTAAATGAAGTGATCCCACGTCTATAGACATATGAATTCAATTATCCCACGTCTGTAGTCATATGAATTCAATTATCCCGCATCTGCAGGACACGTGAATGCAATTATTATTCGTCTGTAGACTTTGAGAATGGCAGTTATGGAGATCGCTCGGAAGGACATAATGATCTTGTGGTGCTTATATCTGAAAAGGGTATAAAAATGATTTGGAAAAATTATGCATAATTCTGTATTTTTATGCTATAATGTAACGCAGTATTATGCATCGAGTTAACATGCATGACAATATTCTATGATTCCGGAGGCATCGTATGAGACTCTCAAGACAGAACAAAATACTCGAGATCATCAAGACTAATGAGGTAGAGACGCAGGATCAGCTCCTCAATCTGCTCAGAAATGCAGGCTACAGTGTTACGCAGGCTACAGTTTCGCGTGATATCAGGGAACTCCAGCTTGTAAAAGGACAGACCAAGGATGGGAGATATAAATATATATCTGGCAATTATGACAACAGACCAATCTCAGACAGGTTCAAGAGGATCTTCAAAGAGACTACAGTAAGCTGGCAGTCAGCGCAGAATCTTATAGTTGTCAAAACTCTTTCGGGGTGCTCGGGTGCTGCAGGCGAAGCGATCGACTGCCTCAGTCTTGAGCATATAGTCGGATCGATCTCCGGAGACAACACACTTCTGGTAATAGTAGACCATGAAGACAATATCAAAAGCGTTACAGAAGCTTTCGAGAAGATCATGAATGACGCGGAGTAGGCGGCACCAGTTCAGCTGATGCCATCGAATCCGATAGTGAACGCTTCGGGAAAGAAGCGATTATTGCCGGAATGTTGCGGATTATTCTTCTTCAAAACGGCTGAAATAACCTTAACACCGCAATCCATATCTGATATCATTTCTGAAGAACGATCAAAGCACCATAATTGATCCGAAAGTAAGACTATGATCAACAGAATTATAATAGACAATTTTGCCACGATAGAGCATATATCATTTGACCTGGGAACGGGTCTCAATATCATTACCGGTGAGACAGGAGCCGGTAAATCAGTCCTTGTAACAGCGATCAGCACAGTCCTCGGCGACCGTGCTGATACTTCTATGGTGAGAACCGGCCAGGATAGAGCGCTGATCCAGATCGCAGGAGACAAGAACGGCGAAGAAGTGGTCATCTCAAGAGAGATCCTCGCTTCCGGCAAATCCGTATCCAAGCTCAACGGAGAGATGGCTACGCTCACACAGATCCGTAAGTTTTGCTCTGACTGGGTAGATATACACGGGCAATACGACAACCAGCAGATACTCGATCCGGACAATCATATCCATATCACCGACAGATTTCACAGCGAGGTGACTGCGCCGGAGCTTGAAAAACTGGCGGTGCTTTATGATGATTACAAGGCGGCACAGAGAGAGTACGACAGCCTCGTAAGGCAGGAAAAAGAAGCTCTGCGGCAGCAGGATTTCTATAGATTTGAGTACGGGTATATAAAAGACCTGCACCTTCGTCCGGGCGAGGATGATGAACTCAGAGAACAGCTGACGATAGCCAAAAACAGCGCTAAGATCTCTTCAGCCGTACACACAGCCTACGAGCTTCTCCATGAGTCGGATATGTCAGTCCTTTCATCACTCAAGACCGCAGCGGATGAGCTCGAAACAGCCGGCGGCTACAGTGACAGGATCGCATCTATGGCAGAGCGCTCGCAGAATGCTTACTATGAGCTGGAAGATATTTCTGACGGCCTCAGAGAACTCGCCGAGTCGTTCAATTATTCGGATGAGGATCTTGACAGTATTTCGGAGAGACTTGCAGTCATAGAGGACGCTGTCAGAAAGTACCGGATGAACGTCGGTGAGATACTTGAGTATCAGAAGGAGCTGGAGCAGAAGCTGAATCTGATCAGTAATTTTGATGAAGAAAAAAAGCGCCTTTCGGAGGCAGCTTCACGCAAATACGTTCTTCTTGAGGATCAGGCCGCTCATGTCAGCGAATTAAGGCATATTATTGCGGCCAGGCTTGAATCAGCGATGATCAAAGAGCTTCAGGATCTGGAGTTCGCCAATTCAGAGTTCAGCATCGATATAGGACGTGCAGAAGAGATAGGACCGCTCGGATTCGATACCGTCCAGTTCCTTATCTCCACCAATCCGGGGGAACCTCTGATGCCTCTTACGAGGATAGCTTCCGGAGGCGAGATCTCCAGGATAATGCTCGCTTTCAAGCACATCATCGGAGACAGTGATATGGTCGGAACGATGATCTTCGACGAGATCGATACAGGTATCAGCGGCAGGACAGCGCTTGTAGTAGGACGCAAAATGAGCGAGATCTCAAAGCATCATCAGCTGATCGCCATCACTCATCTTCCGCAGATCGCAGCATACGGCAATGACAATTATCTGATCACAAAATCGATCTCAGAAGACAAGCCTCATACTAGTATCGATCATCTCGACGATGATGGAAAAGTGCGTATGGTGGCTACTCTGTTCAGCGGAAATGCTGACAGTGAAAGTGCCCTTGATGCAGCCAGAGAGCTGATCGCGGGCACTGCTGAATATCGGGAGCAGAAATAATTTCCGGTGTTCCCGAGAATCTGATATCCCGGGATTCTGATATTATTCTCGATGCAGGCATGCCAGGTAATACAGGCAGCCTGCTTTTTTATCTCCCTGGTACGGCTGACATTACGAGCAGCTCCAGGGCAATGTCTTTATCGATATCTCCTCGCTTGATATCTCTGTCGATGTTATAGAGATCAGTGAGGATTTTTTTAATGCGTTTTTTGCTGTATGAACCGGCAGACTGGTAAGCTTTTTTGAATCTGAATTCGTTTATACCGCACTTTTTCGCCATCGAAGCAATGCTCATGCCTCTGGAGCCGAGCTCGAGCGCATCGTACATGATCTCGAACTGCTTAGTGAGGAGGGCAGTTACCTGCATAGCGCCGTCTTCTTCACGGATTATAGTCTCGGTGATCTCAAGTGCACGTGATCTGTTGCCGCTCACAAGGGCATCGATCAGATGGAAGACATACCGGTCATTATCACCGGTAAGAAGTTCTTCGATCACATCAGCACGTATCTCGTCGCCGCTGCATGCGCGAGTGAGCTTGTCAGTGTCGGCATTGAGCTGAGTGAGGGTGTAGGTGCTGTCTTTGTTGTAATATCCTGTAACATCGATGAGCAGCTCCATCTCTCTTCGCGCAATCATTTTGCCTGCTGCATGTATGCGCTTGTTGATAAAAGCTTTCAGATCTGCGCGTTCAAGCCTTGCAAAGTCATATGAGCCGGCGGCTTTGATCATCTTCTTGCCGTAAGCTGTCAGTTCGTCTGAGTAACGGCTCTCAAGCACGAAGATGAGGACAGAAGAGCCCTGCTGCTTCTTTGCAAAATCCAGAAGCTCATCAGCGCCAGGATCCGCATTTTTCCGGTACAGAGGCAAATAGTTTCTGACGATGATGACTCTTTTGTCCGAGAACATGGAGTAGGCCCTCGCTTCGCCCATGATATCATAGGCCGAAACTGAGTCGCCGCTTATATGACGAACGTCAAGATTCCGCCATTCTTCGCTGACGTATCTGTCGATGACCTGATTGACGGCCCAGTCCATAAGATAGTCCTCTGCGCCGTAGAAGAAGAGTACATCGCGTGTTATTTCTTTTCGAAAGTCATTAGCAAAATCTTTGTAAGCCATAGGGGTATTGTAACACAAACCCGGAGAAAATAAACGTCCGCCAAAAAAGAACAAAAAACGAACATAGACAATACCCCCTATGTAATGATAGAATTTACAGGATAATTCAGCTAAAGAAGGTGACAGAATGAGGATTTTGGGGATAGACCCGGGATATGCTATCATGGGTTACGGGATACTCGACTACAAGGGCAACAAGTTCACGCCGGTCGAGTACGGATCGATAACCACCGAGGCTCACACGCCTAATGAAGAGCGCCTGATGACGCTATATGACGAACTTACACGGATCATCAGTGAATATCAGCCTGATGAGGCCGCGATAGAGGAGCTTTTCTACAATACCAATGCAACAACTGCTATAATGGTCGGAGAAGCCAGAGGTATGGCACTGCTGGCCTGTGCCCAGAACAAAGTCAGGATCTCGGAATACACACCGCTTCAGATCAAATCATCACTGACGGGATACGGCCGAGCTGACAAGAAACAGGTCCAGACAATGGTCAAAATGATTCTCGGCCTCGCGGAAGTGCCGAAGCCTGACGATACAGCTGACGCACTCGCCGCAGCAATATGCCATGCACACCACGCAGGCAGCAGGATACCGAGGAAGTAGATTCTAATACACGGAGACAACAATGATAAGATTCATCAGAGGTGAATATCTCTACTATGAATCCGGCGCCATAGTCGTTGAGACAAGGGGCGGTATCGGATTCAGGATATATGTTTCGGATACGAGCAGTCTTCTGACAGCAAGAGAAGGTGACGAGATTTCCGTCTACACATATCTGCAGGTCAAGGAAGACGGAATGGCGCTTTATGGCTTCTCAGACAGTGAAGGCCTGGCTCTCTTCGAGCAGCTGATCACAGTCAAGGGCGTAGGCCCGAAAGCCGGCCTTGCAATAATGTCGCTTGGCACACCTAATCAGATAAAAGGCGTGATAGCTGCAGGCGATGCTGCGTCTATAGCTATGGCGCAGGGCGTGGGTAAAAAGACAGCCGAGCGCGTAATCCTCGAGCTCAAGGACAAAGTTTCAGCTCTTCCGTTCGACGGCATCGAGCCGGAAGGACTTGCACCAGCGGCAGTTCCGGGAACAGGAGAGAGGGGCGAGGCAGTAGTTGCGCTGACAACTCTCGGATATACCAAGAAGGAAGCCGAGGCCGCAGTCGGATCAGTTCCGGATGAGGGCCTGAGCGCAGAGGAATATGTAAGAAAATCGCTTAAATTCCTCCTCTAAGTTATCGCCTGGTCCGAGCTATCCGGCCATTAAAACATGTGCCTACAGGTTAAGCAATCATCAGATAAGATCCTGACACACATTCAGATATAAAGAAGACTAAGTAATGAGAGAACGAGTAACACAGACAAAAGCAACTCCGGGCGAGCTCAGCGGTGAACTTACGCTGAGACCTCAGTACCTGAGTGAATACTGCGGCCAGTCGGCTGCGAAGGACAATCTGTCCATATACATCGAGGCTGCCAAGATGAGAGGCGAGCCTCTTGATCACGTGCTTTTCTACGGGCCTCCGGGACTCGGCAAGACTACTCTTGCAGGCATCATCGCCAACGAGCTCGGCGTGGATATCAAGGTCACTTCAGGTCCTGCGATCGGCAGAGCCGGAGATCTGGCAGCGATCCTCACCAACCTCAATGAGAACGATGTGCTTTTTATCGACGAGATCCACAGACTCAACAGGTCTGTCGAAGAAGTGCTGTATTCGGCGATGGAGGATTTTGCGCTGGATATCATTATCGGCAAGGGGCCTGCTGCAAGATCACTCAGAATAGACATTGCAAAATTCACTCTGATCGGAGCGACTACAAGAGCCGGAAGCCTCTCGGGACCGCTGAGAGACAGATTCGGCATAGTAGAAAAGTTCGAATTTTACACACCAGAGGAGATCCGCGAGATCCTTAGGCGTACTGCAAGCGTGCTCGGAACGGATATAGATGATGCGTCTCTTGACGAACTTGCCAGAAGATCGAGAGGAACGCCGCGTATAGGCAACAGGCTCATCAAGAGAGTCAGGGATTTTTCGGCAGTAATAGCAGACGGGGACATCAATATAGATATCACCCGCAAGGCTCTTGACGCGCTTGGAGTTGATGACCTCGGCCTTGAGAAGCTTGACAGAGATATCCTGTCGACTATAATCAAGGGGTTCAACGGCGGCCCTGTCGGGATCGAGACTATTGCTTCGGCGATCGGCGAAGAGAGAGTCACTATAGAAGATGCCAACGAGCCTTATCTTATCCAGGCGGGCCTTCTGTACAGGACGCAGAAGGGACGTGTGGCATCGAAAGCTGCATATGAACACATGGGCCTCATGGGCTTCTATACAGAACCTGATGAGTCAGGCAAGGAAGTCACCGAGAGCTCAAAAGCGAAGAAAACCAGCACGCAGCTCACCCTGGATGATATGTAGATCATCATCAAGCGGAGTTGCAGCATTTAATTATTAAAACATAAACGACGGGCAGCATGACTTTGCCCGGATCATGGAAACAGGACAGTATAGGACAGTATGAGAATAGAAGATTTTGATTACGAACTGCCTGAAGAGCTTATCGCACAGGTGCCTCTCGAGCAGAGAGACACCTGCAGGCTGATGGTTCTTGACAGAAGCAGAAAGACGGTGGAACACCGTCATTTTTACGATATACTTGATTATGTCAACCCGGGCGATTGCCTCGTCCTCAACGATTCCAGGGTCATTCCGGCCAGAATGTACGGCATCAAGGAAGGTACCGGAGCGCATATCGAGCTCCTTCTGATCAAAAGGATCGAAGGCGATAAGTGGGAATGCATGGTCAGACCGGGCAAAAGGCTCCACGAGGGCGACACCGTTCTCCTTGCCGGCCGCACGGATACTGTTCCTTCGGGATATGAAGGCGACATGAGCGGCGGATATCTGGTCAATGGGATGGAGCGCGAGTTCAGAGCTCATATCCTCGGGATCCATGACAAGGACAACGGGACTAGGCTTGTCGAGTTCGAGTATGAAGGCATCTTCATGGAGAGACTTGAAGAGATCGGCTCGATGCCTCTTCCTCCATATATATCAAGGCCTGCCGAAGACTCAGACAAAGAGATGTATCAGACTGTATACAGCCGTATCGACGGATCGGTCGCAGCACCGACGGCCGGACTGCATTTTACCGAAGAGCTTCTGGCAAAAGCCGCCGAAAAAGGCGTTAAGATCGCATACGTCACTCTGCATGTCGGCATCGGGACTTTCAGGCCGGTCAAGGTAGATGTCATCGAAGAACACAAAATGCATTTTGAGGAGTGCTCGATCGATGAGCAGAATGCAGAGATCATCAACAGAACAATAGAAGAAGGCGGCAGGATAATCTCTGTCGGAACGACTTCGACTAGAACCCTTGAGAGCATGGCCGTTCCTGCTGAAGAAACAGATGCAGCACCGGCAGCACATGATAAAGGCTTCAGGATCGAAGCCGGAAGCAAGTCCACAGGGATATTCATCTATCCTGGCTACAGCTTCAGGATCGTTGATGCGCTTATAACCAACTTCCATCTGCCGAAATCCACACTTCTCATGCTCGTATCGGCTCTGTATGACAGGGAAGAGATACTCAAGGCTTACAGGAAAGCGGTCGAAGAGAGATACAGATTCTTCAGCTATGGCGATGCTATGCTGATAAAGTGAGCCGGCCCGGAAAAACCCGGAGGCTTCGTTTTCCGGCGAATAATGACGAATAATGACGAACAATTTACAACACAGAAGCCTCAGGAGACCATATATTATGAACACTTCGCTTATATACGAATTACTATACAAGGACAAAAGGACCAAGGCGCGCAGGGGCAGGATCACAACACCGCACGGCGTGATCGAGACTCCTGTCTTCATGCCGGTAGGCACGCAGGCGACTGTAAAGGCGATGAAGCCTGAAGATGTCGAGAAGACCGGCGCGCAGATCATCCTGGCCAATACATATCATCTCTTCCTCAGACCGGGAAGCGATATCGTCAGAGAGGCCGGCGGACTTCACAGATTCATGAACTGGAACAAGCCGATCCTCACAGACAGCGGCGGATTTCAGGTATTCAGCCTCGGCCATATGAACAAGATCACCGAAGAAGGAGTGCGTTTTTCTTCGCATATTGACGGAAGCAGGCACATGCTCAGTCCTGAGAAGTCAATGGAAGTACAGAACGACCTCGGATCGGATATCATGATGGCCTTCGATGAGTGTGCTCCGCCGAATGCTACCAGAAAGTATATAGAGAGCTCCCAGGAAATGACGACCCGCTGGCTGAAGCGCTGCGTCGCTGCTCATAAGAATCCCGACAGACAGGCACTTTTCGGCATAATGCAGGGCGGATTTTTCCGTGATCTCAGAGAGAAAAGCGCCAGCGCCATAACCGCGCTTGATCTTCCGGGATATGCGATAGGCGGTATATCTGTAGGTGAGCCTAAGGAAGAGTATGTCGGTGTGCTTGAATATGCGCCTGATCTGCTGCCTGAGAACAAGCCTCGCTATGTCATGGGAATAGGCACACCGGATTATATATTCGAGGCTGTCGAGCACGGCGTGGATATGTTCGACTGTGTTGAGCCGACAAGGATCGCAAGGCACGGAGTAGCCATGACAAGCCACGGCAGAGTCAATATCAAGAATGCAAAATATCAGAGGGATTTCGGCCCGCTCGATCCTGAGTGTGACTGCTACGCATGCAGAAACTACAGCAGAGCATATCTGAGGCATCTCTTCAAGGCCGGAGAGACAATGTCACACATGCTCCTCACAGAGCACAACCTCAGATTCCTTTCGAAACTGTCTGAGGATATAAGGCGCTCGATAGAAGAAGACAGATTCCTTGAGCTCAAAGAAGAATTCTATTCAAAGTATTACGGGTAAAGGATCCTATGCAGAACAGCAGATTTCGCATATCACTCACAGATGTAAGCAACTTTGTGATTTTCTTCTTTCTGTATTCTGTTATCGGCTGGATATATGAGGTTTTCCTCGAAGTCGTAGTCTACAGATGGGGGTTCACCAACAGAGGCGTGCTTTTCGGCCCTTACTGCCCGGTATACGGGTTCGGAGCCCTGGCATTCATACTGATCGTCTACCCGCTGATCAGAAACAGGCAGTACAGGGACAGACTCAGGTGGATACCTGTTGTCTTCTTGCTGTGCATGCTTATTGCGACTGCTATCGAACTAGGCACTTCGTATGCCCTTGAAGCTGCAACCGGATCCTGGCCGTGGCAGACATACGCAGATTACAAGTACAATTTTCAGGCAAGAGTAGCTCTTTCGCCATCGATAAGGTTCGGTCTCGGCGGAGTGCTTTTCCTGTATGTGCTGCAGCCGCTGTTCGAAAAAATCACTGCCTGGCTCGGCGATTTTCGGCGCAAAACAGCATGCGTGATTCTGGCGGATTTTGCAGCAGATATAATTTATACGCTATTTTTCAGATAAAACATAAACAACAACAGAAAGGCAGACATAATATGGACTTGTCTCAGACCAGAACAACATATACAGAGAATCTGTGCAAAGCATCAGAGCACTGCGGAGGATGCATATATCAGGGTGTCCCGTATGCAGAGCAGTATGCTGCCAAGGACAAGGCTGTCAGAAAGCTGCTCAAAGCGCACAAAATCGACGAGGATGTATATCAGGGCATGGAGCCGGCGATCTGCACAGGCGCATACCGCAACAAGATGGAATACACTTTCGGCGATCTTGAGAAGGGCGGAGAGCTCGAGCTTGGAATGCACTTCAAAGGGCGTTTTATGTCGATAATAACGACTGATGAGTGCCAGCTGGTTCCTGCACCATTCAACATGATAGTGCGCTCTGTGCTCAATTTCTGCCGTTCTGAGGGGTACACACCATACCACCGCAAGACACACCTCGGACTGCTTCGGAATCTTGTCGTAAGATGCGGAGTCAGGACAGGCGAGATCCTTGTCAATATAGTGACTTCAAGTGAAACGGGTTTCGATGAAGAACGCTTCAAAGAGCTCCTTCTTGCTCTCGACCTGAGGACTTTAAGTGAAAGAGAAGCTGGCGAGGAGGGAATGAAGATCGTTGGTATCATGAGGACTTTCAATGACAGCGTAGCTGATGCGGTGATCGACGAGAGCCATAAGATCCTCTGGGGACGTGATTATTACAACGAAGAGATCCTCGGACTCAAGTTCAAAGTCAAGGCTTTTGCTTTCTTCCAGACCAATATAGATGCTGTTGAACGGCTCTACAGCGATGTGCTCAGGGTAGTGCCGGATGTTTCGGGCAAAACAGTCTATGACCTGTACTGCGGCACGGGTACTATTTCCCAGCTCATGGCAGGCGCTGCCAAGGATGTCTACGGCATTGATATCGTTGAGGATTCGATTACAGCAGCACGCTCCAATACCGAGCTCAACGGGATCGATAACTGTCACTACATCTGCGGTGATGTCAAAGAGAAACTCGAAGAGATCCCGAAACTTCCTGATGTCATCATAGTAGATCCGCCGCGCGTCGGAATACACGACAAGGCAGTGGCTATGCTAAGCAGGTACGGGATCGATGAGATCGTCTATGTCTCGTGCAATCCGAAGACGCTGTGCATCAACCTTGACAGTTTCCGGGCCAACGGATATGAGATAAGATCGATCAAAGCATATGATAATTTTCCGATGACCAGGCATACAGAATGCGTCTGCCTGTTATCAAAGAAAAAAATGCAGAAATGATATTTCAGCCGGAAAGTCTGCGACAGGATATCTGCCGCGCAGCTTTGCGGCTTTTTAGTATTCCAATGCGAAAGGATATTCTCAGATGACAGGGAAGGCAGGTGACCATTAATGTTTAAGAAGATATGCGCTACGTTTCTTGCACTTACGATGATATTCGCTTTCTCAGCATGCGGTTCATCGCAGCAACATTCAGAGGAAGCACAGCCCGAAGAAAGCGGTAATAAGGAACCAGTGACGGGCGGATGGGAGCTTCACGATAACGAAGCAAATGCTTTGCCGGAGGATGTTCAGGCAGCATTTGATAAGGCAAAAGAATCATACACAGGCCCTGAGCTGAAGCCGGTTGCATATGTCGCAAGGCAGGTCGTGGCAGGAATGAATCATATGATCCTGTGTGAAACAGCCGGGACGGAAGAAACTCCGGCTGCATCCTATCAGATGGTTGTGATATATGCCGACCTTGAAGGGAATGCCGAGTTCAGGCAGGTCAAGGAATTTGATCTGACAGCATATGTTGAAGGCGGAAGCACTGAGCTTAATGCAGAGAAGCTTTCAGGCGGCTGGGAGACTGCTGAAGACAGATCTTCCGTTGTGATTCCGCAGGATGCGAAAGATGTCTTCGATAAGGCTGTCAAAAACCTGGAAGGGACTGAACTCGAACCTATGGCGCTGCTCGGAACACAGGTAGTTGCTGGCACTAATTATGCTTTTCTCTGCTTCAGTACGCTTCAGAAAGATGAAACCATCAACGGAATACAGGTCGTTAAGGTGTATGAAGATCTCGAAGGCAATGCTGAAGTGACCAATATCTGTACAGTGGATCCGGCAGATTTTAACGAGTAAGGGGAGGCTCATATGGCATTCATGATGTAAGACAGATCTCGGCCATCGGCCTTGATATCATAGGAGCTGATGCAGATGCCATCATAAGAGAGGCAGTAACTAAAATCGAAACGGAGCAGACATTGGTATGTAGTTGATGGGAACTTCTCCCTGTCTGACAAAACGACACTCAGAGTCAGCGGAGATACTCATCTGATCCTCACCGACGGATCCAGACTTACTACCAAAGACGGTATCTATATCAGGGATGCAGGCAGGCAATGCGTTTTTTTCGTTGGTTGTTATAAAATTCTTATTTTGCTTCGAAAATTTCTACGATAGTCTTCTCGGTGCCGGCCATTCCAGGTGATGCGATAAGTCCCATGTTGTGCATGGTGTCTTCCGGAGTCTTGCCGTTGATACCGTGTTCGTTGTAGATATATACACCGTTCATGGCCAGATCTACGGACTGGTAAGCAGCATCGACAGCTGCGATGCCTTTCATCGTGCAGCCCTGATTTCCGCCGTCACAGATCATTCCTGTGAGACTGCTTGCCATGTTGTTGAGTGTATGGCTCATCATCTCGACTGTGCCGCCTCTGAGGTATACAAGGGCGCATGCCATTCCGGAGCCGGCAGCAATCGCGCATCCGCAGAAAGCAGACAGTCTGCCTGAGAATTCCTTGATATATGTGCACACAAGATAGCTGAGGGCAGTCGCTCTGAGGAGCTTCTCCATGCTGTAGTGGTTGACGCAGTATGCGGCATAGAGAGGCATTGTTGCGATGATGCCGTGTGCGCCGGAGCCTGTAATGCTCATAGCAGGCTTGTCGAGTCCTATAACACGTGCTTCGATAGCGCCGTTGCACATAAGGGAAGCGGTCTTCTGCTCATCGTCAGATACAAGTTTTCCGCCGTTTTTCGCCATAAGTCTAGGACCGAATGTGGTTTTGCCGCTTTCGAGTCCTGCCATAAGAAGCTGGAGGTTCGTTACATAAGCTTCACCGATAAAAGTTATCTCGTCAATATCTACAGTGTCTGCGTATTCGACCAGCTCTGCGAGTGTATACTTGTGGATTAGGTGAGATTCTGCAACGCTCTGGCTGATTGCCTCACTGATCGATCCAGTCTTAACATCTGCTGATGCTTCTCCGGCATCACTTTCTGCCTTATCAGCTGATCCTTCCACGACTTCGCCATTGACAGTTATGCATACTATATTGGTGTGTGAATCTCTGATAGTGACTACAGCAATATCCTCGTCTGTCTCTACAGTAGCCTCTATGAAGATACGGCTTGTGATGCCGCTGAGTGATACTGTGACCAGCCCATGAGATACGAGAGCTTCCGCTTTCTCATTGTCTTCTGCAGTCACACCTTCAAGAGACTGAAGACCAAGCTCTGCTTTTCCTGCAACATAGCCGAGAGCCGCAGCGTACATGCTGCCGACCTTGCTGCTTCCAGGGATCCCGCAGGTAAAAGCATTTTTGTACATACCGCTGTTCATCGCTACATGTACACGCTTCAGCTCACCCCTGGTATATGATCTGGCTTTTGCTACCGAGAAGGCGATAGCACCTGGTTCTGTTACACCAAGAGCAGGCTTCATATCGTTTTTGAGTAATATACTGAGTTCATGCATTATATAGTCCATGCCTTTCAAACATCTGCCATCGGTCCGGATCCGGCAGCAATGAACAATTAATTTCCTTATACAAGTTATAACACAAATCTGCATCCAAATTAATACTTTCACAATCGCTATTACTGTATTGAAAGGCGATATTCTTTGTGGTACTCTTGAGCTCGCATAATCAGGAGGGACACTGTGGACTACAAGAAAATTCTCAAGGTAATACTTGATATAGGGGAGGAAATGATCCGAAGCGGGGCAGAGATCGGACGTGTTGAAGACAGCATGTACCGTCTGTGCCGCAGTTATGGTTTTACCCGTGTCAACTGCTGGGTCATCTCATCCAACATACAGGCAACTGTAGAGACACCGGACGGTGATATATTCACTCAGATCAGGCACGTGCCGGATGGCGAGATGAATTTTGACAGGCTCGATTATCTCAACAATCTTTCGAGAAAGGTGTGCGCAGAGACTCCTGACGCGCCTGAACTCAGAAGGAGACTTCTTGAGGTGCTTGACCGTCCGTCTCAGCCGAAATGGGTACACTATATCGCCGGAATTCTCGGAGGGACCGGATTTGCAGTTTTCTTCAACTGTGATATGATGGACAGCATCGTTGCCGTTGCCGCTTCGATCATTATAGTTGCTCTCGGAGATCTGCTAGGAAGCAGGGAGAACAATCCTCTCATATTCAACGCCATAATATCCTTTATCGTTGAATTCTTTATCATTCTCGCAGTCGAGATGGGGCTCGGACATCATGCAGGAAACATTACTGTAGGTGTCGTGATGCTCATGATCTCCGGTATAGGCTTTACCAATGGTATAAGTAATCTCCTGCACAGGGATACACTCTCAGGTATAATCAACCTGTCAAGGGCAGTGCTCGGTGCAACAGGCATCGCTATAGGGATCGCGCTACCGATCCTTCTTCTCAAGGGGGTGATGTAGCATGATGGAACTCAATCCGAGTCTGCTTGTTCAGCTCATATCATGTACAGCCGCCTGCGTAGGTTTTGCATACTGGTTCAATGTCAAGGGAATACAGGTCTTCTACAGCGGTGTAGGCGCTTTCCTGACATGGCTCGTATACGCACTTCTCTATGAACAGGGAGCAGGAAATTTTGTGGCTACTCTAGCCGGCGCGATATTCGTAGGACTTTATGCTCAGGTCATGGCGAGAGTCAACAAGGCTCCGGCTACCATATTCCAGACTATCTGTGCTTTTCCGCTCGTGCCGGGACCTAATCTCTATTACATGATGTACGGCATAGTTATGGAGATGCACGATGTCGCGAGATCTGAAGCTTTCACACTCGTCGAGACATGCCTCGGGATCGCACTTGGCTTCATCGTCGTTGAGATCCTCGACAAGTACATCCTGCGGAAAGTGTGGAAGATAAGACTCCACTGATATACAGACAATACAGACAATACAACACGTAAAAGCTTCCCGCGAAGGGAAGCTTTTATTATGGATCGGCTGTAGTCCTGACTTGTCGTTCACGTAAATAATGGACTACATTATTGCGATAAAACCATTTATAATATAAAAAGAATCTGAGAACAGTAATGAAATAATGAAAAGGGAAATAGAGCACTTTTATATCGGTGCATCATACGGCGGCAATCAGGACTGGTTTCCGACATTTATGATGCGTATCGGGGGATGCGGAGCAGTGACCGCATGTGACAGCAGTATCTACTTCGCGATGCACCGCGGGATCGACGGGATAGCACCTGAAGAGCCGGGCAGCATGACGAAAGAAGATTATGTAGATTTTGCCTACAGGATGAGACCTTATCTGTCACCGCGCATGAGCGGCATAGACAGGCTGGATATATATATTGACGGCTATGCACAGTATCTTAAGGACTGCGGCGATACACGCATCTCGATGACGCCTCTTTCCGGGGACGTACCGTGGGAACAGGCGAGGGAGGCTGTCAGGAGACAGATAGATGAAGGCTATCCGATCCCGACGCTGATTCTAAATCATCGAAATCCCCGGTTCAAAGAGTATGTCTGGCACTGGTTTCTGATCAATGGTTATGATGACCGGACAGAAGCCGGTCCCGGAACTGACAATGACTCTTCAGGAGAATTTCTGGTCAGGGCAGTTACATACAGCAGTTATGAATGGCTTGACCTGAAGGGAATATGGAACACAGGCTGCATCAGACGCGGCGGACTCATTTTGTATAGTGATGTGAGTTTGTATAGCGATGGGAGCTTGGATAACGAAGGAAGTTTGGATAACAAAGGAAGTTTGGATAACGAAGGGAGGTAGAAGATATGCTCAATAAATTCTGCAGGAAACCTCTGTATGAGGTGACGCGCAAGCTT
Organism: uncultured Eubacteriales bacterium; assembly: GCA_902786355.1. Classification (GTDB taxonomy): domain Bacteria; phylum Bacillota; class Clostridia; order Peptostreptococcales; family Anaerovoracaceae; genus Crickella. The sequence continues at coordinate 55,931 of CADABZ010000001.1, forward strand.
GCTGATGTTGCGATGGGCGTACAGAAGGCTGATCTTGTGATCAAAAACGCCAGACTTGTCAATGTGTGCACAGCTGAGATACAGGAAGGTATCGACGTGGCTGTGTCTGAAGGAAGGATAGCACTTGTCGGTGATGCAGCTCACTGCATCGGTGAAGATACACTGGTGATCGATGCTTCAGGCCAGTATATAGCGCCGGGCTTCATGGATGCTCATATCCATGTCGAATCAGCTATGATCACAGTCGGTGAGTACGGCAGAGCAGTGGTTCCGCGCGGCACTACAGGAATCTTCATGGACCCGCATGAGATTTGCAATGTCTGCGGACCTGAGGGAGTCAGAGCCATGATCAATGACGGCAAGCGTACTCCTCTCAAAGCTATGTCCAATGCACCTTCATGCGTACCGGCAATGGCAGGATTTGAAGATACAGGTTCACACATAGGTCCGGAAGAAGTCCGTGAGATGATGACCTGGGACGGGATCATGGGACTCGGAGAGATGATGAGTTTTCCAAGCGTACTCGGAGCTGATCCTTCGATACACGGAGAGCTTGCAGAGACACTCAAGGCAGATCAGGTGATCACAGGCCACTACTCGGTCCCTGATACAGCAGCCGGTCTCAATGCATATATAGCTTCAGGCGTCAGATGCTGCCATGAATCCACAAGAGCAGAAGACGTGCTTGAAAAAATGCGCCACGGCATGTATGCTCTGATGCGTTACGGCAGTGCATGGCATGATATGCCGGTCATCATCCGTGCGATACTCGACAACAACATCGATGACCGTTTTGCATGTCTGATCTCTGATGACACACATCCGGACACCCTGATAAGCGAAGGACATATGGATCACATAGTCCGCTGCGCTATACGCGAAGGACTTGACCCTGTTAAAGCTATACAGTATGTGACTATCAATCCGGCTACGTGCTTCCGCATGGATCATGAGATGGGAAGCATCTCTCCGGGCAAGTGTGCAGATATAGTTTTCTTCGACGATCTAAATGATATCCGCATCACACGCACTATCATCGATGGAGACATAGTCGCTGAGAACGGAAGTATGACTGTAGAAATGGCAGGCCCTGAGTTCCCTGCATTCGTATACGATACGATGCATGTAGGATCCGAAATCACACCGGAAAGCTTCAGGATACCGGCTCCGGAAGGAAAGGACAGAGTTAAGACGAGGGTCATCGAGATCATCCCTAACAGAGTAGGAAACTATGAGAGGCTGACTGATCTCGAAGTTATCAACGGCTGCGTCGAAGCGGATACTGACAGCGACATAATGAAGATGGCTGTCTTCGAGCGTCATCACGAGACAGGGACAAAAGGAGCAGGCTTTGTCAAAGGCTTCGGCTTCAGAAAGGGTGCGATGGCTCAGACTGTGTCTCACGACGCCCATAATCTCCTCGTAGCGGGGACAAATGATGAAGACATGGCAATAGCTGCCAACACGCTTATCGAGTGCGGAGGCGGGCTCTGTGCGGTCGCTGACGGCAAAGTACTCGCAGTCGTTCCGCTCCCGATCGCCGGCCTTATGAACGATCTTCCGGCAGAGGAAATGGCTGCTCAGGTAGCGAAGCTTGACTCAGCATGGAAGGAGATGGGATGCACCATCAACTCACCATACATGACTATGGCACTCATCCCGCTCGCATGTCTGCCGGAGCTGAGACTGACCAACAGAGGCCTTGTGGACTGCAGGACATTCAGTTTCACAGATCTGTTTGTTGAATAGATTAATTATTACAGGAGGATATAACTTCAGATGAAAAAAATAATCGCTGCTGTCATATCCGGCGGATTGTTCGCCGGCCTTATAGTAATGCTTGGAAGGTATGATGTGGCTCAGATAGGGCCTGATGGGACATCGATAGGCTTTTCTACGATCAATAAGGCTGTGCATGATTATACCGGCGTCAATATGCAGTGGTATAAATTCACGGAGTGGCTCGGATACGGAGCACTGCTCATATGCGCTCTGTTCGCTTTTGCGGGCCTTGTGCAGCTTATAAGGAGGAAGAGCTTTCTTAAGGTAGATAAGGCCATATATGCGCTTGGAGTCCTGTATGTGATAGTGATAGGTCTGTATGTCTTCTTCGAGAAATACATCATCAATTACAGGCCGATCATCATGCCCGGCGCGTCAGCTCCTGAGGCATCATTCCCGTCATCGCATACGATGCTTATAATTACAGTCATGGCATCAACAGCTATGGTGATAGGCAAATACGTCAGCAATAAAGCTCTCTCGGGCCTTGTGACGATACTCTGTTATGCGGTGATATTAGTCACTGTATTCGGACGTCTGTACTGCGGTGTGCACTGGCTTACGGATATCATCGGAGGAGTACTTATCAGCATCTGTCTGCTGTCTCTCTTCTCATTCTTTCTCGGTCTGATCCGCAGAAAGGAGATAAGAAAGTACTCTGATGTATTCCATGTAGCTGTAGCCGAAGAGTCAGAGCCGGACAGTAATTACATCTCTAAACACTGACAGCTTAGGATATAAGCAGCTATAAGAGAAAAGAAGCAGCCTGCTCATAAGTAATGAGCAGGCTGATATTTTTTGTTCATATATGTATACTGACATCTGCTGAACAGCCCGGTGTATATACTGGCATTATGCCTGCACGAGCTTGCTTCTGCGTATCTCAAGGGCTTTATTGACGATGCGGAAAGCTGTCTCGTTCTTGCTGAGCATACCGAGCTCAGTCATATCATCTGCTGTGATGATCGTTATGACATTGGTATCGCCTTTGAAGCCAGCGCCTTCAGTGCGGAGGCTGTTGGCGCATATCATATCGAGCTTCTTGCGTTCGAGCTTGGAGCGTGAATTCTCTATGAGATTCTCAGTCTCCATGGCAAAACCGCATATGACCTGATCAGGTCTTCTGATCTTCGCAACATCACCGAGAATATCCGATGTACGCCTGAGCTGGATGAACATGTCTCCGTCGTGCTTCTTGAGCTTGTGATCAGCTGTTTCGAGAGGAGTGTAATCAGCAACCGCTGCAGCCTTGAATATCATGTCAGCTGAAGCCGCGCGTTCAAGCACTGCGTCGTGCATCTCCTGTGAGCTTGTAACGTCGACCATTTCTACACCTGCAAGCGGTTCAAGTGCTGTGCGTCCGCTGACGAGAGTGACATCAGCACCTCTCATGCGGCAGATTCTTGCAAGAGCATAGCCCATTTTGCCGCTCGAATGGTTGGTTATGTATCTGACCGGATCTATGGCCTCCTGAGTAGGTCCGGCTGTCACGAGGACTTTGAGCCCTGCGAGATCCTTCTTAAAGGCGATCTCGTCGAGGACACAGTTAAGCAGGTAGTCCGGTTCAGGCATTTTGCCTTTGCCTTCATCGCCGCATGCAAGAGGGCCAGAAAGAGGCTCGATGATCTTGATGCCGTAGCCTGCGAGTCTGCTCAGATTGTCCTGGGTCGCCGGATTCTCATACATTGCTGTATTCATTGCCGGAGCGATAAGCTTAGGGCAGCGTGCAGCAAGGAAGACCGTAGTGAGCATATCATCTGCGAGCCCGTTGGCAGCCTTAGCTATAAAGTTGGCTGTAGCCGGCGCGACGATCATAAGATCTGCAGCCTTAGCGAGAGATATATGTTTGACATCGTACTCAAAGTGCCTCTCGAACATATCGACAATGCATCTGTTATTGGTCAGAGTCTCGAATGTAAGAGGGGAGATGAACTCAGCAGCATGCTTAGTCATCAAGACATGGACATTTGCGTGCTGCTTACGCAGAGCTCTTGCAAGATATGCGATCTTATAAGCTGCTATCCCGCCTGAAACACCGAGTACTATAGTTTTGCCATTGAGCATTTTGTTACCTCCATATCTGCGAAGTAATTACGAATTAATTGTACTGATGACAGGCATACAAGTCAAAGGTTGCACGAAAAAGACCCGGCCGAAGCCGGGTCTTTAGTGCAGTCGATCTGCTTATCTGAGATTAGTTGCCCCAGAATGATGTGATCTGGCCGTATACGATCATTGCCATGAAGATAGGGCCGAGCCACTTGATGCAGAAGTCGAAGAGTCCTCTTGACTTGAAGTTGGATCCTCTTTCGATCTCATCATCTACATAGTGCGGTACTACCCAGCCAATGAGGATAGCCATGATCAGACCTGTGAGCGGCATCAGAAGTCCTTCAGCAACAGCGTCCCATACATCGAGAACGTCCGGCTGACCAAGGATGTGGAACCATGCAACTGTCTTAGCTGCACCAAGGCAGTCAAGAGTTGTCAGTGCGTTTCCGATCAGAGCCCATGCTCCCATGATCATTGTAACTCCGAATCTGTTAGCAGACTTACCAGCCTTAATCCTGCTGTCGAGGATAGCTGAGATTCCGCCTTCCATCATACCAATGGATGATGACAGAGCTGCGAAGAATACGAGGAGCCAGAACAGGAATCCGAAGATCTTGCCGCCGGCAAGGTTGTTGAATACTGTCTGCATGGAGATGAACAGAAGTCCAGGACCAGCACCAGGCTCGATTCCGTATGCTGTGCAGGCAGGCATGATAGCCATACCAGCAAGAACAGCTACGCAGGAGTCACCGAGGGTGATGAATACAGCATCCTTTTCAAGGTTCTCTTTTCTGTCAAGATATGAACCGTAAGCGATAAGACAACCAGAAGCAAGTGACAGTGAGAAGAACATCTGACCACCAGCAAGCTTAACTGTGTCGAAGAATCCCTTAGCTGAGTCCATTCCGTCGAAGTGAGGCTTGAAGAGGAAGGAAAGACCTTCGCCAGCGCCTGGCAGTGTGCAGGATCTGATAACGATGATGACGAGCATTACGAAGAGTGCAGGCATAGCGACCTTGCAGAACTTTTCGATACCGCCGGAAACACCGCCCAGTACGATAACAACTGTCAGAGCGAGGAAGATGATCATCCAGATAAGTGCTGCTCCGCCGTTGCTGAGAAGTGAAGCTTCGAAGAATGCCTGTGGATCTACTGATGTGCCGAAGAATGCAAGTACGGAGTATACAAGATACTTCATGATGTATCCGCCGAATGTGCAGTAGAATGCAATCAGGAAGAACGGAACTGCTGTCTGCAGTACACCGTTGAACTTGAATGCGTGATGAATCTCATCATATGCTTCGATAGCAGCCTTCTGAGACTTACGACCGATAGCGATCTCGGAAAGAACCAGAGGATAACCAACTGTTACGCAGAGAATAACGTAGATCAGAAGGAAAGCAAATCCTCCGCCGAGGCCCATCTTGTAAGGGAAGGACCAGAGGTTACCAAGACCAACTGCGGATCCAAGCGCGGCCATAAGGAATCCGAAATTCGAATTAAATTGACCTTTACTTTGTTCCATAACAAATACCTCCTATTAAACTTGACGCAGTGCGCCTTACTAATAACTCATTTTACTCTCCGCCTTTTGTGATGTCAACATGAATGACTTCATCACAAAGCCTTCACAATCGGTAATCTTGTACAATTTCTGTACAAAAAAGAGGGCGCTTCGTGTGAAACACCCTCTTTATCTGATACGTTTTCGTCAGAGACTTGTCGGCCTGTCGCCGTCACGCCATCCAGGCTCATATTCGTAGTGAGCAGGTTTATCTACGACCCATACTTTTTCAGTTTTTTCTTCATTCCAAGCCTCTTTGACAAGAACTTTTTTATATACTGGTCTTTGCTCATAACCAATTATTGGAGGATCACCATATATTGGCTTTGTCGGATCATCATTTCCATCTGCATCTTTCTCATAACCAATTATTGGAGGATCACCATATATTGGCCTGCTCGGATCATCTTCAGTACCAACTTGCTGATTTTCGTATACAGCGTCATGAGGGATAATGGTTGTCTTGGTCTCATAGTGGCCCTGTTCAGGTATGAGCTTTCTGTGTGATGCTCTTTCTCTGTCCCATTTAGCCTGGAGTTCTCTGAGCTTTTCCTGTTCCTCACGTTCTTTTTCTTCCTGTTCCTTGCGGAGCTCTTCCGGACTCTTGTATCTCGTCAGACCGGTTTCTGTACCTTTTGTGAAGTATTCGCCGTACTTCTCGATGACGTTGGAAGGCTGATCCGGATATTCGCCTCTGCATGCCTTAGGGATCTGATTCATGATCTTTCCCCAGAGTCTGGCTGCAACATATGAACGGTCAGACATCTCAACATTCTGGTCTGTTCCTATCCACAGAGAAGCGGCATAGGTTGGGGTGAAACCGTCGAACCAGATGTCGTACTTGTCATTGGTAGTACCGGTCTTTCCGCCGTGGCTTACTTCGCTTATACCATAGTTGTTGGCTCTTACTACGGACTGAAGCACATCAGTCATGATGAAGGCTACACCTTCGTTGATAGCTTCTGTCTGTGTGGATTTGCCTTCAAGGATAGTTTCACCTTTTCTGTCGACGACCTTGGTATAGCAGATAGGGGTGTTGAGCTTGCCCTTGCCAGGAAATGCTGCATATGCAAGAGCCATCTCGAGCGGCTCCACACCCTGGCACATAGCTCCGAGAGCCAGTGCTGCAGGATTTATGTCATTTGCATATTCGCTTGCGTCATCAACTACTGTTGTAATGCCGAATTTCTTGAGCTGCTGTATCGCATAGTCAGGTCCGATCTGCAGAAGGAGCTTGACTGCGCATGTGTTGATCGACTGCTGTATAGCTGTCGTGAAAGTATTGCTTCCGGAGAAAGATCTGGTAACGTTCTCCGGCCAGTCTTTGCCTTCGATGTGTGTGCGCTCATCGTAGATCGAGGAGTGTACAGTTACATAATCTCCCCAGCCTTTGACTCCCTGCTGGTCGATATCATAATCGATGTATTTCCATTTCTGGCCTTTTTCTTCGAGCTCATAGCTCTTCTGCAGAGCACAGCCGTATACGGAAAGAGGCTTGATCGAGGATCCCGGCTGACGGGCATTGAGAGATCTGTTGAGAAGCTTCTGTCCTCTGAATGATCTTCCTCCGACCATTGCCTTGACCTCGCCGGTGCCGACACCTACGATGGTCATCGCTGCCTGTGGCTGCATCGTCCTGGTCGCAAGTGAGTATGCATCAGGAGTGATGATAAGGCTGTCATCCTCTATGACCATATCTCCTGCATAATCCTTGAAGTAATCAGCAGAGATGATAAGGTTGCCGTCAGAGTCAAGCGACTTATATATGGACGGAACATTGATGTAGCCGCCCTGGATCGAATACAGCTGCTCATCTTCATCAACGACGTAGAAGTTCTTGAACTCAAGACTGTAGTCAACGCCGTCATCAACCTTTGTTTCGTATATGTGCAGATCGTGGCCTTTGAGGATCGTCACAGATCCGTCACTGTTAATTTTCACATCATCCGGAGTGAGTGTGAAATGACCGTCTTCATCGAAGAAGTGCTCATAGTTGTACAGCGCGATATCGCCGTCGTTGTTGAGCATGTTGCCGTCTTCATCGGTGTTGTATATAGCAGATACAGTAGGAAAGTTGGATGAATCCTTGAACTCCTCTGCGATGACGTTCTGAGCTGTACTGTCCATTGTGGAGTAGATCTTAAGACCCTTGGTATATACCATTCGCTCAGCGTCTGCATATTCCATACCGTACTGATCCATAAGATCGCTGATAACTGTATCTACGATGTACTCATGGAAATATGAGTAGTTGCCGTTGCCTGATGTGATAGTCGGGTTAATGAAGTTGTTCAGAGACTGATCAGCTGCTTCATTGAATTGGGTTTCATCTATATACCCCTGATCCTTCATGAGTCTCAGAGTGAGATCACGGCGGGCTCTTGCTGTATCGTTGGTGACGATGGTATCAGGATCCTTCTGTACGATCATGGCATCTTCGCCAGGCTGATAGCCGTCGCCGACATATTTGAGGAGGGCATAATCTTCAGGAGCCTGAGGCAGGGCAGCGAGGGCTGCACATTCTACAAGGGAAAGATCTTTTACCTCTTTGGAGAAATATGTCCTTGCTGCAGCATCTACACCGTAGCATCCATACCCGAGATAGATCGAGTTGAGATAAGCTTCTACTATCTCTTCTTTGCTCAGAGCCCGCTCTATCTTGCTGGCGTAGTACATCTCGACGATCTTACGCCGTATACTCCTGACACTCTTGATATCTGAAAGGTAGACGTTTCTTGCCAGCTGCTGGGTTATTGTGGATGTACCGCTTATCCGGCCGCCTCCGCCAAAAGAGGAGAGTATGGCTCCGAACATACGCGTCCAGTTGAAACCGTGATGCTTCCAGAACGTCTTATCCTCTATAGCTACGAAAGAATTTATGAGATCCGCAGGCATCTCCTCGTATTTGACGACCTGTCTGTTCTGAGTATAGTAAACGCTGTCTATCTCCTTGCCGGCATCATCGAATATCATGGAGGAGGTATCGACTGAAGCATAGATGTCCTTAGGGTCGATGTGAGGAGCGAGAGTGATGCATCCAAGCGCATAGATCATGAAGCAGAGGACCATTGCGACACCGATCAGAACAAAATCACGGAAAAGCTTGAATATGCTGAATACGTATGGTTTGTTCGATGGAGATACCTTTCTTGAAGGATCGAATTTAGGATTCTTCTTAAAGAAGAGCTCGCGCTTCAGATCCTTCCTGCCGATGCGTCTGACTTTGTCAGCGACTTTAGCTGCTCCCCCTGAGACTTTGGCACCGGCAGATTTGATCTCCGCCTCAGCTGCCATGACTGCATCAGGCTCTGACTTTTCTTCCGGCTCAGATTCTGTATCAGACTCTGGTTTTTCTTCCGGCTCAGATTCTGTATCAGACTCTGGTTTTTCTTCCGGCTCAGATTCTGCAACAGTCTCTGGTTCTTCTGCCGGTTCAGACTCTGCGGAAGCCGCAGGCTCTTCTGAAGGTGCAGCTTCTTCAGCAGACTTTTCTGATGCATCAGAAACAGCCGGAACAGATTCTTCCGGAGAAGGAGCTTCTGCAGAACTGTCTGCAGCAGCTGCAGCATCCTTGAATGCTTCTCCGTAGAAAGTCCGGGCTGCAGTCATCTTGGTGGTATCAGAAGTTTCCAGATAAGAGCTTATGTCCGCGGATAATTCATCAACAGGAGTTTCGAACTGTGCGAGAAAATCATCTATTTCCCGCTCTTTGTCAGTTCTTTTATCTCTGTCCGATCTCATGTACTATGCCTCCCGTTATTTCAGCTGTGACATACTATCAAATAATTTTAACATAAATCCACGGACGCTCTCAAGAAGACATTGCTATAGCTAGAGAATCAGATTGTTGCCTCTGTAGGCAATGTAGCACAGAATGGTATTGATCATATAATTGGCCTGATCCGAATTCAGACGGATGTGCACGATATCTGCATCCGGGGCTCTTCCTGCCAGATATGAACAAGGTGTGAAATAGTTGTCATAATCTGTCTTAAGCGCACCGCCGCCTGCTGAATTCTTATTGATCTGGTAGTAAGTGGATAATATCGTCCTGTACAGAGAATCCTTCTGGTTGAGGAACCTCGGAAGGGATGACAGCTCCTCAATAGTACAGTCAAACAGCTCAGCTGCAGCTGTGTTGTCGCTCATTATCCTGTCCATATAGGAGTCATCGTAAGCCTGACTCAGCAGGTCTATGCATATGTATCCGTCTTCCGCACGGATACCGGTAACAGCGTTGATGCCGCAGATATCGCCGGCCGTGCGGTGTTCAGGAATATTGTCTTCGTTTTCGTATTTGTACAGACCGCTCTGGATAGTGTACAGAACATTGGTAAGTCTGGCGGTCGCCTTGCGGGAGTAAGTCTCTTCCGGAAGCTTCTCAGGATCATCGATCACTTCATATGTATATGTAAGATCTTCGTAATCCTTGGCGTAGGCCTTTTCCCATGCTTTGATCCTCTTGTCTATGTACTTTGTGAATGAAGGCACTGCATATGAATTGAGCATAATGGTAGCATCTACGGAAACAGGGTACATGTTGCCGTTGTTTCCGATCTCAAAATCAGCAAGCTGGAATGAGACAGATTTGCTCTTGAGCCTGGTAAGAAGAGTACTGAGTGCTGATACCGGGTCAGGGTGCTTGGATATTCCGGTTCCGATATTCCCCGAAGTGATGCCTGAGATATGTATCCTGACAGCTGAATCGCATTCAGGCTCATATCTTCCTGCCTTGATGCGAATCTGAGAATTCTTTCTGGTAAAAGAAGACGTAGAGATATAAGATGAGCTGCCGTAATCAAGATAGATGATCTTGGAATCGCCGCTCAGATACTTCTTGTTTATCTTGCGGTATCCGGTTCCTGTGTTCTGATCATCATTGAAAAATATAACACTGCGGCTGCCTGAGTTTATATCGGATGCAGCGATCATCGCAGCACCGGCAAGGAGTCTTGCGTTATCTCCGGCAGTCTGGTAATTGTAGCTGAGACATACGACAACAGGAGGGAGATTCTTCTTCCTGCTTGTTGCTTCTCTTGAGAATATTATGTTGCCGGAGCCATCCGTCTCATATGTGAGGCCCTGAGAATCTGCCCATCCTGTAATATAGTCAGAGAGAGCAGTCTGATCCCTGAAATAATCCTGTTCGGCTTTATCTTTTATGTCATTGTACAGATCGCTGTACGCAGACTTATCAAGAAGTCTGGTGACGGAAGACCTGTATATGGAGAACCCTGCAGATACGGCAACGATCAGAACTGCTGCTGCAATGATGACCCAGCGCTTTTTCAGAAAACTCATTTCGGGTTGATCCTTTCAATAATTTTACCGAAGTATTATACTATGCAAATGTGATGAGTTAAAGAACAAAAAAGTCCTTGCAATAGGACTGCACGTTGTGTTATAGTATTCGAGCGTGTGAAAAAATCACACTAATAATCCAACAATGAAGGAGGTGCGGCAAATGTCCAGAAAATGTGAAGTATGCGGTAAAGGTCAGACTTCTGGCAATGCGGTTTCTCACTCTAATATCCATACAAGAAGAAAATGGAACGCTAATATCCAGACCGTAAGGATCAACGATAACGGCAGAGTAAGAAAAGCATCCGTATGCACAAGCTGCCTCAGATCGGGCAAGGTCAACCGTGCCGTCTGATAGCATAACTAACCGGAAGTCTTAAGCGAATGCTTAAGGCTTTTTGTTTTGCTCTGATAATGGTAGAATTTTCCTGAAGTGATCAGGATAATCAGAGGTGCGATATGTCTGTCATTCTAAGAAATGAGCACGGTGCTATAGCCGTCAACAAGAGCGTTATCGAGCGCATGATAATAGAAGATCTTCTTGACATGGGAGAGGACATAATCCTGTGCAGCAAGAAAGGCAAGCCGATCGGAGAGAAACCATCGCGTTTCATGGATCCGGATTATTTTGATGCGCTTGAGCTCAGCGAGAAGAGAGGAATCGTACGCATCAGGATATTTCTCATAACCAGAATAGGCACAAGCATCTCAGATCTGGCTGAACAGATCTTCGATATGATAGAGAATAATTATTCGATCCTGAAGCTCCCGAGACCTGATTACATATCTGTCAATATCAGGGGTGTCATGTCTGATCAGCTGATCAAGAGGAATATAGAAGTAGTAAGAAGGAATGCCTGAAAGACTTACGCTGTACGATGAAGTAAGCGGGATCAGGGGTATAGGAGGCAAAAAACAGCAGATCCTCGCATCCATGGGGATACGCACGGTCGAAGACCTCCTGTCGCATTTTCCTGTCCGCTACAGGGACAGACGCAGCCTTGTCCCTGCCGCCCGGGCCACGGAGGACCGGGATTCTTTGATATGCGGAGAATTGATCAGGGTCCAGCTCAGGCCGCTTTCCGGACACAGGACCATCACCGAGTGCGTGATGAGAGATGAGAGCACTGTGTTCAGCGCAGTTTTCTTCAATATGCCTTATCTCAGGAAGAACCTTCACACCGGAGCAAGATATGTCCTGTTCGGAAGGATGAGGCTCAGAAACGGGATGAGGGTCTGGACCAATCCTGAGATGGCACTTGAGGGAGGAGACCGTGATGTGCGAGGGATAATCCCTGTATACAGAACAGCTCCGGGCGTCAGCACAGTTCTTTTCACCAAATGGATCCGTTCAGCTCTTGCCGGCACGGATCTGTCGGGTGACTGGATCGACAGCGAGGTTGCTTCAGAGCGGCGGATATGCAGCAGAGAGTTCGCTTTTGACAATATACATTTTCCGGAGAGCGAGCAGCACTATAAGGCGGCCAGATACAGGCTCATATATGAGCAGCTTCTTACATATCAGCTTGCCATAAGACTGAGCAGAAACGACGTAGAGACATCTGTGGGGGACGCATCAGTACCGGATGCTGACACGGCACCTTTCATCGAAGGACTGCCTTTTACACTCACAGACGGCCAGATCAGCTGCATAAGAGAGATAGAAAGCGACCTTGTATCGCGAAGACCTATGAACAGGCTCGTGCAGGGAGATGTCGGCTGCGGCAAGACAGTCGTGGCTGAGGCTGCTATATATAAATGTGCAAAAGGTTCGCTTCAGGCTGCAATGATGGCTCCGACTGAGATACTCGCAAGACAGCATTATGAGAGGCTCAGGACCGATCTTGAACCGTTCGGTATCAGAGTCGTGCTGCTCATAAGCGGGATGAAGGCTGCTGAAAGGCGTGAAGTCCTCTCAGATATAGCTTCAGGAAAGGCTGATGTTGCGGTCGGAACACACGCTCTTATACAGAAAGACGTAGAGTTCCGTGATCTGGCTCTTGTCATAACGGATGAGCAGCACAGATTCGGAGTCAACCAGCGCAAAACTCTCATGCAGAAGGGCCGCAGCGTCAATGTCCTCGTAATGTCAGCGACACCTATACCGAGGACGCTTGCAGCAACAGTCTTCGGAGACATGGATTTCAGCATAATCCGCTCAAGACCTGAAGGGAGACGCGAGATAATAACAAGAGCCCTTGACAGGACAAGCAGGGAGAGAGCCTACAGGACAGTCAGCGATGAGCTGGCAAGGGGGAATCTCGCATATATAATCGCACCGAGCATCGACAGCGAGGACGATGATATGTCGTCTGTCATGCAGCTTTACAGTGAGATCAGGGAAAGATTCCCGCATCAGAAGTCTGCTCTTCTGCACGGCCGGCTCACCAAGGAGGAAAAGGAAGACATAATGAATGACTTCCGCGATCACAGGATCAGCATCCTTGTTGCGACTGTCGTAATAGAAGTCGGTATCGATGTACCTGATGCTACTGTGATAGTCATAGAGAACTCTGAACGATTCGGGCTCGCACAGCTCCATCAGCTGAGAGGACGCGTAGGAAGAAGCGATAAGCAATCCTACTGCTATCTGATCAATTACAGCAGATCTCAGCAGGCGAAGGAGAGGGCTGAGATAATGGCCAGGACAAACGACGGCTTCGAGATAAGCGAAGCAGACTACCGCATGAGAGGCCCGGGAGATATAATGGGCACGATGCAGTCCGGCAACTACAGAAGGGATATACTTGCTCTGTGCGGATATACTGATATACTTGAAGCTGCAATGGCTGACGCAGACAGGATAATGGCTTCGCCTCAGGGGACAGATCTTGAGCATGTCAGAGCTTATATGAAATCATCAGCAGAGACAGATAATTCGGATATTCTGTAGAGATCCGGCAGATCATAAGACTGAGAATACAGAGGAATCAATATGAAAATAACATCAGGTGAATTCAAATACAGGAACATCGAAGTGCCGAAGGGGATCAGACCGACGACGGAAAAGGTCCGCGAGGCTGTATTCAGCATGATAAGAGACTGGCTGCCTGAAGCATGCGTATGCGATCTCTTCGCGGGAAGCGGAGCTATGGGCCTTGAAGCTATATCCAGAGGAGCGGCAAAATGCTGGTTCTCTGAGTCCAGCCGGCAGAATTTCAGAGTTCTGCTCGGCAATATAGAAAACTGCAGAGCAGGTGACAGGTCCGTTGTGCTCAATTCGGACTTCCGCTCGGCTATATCGAGGATCACAGACAGGCTGGATATAGTCATCATGGATCCGCCATATGATCAGACTGACTATTATGACGAAGCTTTTGCTCTTCTACAGGAGAGAGAGCTTCTCGATGAGGGAAGCATCGTTGTAGCAGAGCATCTTTACGATAATCCATTATCGCAAACATACGGAAATCTCACACGGATCAAGGAGAAAAAGTACGGATCGATCGGTGTGGATGTATACATTTTTGAACAGTCTTATTGATAAAGCACAATATCTTTGTTACACTTAACTCTGTAAGGATTAAATATTATGGAAAGAAAAGCCCTGTATGCCGGTTCTTTTGACCCGGTCACCAACGGACATCTCAATATCATCGAAAGAGCAGCAGCTATCTTCGACTCGCTGACGATCCTTATAGCCGTCAACGTTAACAAGAAGTACATGTTCGATACAGACGAGCGTCTTGAGATCATGAAGAAGGTCACAGGACATCTTTCCAATGTTACAGTTGATACACACAGCGGTCTTCTGGCTGACTACGTCAATGAAAAAGGTTTTGACGTGTATGTCAGAGGGCTGAGGGGTACTACTGATTTTGAGAGCGAACTGCACATGGCGCAGATGAATGCCAGGTTGTTCAAGGGGGATACTGAAACTATCTTCTTAATGACTGATCCTAAGTATTCATTCATCAGCTCGAGCCTTGTCAAAGAGGTCGCTGCTTTCGGAGGCAGTATCGATGGGCTGGTACCTGAATGTGTTGTTTCCGGGATCAGATCTAAATCGCAGGAGGTATAAATTATGAACGATGACAGCATCAAAATCATGTCGCTGCTTGATGAACTGGAAGAGCTGATCAAATCTTCCGGCAAAATGCCTTTCTCTGAAAAAGGTATCATCGATCTCGATGTAGCAGAGAAGATCATTGAGGACATGAGACTCAATCTTCCAAGAGATATCCAGCAGGCAAAATGGCTTGGCCAGGAGAAGGACAGGATCATCAACGATGCCAAGAGAGAATACAACCGCATGATCAATGAAGCCAAGGATCAGGTTGAGTATCTTGTCAACAACAACAGCATCTACAAGGATGCTCAGAAGAGAGCTGATGCTATTATCAAGGAAGCTGAGAATCACGCTAACTATATGAAGTACAGGTCATATGAGTATATTGACCAGCTTCTGTATGATATGCAGAATGACATAGCTAACGTTGGCAATACATATATCCAGCCGATGACAGAGTACTTCGCAGAGATGCTCAGCAACATCAACTCCAGAGTCAACCAGAACAGACAGGAGATGAAGACTCTTGCTGAAAGAGTACAGCTCGGCGAGCCTCCTGCAGAGCCAGCAGCTGAGACACCTGCTGAATAATTCCGCAGAATACAGCATGAACATCGATGGGACCGGCATATTGACCGGTCCCGTTTTTTGGAGACAGATCAATGAAAGCCGTCGGGATAGTTGCCGAATACAATCCGCTTCACAATGGACATATATATCATATGAACAGCGCACGGGACCTTTCAGGTGCCGATGCTGTTGTTGTGGCGATGAGCGGGAGCTTCGTGCAGAGAGGCATGCCGGCTGTCTTCGACAAATGGACGAGATCTGAGCACGCTCTCAGATCCGGCGCAGACCTTGTCATAGAGATACCGGTCCTGAGCTGTCTTGGCAATGCCGGACAGTACGCCGGCTGCGGCGTCAGGCTGCTTGAGTCGCTCGGATGCACTCATATCGCTTTTGGCAGTGAATCAGGCAGGACAGATGAGCTGCGTGCGGCCTCGGATTTTATCAGAGAAAACTCAGAGAAGATGCGTGAAGCGATCAGAAGTGCTGCTACCGGAGGCCTCAGCTATCCTAAGGCAAGGCAGATAGCATATGAGATGCTCGGAGGACCTGATGCGGGACTTCTGCCTGAGACACCTAACGACATACTTGCTTTCGAATATATCTCGGCTATGAGAACGGCTGAGCCTCTTGCCGTCATAAGAAAAGGTGCAGGATACCATGAGGGGCAGAGCGAATCGGAATATCAGAGTGCTTCGGCTCTGAGAGAGATGCTGGGAAAAGGCGTGGACATATCGGCTTACGTTCCTGAATGCACAGCAGATGCCGGCATGGAGACAGGGACCATGCTGAGCGAAGGCAGCGAAGAGAGACTTTTCGATATGGTCCGGTATGCTGTGATGAGCAGCTCTTCAGAATGGATAGACGACTGTCCGTCGGGCGGAGAAGGCCTCGGCAATCTTCTCAGAAGCTCGTGCGCCGGAGCAAAGTCTCTGGACGATCTGATAATGTCAGTCAAATCCAGACGGTATACATATACGAGGATATCCAGACTCTGCATGCAGGTGCTCCTTGGGATCACCAGAGAGAAATACTGCCCTGGAGATTATACAACGGCTGCGGCAGAGCCCGGGTACATAAGAGTTCTCGGCTTTAATGACAGGGGAAGGGAGCTACTCTCTGAGACAAGAAAAGGCGGACTTGCTTCGCTTCCTGTCATAACCAATATCAATAAGGAAGGGGATCTTCCGGACGAAACAGGCCGCAGATCACTTGAACTCGATGTATATGCTTCAGATATATATTCTCTTCTCACAGGAAGGGATATCGGAAGCTTCAGTGATCACAGGCAGAGACCAGTCATGATATGAGACAAAAGAAAAACGCTGATCGATACTGATCAGCGTTCTCACATGGTCGGGGTGACACGATTCGAACGTGCGACCTCTTCGTCCCGAACGAAGCGCTCTACCAAGCTGAGCCACACCCCGGCGCGATTACTAATATAACGCAATGTTATTATGATTGCAAGCCTTTTTTTCTAATGTTTTTTCAAATACAAGAATAAAAGCGTTGACAAGGCGGATGGTCATGAATATAATAATCGAGTGCGTCGGTCAGACACTGCGGCGCATCCATGAATAAGTGACAATCAGAATTTATATATAAGGAGGTGTCGACAGTGGCAGTACCTAAGAGGAAAACATCACAGGCTAAGACAAGCGGCAGAAAGGCTGCTAACATGAAGAAGAGCATTACCGGACTTTCGATCTGTCCTCAGTGCCATGAGCCAAAGCTTCCACACAGAGTATGTCCTAACTGCGGTTACTATGACGGAAAAGACGTTGTAAACGCTGAGTAATTATTATCCGGACACGGAAGGTGTAATTATTTGATGGAAGAGTGCAGGCCTTATGGTCTGCACATTTATTTTTTGCAAATGATGACTGATTCAAGATGTTGTGGTATAATAAATTGATTTATTATGCGCAGACACACTATGTAGTGAAGCGAGACTGCGTGTTATCAAGGAGAGCTTATGGCATCAGATAATAACAATAAGAAAAGAGGACCGGGAAGACCTCCGGGGAGCAAGAACAAGAAGTCCAAATCCCAGTCCTCCGCTAATAATAAGCAGGCTGCACTCGATCCTGAGCAGGCAAAATACGACAGGATCAAAGCCCTGCAGGAAGAATACGACCGTGAAAGGCGCAATCTGGACGTTATCTGGAGCATCACGCTCACAGCTGTCGGACTGTTCCTTCTCTTTACGATCGTAATGAATTCGACCGGCTCATTCGGCAAGTCTGTCCATGACGTATTCCTCGGATTGTTCGGGATCATGGCATATGCACTTCCGTTCTTCGTGATCATTTTTGCTCTGCTTCTGTTCATGCGGAAGATGCAGCATATAAGTGTCAGGACGGTCGTATTCGGGCTGCTCATATTCATCAATATGTGCGTCCTCAACTCCTACCGCTTTATAGACGAGAATAACCTTGGATTCGGTTTCCTCGACATGGCAGAGAACTACTTCAAAGCGATCGAGGGCGAAGGCGGCGGTGCGATCGGAATGGAGATCGGATCGATACTGGTCAAATTCTTCGGAAAACCGGGCCTGCTTATAATAGCGTCTGCAGTGCTCATAATATCCGTTTTCCTTGTAGCCAACACCCCGATATCCCGCTTCATAGACAAAATGTTCAAAAAGCACGAGCAGAAAGTCTATTTCCGGGAACTCGAGGAGGCAGAAAAGGCCAAGATCCAGATGGCTGTTGCCAGCACAGCTACGCCTGGCGCTGACCCTGAGACGGGAGTCGTCAGCGGCGGTATCCAGCACCAGCATGAGGAAGACAAGGATAAGGAGCCGCTTTTTGCCGGTTCAGCAAAATCCATATGGAAGTCAATAGTCAACGGTATCATGAGAAATGATGAAGAACCTGATCAGCTTCCTAGCCAGAGAGAACAGTATCAGGCTCTGAGGCACAGCGGAGAGAAGATCTCGTCAGAACCTGTTTCTTCGTCTTCATCTTCAGGCGGCATAGTTGAGCCTATCGCTCCTATGAATCCGCTTGCTGCTGAGCAGCCGCATACTGTGTACGATGATAATACATATACTCAGGTATTCGGAAGAGATACCTTTATAGGCCAGATAGCAAGAAAGATCACAGGCAGGTTCAACATCAGCCAGGAGGATCAGGCTAAGGCCAGGCAGGTCACTTCTGATGACAGGATGCATTATGACGATGTGGACTATCTGGATTTCGGATATCCGGGAAGAAGACCTCACAATGAGCAGACTCCGGAAACCACGGATGCGAGGGCGCAGGAAGCTGCAGAGCAGGAAAAGCGGCCGTACTCTCTTGGCATGAACTGGGATGAGGATGATGCACCTTCTCATGGTGCTTCAGCTGAAACTCCGTCACGCAGCGGAAAGCGCTACGGTCTGGCCCTTGATGACGATTACAGACCTTCATCCGGAGTGTTCGGGCTTGACGGCCATCCTAAGGCTGAAAAACTTAAAGAAGCTACTGACGGACTGAGCTTTGCCGGCGGAAACGCTGCCGGTGCAGGAATGGCTGCAAAAATGCAGGGTATATCCGGAAGCGGTATGGACGGCGGCTACGAGGCTGCCAACAAGCACCGCAGCAGGATCGCAAACGGAGGTGCTGCGCCTGCAAAGGGACTTGCGGAAGAAGAGCCGAAGCCTGCCAGGAAGAGCAGTGCAAGCAAAGGTCTTAAGGAAGAACCTGAACTCACTGATGAAGACAAGGCACTTGCAGACAGCTTCAATGCAGAAGCGTCCGATGCAGCTTATGTACTGCCTCCTGTAAGCCTTCTCAAGAAGAGCACAGGATCAAGGCAGATGATGTCGGATTATCAGCTTGAGGAGAGGGCTAATCTGCTCGAGAAGACTCTCAGTGACTTCGGAGTAGATGCCAAGGTCCTCAATGTCACACAGGGCTCATCTGTCACAAGATATGAGGTCCAGCCTGCTACAGGAGTCAAGGTAGCAAGCATCACAAGACTTGCTGACGACATAGCTCTCAATCTCAGAGCCAAGTCGATAAGAATAGAAGCTCCTATACCGGGCAAGGCCGCAGTAGGAATAGAAGTCGAGAACGACAAGCCTTCTCCTGTATATGTTCGTGAGCTCATCGAATCCGAAGAGTTCCAGTCAGCAGGATCGAAGATAGAGTTCGTAGTCGGCAAGGACATCTCAGGCAACAATATAGTAGCTGACCTTAAGTCGATGCCTCATCTGCTGATCGCAGGTGCTACAGGCTCGGGAAAATCCGTCTGCATCAACACTATCATCACAAGCTTCCTCTACAAGGCGAAGCCTTCAGAGCTCAAGCTTATAATGATAGACCCTAAGGTCGTCGAGCTTGCCAACTACAACGGCATACCTCACATGCTCACGCCGGTCGTCACTGATGCGCGCAAGGCGGCAAGAGCACTGGCTATCGCAGTCGAGGAGATGGACAAGAGATACGAGCTTTTTGCCAAGGAAGGTGTCAAGGATCTCGATTCCTACAACGAGCTGATGAAGGCCAATCATGAACCTCAGAGATGCAAGCCTCAGGTTGTCATCATCATCGACGAGCTTGCCGATCTCATGATGGCTTCACCTTCAGAGGTAGAGAACTCCATATGCAGACTTGCCCAGAAGGCAAGAGCTGCAGGCATGCATCTCATCGTAGCTACACAGAGACCTTCTGTAGATGTAGTCACTGGTCTTATCAAGGCCAACATCCCTTCGAGGATCGCATTCAGCGTAGCATCGCAGATAGACTCGAGGACCATCCTCGATATGGCAGGCGCCGAAAAGCTCCTCGGCAAGGGCGACATGCTCTTCTCGCCGGTAGGTTCGAGCAAGCCATACCGTGTCCAGGGACCTTTTATCTCCGACAGCGAGACAGAGAAGGTGATCAAATTCGTCAAGAAGGAAGGCGGAAGTCCTGTGTATGACGAAGATATCCAGCAGGCTATCGAAAGCAATGAGAGGAGAGGCGGCTCAGAACCTCAGGATGAACTGACTGAAGACGCTATCGCTTTCATCCTCAAGTCCGGACAGGCATCCGTATCCATGCTCCAGAGGAGATTCAGGATCGGATACAACAGAGCTGCAAGGATCATTGATGAGATAGAAGAAAAAGGCATAATCGGACCTTCCGACGGTTCAAGGCCGAGACAGGTCCTGATCACAGAAGATCAGTATTACAACGGCGGAGCCAATGCTGCCCAGGCTCAGGAGACTATAGATGAGATATCGCCTCAGGAAAAAGCCGAGCTCAACGCCAAGGTAACCGGAAAGCCTCATATGAATCTCGTATCGCCGAAGCCGGCTGCACAGGAGGAAGAGGTCATACCGGAGCCGCCTAAGGATACATCACGCGATACAGCAGTCGATTATTTCAATTCGCTGCCGGAGAGCGTGCGCAAGATGATACTCAACTCAGATAACGAATAGAATATGAAGAAAATCTACATAGACACACTCGGATGTGCCAAGAATGAATACGATTCACAGATGATGGCGGCCTCTCTCACAGAGCGGGGCTGCATCATTGTGTCTGAACCTGAAGAAGCAGACATAATGATAGTCAACACCTGCGGATTCATTGAAGACGCCAAGAAGGAATCCATTCAGAGGATCTTTGAGCTTGCAGAAGAGAAGGAAAGAGACATGAAGCTTGTGGTCACAGGCTGCCTTTCCGAGCGCTATCACAGCGAGCTTGCATCAGAGATGCCTGAGGTCGATATGTTCTTCGGTGTCAATGATTACGATGATATCCCTGACAGGATACTTGCTGAACCTGATGACAGAGATCTCGTAGGTGATGACACTGATGATCTCAGGTACAGGAAGAGACTTTTTGATGAGGATGCATATACGGGCTATCTCAAGATAGCAGAAGGCTGCAACAATGCATGCAGCTTCTGTGCGATCCCTTCGATACGCGGCCACTACAGATCAAAGCGCATCGAAGACTGCATCCGCGAGGCACAGGACATGGCGGATGCAGGGATCAGAGAACTGATCCTGATCGCACAGGACACATCCCGCTACGGTATCGACCTGTACGGAAAGCTCTGCCTCCCGGAGCTTCTTAAGAAGCTCTGTGCTGTCGATGGCATTGAATGGATCAGACTGATGTACGTATATGACAACGGGATCACTGATGAACTCATCGAAACCATCGCTTCAGAGCCTAAGATCTGCAAGTACATAGATATGCCGATCCAGCACATTTCCGACAGAGTCCTCCACAGGATGAGAAGACAGTCCACCGGAGACTCTATAAAAGAAGTGATCGGCAGACTGAGAGACCGCATTCCGGATGTCCACATCAGGACGACTCTCCTCGTAGGCTTCCCGGGCGAGACAGAAGAAGACATAAGTGAGCTTCTTGATTTTATCGACACTATGAAGATCGACAGGCTCGGAGCATTCGCTTTCTCAGACGAAGAAGGAACACCTTCATTCGAGCTTGACGGCAAGCTTGATGAAGAGACTAAGCAGGCAAGAAGAGA
Organism: uncultured Eubacteriales bacterium; assembly: GCA_902786355.1. Classification (GTDB taxonomy): domain Bacteria; phylum Bacillota; class Clostridia; order Peptostreptococcales; family Anaerovoracaceae; genus Crickella. The sequence continues at coordinate 77,683 of CADABZ010000001.1, forward strand.
CCTCGTCATGGAGCATCAGCTCAGAGTGAGCGAGGAGCTCAATGAGAAGAAGATCGGAAAGGTATACGAAGTCATAGTCGATGAGATCATCGATGACGGAGTCTATTCCGGCAGGACAAGATACGATTCGCCTGAGATCGACTGCAATGTCACTTTTGAAAGCGAATACGAGCTGTATCCGGGGGATATCGCAGAAGTAGAGATAGTAAATGCCTACGAGTATGATCTTGAAGGCAGAGCAATATATGTAGATTAGAGTTCACTGAACGGAAAAGGAGAGAAAAAAATGAATCTTCCTAACAAGCTGACAGTTGCCAGAGCGATAGCTGTACCTTTTTTCATCATCTGTTTCATGAAGGGACTGTATCCTGCGGCACTTGTCATATTCGTCGCAGCATCGTTCACAGATTTTCTTGACGGACATATCGCAAGATCACAGAATCTTGTCACCAATTTCGGCAAGATCATGGATCCTCTTGCAGACAAGATCCTCGTATATTCAGCACTGTGCCTCTTCATAGAGAACAAGACTATCTCCGCATGGATGCTTATCATCATCCTTGCAAGAGAGTTTGCAGTAGCAGGCATGAGAACTGTTGCAGCATCAGAGGGCAGAGTCCTTGCTGCAGGTATGTCAGGCAAGATCAAGACCGTGCTTCAGATGATAGCAGTGATACTCATCCTCCTCGCACACTGCCTGCCTGATATTCCACAGATCATGGTAGCAGGATATGCGATCTTCATTGCTTCTCTTGTCATGACAGTCTATTCCGGTGCGGAATATGTCTACAAGAACAGAGACGTTTTCTCAATGTAAGAGAGAGGGAGCCGCATGAAGACTTCTATCATAGCAGTCGGCACCGAGCTTCTGTTCGGTCAGACAGTAAACACCAACGCATCATATCTGTCAGAGAACCTCAACCTGATGGGCTTTGATGTCATGTACCATTTTGTCGTCGGGGATAATCCGCAGCGTCTCAAAGACAAGCTCGCCGAAGCATTCAGAGACACTGACCTCGTCATCCTGACAGGAGGTCTCGGCCCGACTCAGGATGACCTGACCAAGGAAATTGTCGCGGAATACATGGGCGCGGATTTCTACAGAGACGAGAAAGTCATAGAGGACCTCAAGGCCTTCTTCGAGAGGCGCGGAAGGCATATGGCTGAGAACAACCTCAAGCAGGCATATCTTCCTGTCGGCTGTACGCCGCTGTATAACGATTCAGGAACAGCGCCGGGTTTTGCCCTTGAGAAGGATGGCAAAGCAGTGATCTGCTTTCCGGGACCGCCGCGCGAGCTGAAATGGCTATTCGAAAACGGTGCCAGGCAGTATCTTGAGAAGTTCATGGAGAAGAAAATGTGCTACAGGGTCATCCGCACTATAGGCATAGGCGAATCCGACCTCGAGACAGCACTTCTGCCGCTTATCGACGGGCAGACAGATCCTACGATAGCGACATATGCCAAGGAAGGCGAGTGCACGCTTAGAGTAGCTTCCCAGAGAGATACAAATGAAGAAGCCAGCGCCGCAGTGGATGAGATGACCGCCAGGATCACAGACATCGTCGGCGGATACATTTACAGCTATGATGACGAGGAACTCGATGAAGTAGTCGTAAGGATACTCAAGGAAAAGCATCTGACGATCTCTGCTGCGGAATCATGCACAGGCGGACTCTTCGCTGCATCCATAACTGACGTTCCGGGAGCTTCTGAAGTTATCAGAGAATCATACGTCACATACAGCAGCGAGGCGAAGATATCTGTCCTCGGAGTTCCTTCTGAAACTATAGATACATTCGGCGTCGTAAGCCCTGAGACCGCTGAAGCCATGGCTGAAGGACTGAGCCGCATCTCAGGATCAGATGTCTGTATTTCCGTCACAGGATATGCAGGACCGGATGCAGACGAGGGTCACAGCGCAGGCGAGGCTTATATAGGATATGTATATAAGGACAGGAAGGGACATGTTTCCCTGGATACTTCGCGTAATTTCAGGAAATGGAACCGCAACTATTTTATGCTCAGGATGCTGAGAACTGTATATCTCCTGATCACAGACAGGATGTAAGGCTGTCAAAAAAACAATAATAAACTTCGCAGAGTGCGGAAAATGCAGCATCTCATGCGATAACTGTTCGACAAAAAATCAGGATCTAATATAATTTCAGCAAACGGAAATTATCATTGACATAACAGGGAAAGAAAAGTATTATATATACGAACAAGCGTTCTTTTATAATTCGGGAGGAAACATGGCAGCTAATAATACAGACAATGCAGCGAAAGAGAAAGCCCTCAATCAGGCTCTTGAACAGATACAGAAGCAGTACGGCAAAGGCGCAATCATGAAGCTCGGAGATGCCGGCCCGGTCACCAATCTCGATGTTATATCCACAGGCTCCATCAGCCTTGACCTTGCTACAGGTGTAGGCGGATATCCTAAGGGAAGGATCATAGAGATCTACGGACCTGAATCTTCAGGTAAGACCACGCTCACACTCCACGCGATCGCTGAAGCACAGAAGAAGGGCGGCCAGGCAGCATTCATCGATGCTGAGCACGCTCTTGATCCTGTCTATGCAAGGAACCTCGGAGTCAATGTAGATGAGCTCCTCGTTTCCCAGCCTGATACAGGTGAGCAGGCTCTTGAGATCTGCGAGATGCTCGCTAGGAGCGGAGCTCTTGATATAATCGTCATCGACTCGGTCGCAGCCCTCGTACCTAAGGCTGAGATCCAGGGTGAGATGGGTGATTCGCATGTAGGCCTTCAGGCAAGACTCATGTCCCAGGCTCTCCGTAAGATAGCCGGTGCAGTCAACAAGTCCAACACATGCGTCATATTCATCAACCAGCTCAGAGAGAAGATAGGCATCATGTTCGGCAATCCTGAGACCACGACAGGCGGCAGAGCCCTCAAGTTTTACGCATCCATGAGGCTCGATGTAAGAAGAGTCGAGACGATCAAGAAGGGCGAAGAGATGCTCGGCAACAGGACGAGAGTCAAGATCGTCAAGAACAAGGTAGCTCCTCCGTTCAAGAAGTCTGAATTCGACATAATGTATGGTACAGGCATATCTCTTGCCGGAGATATCCTCGATACAGCTACTGACCTCGGTATAATCGACAAGGCAGGTTCATGGTACAGCTACAACGGTGAGCGTATCGGCCAGGGCAGAGAGAATGTCAAGACATATCTTGAAGAGCACCGCGATGTCCTTGAGGAAGTGAGAACTAAGGTCATGGCTTCATTCGAAGAATCGAAGCGCCAGAATGACAAGTCAGCTCAGGCCGGCGGCATTCGTGTAGACGAGGACGGAGTCGTTATAGAGTAAGCTGATCTGATCAGCTTACGGTATGGAGGCCCTCAGAGCCTGAAATACCGCAATTTCAGCGCAAATTCTTTGATATTTTCCTTGACGCAGATACTCGCTTTTGTTATACTTGAACGCGGTCAACCGCACGTAAAGGGTATTTGCTAAGCATCATTTCATTAATATATCACTATGATGCACCCGGTTCGGCGAGTCTGGTTTAAGGAGGAAAATATTAAATGTACGCAATTATCAGAACAGGCGGCAAGCAGTACAGAGTACAGGAGAACGATGAGTTCAGAGTAGAGAAGCTTGACGCAGAAGTTGGCGACAAGGTTATCTTCGACGAAGTCGTAGCAGTTGGCGGAGACGAGCTTGTTGTAGGAACACCGCTTGTAGCAGGATACGCAGTTGAGGCTGAGGTTCTCGAGCAGGGCAAGGCTGACAAGGTCATCATCTACAAGTACAAGGCTAAGAAGGACTACAGACGCAAGAACGGCCACAGACAGCCGTATACACTTGTGAAGGTCACTGGATTCGTAAGTGATCTGAAAGCAGATACTAAGGAAGAAGTCCAGGCTGCAGCAGCTGACGAGAAGGTCAAGGCTAATGCATCCATGAAGAAGGACGAGCTTCTTGCAATCGCTAAGGAAATGGGCATCGAGGTTGCAGCTAAGGCAACCAAGGCTGACATCCTTGCAGCTATCGAGGCTAACTAATAAGGAACAGGAGGTAAGATTCGATGTCAAGTAAAAAGGGAGTAGGAAGTTCCAAGAACGGCAGAGATTCCGAGTCCAAGAGACTTGGACTTAAGGTAGGTGCCGGTGAATATGTAAGCGCTGGAAGCATCATCATGAGACAGAGAGGCACAAAGCTTCACCCTGGCAACAATGTTGGTATCGGTGGAGATGACACTCTGTTCGCTAAGATCGACGGAACAGTTAAGTTCGAGAGATACGACAAGAAGAGAAAGAAAGTAAGCGTTTACAGCAAGGAAGCTTAATTACGCAGCTTCATCAGCCCCTACATTGTAGGGGCTGTTTTTTCGCTATTAACAGCGGGGAGTGCAATATGTTCGTAGACAGAGCAGAAATAACAATCAAATCAGGAAAAGGCGGCAACGGTGCGGTCACTTTCAGGCGTGATCCGTATGTCCCGGACGGAGGTCCGGACGGCGGAGACGGAGGCGACGGCGGCAGTGTTATATTCATCGCTGACCGCAATCTCAGGACTCTCATGGACCTGAAATACAAGAGAAAGTATCAGGCTGAGAACGGCCAGAACGGCATGAAGAGAAACCGCTTCGGCAAGAAGGGCCAGGATCTGTATATCAAGGTCCCTGTCGGAACACTTATCATTGATAAGGAGACAGGCCACCTAATGAAGGATCTGTGCAATGACGGAGATACTGTAGTTGCTGCAAAAGGCGGTAAGGGCGGAAGAGGCAATGTCCACTATAAGAGCAGTATCAGACAGGCCCCTAACTTTGCAGAAGCCGGAGGCTTCGCAAGGGAACGTGAAGTCATCCTTGAGCTCAAGCTCATTGCTGATGTCGGACTTCTGGGATTTCCTAATGTCGGCAAATCCACACTTCTTTCAGTCTGCACCAATTCAAAGCCTAAGATCGCCGGCTATCATTTCACGACGATAGATCCTAACCTCGGCGTGGTATATCTTCATGACACGAGTTTTGTCATGGCGGATATTGCAGGAATCATCGAGGGAGCTTCGCAGGGCGCAGGTCTCGGCTACAAGTTCCTCAAGCATATCGAGAGGACCAAGGTCCTTATACATGTCGTGGATGTATCAGGATCTGAAGGACGTGATCCATCCGATGACTACAGGAAGATCCTCGCAGAGCTTGAACAGTATGATCCGAGACTTCTCAGAAAGCCGCAGGTCATCGCAGCCAACAAGACTGACATTGTGATGGATGAAGAGAAGTACGATGAATTCATGGAATACATGAAGGCTGAAGGCAGGAAGGTCTTCCCTATAAGCGCTGCAACAGGCCAGGGAATAACAGAGCTTCTCAATGAGGTGCTTCACGAGATCGAGACATATGAAGAGCCGGATGAAGAGCCGATGCCTATGTACGATTTCGCAGCTGACGACTATGATGCTGACTACAAGAAGATCAGCGCATACATAGATGAAGACGGAGCATTCGTTCTCGAAGGAAAGCAGCTGACCAAGATATTCAATTCAACGAATTTCACAGATTCAGGCTCCATAAGATATCTGTACAACTATATCGAGAAGCAGGGCGGGATCAGACTCCTGCGCCAGCTCGGACTCAAAGAAGGCGATACAGTGCGCATTCAGGACTTTGAGTTTGAATATACAGAAGACTGATGAAGCCGTAGAATAAGTGATAATTCAGCCATTATGACAATATTTTAACGAAAAGGAAGATCACATCTTCCTTTTTTCATACAAATTTTTCACGAATCTATACAAAATATAGATGCTGAACCGGCGGTCATTTTCTTAAACGTTGAAGTTTCGCTGAACTGAGGGTATTATCTGCAGGATCGCGTGGATTTTCGGTAAACATCCGGTCATTTTGAATTAAAGTATAGATGTAATACATTTACAGCGTCAGAGATATCCTGCAGAACCCCCGGGAGTTTAGAAATGAAAGAAAACGCTGTAAACAGGATCAGATCCTGTATCGAGGATCTGATAAGTGACCGCAAACGTCTTATAAGGATCTTGCTCATAATCCTCATGATACTGGCTGCGCTGATCCTCCGTATGCATGAGAACAGCAGAAACGATATCACGATCAATGACAGTGAAGCCTCTTCATCATCAGGTCAGATATGTGTGGACATAGGCGGTGCTGTTGTCAAGCCAGGCGTCTACACTGTAGGACCGGATACGAGACTGTTTGAGGTCATAGAGATGGCGGGAGGCCTTCTGAGCAACGCAGACACAGATTCGATCAACAGAGCAGAATATGTTGAAGATGGAGAGAAGATAATCATACCGCCGAGAGCATACACGGGTCAGCCGGCGGAAGGTTATACGGAAGAAGGATCACAGGATGAAGGAGACGATCCGGAGGGTCATGAAGACTCTTCGGTATCATCATCCGGGCTTGTCAATATCAACACAGCTTCTAAGGAAGAACTCAAGACGCTGAGCGGGATAGGAGATGTCAAGGCAGATAAGATAATAGAATACCGCAAATCAGGCAGATTCCGAAGCAAGGAAGATATAAAAAAGGTAGAGGGAATAGGAGAAGCAACTTATAACTCTATTAAAGATCTGATTACAGTCTGAGGAGATGATCACAATGAAGAAGACACATGAAATCAACACCGATGCACTCGTAGACCTTATCAACCAGCTTGCAGGGATCAGCAGATGGCTTGCCGGAGAATATACGAGCATTGACGGAGCGTACAGAAGATATCAGTCTTTCTATGTCCCCGTTTCCGATGCTCTCCGTGATTTCGGAATCCGAATGGAGTATAACGGATATGCATACATCCTCGAAGCAGTCAAGCTGATAATCGAAAGAGACAACTATGATGTAAGGCTCAAGACTGACGTCTATCCGCCTATCGCGAGAAAGTATCATCTCGCGCAGAGCGAATGTATCGAGCATAATATAAGGAATGCGATCAATGCAGCATACAGAGACAATCTGAAGAGACCGGGTTCCAACATAATGGGAAAGTTCCACAGAAAACCGACCAGCAAACAGTTCATTATGTATATTGCAGACCAGGTGAGAAGATCAATGTACGCAGAAGCTGAAACACTGCCAGAGGTCTGTTGATTTGAAGATTCTCTTATGTTAGCATGGTGCTGCAGTCTGTATCAGGACTGCAGCATTATTTTTGATAAGGGATATATATTATGGAAAAATTCAAACTTGACAGAATCAACGAACTGGCACACAAATCCAAGGCAGAAGGGCTGACACTCGAAGAGAAGGAAGAGCAGGCTCTGCTCAGAGCGGAATTCCTTGCAGAGATCCGTGCGGACGTCAAAGCATCTCTTGAAACGATCGAGATAGTAGATGAAATAAGATCCTGATAGTGATATAATTAGTGGAAGTTTTGTAAAGACAAGGAGATATTTCATGGAGAAACTCGGGGTAAATGAATTAAGAGATATGTTCAGAGACTTCTTCGTCAGCAAGGGGCATTATGCAGGCGGAAGCGCGTCCCTGATACCTCGCAATGACAAGAGCCTTATGATCATCAATTCCGGTATGGCTCCTCTCAAGCCGTATTTTGCCGGAGTTGAGACACCTCCAAGCAAGAGGATGACAACCTGCCAGAAGTGCATAAGGACCAATGATATAGATAACGTAGGAAAGACCGCCCGTCACGGTACTTTCTTCGAGATGCTCGGAAACTTCAGCTTCGGTGACTATTTCAAGAAAGAGTCACTCCAGTGGGGCTGGGAATTCTGCACAGAATGGCTCAAGATGCCTAAGGATAAGCTCTGGGCTACTATATATGAGAATGACGACGAAGCATACGATATATGGAAGAATATCATCGGAATGCCTGAAGAAAGGATCGTCAGACTTGGCAAGGATGATAACTTCTGGGAGATCGGACTCGGTCCGTGCGGGCCTTGCTCAGAGATCTATTTTGACCGCGGTCCTGAATGGGGATGCGGCAAGCCAGACTGCAAGCCGGGATGTGAGTGCGACAGATATCTTGAGTTCTGGAACCACGTATTCACACAGTTCGACAGGCAGGAGGACGGATCATATCCTAAACTCGCTCATCCGAACATCGATACAGGAATGGGTCTTGAGAGACTCGCATGCATCCTCCAGGGTGTTGATTCCATCTTTGACGTAGACACTGTGAAGTTCATCAGAGATGCGATCACAGACATGGCAGGTGTTGAATACCAGGCAGGCAACCATGATGTCGATGTAAGTGTCAGGATCGTTACCGACCATCTCAGATCAATGACATTCATGATCGCTGACGGTATCCTTCCTAGCAACGAAGGAAGAGGATATATCCTCAAGAGGATCATCAGAAGAGCTGCAAGACACTGCAAGCTCCTCGGAATCACTCAGCCGAACCCTCTCGTAGAGCTCGCTGAGAGCGTAGTCAAGACTTCAGGCGGAGCTTATCCGGAGCTCGTTGAGAAGCATGACTACATCATGAAGATGATCAAGGTCGAGGAAGACAATTTTGCAAGGACTCTTGACAACGGAATGGATATCCTCGAAGGCTACATAGCAGATATGGATGCTGCAGGTGAAACTGTCCTAGCAGGAGACCTCACATTCAAGCTCTATGATACATACGGATTCCCGATCGAACTCACACAGGAGATCCTCGAAGAGAAGGGCAAGTCCGCAGACGCTGAAGGCTTTGCTAAGTGCATGCAGGCTCAGAAGGATCTCGCAAGAGCCAATCAGAGAGATACATCTGAAGATGCATGGAGAGATGCATCCGACTACAGCCATCTCGACCCTACAGTATTCATCGGATATACAGAAGAGTCAGCTGTTTCCAGGGTGCTGTATGCCGGCAGGTTCGATGAGGAACGCAGATTCATCATCACAGAGGCTACACCGTTCTACGCAACAAGCGGCGGTCAGATCTATGATACAGGTACGATCACACGCGGTAATGACGTCCTCAGAGTCGTTGATGTAGTCAAGGAGAATGGTATCTATCTGCATGTCATCAATGCTGATGACTCCGGCCTGGCAGATCAGCTCGAAGCAGGAGAAGAAGTCAGACTCGATATCGATTCTGTCAGAAGACACAAGATCGCAAGACAGCATTCAGCTACACATCTGCTACAGCAGGCACTCAGAGATGTCCTCGGAGATCATGTCATGCAGGCAGGATCCTATGTCGATGAAAACTATCTGAGATTCGACTTCAACCACTATCAGGCTGTAACACCTGAAGAGATAGCTAAGATCGAGAAGATCGTCAATGACAAGGTAGATGAATATCTTCCTATCAAAATGGAAGAGATGCCTATCGAGGATGCGAAGAAGCTCGGCGCTATGGCTCTCTTTGGCGAGAAGTACGGCGATATCGTAAGAGTTGTCAGCATGGGCGACTACAGCGTTGAGTTCTGCGGCGGCACCCATATCGACAACACAGGCAAGGTCGGCGGCTTCAAGATCATCAGCGAAGGCGGTATCGCATCAGGCGTAAGACGTATCGAAGCTATAACAGGTTCCAATGTCATAAGCTACCTCGCAGACAAGGAATCTACGATCAGCAATGTAGCTCACACTCTCAAGTCAAGCGAATCAGATCTGACACGCAAGGCTGCTCAGGTCATGTCGGATATCAAGGAACTTGAGAATACTATAAAATCATTCAAATCAGATGAAATCACAGGCCTTCTTGATGATATAATCAAATCAGCTAAGAAGGTTGGTGATGTAGATCTCATCACAAGAGAATTCAGCGACACCGATGCTGATCAGCTCCGCAGCATATGCGATGCTGTCAAGGAGAAGAAGGACAACACAGTAATGGTATTCGCAGCTGTCAACGACGGCAAGGTAACATTCATTACTGCAGTTACAGAAGATCTTGTCGGCAAGGGATACAATGCCGGAAAGATCATCAAGGAAGCAGCAAAGGCTGCCGGCGGCGGTGGCGGCGGCAAAGCCAACATGGCACAGGCAGGCGCCAAGGATCCTTCAAGGATCGGCGATGCTTTTGCAGCAGCTGAAGAGTTTGTAGCCAATCAGAAGTAACATTATTGCTTTTACACTATACGGAGGAGAACAATGAGTAAGAACACTATCATGTTCGAAGGATTCAAGGACAGCCAGCTCGACAAGAAAGAAGCTCTCGTAGAGATCTATACCGCGCTTACTGACCGCGGCTACAATGCTGTAGATCAGATCGTAGGATACCTGACATCCGGCGATCCTTCATATATCACAAGCCATAACAATGCAAGAAATCTCATCCTCAAGATAGACAGAGACGAGCTCCTCGAGGAGATCCTCATCAGCTATCTCGGAATCAACAAATAGAGATGCGCATATTAGGTCTGGACGTAGGTGACAGAACAGTGGGGGTCGCGGTCAGCGACCCTCTTGGCATAATTGCGACAGGTGTCACGACCATTGAGAGAGTCGGCATCCGCAAGGATACGGGCAAAGTCATTGACTATATCAGGGAATATGACTGCCCGCTTGTTGTCATGGGGCTTCCGCTCAATCTCGATGATTCTGATTCCGTCCAGACTGAAAAGGTCCGGGAATTCCGTACCATGCTTGAGAATAAACTGAGGAGCCTCGGACCGCTTTCAAAGGTAAAAGTCGTCTGGCAGGATGAGAGATATTCGACAGCCGAAGCTGAAGAAGTCCTTATAGAAGCCGGGATGAGCAGGGAAGACCGCAAGAAGATCATAGACCGTCAGGCAGCTATCGTTATTCTGCAGAGATATCTCGACAGCATGCCGACAGAGGAGAAGATATGAACGACCTTCAGATAGATTATTTCATGGCAGTCGCCACTAATCTGAGCTTTACCAAGACTTCCGAGGAGCTCTATGTCTCTCAGCCGGCGATATCCAGACAGATATCACAGATGGAGAAAGAACTCGGCGTGAGGCTTTTTCGGCGCAACAACCAGAAGACAGAGCTGACTGAAGCCGGCAGACTGTATTTTGATCTTTTCAGCAGATATAAGGCTGACATGATAAGGACCAAGATCGAGGTTGACAGGGTTCTCGGCAGGAAGAAGGGTGTCATAAGAGTAGGTTTCCTTGAAGGCTGGGATCTGTTCGGTATCATACCGCCTCTTACAAAGCGTTTCGCAGAGGTTTATCCTGAGATCGAACTGATCATCAACTGCTGCGGGATCAAAGAACTGGCAGCTTCGCTTCTCAACGGATCCATGGATATCATCGTGACTATGAACAACTCTGTCAACATGCACAGAGAGTTCAACTGCACACATGCAGCGACCATAGGCAAGATCCTTCTGTTTTCTGCTGACCATCCGCTGGCAGGGTCTGAGAACATATCCCTCAAGGATTTCAGCGGAGACACATTTATAGCACCTTATGAGAATGCTGATGATCTGGTCATAGAATCCATCTCATCCTATACAAGACCGTTCGGGTTCATACCGCGTCTGCGTTTTGTAAAGAATCACGAATCCATGATCACCTGTGTCAGAAACAACATGGGCGTTGCGATCGCTGATGAATGGGTATGGGCAAAAGGAGCTGCAGATCTTCGCTGGATACCGTTCAGTGCAAGAGACATAATTTCTGTCGTCAGGATGTCAGTGAGAGAAAGTGACCCGATACTTATGGTGGAGAGATTACTTATTGACATAATCAATGAACAGGAGTCAAATAAATCAGGCGCTGAAACCGTTGATATTTAAGGTTTATAACTAATAGGTTATGAACCTCTATGTGAATAACAATTATACTATACAGGTTATCTGGGATAAACTATAACCCAGATAAACCTGTTTCTTTTTTAACAGAATTATTCATCAAAACAAATTTATTTCGGAAACTTTATTGAAGGGGAGAAAAAGTATTATGAAAAGCAAAAAGCTTACTGCTGTATATGCACTGATCATGGACCTTCCACTTTGCATAGTTGTCACAATCGTTGCACTTGCACTTGGCGGGAATCTTACACTCAAAGCATTCATTCCTAGCTGCATCCTTGCTTACATCGTTACATTCATCCTTAACTTCCTTCCAGTTGGAAAATGGGGTGTTGATTTTGCTATGAAGCACGCACAGCCTGGCACACTCAAGTTCGGACTGCTCGTAAATGCAGTTATCGCACTTGTGTTCACTCTGGTTCTTGACCTCGTTATGACATTCTTCGGCGTAGTAGTAACAGCTCACGCTCCTATGAGTGAGTTCTTGAAGGCTGTTGTAGGAGGATTCATCCCATGCTACATCGCTTCATTTATCGTAGCATTCCTCTGGAATCCTATCGCTGACAAGTGGTCAAGAGCTATCTGCAATGAGCCTGAGCAGCCAATGGGACCTGGACCTGAGCAGAAGTAAAACAGACAGCTTCTGTGGTTTTATATCTCAAACTTTTCACCAATCGTTCTTATAACATCCGCCGCAGGATGTTACAATAACAGCAGACTCATAACTGACCCGCAGTATTGCTGTCAGTTATAGATATCAATCAATCTAAGAAACATATTGCAGGAGGGAAACAATATGAAAATTCTGGGAATCTCTTTCGGAACCAAGAACGGCAACAATGACACCATGTGCAGAGTAGCACTCGAAGAGTGCCAGAAGCTCGGCGCTGAGATCGAATTCATCCACGCTTTTGACTGGGATCTTCAGACATGCACAGGCTGCGTAGCATGCTCAAGAGGACTCGTAATGGGCAAGGGCATGATCTGCACAAGAAAAGACGATTTCAAGGCTCTTTATGAGAAGATGGTAGAAGCTGACGGCGTACTCATAGTAGATCCTATCTATGAATCCGGCGGCTCCGGTCTCTTCCATATCTGCTGCGACCGTATGGGTCCCGGACATGATACAGGTATGCTCTTGATGCTCGACGGAAAACTTAAAGAGCAGGGCAAGGAAGGCCTGAATCCTCGTTACTTCATGCAGAAGGCAATTTCATTCGTTGGTATCGGCGGTTCTGACTGGGCCTGCCGTGTAGAGACTGACCATGCAATGCTGGCTATGTCCCCGGGCTGGAAAGTTGTCAACAACGATTTCTTCTCCTGGAGCAAGGATGTTCTCATGCAGGACGATAAGGTAGAGCGCATGAAGGAAATCGGCAGAAACCTTGTTGAAGCTGCTCAGTACATTATCGACAACCATGTCATGATTCCGGGATCAGAGAATCTGGATCTCTGGAAGGGCGAGGAAGGCGGATGCCCGCATTGCCACAGCAACAATTTCTACATTTTCCCTGGCACTAACCATGCAGTCTGCGAACTCTGCGGTCTTGAAGGCCACCTTGAGATGACAGACAAGGGCGTTAAGCTCGTAAACGATCCTGAGCTTGGCGAAAACGGAACTATCGAACACTGCCACGATCTGCTTTCAGGAAAAGCTGCACACGGCAAGGACATCTTCGAAAACGAGGGCAGACTCATGAACCTCTTCAAGGATCCTGAGTTCAAGGCAAGAAAAGAGCACTACACAAGCGTTGTAGCTCCTACACCATCCCCATCCAAGAGCAAATAATATCGAATAGATAAATCAAGGCAGGGGAGCTATGGCGACCCTGCCTGTTTTATACCACTAATACCTGACGCAGGCAGCTGGGATAATGCCTGATCAGTTGTGAAAGGAGTACATTCAATGAACAGACCTGAATTCTATCCGGTAAGAAGTATCATTCTTGTTGACCTCGCTCATGAGGACTACAGGATCAAGCTCGAGAACTGGCTGTACAGATATCATGTTCCAGACAGCATCTCACAGTTCGGACCATATGTAAGCAAGTACGCTTTCTATCCGGCACTTCCTACTCCTCCGGGCGGCGCAAGATTCGGAACAGTAAGAATGCAGATGACAGAGCACTACTGGCTCGCTAACCCTAACGATGTAGGCTTTGCCAAGGATCATCACAAGATCCTGACTGAGTACTTCCCGACAGATGTACTCGTATGGCAGAACAACATTCCTGACATGGGACACTCACACTCTGTTGAAAAGTCTGAGGAAGTCAATATCGAAGGCGATGCTGCACGTTCGACAAAGGGCGATGAGGCTGCAGGAACAGTTCCTTTCATCTTCGCTTTTATCCCTGTATGGTGGGAAGACGACTTCAAGGGCGAAGGACGCACAGTTGAAGACGGACCTAACTACAGATGGCAGTTCGTTGTCAGGTATCCTGAAGGCGTAAGCGCTGAAGAAGGCGACAAGTGGCTCAAGGAAGAGTTCATCCCTGCATGGACAGCTCACGACGGATGCACAAGATGCGTATCCAGCAAGATCAAGAAGGAAGTCAACGGATGTGACTTCGACCGTATCGTTGAGATGTGGTTCGAGTGCCAGTCTGCATGGGTGGACGCATGCAAGGAAGCTGCTGAGAAATGCGCTAAGCCTGCATGGGCTGAGACAGAGGATTTCCCGTATCTGAAGAAGTCCTACGGCATCAGCGGCATCTTCCTGTCAGACTATGCTAGATCAGACAATCTCAACCAGTATCACGGTTACATCACAATGAGATAATCGGTATATTGTGAATATGAGCAGAAAAGAAATTCTGACACTCGCTTTACTTATTGCAATACTGCCTCCGGCATGGGCTGTAGTCAGTCCATACCTTGGCAACACTGTCGGTCCTGTAGCACTTATAGCAGCAGGAATATACGGAGCCAACGGCAACAAGTGGGAAGATGCTCACAGGATAGCCCTTGGTTACCTGGCCGGTGATATCTGGGCATATGCAGCCACTGTGATCATGTCTCTGACACCGATAAATCAGGACCTGACGCTGTTTCTTGTACTGGCAGTACTCGGATTCCTTGCAGTCGTAATATCGCAGTATATGCCGAAATTTTTCTATATGCCGTCATGGCTCGCAGGCTGGGCGATAGGCATGCTGGCTATGAATCTTGACCACACAACACCGCTTCTGAGCCTGACTGCTCAGATAGCAGCAGCAATGCTGGTCGGAGTGTATTATGTCGGCGCACTTGTAGATAAGCTGCACAGGATGATGAACAGGTAAAGCTATCAAACAAAGGAGATAATAAATGGGTAAAGGCAAATATTTCTACTCGAAGGGTGAGGGCAACGACGGTTACATCAAGAACCTCGAAGTGCTTTCATACTGCGATATGGACGGCACATGCGGCATGTTCCAGATGGGACTTTATCGTACAGAAGCCGGAAGATATCTGCTCTACGGTGCCTGCTTTGCAGCAGGTCCTGAAGGAGTAGGCATCATGATCAGTGATGTCACTGATCCGAGAAATCCGGTCTTCATCAAGAAGTGGCGCCCGTTTGATATCGATGAGTATCCTACAACATCGATCCCTAAGCTCCAGATCGCTGATGACAAGCTCATCTTCGCTCTGACTTCAGGATCGGGCCCGAGCGTTCTCGTAGGCGACCGCGCCAAGATGAAGAGCCTCCAGGGCATCATGATCTATGACCTCAAGAATGATCCTGAGAACCCTGAATACCTCGGATACTGGGACTGCGGAGTTCCTTATTCGATGGGCGTTCACAGATTCATGTACAATGGCGGCGACTATGTTCATCTGTCATCTGAGGCTGACGAGTTCGAAGGACTCATCTACAGGATAGTAAGCATCAAGGATCCGGCCAATCCGGTCGAGGTAGGCCGCTGGTGGGCTCCTCATCAGTACATCTACGGTGTACCTGGAAGAGAAGTAGACCACTCGGCACCGCATAATCCTGACTTCATGGATAAAGGCTGGCTGCACGGCCCTCCGTTCGTAGTAGGCGACAAGGTTTACTGCGGATACTGTGGCGACGGACTGTATGTCCTCGACATTTCGGACATCACACATCCTAAGGCTCTCGGAAACCTCAAGCTTATGCCTGCTTTCTCAAGCAGACTCGCCGGTGCAAGAACACACACAGCTCTTCCTCTTGTCGGCAGAGACCTCGTCGTAGTAACCAACGAAGGCGAGAGATTCGGCTTTATCAAGGACGGAGTGGTAACACAGGCTCAGTCGATGAACAACCTGCACATGGTAGATGTAAGCGATCCGACCAACCCTGTACTTATAGCTGAGTTCCCGTATCCTGAAGTTCCTGAGGATTTCCCTGCACCGAACTTCAATACATACATGCTCGCTGAAGGATCAAAGGGCGGACCTTTCGGACCTCACAACGTTCACGAGCCTATGAGCAACAAGCCATGGCTTGAGCAGAGAAACGATGTAGTCTATGACTGCTATTTCGCAGCCGGACTCAGGATCTATGACGTATCCGATCCTTTCTATATCAAGGAGAAGGCATACTTCATTCCTCCGAATCCGACCAAGAAATGCTTCCCGTTCCCTGGCCCTATGATGGCAATGACAGAGGACGTTGTCGTAGACGACAGAGGCAACATCATCATCGATGCCAACAGCGATGGATTCTACATCCTCCGCAAGACATACGAAGACTGATAACAGAGTTAGTCAAAAGGCCGGCAGTACATCGCTGCCGGCCTTTTTTGCTGACCGGTGATCATTATATATATTCTATTTTGTAGCGGCTTCTTGCCTTAGGGTGTATACTATAGATTAACATGCAACCCGCGTGAAACATTCTGATATGTGAACGGAGTACATGATGAGAATGAGACGACTGATTTCAATAACTATTGCTTTATGCACCATGCTTGCTGTGATGACCTCCGGCATGACTGTTTTTGGTGCGCAGGAATCCACCGGCAATGCTGCTGATGATTCAAAGCAGTCATCTTTTACATACAAGAAATACAGCAGCCACGACGATTACTTCAGAGCTCTCAAGTACAAGATGAGAACAGTATCTGTCGGTATTGCTGAACATGTGGATCTGGATAATATCATACCGATCCCGGGACTTGTAAAGACCTGCATAACATCAAAAGGAGAGGAGACCTCAGCAACGAGCTATGTTCCTCAGGGAATCTGCAGTGCCGGCAAGTACTGGCTTATTACGGCATACGATTCCGGAAAGAAGCTGAAAACGGTTATATATATTGTCGATACAGAGAGCAAGGAGCTTGTCTCGACGGTAGGTGTTCCTAACCGTTATCATGCAGGCGGAATAGCTTTTGACGGCGAGAATGTATGGATGACCGGTGACACATCGGATAAGTACAAGGGGAATCCTTTCGTACAGTATATCCGCTGGTCTGATATTGAGAAAAAGATGTCCGAGCCTGTGTGCAACATCTCAAAGAAAGAGATCTCGGAACCGGTATATATCAAGAATAAACCGTCCTTCCTCGAATATGATGATGGTGTGCTGTGGGTCGGAACATATATCGGGCGCAAAGGAACGGCCGAAGGATATCTGAACGGATACACGATTATAAGAGGAGAGAATGACGTTAAGCTCAATACGACGATATACTCTACGATACAGGGCATAGATGCAAGTGCTCAGGGGGCAGACATAGAAGGCAATAAACTCTATGTTTCCAGCTCTTATAAGGGCACAGTTTCTGACGTCAGGTCTTCCTTTGTTACGAGTTATGATATAAGCCCTATCAAGAAGAAGGGGGAAGCAGTGCTTCTTGTTACAAAAAGACAGGAGATGCGTGTCGAAGTTCCTAAGATGAACGAAGAGATCATCGTGGACGACAATAATATTTATATCAACTTCGAATCTGCATCTGAAGAGTGGAAACGGTCTGTCATCAATACAGACCGCATACTCGCTATAAAACGATCTGTGTGGGGGTGATGACATGAAGAAAAAAGTGATCATCATTATTATTCTTGCTGCTCTGCTTATTGCCGGATATTTACAGGTATATAGACCAGCTCGTTATGATCCTAACTACATCATGAAGCACTCTCTGCGTAATCTGACTCTTGATGAGAGCAAGGACATAAAATACACATATAAAAGCGAAACAGTTATCAACAGAAGACCTGTACATGTATATAAATTCAAGCCGGAGGAGAGTGCTTCGTACACCTTCACTATCTCGGATATAAAGTGCGAAAGTGAGTCTGCAGATCTTGTTCTGAATGTAATGGACCAGGACATGGCAGACTGTATGCAGCTGGATACTTATTATTCATATGATGAGGCAGAAGGTTCAGCATCTGACTCAGTGCTTCTCAGCCGCAAAAACACATACTATGTGATCGTGGATGTAATTCCGGGAATAGAGGACGAAAAGTTCAAAGGTTCTTTCAAACTGACCGTAACCAAAACTCCTGAGGAAGAGAAGGATCCAGAGCTGACATGCGAAGAGCCGGTTGTAATAAAAGCCGGAGCCAATGAAAATGGTGGTGTCATATTCAAACCTGCCGAGGAAGGCTTCTACAAATTCGAAACAACGATAGTGACTCAGACCGAAACAGGTTTTTCAGACATCTCATCGGTCACTTCATCTGATGGAAAAGAAGTCGAGCTCTACGAAGGCATAGGCTATCTGTATTCAGGTACCGAATACAATGTAATGGTCAGCGTTGATGATATCAAGGCAAAAAATACTGATGTAAAAGTCAGCTGCAGGCTGATCAATTCGATGATCGCTGAGAGCAATGCTGATATAGAAACACAGGATGAATCTATAGTTTATTACACAGCTGACAGAAGCGGACAGCTTGTGATCTACACTTCATCAGACGGCGATCCTAAAGCCTCGGTATATGACGAAAACGGCTATCCTGTAGGAAACGATGACAACTCCGGAGCTGTTCTGTCGGATAATGAAAAAGACTATGCTATAGTCCTGAATGCAGAAAAAGGGAAGCATTACTATATATATACCAGCGGAAAATTCAGCACATGCACCA
Organism: uncultured Eubacteriales bacterium; assembly: GCA_902786355.1. Classification (GTDB taxonomy): domain Bacteria; phylum Bacillota; class Clostridia; order Peptostreptococcales; family Anaerovoracaceae; genus Crickella. Next base: position 96,419 of record CADABZ010000001.1, read on the forward strand.
TCAAATTCGGACTGTATACAGGCGACGGAACGAGCTTCACGACTGATGATATCGCGGAACTCAATGAGCCGGAAGAAATACTGGATGAAGCAGCAGATGCAATAGGTGAACAGGCAGTGGAAGCTGGAAATGAGGCCGCTGAGAATACTGAGAAAGAGCAGGAGAATCAGCAGTAGAATTCGACTGATACTTAAAAAAGACGGATATTTTAATTCTGTTGACCGATAATCATTATATGAAAGAGCCGAAACAGATCCCAAAACAGAATAATAAGCCGACTGTTCCGAAGCAGAAAATCAGACCGGACAGGCAGGACCGGATCGGACATATAATCGAAAGAGATATACTGTTCGTGATAATTTCCATGCTGGTTTTCTCACTTGTCGAAGGCAAACCTAATATCGCGTTCATCATACCTTCGGTAATAGTAACAGTCTGTGGCGAGCTTCTTGCTGCGATGAAAGCAAGAGCTTCGGAGCCTGATTCTGTCAGAAATTCGAAGAAGTTCGTAAGCAGTGACAGGCTATTCATGAGACCTTCAGAGCTTTTTCCTGTTTCCGAAGTATCTGAACAGGACGCCTCTGATATTCAGGCTGCCAGGGTTCAGCATGCCGGGGATATATCTTTAGACGATTTCAGCAAAGCTGCCAGCAGGTTAAAACAGCGATCTTCCACTGCAAGGAATAATACAACTGTATCAGGTAACAGACACAGGAAATCCGGACCGGGAGTCTTCACGCTCACCACGATAATTTTCGTGATAGCTATGATTATTTCTATCGGCCTTCCGATCCTTGTCAATTTTATCTCTGATACTGACGTTACAGTTAATGACGAAGATAACGGTTCGTATTCCACCATTGATTTCTATTCCGAAGAATTTCTCAGTAAGCAGTCTGATGAAGTTTTCAGCAGACTGAGTGCAGGAGACATTGAATGGCTTGAGAGTTTCGGCAAAGGAGATCCTGAAGGCCTTCTTAAAGTGATGGACTGGGGGAATATAGATATCGACGAAGATACCAGATCGTACAATGATCAGGAATGCTTCATAAGATACAACGTCACAAGCAAGGGCAGCGAATATAAAGTTGCCATCAAATATTCAGGGCCGAACATCTCTGAAGATGATTCCGATGTTACTGTTGAAGGAATTGCCGTCTGTCCGAGAAAGGTATGGGATGATTTCTCCGATGCTTACTATAAAGAAGATTCTGAACTTACGTACAATGATCTGTTTGAATCGATAGCAGAAGCAACAGTAAGTGTCGGTGACAACACATACTACGACGACTACACTACACTCACATGGTAAAGAAGAGACGCAGAAGACTTCCGGCAGATTTGCTTGTAATGGTGATAATCTCAGAATTATTTGCCATGGGCTTTTCGTGTGCTGAGATATTCAATATTTCCACTGAAAGGATAGTCGACAGAAGGACAGCTTCTATAGCTCAGCTAAGCGTCTCTGATCTGTACGATCCGTCTGATTCAGTCGATGCAGGCGTCAAGGCATATGAGGAATGGTGGGAGGAAGAACACAGGTGGAAAGGACCTGTTCTCTCAGCCGGCAGGGGAGTCAACTACGGACCGTCAGGCAAAGAAACATATTACAATCTTGATATGAGTGTGATCGTAAACATCATGAGAGGTATGGGCAACACTGATGAATACTGGGTCCGTGAGGATGGCTGCAAGATGCTCGGTGACTATATTATGGTGGCAGCCAATCTGGATCTGCATCCGAGAGGGTCGATCGTGGAGACTTCACTTGGTGAAGGGATAGTCTGCGATACAGGCGGATTCGCTCAGAATAATCCGACTCAGATAGATATAGCAACAACATGGTGACAAAACATCAGGATCAACTTAGCTCAATCGCATCCGCTTTCCGGATCAATGGCACACCTGTGTGCATAAGACCGATAGGAAACGGTCATATCAATGATACATATCTGGTGGAGTGCTCATATGCTGAGACCGGCATATCTGAAGGCGCTCCGCTTTTATCTTGCAGCAGATATGTCCTGCAGCGCATCAATGAGAATGTTTTCGGATCTCCTGACGATCTTATGGACAATATAGTTCGGGTTACAGAATACCTGGGTAAGGGACTAAGGATCATACCGGCACGCAGCGGCTCACCGTACTTAAGGACTGAAAATGGCTGCTGGCGCATGATGAACTATATAGAAGGATCTTTTGCCACTGAAACCTGCAGTAATGCGGATCAGTTTATGGAGATAGGAAGAGCTTACGGATCATTCATATCTGATCTGTCGGACTTTCCGGCCGGGACTCTTCATGAGACTATTAAATATTTCCACGATACCAGGCAGAGGTTTCAGAGATTCATCACTGCATGCAGAAGGAATATTGCCGGGCGGGCAGAAAATGCCGCTGAGGAGATCCGTTTTGCTCTGGAGCATGAGAAGCATGTCGACATACTCAATGACAGCCTGAAAGCAGGAGAGATGCCTCTCAGAGTGACGCACAACGATACCAAGATCAACAATGTGCTGCTTGACAGGGAGACTGAGAAAGCAATATGCGTCATAGATCTTGATACTGTGATGCCGGGTCTGGCTGTCAATGATTTCGGCGATGCGATAAGATCAGGCGCTGCTACGGGCCGTGAAGATGAGACGAATTCTGATGCCGTAAGGCTTGACCTTGATATGTACAGGGCGTTCGCAAAAGGATTCATTGAAGGCTTTCCGGACATAACTGAAGCAGAGATAAAAATGATGCCCGCCGGTGCAAGAATGATGACTCTCGAATGCGGACTAAGATTTCTGACAGATTACCTGGAAGGAGATCATTACTTCAAGACCGATTATCCGGAACACAATCTCGTAAGATGCAGGACACAGTTCAGTCTTCTCAGGGATATGGAAGAGAAACAGGAAGAGATGTCAATAACAGGGTGTTAGTTTAAAAGATTGACAACTATTCCTAAAATCATAATTTTCGGAATAGTTATAACCCTGAAACAGCAGATCATGTATCTGCCGTGATCTGCTGTTTTGGCTGTATCCGTTGATATTACTGCGTTTCACAATATCTGATATTATTTTTATTATTTCAATTATTATTTCTGTTCCTATTTACTCTGCACTCTATCCTTCTTATTATTTTTCGGATTAATTCTGTGCAATTGAAGATCCGGTACTGTCAGCCGGGATGCATAAAACTTACAGTACCGGATTTCAAATAAAACACACTATCCTAGAAATATATACCGCGGAGGTACATATATTGCTAGCTTTCGCTATCAGGCTCAGTACACCGGAACGTACAGAACATCTCCCGGATGTATATCCTCTGAGTCCATATCATTGATCTCGCATATGCTGTAGACGATGTCTCTGTAGCTTAGATCTGTATCAGGATTGTACATCTCGGCAAGACCCCAGAGAGTATCACTTTCCTGTACAACTACGCGCTCGTATGTTACTTCTGATGCAGCCTCAGCCTGGCTGACGTTCAGAAGACTGTATCCTGCGAATATAATGATCATGATGCTGATAAGTACGAATAAGAAGAACCTTACAGGGCTTACAATTCTATAATGACGTGTTTTCATGATATACACCTGACTTTCTATATATAAACAGCCGATCAGATCGGCTTAAACATCTGTTCGAATTGGTATATCTGAATTATAAACACCTGTTCTGGTAATGTCAATAGAAAATTAAACAAAAGTTCGGAAAATTTGTTCGCGTGTTCTTTTTAATTTTATTCCCATAAAAAGGCAATAAAAACGACAGCTTTTTCCCGTGTTATTCCGGCCTGATGACCGGAACAGCACAGAAGCAGCTGCCTCAGCAATATTATAAGATCAGAACCAGATAGATTTAAGTATGAATCCTCCGGCATCCTGACGGCGTCCCCTTCCCTGTATCTGTTCAGATCAGAGTCATACTCTCCGTTGAAGACTTCCTGTTCTTTTCCGTTGATATTTACTACCGGACATCTCTAATCCCTTGTAAGATCTGCGAATTCAGCCCCTATGAATTCAGCAAGAGTGTCAGGCGGGAGTATTATCTGTACACCCCGTTTTCCCGCCGAGAAGTATATCCTGTCGAAAAGAACAGCTGTTTCATCTATGAATGTAGGGTACTGCTTCTTCATTCCTATAGGAGAACAGCCGCCGCGGATGTAGCCGGTAAGATCGAATATCTCTTTGACATGGATCATCTCGATCTTCTTGTTGCCAGATACAGAAGCAGCCTTCTTGAGATCCAGAGTCGCGCCTGAAGGGATGACGAATACGAAGAGCATTCCTGCATCGCCCCTGGTCACGAGAGTCTTGAAGACCTCATCCTCAGATACTCCGAGAGCTTCAGCAGCGTGGACGCCGGAGAGATCGCTCTCGTCATATTCATATTCACCCATCTCATACTCGATGCCGGCACTGTCAAGCTGCCTCATCGCATTTGTTTTGTCTACTTTCTGTTTCTTAGCCATTCTATCCTCTGTTTTAATGTGAGCTTATCAGCATTTTCGAGTTCATCGAGAAATGCGAGCATGTCCTTGCGCCTGATGTACAAAACTATCAGAAGAACTGCTGTGATGACTGCAAGAGCTGCGATAGCATAATAGTTCTTCTGACTGAAGAAATGCCCGAGAAGTATGCTTCCGAGCATGCCCGGAGTCCTTCCGATAGTGGATACTATCAGGAATGGACGGAATCTCATCTCAGATATACCGGCAGCATATGCCGCAAGATCCTTAGGTATCCCCGGAATGAAATATATAAGGAAGAGAGCCATCAGTCCCTGTCCGGAATCCAGCTTTCTCCGGTAATAATCGATCTTTTTCTCACCGAACAGTGTGGAAACAGCATCCCGTCCGAGTATTCTGGCGACATGAAAAGTGATAGTTACGCCTATTGCAGCCCCAATGACAGATAAAATATATCCGCCAACTATGCCGAAAATATAGCTTGCAGCGAACTGTATAGGCTGACCCGGGATGATACAGACTATCACCTGCAGGATCTGCATACCAAGAAGCACCCCTGCTGCATGTTTTCTGTGTTCCATGAGCATCTGAGGAAGCTGCTTCAGCCATTCGGTGTTGAACAGAGTGTCCCGGCAGTTGATATACAGCAAGAGAGGCACTCCGATAAGAATGAATGCCAGTATCAGTAATTTAATGACTGCTGATGCCTTGCTGCGCTTCTCCATATTCCGTAGTGATGTTCTATAACCGGATCAGACCTTTCTTCAGCATAGTATCAAGACTGCTTACCACGCCGAATCTTGAGTGCTCGTATGTAAGTCCGCCCTGGAAATAAGCAATGTAAGGCTCACGGAGCGGAGCGTCAGCTGAGAGTTCTATGGATGATCCCTGGACGAATGCTCCTGCAGCCATTACTACCTGATCCTGATAGCCCGGCATATCCCATGGCATAGGAGTAACGTATGAATCCACCGGTGAAGCAGCCTGCACAGCCTGGCAGAATGCTACAGTCTTGTCAGGATCAAGGATTTTGATTGCCTGGATTATATCGCTTCTTGATGCCATCGGGCGGGGCATGACTTCGAAGCCGAGTTCATCGTATATGACGCCTGCGAGCATCGCGCCTTTTACGGCCGCATTGACGACCTTAGGTGCCATGAAAAGTCCCTGCAGGACATGTCTGTTCTGTCCGTATGTCAGGCCGCATTCAGCGCCGATCCCGGGACATGTAAGACGGTATGAGATTCTCTCTATTAGATCTTCCCTTCCGACTATATAGCCGCCGGAGAGTGCTATTCCGCCGCCTGGATTCTTGATAAGTGATCCTGCCATGACATCCACGCCGAAGTCTGTAGGCTCATTGATGTCTACGAATTCACCGTAGCAGTTGTCGAGCATGACTATGATCGAAGGATCGATACTGTGGATCATCTCAGTCAGCCTGCGTATACTCTCTACTGAGATAGCCGGTCTCCAGTCGTAGCCTGTGGATCTCTGCATCGCGACTACTTTTGTCTTGTCTGTTATGGCAGCCCTGACAGCATCAAAGTCTATATCCAGCTCATCATTAAGAGGGACCTCATTATAGAGGATCCCGTAGTCGAGTATTGTGCCTTTGAAGCTGCCGTCCGAATGCTTGCCGATGACAGTCTCGAGAGTATCGTAAGGAGCTCCTGTGGCTTCGAGCAGCTCTTCTCCCGGAGCGAGTATCCCGAAAAGTGTCGTTGCGATGGCATGAGTGCCGTTGACTATGTTAGGTCTGACGAGAGCGGCCTCTGTATTGAATACTGAAGCATATACTTTTTCGACAGCTGCTCTGCCGGGATCATCGTATCCGTAGCCTGTGCTCCAGTCAAAATGTGTAGCGTTTATATGGTTGTCCTGAAAAGCTCTGAGGACTTTCATCTGGCATATAGAGCAGACATCGTCAGCCTCAGCGAATCTCTCTTTGAGCTTATTCTCCGCAGCGTCAGTTATATCGAGCACGCGCGGGTCTATATCGAATTCTTTGATAAGGTAGTCTCTGTATCTGTTGTTAGTTCTTTCCTGCATGATAATTTCCTGATAGTTATATTATTCTTCTGTTCTTTCGAGCTCCCACTCCATGTCGTTGACAAGGTCACGTTTGACATTCATCTTGTGCTGAGCATAGAGCTGAGTAGTTGTGACCTGCTCATGATCGAGAAGTGCTGCTACATCATATATGGAATTGCCGCGTCCGATCAGAGATGTTGCGGCAGTAGCTCTGAGCTTGTGAGGACTGTAGCCTGTATCCCGTGAAGTGCCGAGCGCGATCGACGTGTATTTCTTGACAAGCTGTCTTATTGCCCTCTCTGTGATGCGCTTGCCCTGAAGCGACAGGAAGAGAGCGTCCTCAGAGGCGTTATTCTGCGCTGTGACGGTCTTTCTCTCAGTTGAGAGGTAATCATCCAGAACCATGATAACAGAGCGGTTGAGAGGCATTACAGACTCCTTGCCGCGCTTACGGTATATCTTGAATTCACCTCTTGAGAAGTTGAAAGACGAAACATTGAGCTGCTGCAGCTCGCTGAGTCTCAGACCGTATGTGACAAAAAGCATGAGTATCGCCTTGTCGCGGAGTTTTGTCTTCTCCCAGTAGCGCCTCTCGTGATCTGTGAGGCTTGTGCCGTTGGTAACAGCATCGAGCATTATCATGACCTCATCATCCTGGAGAGCCTTGATCTCCCTCTCCCCCGGCTTAGGAACACGGATAGGATCGAAGCCGTCAGTGATGTTTCGACTGATATGGCCGTCTCTGTACAGCTGTTTGAAGAGCACAGAGATGGATGATTTCTTTCTGGCGAGGGATTTGTTGTTGTTCTCATACACAGTGACGGTATCACCATCATCTACCATGTATTTGCGGCAGTGATCGATGAAGAGGTTGATATCCGCCGCTTCTATCTTATCGAGCTCATCCGAAGTGACCTTAGAAGTCGTCTGAGCCTCTGTCAGGTCAGTCTCGCTGATAAGATAATTGAAGAAAAACTTCACATCCCGGAGGTATGCAAGCCTTGTCATCGGCAGCACATTGCCCTTCAGATAAGAGAAATAAGAGCGAAGAAAAGACGGAAGCTCCTTCTGGATCTTCTCGCACTCGAGATATATATCGTTTTCCTTTTCGACGATATTATCAGGTTTTCCGCTCTTATTGTGGGATTTGAATGTCTTGCTGCTTTCGGTTTTCTTCATCTATCATTCAGCTGCTGCGGAGATGAGTCTGTCGACGATATCTCCTACAGTATCACCTTTTCTGATCTCTATCCAGCGCACAAAATCATAACGCCTGAGCCATGTGAGCTGACGCTTTGCGTAGTGTCTGGTGTTGCGGCGGATTTCCTCGACAGCTGTGTCGAGGTCATATTCGTTCTCAAGATACGGAATGATCTCCTTGTATCCTATAGCCTTCATTGCCGGAGTATCCTTGGTGTATCCGCGCCTGAGAAGACCTGCGACTTCATTGACAAGACCGTTGCTGACAAGGGCCGATACACGTCTGTTGATCCTCTCATACAGCCATTCGCGGTCCATGTTGAGTGCGAAGAATCTGAAATCGTATTTCGGATTGAGCTTGAGATCAGACATTGAACCGATCCTCTCGCCCTCTTCGAACGCTTCTATTGCTCTGATGATCTTGCGCGCGTTGTTAGGATGGATCCTCTCAGCGGCCTCAGGGTCAAGTGCCTGCAGGAACTGGTGCATGTATTCGCTGCCATTCCTTTCGGCCATGCTTTCCAGCTGGGCTCTTCTGGCGGATGTACCCTTTCCGCCTGCAAAATCCATCTGATAGAGTATCGAACTGAGATACAGTCCCGTGCCTCCGCAGATGATAGGCACCTTGCCTCTTTCGAGAATGTCATCAATAACAACACCGGCAAGCTTCTGATATGTAGCTACCGTCATGTTGTAGTCAGGTTCAACTATTGAATAGAGGTGATGCCTGATCTTGCGCATCTCTTCTTCAGGCGGCTTCGCGCTTCCTACGTCCATGTACTTGTATAACTGGACAGAATCGCAGTTGACTATCTCTCCGCCGATCCTTTTTGCCAGGTAGAATGCGATAATGCTCTTGCCTACCGCAGTCGGCCCGGAAATAACATATACTGTATTCTTCATGTGAATGAATCCTTTTCAGTCCCTGGTCATTTCCTTCGGAATGACCTCTCGATGTCATATCTTGTATATCTGATAAAAGTAGGTCTGCCGTGCGGACAGCAGTACGGATTGCTGCACGCGGCAAGTCTTCGTATGAGGTCATCTATCTCCATGCGGGAGAGATGATCATTGGCTTTGACTGCGGCTTTGCACGATCTGAGTATAAGCTTGTCTATGACGATATCGTTTCTGCCTGTGACTTCGTCCAGTCCTTCGAGATATGATCTGGCAAAAGATTCTGCCTCAGATATATCCATATATGAAGGAATAGCACGCACCATAAACGTCGATGCTCCGAAATCTTCTATCTCAAAGCCCGCGTCTGTCAGAGGCGAAAGCCAGTCTCTGCTCATATAGTATACATCAGAGCTGACGCTGATTGTGAACGGAGTGAGTACAGGCTGTGAGAATTTCTGTGAACTCATATAGTGGCCTGTGAATTCCTCGTAGAATATCCTCTCGTGAGCTGCATGCTGATCGAAGATATACACTGTGTCTTCTGACTGCATCACGATGTAAGTGTCGAACAGATATCCCCTGTACTGAAGATCGTCAAAACTGAAGAGTCTGTCGGCTGATGCCTCGCGCTCCGGCTCCCACGAAAACTCCTCCGTCTTCTCTTCTTCAGCCGGCTTGTCATCTGAACGCCTGAGACTTCCGAGGAATTCTCTTATAGAAGACTGTTCGCCCGTAAAAGACGGCAAATTATCAGCGCTGTAGTCAGAAGCTTCTCTTACAGCTGCAGGCTCCGGAGTATCAGTTATCTGATCATCAGAACTGTAAATAACAGCCGGAACTTCAGCCACATGAGCAGCAGCCGGAGCTTCTGTCATGCGAGCATCAGAAGGACCTTCTGCCTTGTGAAGAGCTGCAGGAGCTTCAGATCTTGAAGGCATAAGTGACGGAACTGATTTCCTGCTCAGCATCGCCTCGCTGATAGCTGAAGCTATAGCATCAGTCACAGACTGCGCTTTTAAGAATCTTATCTCCCTCTTGCCCGGATGGATATTGACATCTATCTCGGAAGGCTCAGCCTCTATGAAGAGGATCGCTACAGGGTAACCCGAGAAGACCCTTCCGCCGTAGCCGGCTTCTATTCCTTTCTCGATAACCTTGCTGTCTACAAGTCTTCCGTTGACGAAGAAAAGCTGTCCCTTGCGGTTGTTTCTGGTCGTTCCCGGATCAGATACGAAACCGCTGACATTGTCGCCGTCAACAGCTATGAGACTTGCATGGGCAGTATCAGGATAGAGACTCTGTATCGTGTGGAGGGTATCTCCGTCTCCTCTTGTAGTGAAGACAGTCTCTCCGTTTCTAATCATCATGAATTTGATGCCCGGATAGCAGACAGCATACTGCTGTATAAGCTCAATGATGGCGCTGCCTTCGCGGGCATCAGAGCCCATGAATTTCCTTCTTGCCGGGGTGTTGTAGAACAGATCCTCGACAACGATGGTAGTGCCCGGATTGGCTCCGGCCGTCTCGCTTGAGATGACCTTTCCGCCGTGCATCATAAGCCTTGTCCCTGCGCTCCGGTCAGGAGTCCTGGTGACTATCGTAAGCTTGCTTACTGCAGCGATGCTTGCGAGCGCCTCGCCGCGGAATCCGAGCGATCTTATATTGTCAAGGTCTGTTATGCTCTCGATCTTGCTCGTTGCATGACGGAGAAAAGCAGTCTCTACTTCTTCAGGCGGTATGCCGCATCCGTCATCAGTTACTCTGATATATGACTTGCCCCCTCCTCTGATCTCAACGATCACAGAGTGAGCTCCCGCATCTACAGAGTTTTCTACGAGTTCCTTGACAGCGGAGACAGGTCTTTCGATGACCTCGCCTGCAGCTATTTTGTCAGCTATGAATTTATCAAGTACTCTGATCATTGACCGTCTCCTGCGTCATTGACTTCATCTATAAGATCCTGGAGTGTGTTGAGAGCCGAAAGCGGAGTCATGACGTTGATATCAAGACTGCGAATCCTGTCTATGACCTTTCCGTAGCGGTCCGGCTCCTCTCTCAGATCAGCCATGCTGAATCCTTCAGGTATGAATGAAAGCTGCTGTCCTGACTGACCGGCTGTCTGAACCGGAATGCTCTGTCCGGATTCAAGTTCTCTCAGCTTGATCCTGGCAGCTTTTCTTATCTCTTCAGGCACTCCTGCTATCCTCGCTACATGTATACCGTAGCTCTTGCTCGCCGGGCCTTCAACGATATTATGCAGGAATATGACATCTGATCCGTCCTCGCTTACTGCTACTGACAGATTGCATATATTGTCGTGAGACTCGGAGAGCTCGGTGAGCTCATGATAGTGAGTCGCGAACATTGTGCGCACTCTGTGCTCAGGATCCGAGAGGTATTCAACTGTCGACCATGCGATCGAAAGCCCGTCAAAAGTACTCGTGCCTCTTCCTATCTCATCGAGGATTATAAGGCTCCTTGATGTAGAGTTTCTTAGTATTCCTGCAAGCTCGCTCATCTCGATATAGAAGGTGGACTGACCATATGACAGGTTGTCAGATGCTCCTATCCTCGTGAAGATGCGGTCCACAATGCCTATTTCAGCGGACTCTGCAGGCACGAAGCAGCCTATCTGTGCCATGAGCACGATAACTGCTGTCTGGCGCATGTAAGTCGACTTGCCGGACATGTTAGGACCGGTGATTATGAGCATGCTGCGCTTTCCCATGTCGATAAGTGTATCGTTGGAAACGAACATGCCGGCACCGAGAAGCTGCTCGACAGCAGGATGCCTTCCCTTTCTTATATCGATAACATCCCCGTTGTTGACTACAGGCTTCACATAGCCGTTGTCCTGAGCCACCCGCGCAAAAGCGATCAGCACATCGAGCATTGCGACTGCGGCCGATGCTTTCTGGAGGTCTGCAATATACGGCTCGATGGATGATCTTATCTTCCGGAATTCTTCGTATTCAAGCTTGTTGATCTTGGTCTCAGCGCTGAATACGAGGTTTTCTTTTTCCTTGAGCTCCGGTGTGATGTAACGTTCGTTATTGACAAGGGTCTGTTTCCTGACGTAGTCATCAGGCACCTTGTCTGTCATGCCCTTGCTGACATCTATATAGTAGCCGAACACCTTGTTGTATCCGACCTTAAGAGTCCTGATGCCTGTCCTCTCCTTTTCGCTGTTCTCAAGGCCTGAGATCCACGCCTTGGCATCAGCTATAGAGTCCTTGAGAGCATCAAGTTCCTCTGAATATCCCTTTCTTATGAGTCCGCCTTCTGTTATGACGTGAGGCGGCTCTTCGCATATCGATCTGTCTATCATACTGTGCAGATCGTCAAAATCCGCTATATCTGCAGCTATGCTGCGAAGAAGCGGAGCGTCCATATATCCGAGCTGCTCAGTGATCTCCGGAAGCACTGCAAGGGAATTTCGCAGTGCGATGAGATCGCGTCCGTTGGCTCTTCCGGCAGCTATTGCAGCTGTAAGCCTCTGGAAGTCATATATAGACTTAAGTGCATTGGTAAGATTATTGGACGCGACAGGCTCATCCTTGAGAGCTTCCACAGCATCAAGCCTCTGATTGATCTCATCAGCATCCTTAAGCGGCTCCCTGAGCCATTTTTTGAGGAGTCTACCTCCCATAGCGGTCCTGGTCCTGCCGAGAACTCCCAGCAGAGATCCCCTGACCTCATGATCATATATCGTCTCGAGAAGCTCGAGATTGCGGAGTGTCGAGCGGTCAAGCTGCATACAGCTTCCGCGCTCCTTTATCCTTAGACTTCTGATCTGTCCCGGCTCGCTCTTCTGCATATCCATAAGATACATGAGAAGCGATCCGACAGCGCATACCATCTCTTTTCTGCCTTCAAGATCAAGCGGCACAAGACTTGTCATGCCAAAATGCTTCAGCACGATATTCCTGCATGAATCCTCTCTGTAATAAGACGGATCTACAGGATCAGTGAAAGTTGAGATCATGTTCCGGGCAAGAAGCTCGCTGACGTGTCCGGATATATCTTCACTGATAATTAGCTCCTTTATCCCGTTGACAGAGAGTTCATTGGCAAGGATGGACATGTTTTCGTCATCATCGAATTCATCTGCAGTAAGCTCGCCTGTCGAGATATCCGCAACGGCGAGAGCACTGTGTCCGTCGATGACGCACAGTGAAGCGATATATATGTTGTCTTCGCGCGAAGAAGAATCACTCAGATCGAGCGTTCCCGGCGTGTAGATCCTTGTGATCTCACGCCTTACAATACCCTTTGCTTCAGCAGGATCTTCCATCTGCTCGCATATAGCGACCTTGTGGCCGTTTTTGACGAGCCTTACGATATATGACTCGACTGAATGATGAGGCACGCCGCACATAGGCGCCCTCTCCTCCAGGCCGCAGTTCCTGCCTGTAAGAGTCAGCTCCAACTCACGTGATACCAGGATGGCATCATCGAAAAACATCTCATAAAAATCACCAAGGCGGAACATCAGGATCGTATCCTGATACTCTTCCTTGATCTTGAGATACTGCTGCATCATTGGTGATAGTTTTTCCTGCGCCAAAACCTGACCTCTTTGTATCAATACCCGTGAAATACTTTAATAATCAAAACTGTAGGGGGATTGAACTCCCCCTACGGTTAAGTGTCAGCCGATAAAAGTCGATCTGATTATTTTGCGTTATATGCTGCAACGCCCATCTTGATGAGCTCGCAAGCTCTTCTCATCTTGTCCGGTGACAGAACGTAAGCGATACGCATCTCATTGCCGCCGAGACCCTTTGTTGCATAGAATCCAGGAGCTGGTGCGAACATTGCTGTCTCGCCGTTGTCATCGAATTCCTTGAGCATGAACATCAGGAATGCTTCGATATCATCAACAGGGAGCTTGCATGTCATATAGAATGCGCCTGCAGGCTTCTGGCAGACAACGCCAGGGATCTTGGAGATCTCTTCATAAGCAGCATCTCTTCTTGCTTCGTACTCAGCCTTCATCTCATCATAGTAGCTCTTTGGCATTCTGTAGAGTGCAGCAGCACCGACCTGCTCAAGAGTAGGTACGCAGAGTCTGCCCTGTGCGAGCTTGAGGAGTGCCTGCATGAAGTCCTGATTCTTGGAGATAGCAGCACCGATTCTTGCGCCGCATGCAGACCATCTCTTGGATACGGAGTCAACGATGACTACTCTGTCAGCGATGTCAGGGAGCTGTCCGAATGAATGAGCTTCTCTGCCGTCATATACGAATTCTCTGTATACTTCGTCGGAGATGATCCACAGGTCATGTTCCTTAGCGATGTCGCCGATAAGCTGCATGTCCTCGAGAGTCAGAACTCTTCCTGTCGGGTTTCCAGGTGAGAGGCAGCAGATAGCTTTTGTCTTAGGTGTGATAGCAGCCTCGATGAGGTCTCTCTTAGCCCAGTTATATCCATCCTCAGCAGATGTTGTAAGAGGAACCAGCTTGCCGCTTACTTCGTTGCAGAATGTATTGTAGTTGGTGTAGAAAGGCTCTGCGATAAGAGCTTCGTCACCAGGGTTGAGGAGAGCTGTGAAAGCAAGGATAAGAGCTTCGGATCCGCCGTTTGTAACGAGGATGTCTTTTCTCTCGTATTCCATGTCGTAGTCTCTCTTCATGTAATAGATCATTGCGTCGAGCAGTTCGTTGACACCGCCGGACTCTGCATATGCGATGACCTTCTTGTCATATGCATTGATAGCTTCCTTGAAGCATGGAGGAGTCTCGATGTCAGGCTGTCCGATATTCAGACGATATACTTTCTTGCCCTGATCTTCAGCTTCGAATGCGAATACATTGAATCTTCTGATCGGTGAGAACTGCATTCCGGCTACTCTTTCTGATACTTTCATTGTTTGATCTCCTTACATAAAAGATTATATTGGGTTAACATTTTTAAAACGTTTAAAGATCTGCGTGCGATTCTGCTACAACATTCCGCACACCTATTTTATTATCGCACTTTTTTGCGGAAAGTAAAAGCAAATATTCTATGTTTCCTTTTGTTCCTCTTATTGGTGAAAATGTTAACGATTCCGGCCACAGTCCGTTTTTCTCAGCATAACCTATGACTTTATTGATAACTTCTTCATGAACAGAAGGATCTCTTACGATACCGCCCTTGCCTACCTGCTCCCTTCCGGCTTCAAACTGAGGCTTTACAAGGCAGAGGATCCTGCCTTCCGGTGCGAGTATCTCCGCTGCGACCGGGAACATATGGCTGAGGGATATGAAGCTCACATCAATGGAAATAAGATCGACCGGCTCCTCTATCAGTGAAGTGTCGAGGTACCTGATGTTGGTCTTCTCCATGTTGACGACTCTCGGGTCGATCCTGAGTTTATAATCAAGCTGTCCGTATCCGACATCTATGGCATAGACCTTGACAGCCCCGTGCTGGAGCATACAGTCGGTAAAACCTCCTGTTGATGCACCCATGTCGACACATACAGCATTCTCGCAGGATACGCCCCACTCCCTGATAGCTTTTTCGAGCTTGAGGCCGCCTCTGCTGACATACGGGCATTCCTTACCATCTACCTGTATGTCTGCTTCAGTGTCAAAACGCGAGCCAGGCTTGTCTTCAAGTCTGCCGTCCACACGGACAAGGCCTGCCATGATCGTACGCTTCGCCTTCTCGCGTGACTCTGCAAGGCCGTTATTTACCAGCAAAATATCCAATCGTTCTTTCATATATCGATTCTGCGTCTATCCCGCATTCTCTCCTGAGTGATGGTATGTCTCCGTGTTCTACGAATCTGTCCGGTATCCCGATGTTGATGATGTCATACGGAGTATCCTTGAAGACAGCGGTGAAGCTTTCACCGAAGCCTCCTCTGAGAACATTGTCCTCTACCGTTACAACAAGCCGCGTGTCAAGCTCTGACCACCTTGTATTGAGCGGCTTGACGACTGCTACGTTAGTTACGCCGGCGTCGATGCCGTTGGCTCTAAGCTTCTCTGCTGCTTCGATGCATTCATCGAGCATGGCTCCTACAGCGAGGATAGTGACATCTTTGCCTTCACTGATGACACTGTTGCCGCCGCGGAAACGTCTGAGTCTCAGATGCTTTCCTTCACAAGATCCTCTCGGATATCTTATCGCGACAGGTCCATCCATGTCTGCTGCAAATTCAAGCATCTCAGCAAGCTGATAGCCATCGGCAGGAGCAAGTACTGTCATTCCCGGTATCATCGAGAAGTATGAGAGATCAAATACACCGTGATGTGTCTCTCCGTCTGCTCCTACAAGGCCGGCTCTGTCGACTGCGAATATAACATGCAGGTTCTGAAGCGCGACATCCTGTATAAGATAATCGAAAGATCTCTGCAGGAAGGTCGAATAGATAGCAACTACCGGAGTATAGCCGGATTTTGCAAGACCTGCTGCAAAGACGACAGCATGCTCTTCAGCGATGCCGACATCGAAGTATCTGTCTTCGTGAGCTTCATAGAAAGGCATCAGTCCCGTAGCTGTCCCCATAGCGGCAGCTATTGCTATGATCTTGTCGTTTCTGTCAGCAAGCGAAGTTAGCGTCTCTCCGAATACCTTCGAGTATGTAAGCGAAGATGAAGATGCTGTCTCCCCTGTCTGAGTATCGAAAGGACCTATCCCATGGAATTTGCGCGGATACTTTTCAGACCATTCGTAGCCTTTGCCCTTCTTGGTTATAACATGGATAAGAGTCGGGCCGTCATACTCCGAGGCAGCCTTGAGTATCTCAGTCATGTTCCGGATATCGTAACCGTCTACCGGTCCGAAATACTTGATGCCGAGGTCCTCGATCAGATGCCCCTCCTCACCGATCACTGAGTATTTGATCTTCTGCTTGGAGTTTCTGAGTCCTCTCGACAGAGGTCTTCCGAATACAGGGAAGCTGTCGAGGGCGGATTTTACGGATGACTTGGCCTGACCATACTTCTGTGATGATCTGACTTTATTGAGGTATTTTGACAGAGCGCCTACATTTCTGGATATAGACATGCCGTTGTCATTGAGGATAGTGATGACTTTGGTCTGATTAGCTCCTATATTGTTCAGCGCTTCGAATACTACTCCGTTAGTAAAAGAACCGTCGCCGATAACAGCAATGACGTTGTAATCGTCTCCGCTTATATCGCGTCCCACTGCCATGCCGTACGCTGCACTTACAGATGTGCTTGAGTGACCTGTATCGTAGGCGTCATGTACGCTCTCGCGGTGCTTTGGAAAACCGGAAAGGCCTTTGTACTGTCTGAGCGTATCAAAACCGGCAGCCCTGCCTGTCAGTATCTTGTGGACATAAGACTGATGGCCGACATCGTATATGATGCGGTCGCGCGGGCTGTCAAAAACTCTCATAAGACAGATGCTGAGTTCAACGATACCGAGGTTGGAAGCGAGATGGCCTCCTGTCCTGGATACCTTTTCGACAAGGAACTGCCTTATATCCTCAGACAGTTCTTCAAGCTCCTGAACTGTAGCTGTCTTGCATATATTGATTAGATCATCGTTGATTAAATCGTACTTCATTACTCTCACAATTTGCCTGAACCGTGTCAGGCTAAAAAAGATTTCTGATCAGTATTTTCTGATCTCAAGCTTTGATGCCAGTTCTGTGAAGAAAGAGGCGGATTCACCGTAGCCGGAAACAGCTTTTCTGGCTTCGCCTGTAAGCCTGTGGAGCTCTTCCTTAGCGGCATCGAGCCCGTGGACGCATACATAGCTGCATTTACCCAGATCCTGATCCTTGCCGACCTTCTTGCCTATGAGCTTCTCATCGCCTTCGAAGTCGAGAATGTCATCGAGGACCTGGAAGGCTACCCCGACAGCCTGAGCATAAGATGTGAATGCATCAAGCATCTCATCATCTGCACCGGCAAGCATGAGACCGGCACGTACAGGAGCTGTCAGAAGATCGGCTGTTTTGTGAAGCTCTATGAACCTGACAAGTTCAGCCGTCGCTTCCATGTATTCGCCCTTTACATCTGCTGTCTGGCCTCCTATCATGCCGCGGATACCCGCTCTTGACATGATCTCGTGCGCTGCTTTTGCATGATTGATCATAGCCTGGTGATCATCAGAATGCCTGATGACCTCTCCGGTCATCACCTCGGCTGCAGTGTTCAGAAGGCCGTCACCTGCGAGCACTGCGATATCTTCTCCGTAGACCTTGTGGTTGGTCGGCTTGCCTCTTCTGAGGTCGTCATTATCCATGGCCGGAAGATCGTCATGGATAAGAGAATACGTGTGTATGTACTCAAGGCAGCATGCATAAGGCAGAGCCTGATCTATATCGCCGCCTGCAAAATCACATGCCGCAAGAAGAAGCACCGGGCGGAGTCTCTTGCCTCCTACCATGAGGCTGTATTCCATGCTCTCTCTGAGAACTGCTGCCTCAGGATCAGTTGCCGGAATAAAGTCAGTCAGATGGGAGTTGATAATCTCCCTGTATTCATCAAAGCTAAGCATCTGCTTCCTCCTTCTCGAAGACTGTGATCTTCTGATCAGCTTCGTCGAGGATCTTTCTGCAGAATTCAGCTTCCTTCATTCCCTGTTCGAAGAGCTTAAGAGAATCTTCAAGTGTAGTAGCCTGCTTTCCTATCTCAGAAGCTGCCTTCTGAAGATCGCTGAGAGCCTGTGTAAAAGTCTTATCTGCCATCTGAAGAGTCCTTTCTGCTGATTTCCGTGACTTCGGCACTGAAGCTTCCGTCTCTCATCTGTATAGTATATGTACTGCCGGCAGTGATTCCTGAAGTATCCGGGATTATCCTGCCGTTTTCATCTGTTACTGCTGCATAGCCTTTTGCGAAGACGTTCCGCGGATCGTTCTCGCGGATCATTATCATGGCTTTCTCAACAACGCTCCTTGCATCGCTGACCTTGCTGTGCATGTTGGAATGAAGAAGATCAGTCCTTGAAGATAGAAGCATCCGCTCAGCTTCTATCTTCTGTCTTATGGAGCGAAGAAGGATCCTGCGGTATTCGCTTATATCCTCTTTCAGCTCGAAGGTATTCATTACAGCCATGTCCGCAGCGGCTGTCGGTGTCTCTGCTCTGACATCTGCGACCATGTCGCTTATAGAGAAATCAGATTCATGGCCTACTGCGCTTATGACAGGTATGGCTGAAGCGAAAATAGCGCGCGCCACGCCCTCGTCATTGAACGCTGCGAGATCTTCAGGCGATCCGCCGCCCCTGCCTACGATCAGAGTGTCTATCCTGAGTCCTTCAGCTGCGAGCTTATTGGCAAGTTCGATATTCTCTATGATGCTTGCCGGTGCTCCTATGCCCTGGACCTGAGTCGGGAATATAAGTATATCAGTCAGATCATTCTTGGATGTGATGATTTTCTTAATATCTTCTATTGCCGCACCTGTAGACGAGGTAACGATGCCGACTCTGAGCGGGAATTCAGGTATAGGCTTCTTCCATTTTCTGTCAAACAGTCCTTCTTCTTCGAGGAGCTTTTTGATCCTGTTGAACTCAGCCATCAGGTCGCCTTCTCCGGCATCCTCCATATGAGTGATGCTGAAGGAATAGCTGCCGCCTTTTGCGTAAGGGCTTATATCGCCGACAGCGATGACCTTCCTGCCGTTCTCGAGATAAGACGGGTCTATCTTAGGGATGTTGGAAGCCCATATTGCGCATTTCAGTATGCTCCAGGCATCCTTGAGTGTCAGGTAGATATGAGATCCGCTCCTGCTGATCGATGATATCTCTCCTTCAACAGGAAGACGCCTGAGATTGTAGTCGTCTCTCAGTTTTTTGGCTATATATTCATTTACCTGTGTTACTGTGACTGCTTTCATATTTAAGTTCGGATCGTTCAGCGCTGCATATACAGGCGCCCTGCGAGAAGCGCGATGCCGACAGCATTGTCACCTGACAGCGCAGGACTGCTGAATCTGATATCAGCAGTTAATGATTTATTATGTGCGCTTATCCTATCAATCTCCTCTGAGATCCTTCTTCTGATAAAAGCGCTGGCTGACACTCCGCCGGCCATATAGACTGTTCTGATACCGGTCCCGGCACAGATCTCAGACACTGAGACTGCAAGGAGCCGGGCTACCCTGTCGAAGAGACTGTATGCTATAAACGGATACTCATCCGGAGATGAGCTGTCTATCCATCTGAGGACCTGCGTTTCAGTTCCTGAGAGATTGAATGAACCAGCATCTGTCCTGACAGGCGATATCGCGCTTCTGCCCTGATCCTGAGGAGAGCTTACATACTCTTCGGCGAGCTTATCAAGATACATTCCTGACGGGAAGCTGAAGCCCATGGCCACGCCTGCTCTGTCAATAAGCTGGCCTATGCTTATATCCCTGGTGCCGCCTATGATCTCAAGATCATATCCGGACGCGTCAGAGCGGCATCTCAGAAACTCGGTAGTGCCGCCGCTGAGATGCATTAGTGCAGTCTCCTCCTGACCTGGATCTTCTACTGCAGGAGTGCCGCAGCTTATCACAGCAGCTGCATGTCCCTCCTGATGGGAAAACTCATGAAGAGGTATCCCGAGCACAGAGGAGATCTCTCTTGCAGCGTTGACTCCCGCAAGGAAACAAGGCATATATGAGCCTTCCACACGGCGCGGTCTTGATGACACCCCTGCTGCTTTTATATCGTTGATGCTGATTTCAGAACACACTTCATCGATGAAGTCTGGAAGTATGCAGGAGTGCCTGAAGAAGCATTCTGACTGCCTGAGGCCTCTTTTTCCCTGAGGCACCGGAAGATATTCAGATCTTTCGAACACCGGATTGCCTGAAGCGTCAGTAACTGCTGCAGAAGTCTTGTAGTTGGATGTGTCGATGCCGAGGAAAAGATCAGACATCAGTCCTGATCTCCCGCATCTGCATTGTCAATGTTCTTTGCGACTTTGCTGAGTACTGAATTGACAAAAGCATAGGATCTCTCGTCGCTGAATTTCTTCGAAAGATTGACTGCCTCGTTGATGGAGACGCTCGAAGGAATATTCTCAGCATAGAGCATCTCGGCAACTGCTGTCCTGAGGATAGCAAGGTCAGTACGCGCTACACGCTCAAATGTCCAGTTATCGAGACTTGCCCTGATCATATCATCTATCTCGCCGATGTGATCTCTTACAGCCTCCAGCGTAGCGACAGCCTGCTTTTTGTCATAGATGCAGACATCTTCATCTACCGGACTGAGTTTTTCATAATCAAACTCGCCGGTGATATCCATCTGGTATATGAGCTGCATTGTCTTTTCTCTGATCTTTTCTCTGTTCATATCTCTTCCTGTTATTCTTTCGCATCTATTCCTACGACAGTTATGTTGACTGCTTTGATCTCGATACCTGTCTGTTCTTCTATGTTCTTCCTTACCTTAGCCTGAATATCGTAGCAGAGCTGAGGGATGTTGACACCGTAATATACAATCAGATCGAGCTGTATGGTCATAAGATCGTCATCAGTGCTGACCCGGATACCGGGGTTGATGCTGTCTCTTCCAAGGGCCGCCTGTATGTTTTCTGTCAGTGAGGCATCCGGAAATCTGCTGACTTCACTGAATGAAAGGACTTCTTTTTCGATCAGTTCATAGATGTTGACATCATCATTCATTGTCGGCGACCTCTTCTTCCTTTCTGATGACTATACGGATTTTCTCTATCCTTCTGTCCTTGACCTTGAGTATGGTGAATTCGTATTTGTCATAGATTATCGGCTCGTATTTGACTCTCGCCTTAGGGATCTCTCCCATCTGGTCGATTATGAACCCACCGATAGTCTCGCTTGTTTCAGATTCAAGCTCTACACCTGTCTCCTCTTCGAGATCATCGAGGTATACATTGCCGTCGACGATGTAAGTATTATCGTCAACCTTCTCTATCACTCTGTCTTCTTCGTCGAATTCATCGTCGATATCGCCTACGATCTGCTCAATTATGTCTTCGACAGATACGATCCCGCTGAATCCGCCGTATTCATCGATCAGAATAGCCAGATGCTGCTTCTTGATCTGAAGTTCACGGAAAAGCGAGTCGATATTCTTGGTCTCCGGAACGAAATACGCAGGTCTGAGAAGCTTCTTGATCCTGATATTGTCAAAGCCCTTTTTGGCTCCGTTGTAGAGATAGTCCTTGATATGAAGGATACCCACGATGTTGTCAGGATCTCCGTCATATACCGGGATCCTGGAATGCGTGAGCTCCATCATCTCATCGAAGTACTCCGTACGGTCATCGTTGATGTCTATCATGAACACATCCGTTCTCGGGGTCATGATCTCATAAGCGAGCAGATCATCAAACTCGAAGATCGAGTCGATCATCTTGCGGCCTTCCTCTTTGATCTCGCCTGACTCCTGTCCTCTGTCGAGCATAGACATGACTTTATCTTCAGAGAAATACGAGTCGTCAACATCTGTGTTCTTACCCATTAATTTCAGGAATACATTGGCTATCCATTTGCTGATCCAGACGAGAGGAAAAGTCACATAGTATATAAAAGACTGGAAGCCGATAAGCCCGATGCCTGTTTTCTCGCTTGCCTGTGCGGCCAGCTTCTTAGGCAGGATATCCGAAAGAGCTGTATACACTATGTATAAACCGAGATTCCAGAGCACAAGCATCAGGATCCCCTTGCTGCCGCTGTACGAGCCGGGATCTTTAACGATCTTTGTCTCATACATCAGGATATTGAAGAGGAAGAAACACAGAATGATGCTTATGAAGCTGGCTGCGTGATCCGCATAATGATATTTTGACGGCTTTGCCAGAAAAGATGTAACGGCCTGAAGCTTTCTGTTATCCGGCTCATCTTCAAGCTTATCCTTGATGACATTGCGGTCTATGTAGTCAAGCGCGCGTTTGCATGCGACTGTAAGACCGTTGATTATCATTATTAAAACTATGAGTATTACTAATAAATACGGGGCAATAGTGTCGTCAGACATTTCTGTTCTCCTTATACTGATGAAAACGGACTCCGCTACTGAGCCTTTTTCTTTCGCATTATGAAGCCTTCACCGGGCGTCCTTGCGAATCTGATCCTGAGTATCTGCTGAGGATGCGGAGCACTCTGAACAGGCTCGCCTTCCTCATCATACATCTCCTGTATCACTTCTTCATAATACGGAGTGCGCGGTCCGAAGATCTCGATAGTATCGCCAACAGAGAATTTGTTTCTCTGTTCAACAGTGGTAAGCCCTGTTTCAGGATCGTGCTCTCTGACAAGACCGACGAATGAGTAATCCCTGATATAATCGCTTGTCAGATAATTCTGATCCCTGTCTGTAGGCTTGTTGTAATAGAATCCGTGCGTGAATTCGCGGTGGCTTGCCTTGCAAAGCTCTTCAAAGTCGGCAGGATCGTATTCGAAGTTCTCAGGATCTGCGAGGTATTTATCGATAGCTGATCTGTATGCAGATACTACAGTTGCAACGTAGTACATCGACTTCATTCGTCCTTCTATCTTGAACGAAGTGACTCCGGCATTAACAAGATCCGGAATGCAGTCTATCATGCACAGATCTCTTGAATTCATGATATAGCTGCCGCGGGCATCCTCTTCTATAGGATAGTATTCGCCCGGACGCTGCTCTTCGACCAGAGAGTACTTCCATCTGCACGGATGAGTGCATGCACCTCTGTTGGCATCTCTTCCGGCCATGAAGTTGCTCAGAAGGCATCTTCCGGAATATGAGATGCACATTGCTCCGTGCATGAATGCTTCTATCTCGATATCATCAGGAAGCTGTCTTCTCATCTCAGTCAGTTCAGCAAGACTCATCTCTCTTGCTGCAACGATGCGCTTAACACCCTGACTCACCCAGAATGCGGCTGTCAGATAATTGGTAGTGTTGGCCTGAGTTGAAAGATGTATCTCTGCATCCGGGATCTGTTCTCTGATAAGGCCCATAACGCCGGGATCAGAGACGAGAAAAGCATCGACGGGAATATCCCTGATTTTGCCGATATAATCTCTCAGAACCGGAATATCGTCGTTGTGAGCATATATATTGAGTGTCATATAGCCCTTGCAGCCGTGTGAATGGATAAAATCCATGGCTTCCCGTATCTCTTCGATGGTCAGATTGCCTGCACCTGCGCGGAGGCTTCCGATCTGTCCGCCGAAGTAGACTGCGTCAGCACCGTAGAGTATCGCGGTCCTGAGTTTTTCGAGATCACCTGCCGGAGCAAGGAGCTCAAGTGTATTATTTCTGTCTGTCATTAAGTCTTATGACCGCAAGACCGTCTCCGCTTGAAAGCAGCGAGACAGTCAGGTCTTTCCTTTCGTTGATATATTCAATGAACTGACGCATGTATTTGACATTGGTCCTGTGACGCTTTGCGCCTTCATAGGATCTGTCTACCGTCCATCCATGCATCAGGATATTATCGCATACTATAAGAGAGCCCGGCCCTGCGAGCTGCTCCGCCATGTCGAAAAAAGCTCTGTAATGGCTTTTTCCGGCATCGATAAATACGAAATCATAAGGCGGGTGCCCTTCGGGGTCAGCTTTCATCTCTTCAACCATTTCTTCAAGGATATTCTCAGCGTCGCCTGTACGGAAATCTATACGGCTGCCTTCAGGTCTGTCTTCAAAGCTACTGTCTGCAACAGGTATCATGTGGACATTCCTGTCTATGGTAGTGATAACAGCATCCGGAAGCTTCCGTGCAAAAAAGAGCGCTGAATATCCATAGGCTGTTCCGATCTCAAGTATCCTCTTCGGACGAGTCATCTCAAGCAGAAGAGACAGAAAAGATTCCGTCTCCTTCAGGATGAGCGGAACATCGTTCTCTTCGTTGAACTCTCTGAACCTTCCGAGATCTTCATCAAGCGGCCTGTAAAATGAACTGATATAGTCAGTTACCTTGTCACTGGTGAATCCCATAGCGGTCATTCCTCTTCTGATTCTGAAGGCTGAGGAGTGAGAGATTCGTCTCTTTCAGCTTTTGCAGTATTATACGCTTCGACAAGAGACTTGTACTCAGCTTCATCAGCAGTGAAGACATGAGTGCCGTCAAGCTTGTCGCTCAGCACATAATATATGTTTTCGTCTTCTGTAGGATAAAGCGCAGCCTTGATCGATTCTTTTCCGGGTGAACAGAGCGGGACCTCAGGAACTTCCTCAGCAGGAATAAGGCCCATGTTGATCCGGTTGTGCAATACAGAAGATATCATAGGCTTCTCGCTGTCTATGCTTGTCTCATTTTCGATCATCGAAGCGATTACGATGACCTGACGGACACTGAGTCCGAGCTCATCTGCCCTGGCCCTGTAATCATCGTTGAAGAAATTGCTGAAGTTGTCGAGCATGGTAACGACTATCATTATCTCGTCAGCTTCAGAATCGAGCCTGTATGTTCCCGGCATAAGAAAACCTTCGACCTGCTCAGCTCCCTTGATGTCAGAGCCGATGAAATCGATGTCTCTCAGGTACGGGTCGCCTGCAGCCTTGATGAAGGCTTTTTCATCACCCAGTCCGTCTCTTGCAAGCGAAGAGAATACCTGACTCATGGTGAATCCGTCAGGTATGATGAATCCGTCGGTAGTCCTGTTGCCCAGTGTCAGAGCCTTGGCGATCGATACAGAGTCCATTGACGGTGAAAGATAATACTTTCCCGGCTTTATATCTGACTTGAGCGTAAGAGCCGATGTGATCCTGAATACACTGGCACTTCGGATGATGCCAGCTTTTTCGAGCCCGTCAGCAACGGTGCTGATGGTATCCTTCTGACCTACTTCGAACAATGAATACGTGCTCTGCGTCTTGTCGAATGGTCTTGTCATTATATTAAAAACAATCAGCACAGCAAAAACCACCGCCAGCATCACTGTAATGATCACAAGCGGTTTATGGAATCTCCTGCGGGCACGGGAAGGACCCGCGCCGGCTGCGGTGGCCTTGTCTGTAAGATCAGTCAGATTACTTGGATCTTCCAAGATACTCTCCTGTTCTGGTATCGATCTGGATCTTTTCACCTTCGTTGATGAAGATAGGAACCTGAATAACTGCTCCGGTCTCTACTGTAGCAGCCTTAGTAACGTTGGTAGCTGTGTCGCCCTTTACGCCAGGTTCAGTCTCGATGACTTCAAGATCAACAAAGTTAGGAGCCTCAACTGTGAAAGCGTTGTCTTTGTAGAACTTTACAGTTGCGATATCATTCTCGCGAATGTACTTGATAGCTTCCTCAACTAGCTCTGCAGTCAGAGGTACCTGATCATAAGTGTCCTGATCCATGAAATAGTAAAGCTCGCCGTCATTGTACAGATACTGCATCTGCTTTGTCTCGATGTGAGCCTTAGGGAACTTGTCATTAGGGTTGAATGCTTCTTCTCTTGTAGCACCTGTCAGAATGTTTCTGTACTTGGTTCTGACAAAAGCAGCGCCCTTACCAGGCTTAACATGCTGGAAGTCGAGAACTACATGAGGTTCGCCATTCATTTCAAATGTGATACCTTTTCTGAAATCGCTAGCATAGATCATAATATATACCTTTCCTCTCTTGAGATTATAAAACTGAATTAATTGAGACCGACTGCCTCACCTATTATACCGAACACATCGTTCATCATGATCATGAAAGCACCCTGTGCCTGCATGAATCTTGCTGCGACAGGTTTTGTTGCGATCATAGTGCTGAGACTCTGGAGCCTGTTCATGATCTCCTGATCAGGCTGGCTGCCGGACATCTGTGCCGTCTGGATCTGGACCTGCAGCTGCTGGAGCTCTCCGATCATCTCCGAGGCTTCCTTGTCCTGCTCGATCTCTTTTCTCATCCTGTCGAATTCCTTGAATTCTCCTGACTCTTTTATAGCTTTAGCCAGGCTGTGAGCTTCGTCATATACGTTCATCACGCCTCCTAGACATATAGAATTATCGGGATTATCACAGGACTCCTCTTGGTCATCCTGTAGATGTATCCTTTCATGTCGGACTTGATCGCCTTCGACAGCGACTGCTCATCGAGGCTGCCCGCTTCTGCACATTTACCTATAGTATTGTAGACTATACTGAGCGCTTCATCAAGAAAATCCTTGTGTTCCTGTTCATAAACAAGTCCGATGGTGCGCATTTCAGGCACTGCCATAAGGGATCCTGTCGCAGTATCGAGTGCTACAGCGATCGTTACAAGGCCGGACTGAGACAGATTTTTTCTCTCTCTCAGGACAGAATTGCCTATGTCACCGACGCCGTATCCGTCTACCATCACATCATCTCCTGATGTGAAGCCCTTGGTCAGACGGGCTTTGCGCCCATTGATCACAAGAGCATCGCCATTGTTCATCACGAAGATGGTGCTGCTCTGCTGTCCGAGAGACTGTGCCAGCAGCGAATGTTCTACAAGATGTCTCTTCTCGCCGTGGACCGGCATGAAGAACCTCGGCCTTACCAGTGAGTGTATCAGCTTCAGCTCTTCTGAAGAAGCGTGGCCTGATACATGCACATCCATTGCGCTTGCCAGTACTACCTTGACGTTTTTCTCATACAGCTGATTGACGACCTGGGAGATGACTTTTTCATTTCCCGGGATCGGTGATGACGAGAAGACCACGACATCGTCCGCCTTGAGTTTTACGGACTTGTGCTGGTCGTTGGCCATACGTGTAAGAGCTGACATTGGCTCGCCCTGGCTTCCTGTTGTCAGTATAGTCAGGCTCTTGTCCGGTACGTTGCGTATATCGTTGATCCTGATAAACAGTGAATCAGGGATGTTGTTAAGATATCCGAGTTCGCGGGCAAGTGTCAGTACCTTCTCCATCGACTTTCCCGAGACAGCGATGCATCTGTTGTGCTTCATGGAAGCTTCCATGAAATACTTGATCCTGTGAACGTTTGACGAGAAAGTCGCAATTATTATTCTCTTGTCTGTGTTGTCGAAAATCTCATCGATGGACTTTCTTACGATCGCCTCTGACGGAGTATATCCGTTTCTCATAACATTGGTGCTGTCGCAGAGCAGAAGGTCTACTCCCTCGTCACCAAGCTGTGCGAATCTTCTCAGATCTATGACCTTGCCGTCAAGCGGCGCAAAGTCTACCTTGAAATCTCCTGTATGGACTATATGTCCGCCCAGGAATCTGATCGAATAAGCCACAGAGTCAGCAATGCTGTGATTGGTCTGGATCGCTTCAATTCTGAATGATCCGATGCTGAAGATGTCGCCTGCTCTGATCACATGAGTCTCGCACCACAGCCCGTGTTCTTCGAGCTTATGATCGATAAGACCCATTGCCAGCGGAGGCGCATATACCGGTACATTCAGTTCTTTGAGAAGATAAGGAATGCCTCCGATATGGTCTTCATGTCCGTGTGTTATGATCAGGCCTTTGATCTTTTCGCTGTTCTCCTTGAGATAAGTGAAGTCCGGAATGACAAGGTCGATGCCGAACATCTCATATTCAGGAAAAGCGAATCCGCAGTCTATGATGAGTATTTCGTTGTTGTATTCAATGAGAGTGCAGTTCTTTCCGATCTCATTGAGTCCGCCCAAAGGGATGACCTTATATGGGCCACCCGCTGCAGACGGGATGCTTCTGCGTCTTGCGGAAGCTGCGGGCAAAGCGTCAGAGACGCTTTTGCCCGGATGGTTGTTGTGTCTTCTTCTGTAGTTGTTTTTTAGTCTAGCCATATTGTTAACGGGCCGTTTATCTGACTACGAAATTGACGATCTTATTAGGAATAACAATAACCTTAACTATATTCTTTCCTTCAGTCGCCTCCTTAACCTTTTCGAGTCTTCTGGCGGCCTCTTCTGTTTCCTCCTTGGTTGAATTGTTAGGCATAAGGAATTTATCCTTGAGTTTGCCGTTGACCTGAACGATGATCTCTATCTCGTCTTTGACGAGTGCTTTTTCATCGTATACCGGCCATGACTGGTTATAAAGTCTGTCTTCATGACCGAGCTGGCTCCACAGTTCTTCTGTGATATGCGGAGTGAAAGGATTGAGGACTGTAAGAAGAACCTCTATCGCTTTGTTGAAGAGCGGCAGATTCATCTCTGCGTGCTGCTTATATTTGTACATTTCGTTGACAAGCTCCATGATGCTTGCGATGGCAGTGTTGAAGTTGAATCTGCCGCCTGCATCCTCGCCAACCTTCTTGATGGTTGCATTGAGCATGAAGTTGAGGGACTTGTCATCTTCGTTCTCGCATACAGGTTCAGGGAACTCTCTCTGATCTCCTCTGATGGACTCAATATACTCGTATACCAGTCTGTATACTCTTCCGAGGAATCTGTAGCTTCCTTCTACACCTTCATCTGACCAGTCAAGTTCCTTTTCAGGAGGTGCTGCGAAGAGTATGAAGAGTCTTGCTGTATCTGATCCGTATTTTGCCTGGATATCAGCAGGGCTGACAACATTGCCGAGGGACTTGGACATCTTGGCTTTCACATAGTTGCCTTCAGAATCTGTGTATCCCTTGATAACCATTCCCTGTGTGAGCAGGTTGCTGAACGGTTCTTCTGCATCGCAGAGTCCGAGGTCATGAAGAACCATCTGGAAGAATCTTGCATACATCAGGTGAAGAATAGCATGCTCTACGCCGCCAATGTACTGATCGACGTTCATCCAGTAATTGACCTTCTCCGGGTCAAAAGCCATCTCCTCATTGTGAGCGTCGCAGTATCTGAGGAAGTACCAGGATGAATCAAGGAATGTATCCATGGTATCGATCTCTCTCTCAGCATCTCCGCCGCACTTAGGGCACTTGCAGGCTCTGAAAGTCTTGGATGTTGTCAGAGGGGAATCACCCTTTCCTGTGAACTCTACGTCTGTAGGAAGCAGAACAGGCAGGTTGTGTTCGTCCTCAGGGACCCATCCGCACTTCTCGCACCAGATCATAGGGATAGGTGTTCCCCAGTATCTCTGTCTGCTGATGAGCCAGTCTCTGAGCTTATAGTTGACAGTCTTGTGTCCGAGGCCTTTTGCTTCAAGATCAGCTGTGATCTTAGCGATAGCCTCCTTGTTATTCATTCCGGTGTATTCTCCGGAGTTGATCATTGTTCCCTCAGCAATAGCTGCTTCCTGGAGATTATCGAGATCCACGTCAGGAACATCTACTACAGGGATGATGTCGAGACCGAATGCTTTTGCAAATTCGAAGTCTCTCTGGTCATGAGCCGGTACAGCCATGATAGCGCCGGTACCGTAATCCATGAGTACATAGTCAGAGATGAATATAGGAACCTTCTTGCCGTTGACAGGGTTTACAGCGTATCTGCCGATGAATTCTCCTGTCTTCTCCTTAGTCAGGGAAGTTCTCTCGAGCTCTGACTTGTGAGCGCTTGCTTCGACATATGCTTTTACAGGTGCTTCATATTCAGTTCCTTCTGTAAGCTCAGATACATATGGATGCTCAGGTGAAAGAACCATATATGTGACACCGAAAAGTGTGTCAGGACGTGTTGTATATACTACGAGATCCTTGTCAAAACCATCGATGGCAAATGTGACCTCAGCACCTTCAGATCTTCCGATCCAGTTGCGCTGCATCGACTTGACCTTGTCAGGCCATCCCGGAAGCTCATCGAGGTTGGAGAGCAGTCTGTCAGCATAATCAGTGATCTTGAGGTACCACTGGCTGAGATGCTTCTTGGTTACAGGAGTGTGGCATCTCTCGCAGCATCCGTCAACTACCTGCTCATTGGCAAGTACTGTCTGGCAGTCCGGGCACCAGTTGACCGGGTTATCCTTCTTATATGCGAGACCCTTCTTGTAGAACTGAATGAAGATCCACTGCATCCATCTGTAATAGTCAGGCTTGCATGTAGCTACTTCCCTGTCCCAGTCATAGCTGAGGCCGAGAGACTTGAGCTGATCTCTCATGTCAGACATGTTCTGATTAGTCCATGTGAAAGGATGGATACCGTTCTTGATGGCAGCATTCTCAGCAGGAAGACCGAAAGAATCCCAGCCCATCGGATGAAGGACGTTGTATCCTTTCATCTTCTTGAATCTGGCAACAACATCACCGATGGAATAGTTTCTGACATGGCCCATGTGCAGCTTGCCTGACGGATATGGGAACATCTCAAGTACATAGTACTTTTCTCTGTCCATGTTATCCTCGGTTCTGAAGGCATTTTCCTCTTCCCAGATTTTCTGCCACTTGCTTTCTATAGCAGTGAAATCGTATTTGTCCCGCATATTTGTACTCCTTATTGTTTTAGATTATCCGACCAGAATCGACTCGCAGTCGCTCCATATCTTTTCAAGTGTGTATTTATCTCTTGTCGACTCAGTGAAAAGATTTACAATAACATCTCCGCCGTCAACCAGAATCCATCCTGTATCCGGTCTTCCGTCTTTGCTCTTAGGTGTGATGCCAACCTCAGCAAATTTGTCCTCTACTTCATCTGCAAGAGCTCCAAGCTGTCTTTCAGATCCGCCTGTAGCGATGACGAAGTAGTCAGCGAATGATGATTTTTCAGCGATATCGATGATAACGACATCTCTTGCCTTCTTTTCACTGAGCAGATTGCCTATTGTCTGTGCAACTTCTTTGCTTTCCATCTTTACTCCTTACTGTTGATCCTGTCTATAATGAATTGTCTTGCTTCTACTGTATCCGCGTCCGGAGTCCTGCCCTTCATCTCAAGACGCTCCAGTGTGTAATCCATGATGAAGAGACATGCTCCGTCAAGATCTTCCGCAGCCTGGGCCTGAAGTTCTTCAAGTCCCGGGTAGCTTCGGTTCTCCTCTATCGCGTCTGATACATACACTATCTCCTCAAGAAGGCTCATGCCCCTGCGCCCTGTCGTGTGGCTTCTTACTGCATCAAGGACTTCTTCGTCATCGACTCCGAACTCATCCTGCAATATGCATGCAGCTACCTTGGAGTGAGCCAGAGGATTATTGTCGATATACATATCCGGAAGGCCGTATTTCCTGACATAGCTGTTCATCTCTTCATTCGTAAAACACTTAGCGATGTCATGATATCTTCCGGCAAAAGCCGCTTTTTCGATGTCTGCGCCGTATATTGCAGCAAGCTTTGAAGCCATTTTCTCAACACCGAGAGAATGAGTGTATCTCGACGGCTTCAGGTGCTGTTTCATGAATTCATCCAGTTCAGATTTCTTTGTACAGATCATGTCTAGCGATATATCTCTCCACTTCCGGCGGAACCAGTCCGTCCAGAGATTCCCCATCCCGGACCCTTCGTCTTATCTCAGATGAAGATGCATCTACCGGCTCCATTTTCATAACTGTTATGTCCGCATCGTATTTTTCCCGCAGGTATCTGATCTTTTCTATGCCTGCAGCATCATCTGTGTCAGGCCGGCGGGCTGTTATGAGAGAATAGTTTCTTAATATCTCCTCTCCGCAGTACCAGGTATCTACCTGCATTACAGAATCATAGCCTAGTATAAAACTCAGTTTCCCGCCAAGCAGTCTGCTCCAGTGCCTGAGTGTCTCCACCGTGTATGACGGACCTTCTTTGCTGAGTTCATACCTTGATACGCAGAATGAAGGATGATATCTGAGAACTGACTCTATCATCCTCACTCTGTCAGCGCCCGGGGTGACTCTGCGGTCCTGCTTGAACGGTGATACGTATGCAGGCATGAATATCACTTTGTCTATGCCGCACTCTGACGAAGCGTGCGATGCCAGTGCAATGTGACCGTTATGCACCGGATCGAATGATCCTCCATAGATAGCGTAATGTCTCTTATCCATTATGCTTCTGCGGATTCTGCAAGTGCTATACCGAGTTCTTCAAGCTGTCCTTCGCCTGCCGGAGCCGGAGCTTCGCATACAGGGCATTCAGCAGCCTGATTCTTAGGGAATGCAATTACTTCTCTTATGCTCTTCTCACCCAGGAGCAGCATGACGAGTCTGTCAAGACCGTATGCAAGTCCTGCATGAGGAGGTGCTCCGTACTTGAATGCTTCGATGAGGAACCCGAATTTTTCCTGGCATTCTTCATCAGTCAGTCCGAGGATGGTAAACATCTTCTTCTGGAGATCCTTGTCGTGAATTCTTACGCTTCCTCCGCCGAGCTCCACGCCGTTGAGGACGATATCGTAAGCGTCAGCATTGACTGAGAATACATCTGTATCAAGCTTGTCGAGCTCGTCGAGCTTAGGCTGAGTGAACGGATGGTGAGTAGCTCTCATATTGCCCTCCTCATCCTTTTCGAACATCGGGAAGTCAACGACCCAGAGGAAGTTGAACTGATTGTCATCGAGCATTCCGAGCAGTCCTGCGATCCTTCTTCTGAGGAATCCGAGTGAGTCATAAGTAACCTTGGATGTTCCTGATACGATGAAGACGATATCTCCGCAAGTTGCGCCGCATTTGTCGAGAACAGCCTTCAGCTCCTCTTCGCTGAAGTATTTACCGATGGATGAGCTGATACCGGATTCTTCATATTTGATCCAGATAAGGCCCTTTGCGCCGTAGTGCTTTACTTCATTGGTGAGCTTGTCGATCTTCTTTCTTGAGAATTCTGAAGC
Organism: uncultured Eubacteriales bacterium; assembly: GCA_902786355.1. Taxonomy (GTDB): domain Bacteria; phylum Bacillota; class Clostridia; order Peptostreptococcales; family Anaerovoracaceae; genus Crickella. The sequence goes on from CADABZ010000001.1 coordinate 129,458, forward strand.
TCCTCCCGGAACGCAGATGCCTCTGATGTCTCCGCCGGCAGCGAGATTGTCCGTGAAGAGCCCGAAGCTGCATCCTTCGAATACATCATTGAGCTTGATAAGCTCTATGTCAAAACGTGTATCCGGCTTGTCTGAGCCGTAGCGCTCCATAGCCTCAGCATATGTCATTCTAGGGAATGGTGTCTCAATGTCTATTCCCTTGACTTCCTTCATTACTCTCTTGAGGAATCCTTCCTGTACTTCGATGACTTCATCAACACCTGCAAATGACATCTCAAGGTCGATCTGAGTGAACTCCGGCTGTCTGTCAGCTCTGAGGTCCTCATCGCGGAAGCATTTTGCGATCTGAAGATATCTGTCAGTGCCCGATACCATCAGGAGCTGCTTGAACATCTGCGGAGACTGCGGAAGAGCATAGAAGTATCCGTTGTGGATCCTGCTCGGTACGATATAGTCTCTTGCGCCTTCCGGTGTCGGCTTGATGAGGATAGGTGTTTCGACTTCTGTAAAGCCGTTCTCATCGAAGTAGTCTCTGCAGACCTTAACGACCTTGTGTCTGAAGGACAGATTTCTCTGCATCTTGTTCTTGCGGAGATCGAGATATCTGTACTTGAGTCTGAGGTTTTCGTCTACGTTGTCATCGTCTCTTACATAAATAGGAGGTGTATCAGCCTTGGAGTAGATAACCAGATCATCTGCAAATACTTCGATATCTCCTGTATCTATGTTGGCATTCTTGGAGGATCTCTCCTTGACTGTACCCTTTACTCCGATGCAGAATTCGCTTCTGAGTGACTTTGCAGCCTCAAGGATCTCAGCAGGAGCATCTTCGTTGAATGTTACCTGTGTGATTCCGGTCTTGTCTCTCAGATCGACGAAAACGAGGCTTCCGAGGCTTCTGGATTTCGCTACCCAACCATTGAGAGTTACATGTTTTCCTTCATCGGCGAGCCTGAGCTCTCCGCACATGTGTGTTCTTTTAAATAACATCTGCAAGACCTTCCTTTCTGACTTTAGTCTGCGAAGAATCGGACATCTTCTTGAGTGTTAGCTCTCCGCTTGCGACTTCATCATCACCTATAACTACTGTATATTCTGCACCGATCTTATCGGCGTATTTCATCTGTCCCTTGAGATTGCGCTCTCTTGTATCCATCTCAGCGCGTATGCCCTTCTGCCTGAGTTCATGCAGCAGCCTGACTGAATACTCTCTGGCCTCATTGCCGATCCAGGCTATGAATATCTGAGGCTTCAGATCACCGCCGAAATCGTGGCCGGCCAGCTCCATCATCATAAGAAGACGCTCTTTGCCGAGGCCGAAGCCTACGCCCGGGATATCAGGGCCGCCGACTTCTTCGATAAGGTGGTCATATCTGCCGCCTCCGCACACAGTTCCCTGTGCACCGATCTTGTTAGTGATGAATTCGAAGGCGGTCTTGGTGTAGTAATCAAGACCTCTGACGATCGTAGGGTCTACTACATAACTGATGCCCATAGCATCGAGGTGGCTCTTTAGCTCCTCAAAATCTTTCCTGCAGTCATCGCAGAGATAGTCGAGCATCATCGGTGCGCCTTTGACAAGCTCTTTATCCTGAGGCGACTTGCAGTCGAGGATCCTCATCGGGTTTTTGTCAAATCTTGACTTGCATGTATCGCACAGGCAGTCGAACTTAGGCCTGAGGAAGTCCTGCAGCGCTGTCCTGTGTACCGGTCTGCAGTTTCTGCAGCCTACGCTGGATATGTGAAGCTCGATATCATCAATGCCCATCCTTCTGAGAAAATCATATCCGAGTGCGATGATCTCCGCATCTGCGAGCATGCTGTGTGTACCGAAGTTCTCAATTCCGAACTGATGGAACTCTCTGAGTCTTCCTGCCTGAGGCTTCTCGTATCTGAAGCACGGCGTGTTGTAATAGACTTTTGTCGGCTGGGTCATGGCATACTGATTGCTCTCTATAAAAGATCTGACCGCAGGAGATGTGCCTTCCGGCTTGAGCGTGATGCTTCTGCCGCCCATATCGTTGAAGGTGTACATTTCCTTCTGTACTACATCGGTAGTATCTCCTATTCCCCTGTTGAACAGCTCAGTAGCTTCGAATACCGGAGTTCTGATCTCTTTGAATCCGTATTCAGCGCATATCTCAGCCCATTTCTTCTCGATGTACTGCCATTTGTAGGAATCACCCATGAGTACATCTTTGGTTCCCTTTGGCGCTTTAATTGCCATTATTACCTCCGAATTATGATTGATAGTATTCGTTCTTGCGAGCGAGTATCTCATCGAACCGCTCGTTATATACTTTATAATTGTTCACATTGGCCACTCTCTCGAGGCGGTCCTCATCAGGATAATAGACCTTGCCTATGCCGCCGGCTCCGAGTGCTATGATGGTCTGCTTTTCTTCCATGATCCTGATATTGTATATGGAATGCTTTCCAGGTCTGCAGTATCCGACGTTCTCGAGAGCTCCCATCTGATGCTTCTGCCTGTATATATAATACGGAACGAAGCCTGCTTCACGGAGCCTCTTTCTTGCATAACCGACCATTGCAGCGACTTTGTCAGTATCTCTTCTGTAATATTCCGGATCATTCTCTCTGAGCCTTGATCCGCGCTTGACCGACAGAGTGTGTATAGTGATATTGTTGGCTCCGAGTGTAAGGATCTCTTCAAGCGTATCTCTGAAATCTGCTTCATCCTCTCCCGGAAGTCCTGCTATGAGATCAGCATTGATGACATCAAAGCTGTATTCGGATGCAAGTCTGTAGCCGCTGCGTATGTCTTCCGCAGTATGATCCCTGCCTATGCGGCGAAGTGTCTCATCCTTCATAGACTGTGGATTGATGCTTATGCGGCTTATGCCGTGAGACTTCATGACACCGAGCTTATCAGCTGTTATAGTGTCCGGTCTGCCGGCTTCTATAGTGAACTCTATGTCAGAAGGATCAACTGAGAAGCTTTCACTTACAGCATCTATCATGATCCCGAGCTGCTCCGCATTTAATGTCGTCGGTGTCCCGCCCCCGATATATATGCTTTCGAGGACAGTCCCGTGCTCTTTTGCCAGAGAGCCTGCATAGCTGATCTCTCTCAGGAGATTGTCAAAATACTCCTGAATATCTTCCTCAGGTGCGACTGTCGATGCAAAAGCGCAGTATTCACACCTCGTCGGACAGAACGGGATACCGATATACAGTCCGGCAACTGAGGAAGGATCATCATTAAGAACGCTTATCTGGTATTCAGCGATCTCTCTGAGAAGACTTATCTTCTCTTCCGAGACCAGGTATCTCTCTGAGAGAAGCTTCTCCATACCGCTGAGCGACCCTGATTCTCTGAGCATCTCATATGCGAGCTTCAGCGGTCTCACTCCTGTAAGAGTGCCCCAGCCGCTTTCTCTGCCTGTGATATCAGAGAGAAGCCGGTAGAACTCCCTCTTGATCTCATCCCGGTCAGAAGATCCGCTTCTGTTGATTATGAAGCTTCCTTCTCTCAGAGGAAGTCTTCCTCCCGGCATATTGATACCTATGACCTCAAACTCATCATCTGCGAGAAATACTCTCGCAAGCTCAGAGTAATGATAGTCATTGGATATATTGTTTATATAAAATCTATACAAAGGGATTTGCCCTCTTTTCATATCCTATCTGAGTAGCAGGACCATGGCCAGGATATACGACAATGTTCTCATCGAGCGTATAAAGCCTGGTCCTGATCGAATGTTCCAGAGTCTCCCAGTCACCTGTCTCAAGTGCAGTATTGCCTACTGACAGTCTGAAGAGTGTATCTCCTGTGAAAGCTTCCTCATCTGTGACAAAACAGATGCCGCCTTCAGTGTGGCCCGGAGTCTCTATGACTCTGAGCTTTGTCTCGCCGAGCGTGATGACATCTCCGTCTCTGAGAAGCTGGTCTGCTTCCGGACACGCCTCCCCGCCGTGAGAAATAGCCATCCACTTATTGTCAGTGCCTCCGTGGAGGAGATATGTCTCGGCAGCCGGAGCCGCAAAAACAGCCTGCGGATATTTATCAAGATATCTCTTTGCTGCGGCATAGTGATCATAGTGACCATGTGTAAGCAGTACGTATCTCAGGTCTGTGATTACAGAAGCGGCCTGAGGTACGTAGTAACCCGGATCTATGACCGCCTGGATGCCTGTGGCTGTATCTGTTATGAGATATGTGTTCTCCTGAAGCGGGCCCATGGAGAAGCAGTTGATTTTCAGGCTCATAATTCTACCTCGGTCTGAATACTCTTATAACACCCTCAACCTGTCTGAGAGCGGTAAGAAGTCTCTGCATCTGATGCATGTCTGTTATCTCGATCGTGATAAGTGTATTGGTAGTGCCAGGCTCTCCCGGTGTCAGGTTGAGTCCTACAACTTCTATATCGTAGTCATCGCACACCTTGGAAATATCCTTGAATATTCCCTTTCTCTCTTCTGAAACGACCTGAAGATCGACATAGTACTTACGGCTTGAATCCGGAGTATCCCAGTTGACGACTATCAGTCTTGCACGGTCTTCTTCCCTTAAATTCGTGATATTGGTGCAGTCTATCCTGTGGACTGTTATGCCCTTGCCCTTGGAGATATATCCGATGATCGGGTCTCCAGGTACAGGATTGCAGCATGTCGCACGTCTTATGAGAAGATTGTCTGTTCCGCTTACAACTATTCCTGAATCGGATGTATCATGACGTCTCTCAGGTGTCTTCTTCTTGACTTCGATCTGATCCTTCTCTGTCTCTTTGACCTTGTTGTCAGCCTCATAGTATTCGATCAGCTTCTGTCCGAGCTTGGATACAGAATTGCCTCCCCTTGATATCTGGAGATACAGTTCGTTGACATCAGAACAGTTGAAATCCTTGACAGCCTTGAGGATATATGCGTTCTTGGCTACCTGCACAGGATCGTAGCCTTTTTTCTTGATGTAATTGTTGATATTGGACTTGCCTCTTGTGACATCGCTGTTCTTCTCAGCCTTGCGAAGCCAGTTCCTTATCTTGTTGCGCGCCTGTGAGGTCTTGCAGATTTTGAGCCAGTCAATGCTCGGTCCGGATGAGTTAGCGGAGGTAACGATCTCGACGATATCTCCGTTGTTAAGCTTGTGGTCGATAGTGACCATCTTGCCGTTGACCTTGGCTCCGACACACCTTATTCCTACTTCTGTATGGATCTTGAAAGCAAAGTCCAGAGGTGTGCTGTCTGCCGGAAGCTCGACGACGTCGCCGCCCGGCGTGAATACGAATACCTGATAATCGAAGAGGTCCATCTTGAGAGTCTCAAGGAACTCAACCGAATCATCTGCATCCTTCTGCCACTCAAGAGCCTGCCTGAGCCATGCAAGCTTCTGCTCGCTCTCGTCCTGCTTGCCGGATATCTTGCCTTCTTTGTATTTCCAGTGAGCTGCGATACCGTATTCAGCGATGCGGTGCATCTCATATGTACGTATCTGGATCTCGAAAGGTTCGCCGTTGTCACCGAGTACAGTCGTATGAAGCGACTGATACATATTAGGCTTCGGCATCGCGATGTAGTCCTTGAATCTGCCCGGTATAGGTTTCCATCTTGTGTGCACCATACCAAGAGCAGCATAGCAGTCTTTGACACTTGATACCAGAATTCTGACGGCGAGAAGATCGAAGATCTCATCGAGCTGCTTGTTCTGGAGCACCATCTTGCGGTAGATGCTGTATATGTGCTTTGAACGGCCTTTTACCTCATGCTGGATCCCGGCTTTGTCAAGCTCAGAGGATATCTCCGCAATAAGAGATTCCAGGTCTTTTTCGTATTTTTCACGTTTTGTCGTGACTGCTTCGGACAGTTTCTTGTATTCAAGCGGATGGAGGAACTTAAGCGCAAGATCCTCAAGCTCGAACTTTATACTGAACATACCGAGTCTTCCGGCAAGAGGCGCATATATTTCGAGCGTTTCCATAGCTTTGCTCTGCCTCTTGTTGGTCGGCATATATTCAAGAGTCCTCATGTTGTGAAGCCTGTCGGCGAGTTTGATAATGAGGACTCTTATATCCTTGGACATGGCGAGGAACATCTTGCGGAAGTTCTCTGCCTGCACCTTCTCTGAGGAAGCATCGTATGAGATGTTTCCGAGTTTAGTGACACCGTCTACGAGTGCCGCGATCTTCTCGTCAAAATCTTCGACGAGCTGCTCTCTGGTATAGGCGGTGTCTTCTACTACATCGTGGAGGAGACCTGCAATGACAGTTTCATTGTCCATGCCAAACCCGGCCAGTATCAAAGCTACTGCGATCGGGTGGATTATGTATGGCTCCCCGCTCTTACGGAACTGCCCTTCGTGCAGTCTGTGTGCAATCTCATAAGCTTTGACTATGGCCGAATCATCGTACTTAGGGTTGATCTCACAGATCTCCCTCATGAAATTTTCAGTTGACAAGTCATGGATCTTAGCAACTGCCATAGTGATAAATGTCTCCGTTGATCAGATTATTATTATTTGACTATACCGTCATTTTCACGTCTTCTGCTGTTTCTTCTGCGTTCCTTCTCTGCGCGCTCCTGCTGCTCTGCATACTTGGAAAGGCTCTCCTTTCTGGTCAGCTCATAGAAGAGCGGGCTGCAGAGGAAGATCGATGAATATGTACCTACGAATACACCGATCATCAGAGGGATAAGGAATGCTCTGAGTTCTGAGCTTGCCATTACGAACAGCGGGATCATAACAATGAGTGTTGTTACCGATGTCATGATGGATCTCGAAAGTGTCTGATTGACGCTTGTATTGATCAGCTCAGCATTCTGTTTTTTCTTGAAGAACTTGCTGTTCTCTCTGATTCTGTCGAATACTACGATAGTATCGTTGATCGAGTATCCTACTACTGTCAGGATACCGGCGATGAACGGGTTGTTGATAGTAATGCGGAAAATCGCATATATCGAAAGTGTTACAAGTACATCGTGTCCGAGGCCGGCTACAGCAGCAAGTCCGTACTTCCATGTCCTGAATCTGAATCTGATGTAGACAAGCATGACTGCAGCAGCGATCAGGATGGACTTGATAGCATTCTGTCTCAGGTCCTTACCTACTGTTGGTCCGAACTCTTCTGATGCGAGTACATCTTTATCATCGAAGCCGTACTTTTCCTGAAGTGTGTTGACTACTTCTGTACGCTCAGCTGACTTAAGGTCTTTGATAGTCCTTATGATGATCTGAGAGTGATTGTCAGATGCATATACGATAGTCGGGTCAAGATCATACTCTGCGATAGTATCCTTGACTTCATCGATGGAAACTTCCTGTCCCATCTCGATCTGCATCATTGTACCGCCGGTGAAGTCGATACCGTAGTTGAAGCCTCTGAAGAGTGCGAATCCGAGACCGATTATGATCACGCATGCACTGATAGCATAGAACTTCTTTCTGTTCTCAATGAATCTGAAATTCAGCTTTGAAAGTGTTGCTGCAATTCCCTTAGGCTTTCCGTCATCGGTAAGTCCGAACATCCTGTTGGTTCCGAATGTCTTGCTCTCTGCGAGGAGTCCTACAAACAGCTGAGTGATGAATACAGCTGTGATGACGCTCATTACAGTACCGATCATCAGTGTGAGAGCAAAGCCCTTGACTGAAGTAGTACCGAAGAGATACAGAACGAATGCAGCTACAAGTGTAGTTGTCTGTGAGTCAACTACTGTAGAGAGGGCTGCGTGATAACCCATATCTACAGCGACCCTTACTGACTTGCCTTTGCTTATCTCTTCTCTGATACGTGTGAAGATGATGACGTTCGAGTCTACCGCCATACCTATTGACAGGATGATACCTGCAATACCAGGCAGTGTAAGTACTGAACCCATGCCTGCCATGATCCAGAGTACGAGCTGTACGTACAGGAGCAGAGCGAGGTCAGCTACGACGCCGAGAGCTCCATAGTACAGAACCATGAGGATCAGTACGAGTACGAGTCCGATAGCACCGGCCTTGACGCTGAGTGCAAGAGCGTTAGCTCCGATTGTAGCTGTCTGTACGGATGAATTGATCTCAGTCAGGTTAGCCGGGAGAGCACCGCCGCGGATGAGTGCGGAGAGTCCCGATGCCTCTGTCTCAGAGAATCCGCCCGGCCTGGTGATCTCGCAGGATCTTGAGTTGATCTTCTCCTTGACAGTAGGAGCTGAAATGACCTCGTCATCGAGTGCGATAACGATAGCTCTGCTGTCTACAGTATTACCGTTTTCATCGGTCATTTTCGCTTCAACTTCTCCGGTAACAGCTTTGCCTGTAGCATCAGCAAACAGCTTGCTTCCTTCGTTGGTGAAGTCGATAGTGATCTTGTAGCCTCCGTTGTTAGTATCAGTAGCTATCTGTGAATCACTTATTCCTTCTCCTGTCAGAGCAAGAGTTCCGTCTGCGAGGAAAAACTGGAGCTGTGCCGTTCTGCCTATCTGCTCGATAGCTTCTTCAGCGTTCTCTACTCCAGGCATCTCTACTCTGATCCTGTTGTTTCCTTCGATCGAGACCTGAGCCTCGCTGATACCCATCGCGTTGACTCTGTTCTCGAGAACGCTCTTGGTCTGGTTCATGATCTGTGTAAGTTCTGTTCCGGTCTCCTTGGTATCAGCTTCAAGAAGGACATAGACACCGCCGTTGATATCAAGTCCGTACTTGAGCTCTTTGCCCAGAGAACCGACCTTGTCGCCTATTCCGAAGAATGAGACCAGCCATGAACCGATCAGTAAAATAATCACAAGTACTGCAAAAAATTTCTTTCTTCCTGTCTTCATTTCCTTATAAAAACCTTTCAATGTATGATCGTTTTAATGACTAAAATGACATAGTAAGTCATTTAAACAATAATTCAATCTATTGTATCTGATTACGATTGAAATTTCAACAAAAAGCACCTCCCGGAGGAGGTGCCTGATGTATTAATTTCTATACCGCGTGCGTCTTATTCTGCAGCTTCTTCGGAGTCCTCAGCCTTTCTTGAAAGCTTCTTAGGAGTGACCTTCTTATCTCTGTCCGGTCTCTTCTCTTCTTCAGGTTCAGCTTCTTCTTTCTTAGGTGCATCCTTTACAGCATCGCTTCTTGTGACACTTGCGATAGCAGTCTTGAGAAACTCGATCTTGTTTCTTCCGGAAGCAGTCTCAACTACGACTGTCTTTTCAGTGATCTTAGTGATCTTTCCTACGACTCCCCCGATAGTGATGATCTCATCTCCTACCTGCAGACTTGATCTCATCTCCCTGTCTTCTTTATCTTTCTTCCTCTGAGGTCTGATCATCATAAAATAGATCATTGCGATGAAAACGACCAGAAGCAAAATGTTAGCTACAGATGACTGCATAATACCCTCCTTAGTATGAGAAATGTATGTTCAATTATCAGTTTTAGATGGTACCGGTGGTGGGGCTCGAACCCACATGATGTTGCCATCACCGGATTTTGAATCCGGCGCGTCTGCCAATTCCGCCACACCGGCATAATGGCAGGTCACCAATTTTTGTAAAAAAAATTGGTGTGGATGACTGGACTCGAACCAGCACGGTTGCCCACATGGCCCTCAACCATGCGCGTCTGCCTATTCCGCCACATCCACACGTCAATTATGTATTATAGAGACCCGATTACTAAAAATCAAGTAAAATTTTAAAAAGTTTTGTATTGATTTTAGTGCGGAAGTGAAAGCCGGAAAAAAGCCCCCACTTCCGCGATAAATCATTTTTACTCTTCCTGGTGCCCTAGTCGTCTGCATTTAGAAGTTCTTCGTCGATCGGATAGCGGCCGAATATCCTGGCAGCATCCATAAGCGCCTGCAGATTCTCTGCCGGTGTATCCATCGGTGTCTGACAGCCCGAAGTCAGAGTGAAACCATTAGGAGAATCCCACGCCTTGCGTATGCACTCTCTTCCGGATCTCAGTACATCCTGAGGTGTTCCGAGTCTGATAACATCAACAGGCGGAATATTGCCCTGGATACCCATATGAGGTCCGAGTACGTGTTTAGCTTCCTCAAGGTCCTCGATATTGTCAAGGCCGAATACGCCTATTCCTGTCTCATTGAGAGTTTCCCAGAGCTTGCGCGAGCCGCCGCATATGTGAAGACCGCAGCCGCCACCGTTCTTTTTGATGAAATCTACATTGTGCTGGAAATAAGGAAGCGAGAACTCCTTGTACTGTTTGACTCTGAGAAGCGATGTAGTGCTTACAGGATCAGCAAAACCTATTCCGATGCCCATTTCAAGCATTCTTGCAATATATCTCTCGTTGTTCTCGGTGATGACTTCCATAAGCTGCTTGACCTTATCAGGCTTTTTGACCATGCCGATAAGAAGGTTCTCTGTACCTACGACCATGGCAGCTATAGTAAGCGGGCCTGTGACTGTACCGCTGACAGGCACCTTGTCGCCGAGCTTCTGCTTGACAAGTCTGAGTCCTTCGAGGATGATCGGAAGTCTTCCGTCCTTGTCAACATCAACAAGCTTAGCCTTGTCAACTTCATCAAGGCTTGCAAGAGCAGGCTTCTCGAGCTGAGCGATGTTGTGATCGAAGTATTTGATCTGGGATCCCATCGCCTCTGCCATTCCTCTCAGTGTCGTTGAAAGGCCTGCACCGTCTGAATGGAATGTATCGTAGATGTACTCTTCGAGTTCGAGCATCTTCTGAGATGAGAAATAGTAATCTTTTACCTTGAGTCCTATCATAGGCGCAAGTGTCTCACCTGTATCGATACAGCACATTATACGGTCTACTTCTTTGCCTTTACTGAGAAGTCTGTCTCTTTCAATAGCTGTAAGTTCGTCCTTCGGCACTTCAAGTCCGTGTCCGTACTGTTCAATGATTCCCATATATGATTCCTCTCTTCAATGAAATTTATATATATTCAAAGTCATCTTCCGTTATATATTCTCCGGGCTGCTTAACTATGATATCTTCATCCCAGTCACCGGTAATAAGTCTGCGAAGCGGCTCATTTCCGCCCTTCACGATGCTTTTGTTAAGGTTAAGCTGGCGAATGCATTCATCTGCATAATCCAGAACAGGGCCGAGCTCATAGCATCCGGTATCTATTACGGTCACATCAGTGTAAGATCCGAGCATAAGACGCATCAGTTTCTTACCTTTGCGCTCGCCGTATTTCTCAAGATAATTATCAAGCATGGTCAGAAGAGCACCTTCATCGCGGCTCCAGCCTCCTGTAAGATACATATGGCCTGCACTCAGATAGTTCCGCCGGTCTCTCTTTCCCGTGCAGAGCATCATATTGACACAGTCATCGAATGCAGGCATCGCAATGACCGCATGCTCTGAATGCCACCCTACAGCGCCTTTGCCGCACAGTCCGTATGCAAGCATTATAATGTCAGCTCCTTCTGACTCAGCTCTGCTGATCTCTGACTGTATCACCTCACGGAGCTTGTCAGGATCATTATGGTGACCTCTCTCCTGCCACCACACTTCGATATCATGTATGTCAAAGGATTCGAAGACAGCATTTATCTCATCCTCGATCATTGAACACGCTATCAGTATTTTCCTGCCCTCTGCTCCTCCGTACACTGTTCTGTAGCTCCTCACTGCTTCTATTTCATACGTATCTCACGGAATCTGCCGTGAGCGAGTTTTACTCCGACATTCTTGATGCATACCTGTCCTGCGATCTTCACCTTACCCTTCATTGAAAGCATCGCTTCCATGAAATCGATCCCTTCCTCAAGCTGATGATCAACGAATTCAGCATGATCTGTATCAATAAGAGCATATGTGAATTTAGGACACAGCAGGAATATGCAGCTGTCATCGATCACCCCGGTTACTCTGCGTATGAACGGATCATAGAAATCCTCGACTGCATTGACAAGGTACTTAGGTCCGAGGATATCAAGAGAGCCTGCTGAATCAGAGAATATGAAGATATCCACGCCGGCCTTCTTGCCTTCCTCGATATATCTTATAAGTTCATCAGAGAACTTGCTGAATACCTGACGCATCTTGTCTCTGTCTTTTCGGTATGCCTTGAAGACGAGGCGCGGCTCCATAAGAGCGTTGAGGATCGTAAACGGGCCTGTGATCTCAAGACAGACATTTTCTCCTGCGTCTTTCATGGCTCTGCAGGCATCAAGCACCTCATGGATCCTCTTAGTGCCGAAATCTATCGAAGGAAGAGCGAGCACTTCATCAGCACTGGTGCAGATAGGATCTTTGGCTCTCGGACCGGTGTTAGCATCACCGTAATTGAGAACAGCGCCCAGAGATTCAGCTTCTATCGTTCTGCAGAAAGGAAGCAGCACAAAATCAGACTTGTCATGAGCCTTGATAGCTCTGGCAAGTATCTGCATGGTATCGCTGTGCATATAAGCATCAGGAAACTCGAGTCCGAGTCCTGCTGTTGTCTCTGCACTGATGCCGACAGAATTGGAATACGTGCATTTGAATTCTCTGATATTACTCATTCTGTTCCTCCTGTTATGCAAACGGATCGGGGTCAGGACCGCCCGCGTGATCATCTCTGGTATACTCCAGCAGCAGTGCAGTTATCTCGACCCTTCCGGTGTCTGCTGATTTTGTGAGATATTCTCTCAGCGCTTCCGGCTTTATGAGACCTCTCGCCAGCATATATCTGACAGCATCGCTGCTTCTTCTGTTGATAGCCAGGTCAAGAAGAGACTTGCTTCGTCCTTCTGTATATCCGTCTATCACGCTGCTGCCTTCTTCCGGCTGGTGTTCTTCCATGTAGGTCAGAGCAGCAAGATATCTTGCAGACGGCGGAAGCCTGTGTATATTGGCAGGATCGGTGTATACCTTTCTCAGGTTCCTGCATGTCGAAAAAGCTGTCCTCTCTATTGTTTCTACTGAATCGGGAATAGTGACAGCATACAGAGCATGACATCCTTCAAACATATCAGTTCCAAGGACAGTCAGTCCCTCTGGCAGACACAGCTCCCTTATATTCCAGCATTTCTGAAACAGTCCGGCACCTATTGCTTCCACACTTGCCGGAAGCTTAAGCTCTCTTAGCGAATAGCAGTCAGCGAAAGCATAATTGCCTATGCGTCTGACACTGTCCGGAATGCTGAGCGCAATAAGACTGTCGCAGCCGGAGAATGCCAGCTCCGCGATCTCCGCAACACTGTCCGGAACGATATATTTCGGAGAAGAATTATCGAATTTTATAAGTCTGCTGCCCTGTATCTGTGTGCCCATTATTCACCGAATGTCTCAACCGTCTTCAGAACAGCCTGTACATTCTTAAGTTCTGATCCCATGCCGAGGCCGCATGCCGGCGAGATAATGTCTGAACCATTGCTGTAGCAGGCTCTGGTGAGCTTCTCTACAGTATTCTCATCCTGCATCTCGATGGCAAAAGTGCTGACGTTGCCCATGATAGCCTTGCCCGGAAGATTCTTCCTGGCCTCTCTGAGTGATACGACAGCATCGAAGCTGAATGCATCGCTTCTGATCTTAGCGACCTTGTCATATACAGATTTCATCTGTCCGCAGATGTGCACGATGCTCTTCGCACCGGCTTCTCTGACTGCATCAACTACCTGATTGATATAGGTAACTGCATATTCATCGAAAAATCTCGGGCCGAGGATCTCTCCTGTCCCGCTCGGATCTGAAAGTGCGATGACATCTGCTCCTGCTTCGACCTCTGCGACCGCAAAGCGTATGATCTCATCTGTTACAAACTGCATGTATTCATGCGCAAGCTCTCTCTTCTGTCTGAGCTGCTTATAATATCTTGTCGGCTCACATACTGAGCTTGCTACGCTTACAGGTCCTACGACATTGCCGATAATAGGATAATCGCTTGTCTCTGCCCTGAGGAGTCTTATGGCGTCAAGTGTGACCTTCGCTCTGCCCGATTCAAGATCCATCGGTGTGAGTTTTCCATAGTCCTCGACTGTATCGATAGCATATCCTGTTACATGAGGCTCAAAGAACTGTGTTCCCAGAGTGCATGAAGCACCGAGGCCTTCAGCTTCAACTGTCATGCAGAACGGCACACCGTAGTTTTCGAAACATTTTTCGTCTACTATTGCCTTTGCAAGATCTGCCATCATCCTGGCATCGGTGTGTGCTTCCGGGAGGTACACACCGCATACATCCTGAAGAGACTTAGTGACCATATTCATCATGCCTCCCGGGCAGATGCATGCAGGTCTGTCGACCTTCTTTCCGGACAATATTTTGATAAGTCTTTCGTTTGCTGTAGTCATATATTCACCTTCTGTCAGATATCATCTGAACACCGGGAAGATCAGGCATTCAGAGAGGAGTCTTTCATAGTTATCTGTGGCACCGAGTTCGAGATAATCCATCTCATGAGCAAGCTCTTCCATCTCACGCTTTACTTTGCCGGACATGAGAGCCATATATGCGCCTGTCTTGGATGTGTTTCCGACATAGCTTATCCGGTCTTCAACTTCGAAAGGCAGTATCCCGGTTCCGGTTATGCTCTGCGCAGGAAGATGAGCTCCGAACTGGCCGGCTATGAGGACCTTATCGAGATCCTCCATTCCTATTCCGGCGCGCTTCATAAGAGCCATGAATCCTGAAAGGATCGCTCCTTTTGCAAGCTGGACCTGACGGATATCTCCCTGTGTGATGTAGAGAGGCTCTGAGTTTTCGCTGCCTTCTGTCATGCGGAAAGACCTTTTGCCTTCTTCGTCAACACTTATGTATTTTGATCTGTAATCCGAACTGTCGAACTTGTCTGCCTTGACAAAAGCTCCGGTCTTGCGGACTATTCCTGTCCTCAGAAGTTCTTTGGTAACTGTAAGGATGCCGCTTCCGCATATACCGGAAGGTTCGCAGTCACCTATGACTTTAAGACCGATCCCGTCTTCACCGATCGTGATGTCTTCTATAGCTCCTTCTGCGGCACGCATACCGGAGCTTATATTCATTCCTTCGAGCGCCGGTCCTGCAGCACACGAACATGACATAAGCCTGCCGTGGCTTGCAAGGACTATCTCGCCGTTGGTTCCGATATCTATGAATATCACATTGCCTGGCTCTGACTTAAGATCGCAGACATATGCTCCGGCAACGATATCAGCTCCTATATAGGCTGATACTGACGGAAGACAGTACAGTCTTGCTCCCGTTGCTCCCTTAAGTCCTATGGAGTCCGCTCTTACGTCTTTGGCTCTTGCGAATACAGGAGCAAAAGGCGCCTTGCCTATAGGCCTTGCATCCACACCCATAAGCATATGCATCATAGTGCAGTTGGCACCTACAGAAAACTCGTATATCTGATCGATGCTTATACCCTGCCTGCTGCATACAGAAGCTACCATTTTGTTGATGGAACCGACTATGGCTTTCTGAAGCTTTTCTCTACCGTCCTGAGGATGCTCTATCTCATATGTGATCCTTGTCAGAACATCCAGACCGAAGAACTTCTGTGCATTGATCTCAGAAGCATGTCCAAGCTCTTCACCTGTATTCATGTCTATAAGGGAGCATACGACAGTAGTAGTTCCGATATCTATCGCAACGCCGTACATAGCTGCTGACGTATCTCCGGGCTCGAGTGCTGTGACTTTGTTCCCGTGTATGACGGCGGTATAGCTTCCCGGCATCATATCGTGTCCGCACAGAGCCTCATAGGCAAAGCCTGATGCACCTGTCTCTTCAAGTATCTGATCCTCGAAAGGAGTCTGATCCTCAAGAGTCGGCTTATGTATAGTTACAGGCATCTTGATGATATCAAGGTCAAATTCAAAATCAGGCATATATCCCGATGCAAGGACATCGTGCTTTTTCTCTTTCTGAAGAAGCTCGATCTCAATATCCGAAGATGGATAAACAAGGCAGGCCAGCCTTATTCCCTGTTCTATCTCTTCTTCTCTCAGGATACCTCTCTCAGTCTCTGAGACATCACCTGCATCACCGCCCGTGATCCTGACCCTGCATTTTCCGCAGAGGCCCTTGCCTCCGCATGCATTGTCTATGAACAGACCGGCATCAAGCATTATGTCCATAAGACTCCTGCCTGCTTTGAATTCGTATCGTTCTGATCCTGCTGTTGTTAGAAATGGCATATTATCTGTATCTCCTGATAACATTAACTGCGGGCCAGCCAGTCTGTATGCTTCATCATGCATGCAGACTACAGACCCGCATATTGTGATTGCGTTTTACAAGTCAGATGGAGCCGGCATTATTCTGCGATACCGCAGAGTTTTTTTGCGACCTCGACTGCCTCAACAGCGTTTCTTGAATATCCGTCAGCGCCTATGTCTTCAGCATATTTCATGGATATAGGGCTTCCGCCTACCATGACCTTGACACTGTCTCTCATGCCCTGATCCTTGAGCTTCTGAATAACTTCTCTCATTCCAGGCATAGTGGTAGTCATAAGTGTCGACATCATGATAAGATCAGCATCTACTTCCTTAGCCTTTTCTACGAAGCTGTCGAGAGGAACGTCTCTTCCGAGGTCATACATCTCGAAGCCGGCAGTCTCCATCATGATCTTGACGAGGTTCTTGCCGATATCATGTGTATCGCCTTCAACGACACCGATGACGGCTTTCTTCCGGTCACCTGCAGCCGAATCTTCAGGCAGATGCGGACGAAGTACATCAAGTCCGGCATACATAGCATCCGAGCACAAAAGGAGGTCTGTTACGAAGTACTCTTCCTGATCGTACATATCACTTGCACGGTTCATTCCGTCAACGAGTCCGTGAAGGATACCGTCAAGTGGATCATATCCGGCTTCTATGTACTCTTCACAGACATCAGCGATCTCCTCATCCTCCATCTCGAATACATAGTCAGACATCTTCTGCAGTAATTCTTCTTTGCTTGCCATTGTTGTTCAATCTCCTTTTATCTGAATTGCGTTTTTATCTTATATCAGTTGTTATTCCTTCGTATTGACTGCATCCATGAGGGCGTCTTCAGCAATACCGAGCGGAAGCATGCCCTTGCGTGCTCCTCTGCCGTACTTGCGTGCAGCAAATATGAAAGCATCAAAATTCTCTCTTGGTGTTCCGATCGGGACCTGGCATCCTGTTCCGAGAGTGTATCCATTCTCGGCTTCAGAACCTTTGATGATGCACTGCTTGCATGTCTCGATGACATCATCGATAGTACCGTTGAGCATTACGTCTACAGGAGCGACATTTCCGACGAGTCCGAACACAGGACCCATCTTGTCTCTTGCAGCCGAAAGATCTTCCATGTTGTCTACACTGAAGCTTGCGACCTTGAGCTTGAGCATGTCATCCCACAGTGGAGAAGTCTTGCCGCAGATGTGGATCCCAGGCTTCTTTCCGAGTGTCTGTGTGAGGCCTTCGATCAGGTATTCAAGATAAGGCTCTGAGAACTTCTTGTAGTTCCTCTTGCCGAGGATGTCAGCACAGCTGATAGGATCGCAGATAGTGCATCCGCCACCGCCGAATTCGTCAGCGAACATCTCAGCATATGCAACAGTGTAATCTACAGTCCATTTCAGAAGGTCATTGAGCTTATCAGCATTCCTGACAGTATCTCTGAGGATCATCTCTACAGGTCTGATAAGAGAAGCATTGGTGAATGGTCCTGCGACAGGCATAGCAATGCCCATTTCCGGGAATGCTTCTTTCAGTTCGATACCTCTCTGAAGTACCGAAAGGAAGACCGGATTCTTCTTAGGGTTATCTTTCATCAGCTCCGGCAGCATAGACCAGTCTGTGAGAACAGGCTTGACAACTCTGTCTATACCTACTTCAGGAAAATATATCTCAGAGCCAACAGCCTGTGCCATTGTCCTCAGTCTCAGTCCTGAAGCGAGGCCTACGATGTTGAACTCCTCTTTTCTTCTCCGGATGACATCAATGTGGACTTTGACATCATTTCTCCACTGAGCTGTAGTATATCCGAAAATATTGGCCATAGCTTCCTCGTTGCTCTGGATAGAGAAAGGAATGTGGTCTACTGTTTCACCGGCAGCATATTTCTGCGCACGTTCACCCTGAGACATTGTCTCGGGATATTTTTCCATTTCACGTTTCAGTTCTTCGTAAGTCATGATATCCCCTTATAACAACGTAAATAACTGTCATTGTCATTATAACGGCAATGACCGACTGATTATTATAGGAATCCCCTATACTGAGCTTCCGATATTATTCATTATTGTGATACGAGAAGTCAGATATCAAGTTCTCTGATCTCTTCTGCTATCTCGATATCTCTTTCGCTGAGAAGAAGCGTTTTGTTGTGTCTGTAGTAAGCTTCACAGCCATAAGTGCTGATAAAGCTGACACTTTCCGGATCCGCAGTGAGTTCTGTCAGTATGAGGAGCATCTCTTTTCCGTCACCCCAGCATTCTTCTGCAACTCTGAACAGGTTTTCAAGTTTTGAACCTGCTGCCGCTGCCTTTTTGTTATGCTGGCTGACTCTCATTGCATAGTCATCGCGGATGATGTCAAAATTATCTTCGTATGACTGGCGGTCTGAGATCTTTGCGGCGATATCATAGAGTATGCCGGCTGTCCGCAGAAGACGGTTTCCTTCTTCTTTTGTGACCGATCGGGCTCTGAGTCCGTCAGACCTTCTGCTTTCGATGTCTCTGATGATCATTTCCAGCGATCTTACAGGAGGCAGAGCTCTGTCACTTGCAGCATACTGTTTTATGCATGATCTGACAGACTCAAGCAGCCTTCTGTCTTCCATGCAGGCTCTGATATCTGCATCTGCACTTCCAAGCAGAAGCCCTATCAGAGTGTACACTTCATCGAATCCGGCACTTGCTATCCTCTCCTTCATCTCTTCTGTAAGATTGCCTGAGAGCATCTCGTCTACCGGATACTGAGTCCTGTATTTTCTGTACAGATCAAGATATACAGAGAATTCCCTTGCTATGTTCTCATTCTGAAGGTACTGGACAATAAGATCTTCATCAGCTTCGAGGCCGTTTCTGTCATAGAGTATGAGCATCTTGCTCAGGTCTTCCCAGCCTCTCGGTGTTACGATCGTCCTGCCTGAAACAGTTGTCTCGACAGAATAGAAGCGGTCACGTCTGCTTCCGAGAAAACTCATTACTGCAGGATGAACACCTGCCTGAAGCGCATACTGTCTCCATGCTTCAAAGTCAGGTTCGACATTTATCTTTTTGAGTCTGTCGAGTGTGACCACGTCAAACTCACGGGCTGACTCATTGTATTCCGGCGGATTGCCGGCAGTTACGATGATCCATCCGTCCGGTATGCGGTGTCCGCCGAAGACCTTATACTGCAGGAACTGCAGCATCAGCGGAGAGAGAGTCTCGGATACACAGTTGATCTCATCGAGGAAGAGTATTCCTTCTCTTACGCCGGTCTCCTCCATCAGCTCATATACAGAAGCGATTATCTCACTCATCGTATATTCTGTAACATCGTATTCTCTGCCGCCGAAAGTCTTTCTTGATATAAACGGTAGTCCGATCGCACTCTGACGGGTATGATGAGTCATTGAGTACGTGATAAGGCCTATTCCGAGCTCTGAAGAGATCTGCTCCATTATTGCAGTCTTGCCTATTCCCGGAGGACCTATGAGGAGAAGCGGTCTCTGCTTATCCACAGGGATCTCATAGTTTCCGAGATCGTCCTTAGTCAGATATGCTCTGACTGCGCTTTTGACCTGTTCCTTGGCTTTGCTGATATTCATTCTAATTGCTCCTGTATATCTTCATCTCTTAGAACTACTTTCATTGCCCACGCCGGAACATCCGGAGTGCTGTATCCGTCATCAAGAAAGATGAACGCAGTTCTGTATTCAGGCATTTTCTCAGGAAATGTCCCCAGGCCGTCGGTAAAATATAGAAGACCTCTCAGGTCCGAAAACTGTCCCTGCTTTATAAGGTCATCCACATATCTGAAGACGGGTCTGAAATCTGTTCCCCCGAGTCCGCGTATCTGCATATCTGCAAGATATCTGTCCATATCATCAGTATCGGTGATGACTGTATCTGACTGTATATCTGCATCACACTGTATGATGTGAATATTCACTGAAGAAGCGAAAGAATCCTTCTCTTTCAGTATATTATATGTCTTCTGGATAAAAAGCCGTACCTTTTCACCGGCTACTGATCCTGATGTATCGATGGCTATAACGAAGTCATGGATCCGGCTGCTGTCTCTGTATTCGAGCGGTTCGATCAGAGGCATTCGGCCGTATTTTGACAGGCCATAGGTGTAATAGATATAGTCAAACTCATCGTCTGATATCTTCATGTCCTCGTGAGAAACTGCGAACTGTCTGAGAAAAGCCGAATAATCATATCTCTCGCGGTTGACTGCACGGAGATTCTGGATCATTGAAGATGACTCGCGGCCTCTTACTCTTGCATACATCTCTATCTCCATCTGGACATGCTCTGCGATCTCATTCCAGTCATATATTACGGACTGGTCAGGAAGATCCATTACAGAGGTCATACCTGCTGCCTGTCCGTGATCTGCAGGCACTTCATCTTCTCTTAAGTACCACAGGGAGTGATCATCGCAGAGGAAGATTTCTTTGAGTTCTTCAGTCCGGCGCTCATCTTCCGGCTCAGTCCTCAGATAAGCATAAATCTTCTCAGCTGTCAGGAAGCCGGTTTTCCGCCTCAGCTGCCTTGTTATATATTCCTGTCTGTTCCTATGGTCTGTATCAGTGCATACAAGGCCGAGCTCATTGATAACTGCCTCCGAAGCTATGTCACATGAAAGATCCCACATCTCTCTGTCCACAGATCTTCCGGTAAAAGGATGATGGAAAACACAGTGAAGCACGGTGTGCAGATATGCACGGTTGACGCTTTCTTTCGAAGCGGAATAAGCTCTGAGTATGTATACAGGATCGAAGAAAAGTGTCCGTCCGTGTGAAGCTATCGAGCCATCATAAACAGCTCTGTCCTGAAAAGTCAGAGCTGTATCGAGATACCTCAGGTTGACAAGCAGTCTGTTCCTTGCGATATCAAGCACGTCATTGGCTAATTCTGTTATGCGTCCTTCATCAGCCACTTATAACTATACCTCTTTGAGAAGCTCACGGATCTTTGCCGATATCTCAGCCGCCTTCTGATGATCCTCGCCGCTCGCAGTGACACCTATGACGACAGAGTCTTTTCTGGCCAGGCCCGGGAAGAAGAAATCGCACAGAGTCTGGTCACTGGCGACATTGACAGTGATATTCCTCCTGCGGCACATTCCGGCGATCTTTATATCCGTTCCCTGATGTCCTGTATTGATCATTGCTATATCAGCACCGTCAAGGTCGGTCTCATCAAATCTCTTCCTGAGATATGTGATATATCCGGCATTGGCAAGCTTGATGATCTCAGGTTCAGCCTCAGGCGACACGACTGTGATCAAGCCGGCAAATTCATACATGCTGATTATCCTCCGCACGGCTATCCTGCCGCCTCCGACAAAGAGCACATTCTTATCTGACATGTCTACAAACATTGGAAAATACAGACCCATAGTTCCTCCGGTTCTGTTACTGATTCTAATCGTAATATTTTTTCTTGATAAAATGATTGAGCACGCCGCCGACGACAATTATCGCCAGAGCGATGTATATCACTTTCATGGCCGCTTGCTGCGTATCGATTATAGTCCTGCCGTTGTCATCAAGCTCGATCTTAAGAGCTCCTTCCGGCAGACTCGAAGCGAGAAAAGCGATATCGCGGTCATACCATTTATCTTTTTTCTTGCTGTATGCGGCGCATGGTATCTCCAGATTGAGTGCCGGCACTTCGATCGTGAACTGGCCGTATCCTGTGGATTCATCTGCCCTGATCCATTCAGACGGATCCGCAGCAGCCGCTTCTGCGGCGCTTCCGGGATATACGTATTTATAGCTTGTGCTCGATATGGTTATGACTGCGTGCATATCGCTTCCGGACTTAGTCAGCTCAGCATCAGTGATCCTGAAATACTGAGAGGTTGACAGTACTTTGGCCGGATAAGTGCCGTCTTCAATATCCATCGGGTATACAGCAGTCATGTCATATATCAGTGTGCCTGATCCGCTCTTGTCACTGCTGCTTTGCTGCACTGCAAAAACTGTGCATCCGCACAGAATGATGAGCAGTATCGATATGAGACAGATAAGGCAGCGATGGTGCTTCATTGATATATATCCTTTACTGTATTAGAGGTTTTTCTTCTTGTATATGAAGAATACTGATATTCCGCCGAGTATGACAAGATACGCCAGCAGTATGACTATGCCGGTCAGATCCGGTGATTCACCATATGAAATACTCCTGATCATTGCGCTTGCCTGGGAGAGCGGAAGTATCTCTATTATCTGGCGGAAACCGTCCGGCATCTCCTCTGTTGAGAAGAATGTATTACACAGAAATGACATAGGCATGATTATGTACGTATTGAATCTCGGTGCATCGGAGTATGTCTTTGACAGAAACGACAGCACGAGAGCAAGCGTCGCGAAGACCATACCGTTGAGCAGCATGATCAGAAAGGAAAGTCCGTTGAATATAAGGTTATATCTGACAGGTATAGTGAGTATGAGTATTACAGCCGCAGCATACATGCCTCTCAGGCTCCCTCCTATCACCTGTCCGAGAATGAACTGCCACAGAGGTGTCGGCGATACCATTACCTGATCAAGGGCCTTCTCATAAAGCCTCTGGACACTCATGTTCTGAGCTATGGCGCTGAAGCTTCCTGTCATCGTGACCATTGCCACAAGACCCGGGACGAGAAAGAATATATAAGGCTGCCCGTGGGAAGTCGTCCTTATGCCAAGTCCGAACACTATAAGGTACATCAAAGGAGAGATCATCGCTGCTACGGTGATCTTGTAGAAATCCCTTCTGAATTCGACCCATTTTTCCCAGAGTACTGTTATAATGCCCATTCTTATTCTATGTGATCTTTCTGCCGGCGCACTCTACGAAAACATCCTCGAGTGTGGTAGCGCGAAGTGCTGCATCCGGACCGGCTGTCTCAAGATATCTTATGGCTTCCTCACGTGAACCAAAATGTCTGCTGGTAAGCGACATCTCTCCTGTCTGTTCGACAGTGAACCTTCCGAGTTCATCGATGAGTGCCCGAGGAGTATCCAGCTTCTGAAGTCTGCCGCGGTTGATCATGGCCACTCTGTCGCAGAGAGCTTCTGCTTCTTCGATATAATGCGTGGTCAGTAGGATCGTCATGTCCCTGTCATTGACCTGCCTCAGCAGGTTCCACATCTGACGCCTCGAAAGAGCATCCATTCCTGCGGTAGGTTCGTCCAGCAGGAGTATCTCAGGTTTTATGAGAAGAGCGCGGCAGATCATAAGTTTTCTCTTCATTCCGCCGGACAGATGCCTGACTGTGCGGCGATGGAAGTCAGATAAGCCTGCGAATTCGAAAAGCTCATCTGTTCTGCTTCTGATTTCCTTCTTCGGAAGAAAATAAAGGCGCCCCTGATATTCCATGACTTCATCCATTGTCATATCCTGGCGCATAGAGTATTCCTGAGTTATGACGGCGAGCTTGCGTTTCTGTTCGGATGCCGCTCTTGTAAGCGGTTTCCCGTCAATAAATATCCCGCCTGATGTAGGAAGCAGCACAGTTGACAGCATGCTTATAGTAGTTGTCTTGCCTGCCCCGTTAGGTCCGAGCAGACCAAAAAACTCGCCGGTCTCTATCCTCAGAGACAGGTTGTCAACTGCAGTAAAATCGCCGAATTTCTTGGTAAGCTCACGAACTTCGATCATATAAGGCTTCAGTCTTTCCTGTGTTTAGCTACAAGGAGTGTCAGATAACCTGCGTCATCCGGTATCTCCTCGAGATCTCTGTATAAGTGTTCATTTTCCATGGTGCAGTTCTCTGCGCCCTGCACATCAAGGCCGCTTCTTCTGAGTATATCTTTGACATCTGCCATGTGGCTTGCAGATTTCATAAGCACATAATTGCCCGGTGATCTGAGATGCTCGTCATTGATATGAAGAGCAGGCAGTATGTGAAGAGGCTCATCCCACTCTGAGAGAGATATGCCAAGAGAAGCAGCAGCTCCGCAGAATGATGTGACACCGCTGACCAGCTCCACTTTATAGCCGTCCGCCTCAAGCAGATGCTGAATATAGCTGAAAGTGCAGTATACTGTCGGATCTCCGAGAGTAAGATAGATTACATTCTTTCCTGCGTCAAGATAGCTCTCTATGGTATCAGCTGCTTTGCGGTGACTGATACTGATAGCTTCCCGGTCCATGAACATAGGCATAACGATGCTGATAAGCTCCTTGTCAGCAAGTTCAGGCACAGCAGCAGCGGCGATCTCATAAGCTTTTGTCTGCTGCGGGACCTTGCCGGGAAGTGCGATTATATCATTTTCACGTATAAGTCTGCATGCCTTCAGTGTCATAAGCTCCGGGTCGCCCGGCCCTACGCCCACTCCATAAGCTGTTCCTTTATTCATACTTTTCCCCCTGCTCTTCAAGTTTTGAGACGAGTGATTCGAGTGTCGCTTCGTCTGAGATGAACGTCTGCATTCCGTACTGACCGGCCTGGGCTGCAGTCTGCCTGCCTATGCATATTGCTTTTATACCGGTAAGGTCATCAAGTCCGCATCCTTTTGCAAATCCTCTGACTGTGGAAGCGCTGGTGAATACAGCATATGTATCAGGATCGCTGAAGACTTTCTCCGCGTCGAACCAGTCAAAGCTCCTGTACTCTGTATCATAGGTTGCGATATCTTCGATAACTGCGCCTTTGACTGCTGAAAGTTCTTCAACGAGTTCTTTGTTTCCGATCCTTGCTCTCGGTATAAGGACTCTGTCTCCGTCTCTCAGCATGCGCGAGAGCTCCCTTCCGAGGTGAAGGCCATCATATACCGATGGTATCATGTCCGGTCTGATCCCGTATTTCTTAAGCTCAGCTTCAGATCCTTTTCCCATACAGGCGATCCGGCTGTATGCAAGATCACGTATATCATTTTCCTGAAGGAAGGTATCCATGAAGACACGGACACCGCTCGGGCTTGTGAATACTATCCATTCATATTTTCCGGCAGCAATATTTCTGCAGGCTCTTTCAGGCTCACCATGCTCGTGAACAGGTTCTATCCTTATCGTCGGCAGTTCGATGACTTCGGCACCTTTCTCTCTGAGCATCGCAGAAAGCCGTGAGCTGAGTTCTCTCGGTCTTGTGACGACCGCACGGATGCCGGACAGCGGAAGAGCTGGCCGCCAGCTGAATTTATCAGAAAGAGCAGCCACGTCACCTATAACTATCACAGCAGGTGTTTTGACTTTCTGTCTGCGGGCTTCCTGTTCAAGCTCTTCGAGAGTGGATCGTATTAGTCTCTGTTCTGAGGTCGTTCCTTTCTCCACGATCGCAGCAGGAGTATCAGGATCCATTCCTGCACTCAGAAGCCCACCGCATATGGAAGGGATCGATGATATACCCATCAGGAAGACCAGTGTGCCGCCGGCTTCTGTCAGAGCAACATAGTCTATGTTATGTGTGTTGTCTTTGCGCCTGTGACCTGTGATCACATGAACGGATGAACACAGATCTCTGTGAGTGACCGGGATGCCTGCATATGCAGGTGCCGCAAAGGCACTTGTGATCCCCGGGACGATCTCGTAGGAGATACCGTTCTCGCTGAGAAGCTCAAGCTCTTCACCGCCCCGTCCGAAGACAAAAGGATCGCCGCCTTTGAGTCTGACTACCTTCCTGCCTTCCATAGCTTTGTCAAGGATCAGCCTGTTGATCTTCTCCTGTTCAAGCGTATGTCTTCCGGATCGTTTCCCGACATAAATAAGCTCAGCGCTGTCAGGCACATATGACATTATTCCGGATCCTACAAGTGCATCGTATATTACAGTATCTGCAGAAGACAGAACATCTCTGCCCCTGATCGTCAGAAGGCCTGCATCACCCGGACCTGCTCCGACAAGCCATACCTTGCCGGGCCCTTTTGGCTTCTGTGTCCTGCCTTCCATCTCATCGCCGATCATTCTTGCGAGCTTGGCTCCGAGGCTGGATGCATCTGAAACCGGGCCGCTTATATGAGATCTGAACAGCCTGTCCCGTTCAGCATCATATCTCATTCCGGTGATGTTGACTGTATCATCTCTGACCCACGAATAGGCAGTATCAGGCGAGCCGCAGTCCGCTCCGGCTTCTCTTATGAAAGCCCTCTCAGCTTCCGCACATATCCTCGACTCGCGGCAGTCTGCCCCGCTGAGGAATGCAAAAGTATCCGAAGCCCTGACCTGTACGCCGAGTATTCCCTGGCAGGGAGCCGGGATCATCTCTTCCGGTCCGAAATATCTGCTGATCCGATGAGTGAGGCCAAGTCTTTTGACTCCGGCAGCAGCGAGAATGATCGCTGAGTACTGTCCTTCATCAAGTTTTCTTATACGTGTCTCAACATTGCCTCTTACCGGAGCTGTTTCTATGCCGGGATACAGCTCTTTGATCTGCAGAGCTCTTCTCAGGCTGGAAGTTCCTACAGGAAGAGACGGATCTATTTCGTCTTTTCCTTCCGGGAGTATAAGTACATCCCTCGGGTCCTCCCTGATAGAGTATGCTGCAAGCGGCAGATCTTCAGGGATGTCAAGCGGCATATCCTTAAGGCTGTGGACAGTGATATCTGCTTCACCTGTTCTGAGAGCATTATCAAGCTCCCTGACAAAAAGACCTTTGCCTCCGATCTTATCAAGTGTCCTGTCAAGTATCCTGTCGCCTGTAGTCTTCATGGTCACCAGATCAGTGATTATCCACGGGTCTGTATGACGGATGCTGTCTCTGACTATCTCCGCCTGTATGACGGCGAGTCTGCTTTCCCTGCATGCTATTCTGATCCTGCGTCTGTAATAATTCATTGCTTCTGTCCGTACCGGCATCAGCCGATAATTCCTTCTCTTATGCATTCAGCGAGTTCTTTCGCATAATATGTCTCGTATATGGAAGCTCCTGCACGATATGCGGAGACTGCCATCTCACACATTATTTTCTTTTCATCGACCCAGCCTTTTTCAGCGGCAGCCTTGACCATGGCATACTCACCGCTGACACTGTATGTAGCAACCGGGATATCCGTACGTTCATATACATCTCTGATGATATCCTGGCACGACATGCACGGCTTGACCATTACGATATCAGCTCCTTCTTCAACATCCAGGAGTGCTTCTTTGATCGCTTCTCTTCTGTTGTGAAAATCCATCTGATAGCTTCTGCGGTCACCGAAGGACGGTGCTGATCCGGCAGCTTCTCTGAACGGGCCATAGAATGACGAAGCGAATTTTGAAGCATATGACATGATCGGAATATCTGTGAATCCGTTCGCATCAAGAGCACTTCTTATAGCTGCTACTCTGCCGTCCATCATATCTGACGGAGCTACCATATCTGATCCGGCAAGAGCATGTGAAACAGCTGTTTCCTGCAGCAGCTTCAGCGTTTTGTCGTTATCCACATCATGTCTTCCGCGGCATTCACATACTACGCCGCAGTGGCCGTGTGAAGTATATTCGCACAGGCATACATCTGTTATAACATACATTTCAGGATATTTGTTCTTGATATAGCTGACAGCGCGCTGGATTATACCATCCTCAGCATATGCCTGAGTACCCATTTCGTCCTTATGGTCAGGTATACCGAAGAGCATTATGCTGCTGACACCTGCTTCAAGGAGTTCTTCTATACATCTGTCTGTCATATCCACAGTATATCTGTACTGCCCGGGAAGTGCACTGATCTCGCAGACCTGTGATTTTCCGTCCATGACAAACATCGGATAGATAAGCGAAGATTCACTTATTCTTGTTTCTCTTACCATCCTGCGTAGTTCGGGGGTGCTGCGCAACCTTCTCGGTCTGTTGATTAGTTCCATAATCTGCATACTCTCTTTCTCTGTTTTATATTGTTAAGCAAAAGGTCTTGTCAGATCCGGTTGCGGGATCTCTATTTTCTGATCATTTCCATGATCCTGTCGTAATTCTCAGCTCTGTGAGGGAATGTGCAACCGGTACAGACCTTGATAGTCTTTTCGTCCCTCACCTTGTACTTCGGCTCTCCCGGACATCTGTCGAGGTGATACATCGGGCAGTAGCAGAAGAGGCAGTTGAGCTCTTCTATCCCCTGATGACAAGGGTAGTATTCACATTCTCTGTTTTCAAAAAACCTGCTTGAATTGTCCATATCTTATCATCTCTTCTTTCAGCTGCAATATGATCTCAGGGCATGAATCGTACCACAGATGAGGATAGCCCCATATGTGTCCTTTATCTGCATGGATGCAGTCCCATTCAGCGTGACCTCCGGGCTTTACGGCGTGAGCATCTGTTCCGTTATTGTCACTGTCAAAATAATGGAATTCATGGCCTTTTACTTTAAGCCCGTCCGGAAAGCTTATATCTATATATCCGAATCTTCCCAGTCTGCCTGTATAGTGGCTGTCTCCTCTGATGACACCGCACATTGGCCAGCTCCTGCCTTCCTGATCTGTAAGAGTATCAAGAAGATACATGAAGCCTCCGCACTCAGCAAGGCCCGGCATGCCGTTTTCAATGGCCTGCCTTACAGAATCCTTCATAGAAGTATTGGCAGAAAGCCTGTCGGCATAAAGCTCAGGATAGCCGCCTCCGAGAAGTATTCCGTCAGCTTCAGGAGGCACCGAGCTGTCATGAAGCGGTGAGAATTCCAGTATACTTATACCGGCATTCTCAAGGCTGTGCAGGTTTTCCTCATAGTAGAAGCAGAAAGCTTCATCTCTCGCTACAGCTATGACCGGTGCTGTTCCCTGAGGATCCGGGTCTGTAACATGTCTGCTGTGATCAGTTATATTGCCGGAAACTGCCGGTTCACAGGTGCTGCACTCTCCCATTATGCTCATAAGAGCATCCATATCGATATGTTTCTCCAGAAGATCTGAAGCAGCATCGATCTGACTTGTCATATCGCTTATCTCGTGCGGCATGACAAGTCCGAGGTGCCTGCTCTCAAGATGGATATCTGATGAGGACGGAATGCCTCCGAGAAGATTCACATCTTCCGGTATACAGCCTGAGATCAGCGGCGAGATCTTACGGTAGTACTGAGGTGATATACGGTTTAGTATGATACCTTTTATCAGGCCGTATGTATCGTCTGACAGGATGCCTTTGATCAGTGAGGTCATCGTCTGACCCATACCTTTGACATCCATCACAAGTACTACAGGAGTATCTGTGATCCTCGCTATATCATAGCATGAGCCTCTCATATCAGGCGAGCTTCCTGCAGCCTGGACTCCGCTGACAGTTATGCCGTCATAGATACCCATGACGCCCTCTATCACAGCATATTCATGAGCAGAACGCGATATTATCGATCTTATCTCATCCTCATCTGAGAAAAAGCTGTCAAGGTTGCCGCCTGGTATGCCGAGAACGCGCCTGTGGAACATCGGATCGATATAGTCAGGTCCGCATTTGAAAGAAGCCGGATCAAGTCCCCGTCTTGCAAGCAGCCTGAGAAGAGCGCATGTCATGAGAGTTTTGCCGCTGCCGCTTGCAGGAGCTGCTATCATTACACGCTTCATATGCTGCCTCCCGACTGCTTCTGTATCTGTCCCCGGAGGGTGAAAGAAGCGATCATGACAGGATTTTCTGCTGTCATCAGATGATATCTTCCGAGCTCTCTTGATCTCGATACAGATACCTGTTCTATATTAAGATCCTCTATGTCAAACTCTCTTACAGCTGACTGTATCTCAGCGATAGTCTCAAGGCTTACAGCATTGATGACTACTCTGGTCCCATCCGGCAGCGAGTTGATAATATCCATAAGCCTGCCATTGCTACCTCCGATGAACGCATGCGTCGGTGGCGTAAGGCCGGCAAGAGCTTCCGGTGCACAGCCTTTTACGACAGTTATGTTGGAAGCTCCGAAAGCTTCAGCATTTGAACGGATCAGTTCACATGCCTCGTCCTTCATCTCGATAGCGTATACGCTTACAGAATCACTCAGCCCGGCAGATTCGCAAGCAATTGAGCCGCTGCCGCTTCCGATATCATAGAGTACAGAGCCTTTTCTGAGCCCGAGTCTCAGTATGCTTAAGTGTCTGACTGATTCTTTGGTCATCGGGACTTTGCCTCTTATGAACTTATCATCGGCAATTACCGGCATAAGAAGAGGCTCATGTGCATCCGGATTGGTGATGACTGCTATATACAGCCCTTTCTTTTCTATATTCAGGCATTCATCATGCGTCAGATGAAGTATCTCTTCTTCCGGATATGAGAGCTGATAGCCCAGAGTCACCGTAGTATTCGATAATTTATTATCGTTAAGAAGCGTCCCGATCTTCCTGACATCCTTATCTCCGGACAGAAGCACGACAGTTTTGTTCCTGCGCTTCACGGTACTGATAAAATCCGCGACAGCTATGCGGTCATCAGACCTTCCGTGAAGGCTTATCAGGCCTGCATCCGTATAATCTTCGCCTGTAACTGCAGCGAAGTAAGCGAAAGAAGATATTCCCGGCAGAGTATTTATTTCATATTCATAACCTTTCTCCTCAAGCCATGATGAAAGCTCCTTCTTCATGCGAAGCGCCCCGCTCGAGAAGCCTGTATCACCTGAGAACAGTACCGCTATCCGTTCAGGGCATTTCTCTTCTATTACAGGTATTATGTCCTTTGCTCTGTAGTATGGATATGCAGGTCTGTCCTGATACGAAGCTATCATCCTGCCGGCTCCGAAGAGTATCCCGGCTATTTTGACTGCTTCACTGGCTTCGCGAGTCATATGTGAAGCATCTCCCGGACCGGTGCCGACCAGATCTATATGTATATGTCTTCTCGCAGCACTGCCTGTGCTGAAGTATTTTCTGAGAGCCTCATCAACTGTAAGGCCTGTTTCTTCCTGCGGTCTTCCGATCATGTATACAGAAATGCCTGCGTCAGCTGCTGCTTTGAGCTTTTCCGGCAGCCCTCCGGCTCTTCCGCTTGATTTTGTGACCATGATGCTGATCCCGAAATGCTTTATAACTGCACTGTTGAGCTGAGCAGAAAACGGCCCCTGCATTGCTATTACATTTCTTCCTGTGATCCCGGCATCCGAGCACAGTCTTATGCTCTCCTCTGAAGGCAGGACTCTTACATACAGTCTTTCGCAGAGTCCCTCCTTCGCGGTGAACACCTTAAGATCCTTGCTTCCTGTAGTGAGCAGGATATTTCCTTCCGATGCAGCAAGAGCCTCAGCACAGCTCTCGGGACTGTCAAAATATCTTATATCGCCGGCTACGGATGTTTCCGGTCTGTAGATCCTCACGTATTCTCTGCCCGTCTCTTCGCAAGCTGAGCGGATGTTTTCGGATACTGCATCAGCGTACGGGTGAGTGGCATCGAAAACTATGCTTCCTTCTACTGAGATAAGATCTTTCATCTGATCTGCGTCAAGGCGGCCCTCACGCACATCAGCGTGCTCATCAGGATGCATCACAAGTCTGCCGTAGCCCGTTGCCACGCATACTATATGGTCAGTCTGCATTGCTGACAGGGCTTCCGACAGTGTTCTGCCTTCAGTTGTTCCGGAGAAAATTACAGGTCTTAAGTCCATGATGTCCCTCAGATAATATAGCCTCTAGGAGTCACAAGGCGGTCTCCCGAAATGAAGCTTTTTGAATTGCCTATGAATACGGTCGTGAACATATCTACCTTCGAATCCCTGAGTTCGGAGATCGTGCAGACATGATGTTCTGTGCCTTCACGGCCTATATTTCTTACATAGCCGCACGCTCTGTCTTCCGGTATGCTCTCCATCAGAATATCGCATGCCTTCTGAAGATAGTCGTGCCTTTTGCGGCTTGACGGATTGTATATCGCTATCGCAAAATCCCCGTCAGCTGCAGCGCGCAGTCTCTTTTCGATGACCTCCCACGGCGTAAGCAGATCTGAAAGGCTTATTACGCAGAAATCATGATTAAGAGGAGCGCCGAGGACAGCAGCACCGCTCGATGCAGCAGTTATCCCCGGTATGATCTCGATATCATCAGTCATCCCGTATTCTGAAGCGAGTTCGAGCATCAGAGAAGCCATGCCGTAGATCCCGGCATCGCCGCTGCAGATAATTGCTGTATTCTTACCCTTGCCGGCCTGCTCAAAGCACATACGGCATCTTTCGACTTCCTGCTTCATAGGAGTTGAAAGAAATTCCTTATCTCTGAATCTGTTTCCGAGAAGTTCAAGATATACCGTATATCCTATGATCACATCAGCGCTGTCAAGTGCACTGAGTGCCTGCTCTGTCATCATCGATTCTTCGCCGGGTCCCATCCCAACGACT
Source organism: uncultured Eubacteriales bacterium (assembly GCA_902786355.1). GTDB lineage: Bacteria > Bacillota > Clostridia > Peptostreptococcales > Anaerovoracaceae > Crickella. The sequence goes on from CADABZ010000001.1 coordinate 161,699, forward strand.
GTGATCTTAGCCATAAATACCTCTTCTCCGATCAGTTTCCGGCCTGACTCTTCCTTAAGGCTACAGCTATGGTCATACCGTCTGCTGCTGTCTTCTTCACTGCAAGCTCGTGATCTCTTCCGGCAGCAGCTGCTGCAGCTCTTTCACATACATTATCGACTCCGACTGCCCGGAGCACTCTTTCAGATGATGAGAAGCTTCCCGGTACTTTTGCAAGGACCGAGGCTTCAAATGTAATAAGAGGAGCTCTCAGGTATTCTGAGAGTCTGATGATGCCTTCTTCATCCTTCTTGACATCTATAGTCGCGACAGCTCCTACATCAGAGATATCGATCCCGTTGTCTTCAAGCACCTTCTCAGCGAAAGCCCGAAGCTCGCTGAAGGACTTGCCTCTGCGGCAGCCGACCCCGAGAGCGTATTTCTTAGGACAGAGCACTATGGAAGCCATACTTCTGAATTCTTCTGAGCCTTCGCTGATAATGTCATCAGTTATAAGGACATCTGTCTGTGTCTCAGGCGGGAAATCCTTGATGCATATCGTTACAGCCTTGCCGCTGAGAGCTGAAGATGACACCTTTGCGATGCCTTCACGGTTGACTATCCGAAGGCCGTTTTCCTTAGCGAACAGATCAACAGAGAAAGCACCACTTACATCTGTGGCTGTAGTCAGGACAGGCTGTGCGCCGATCGATCCTGCAACTGCCAGTGCAAGCTCATTGGCTCCTCCCATATGCCCGGACAGTATCGGTACAGCGAATCTGCCCTCTTCGTCTATAACAATCACAGGCGGATCTGTCAGTTTATCTTTGAGATATGGGGCTATTGATCTGACAGCTATTCCGGCAGCACCGATGAATACAAGAGCATCTCTGTCCCTGAATGCTTCTCTGCATATCTGTGCGGCAGAGGTTCCCCTCGGGACTGCCTGGGCATCGTGATCCGTCAGAGCAGCAGCCATCTTCTCGGCAAGAGCATATCCTTTCTCTGTGAAGCTGATTATCCTGACGCGCATATCAATCCTCCGGTCTGATCACAGCATCTCGGAATTCTGTACTGAACGATGGTTCATATAACTTTGATCTCTCATAACCGTGCCCTGCGAGCACTTCTCCGACAAGCACAAGAGCTGTTTTGCGTATACCGTGCTCAGCCGCAGTCTCTGCAAGTGTGCTGACTGTACAGTAGTGATATTCTTCTTCAGGCCATGTCGCCTTGTATATTATTGCCGCTGGAGTGTCTTCACTGTAGCCTCCTGCAATAAGTCTGCGGGAAAGCTCTTCTAGCATTCCAGTGCTCAGATATATCGCCATCGATGCATGATGTGCAGCCCAGCTCTCGATACTTTCGCTCTCAGGAACATCAGTCCTTCCTGCCATTCTTGTAAGTATGAGAGACTGTGATATTCCTGGCAGAGTATATTCAAGATCCATTGATGCAGCAGCACCGAAAGCAGCTGTAACACCCGGACAAGACTCGTATGTGATGCCAAGGCTGTCAAGCTCATCCATCTGCTCACGCACAGCTCCGTAGAGGCTCGGATCACCTGTATGCAGGCGGCAGACTTTTCTGCCATCTGATGAAGCTTTCTTCATGACTTCGATCACTTCTTCAAGTGTCATCTTTGCGCTGTTATATATCTCAGCGTCTTCCCTTGCATATTCAAGAAGCTCGGGATTGACTAGCGATCCGGCATATATGATTACATCACTTGACGCTATGATATCTCTTCCGCGTACTGTTATAAGATCTTTGGCTCCCGGACCTGCACCGACAAAGTACACGCCGGCTCCTGATGAACTCTTAACCATTCCATTTCTCCCTGTTATCAGCGATCATCTGTGCAGCACCTTCTGATGCGGCAAGCTGTCCCTGTTCCTTTGTATACATGATGCATTCAATACTGAGATCCTGACCTGCACGTCTTCTGAGATAGTACATGATCCTGTCCATAAGGCCCGACGCAACGTCATACATGCATCCTAAGCTGCTTAGCACACTGAAGGCCTCTTCTGTAGTCAGACAGTCAAGGATCCTCAGAAGCTCTGCATGAGGCACTCCTCTTCTGAGTGCTTCTGCACATATTATTTCCATCCTCGCGTCTGCTTCTTTCGAGTGCGTATTCATGATGCCGCCGGCGACTTTTACAAGTTTTCCTGCATGCCCTGTAATGAGCATACCTTCGAAGCCGGTCTCTGCTACCATGTCTATCGTCTCGCCGATGAAATTGCTGCATTTGACGCTTCTGTCAAGATCCACTCCATATGTCTCACGCATGAAATCTATGCCGTAATTGCCTGGGGAGATAAAAGCGGTCCTGCAGCCTTCAGCGTATTTCTGCCTGAGTTCAACTCTTATGGTGTCGAGCACAGCCTGCCTGCTCATAGGCTCTACGATACCTGATGTGCCTATGATCGAGATGCCGCCTTCGATACCGAGCCTCGGATTGAATGTATGCTCAGCGATCTTGTCACCGCCCGGAACAGAGATGATCACATGGATGTTTCCCCTGTGATCATACGCATCGAGGACTTCAGCAACTTCATCTCTTATCATCCTGCGCGGGACAGAATTGATCGCTGCATTTCCCGGAGGCTGATCGAGACCTGGTCTTGTGACCCTTCCGACACCTTCTCCGCCGTCGATATGTATACGTTCATCTGATGGTGATTCTTCTGCAAGAGAGACTTCAGCATATATGAGCGCTCCTGTAGTCACATCTGGGTCGTCGCCGCCGTCTTTTCTGACAGCACATCTGACACTGACAGGAGTTCTGCGGATATCCAGTATCTGTGCATCAAAAGGCACGCCTGAAGGCGTTATGATACTGATCCTGTCCACAGTGCCGCCGGAAAGAAGCATCCTGCATGCAGCCTTGGCAGCTGCAGCCGCGCAGCTTCCGGTAGTGAATCCTTTTCGCATCTCCTGCATGATCTGTCTCTATCTTTCCATGCCGTACAGCAGCGCATTGACGATGGCAGCGGCGATATTGCTTCCGCCCTTCCTGCCGCGGTTTACTATGTACGGCATGTCTGTTTCAAGTATGAGTTCCTTTGCTTCCACGACATTGACAAAACCGACCGGTACGCCGATTATGAAGTCTGCAGCAAACTCCTTCTCGTCATACAGCCGTCTGAGAGTAATAAGTGCTGTCGGCGCATTGCCTACAGCGAATATAGCCCTGCCTCCGCGGGCTTTGATATCTCTGGCAGCATGCTCCATGCTGACTGAGGCTCTGGTGATGCCCCTGCTCCTGGCTTCAGAAGCTACGTCTTCATCAGCCATGTAGCAGTAAACTCTGCCGCCGTACTCTGCCAGACGCTTTTTGTTGATGCCGGTAAGGGCCATGTTGGTATCAGTGATGATATCTGCACCAGAAGCTATCAGTTCTCTTGCCTTCTGAACTGCTTCAGGCGAGAATTTCAGAGTCTTAGCATACTCAAAATCTGCTGATGTATGGATAGCCCGTCTTATGACAGGGTCCTGCACAGGATCAAGACTTATACCCATACTTTCAAGCTCTTCTGCAATTATCTCAAAACTTCTCTTCTCGATATCGCCGGGTAAGATATGCTCTATCATGACTGCCGTTTCACTCCTGATAAATTCTTCTCAGGACATCTGTCAGAATAACGTTATCTTCGTGTCTTCTGACTGCGATCCTGTAATATGTTTCATCTAGTCCGTGGAAATTCGCGCATCTCCTGATAAGTATCCCGTTCGCCAGAAGCTTCTCGTACAGGCCGGACTCAGTCCTGATTAGAAGATAATTCGCATCTCCCGGATACACTCTGATCCCGAGAGACTCAAGCTCTCCGGTAAGATACACACGTTCCCGTGCAATTTCAGCTGCTGCCCTGCTTATATAATCTGAATCAGTCATCAGCTCAGATGCTGCAGCGCCAGTCCGTTCAGCTATACGGGATATGTTCCACTCAGGAAGGTGTTTTCTTATCTTATCGGCTGCGGAAATGTCGTCGGTTATTATGTATCCCAGTCTTATCCCCGGGATGGCAAAGGTCTTGGTGAAAGCTCTGAGATGAAGCACAGTTCCGAAGGCTGCATCACTGCTGCCTTTTCCATGCGGGAGTCCTGAGCTGCCTCTGCCTGTCAGAGGGCGGAAGCATTCGTCGATCATCAGCACCGCACCGCATGCAGCACATTTCTCAGCTATACGGACGATAAGCTCTTCATCTGTAAGTCTTCCGGTCGGGTTGTTCGGATCTGTAATGAAGACCATATCAGTATCTTCACTGATCATGTCCAGGATGCCTTCGCCAAGCTCAAAATCATCTGACTCACTGAGAGGATATTCTGTGATCGCTGCTTCCGATGCGCGAAGAGCAGTCTCATAGCCGGAATAACACGGAGCCGTTATAAGAGCCTTATGAGGCATAAAAGCGTGTACTGCTGCCATGATAAGCTCCGATGCTCCGCTTCCGCAGACGATCTTCTCCGGATCAGTATTTTCTGCCTTTGCAAGAACAGTTCTGAGCTCTATGTGATACGGATCCGGATAATGAGTTATCTCATCAAGGCCCTTAAGAGCAGCGCTCCGGATCTTCTCAGGCACTCCAAGAGGATTCAGACTGACTGAATAATCAAGTTTCACCTCGTTTCGGTACACATCACCGCCGTGCACTGCCTGCGGACATGCATATCCGTTTTCTGCAGCTTTTGTATTCTGATGAATTGGAGCTTTCTGTATCATTACGCTTCTACTGGTATATCTATAACTTCAGAACGATCAGCATCAGGGCTATGCACATAAGTACGCCAAGAACTGATGCCGCGGTCATAAGCCTGTTGACTCTTACGATATCTTCTGTCTCAATTTCCCTTACCGGATCACCGATATACGGCTTATGCACTATCCTGCCGAAATACTGTGCGTCTCCGGCAAGCTGGATCCCGAGGGCGCCGGCACATGCGCTTTCAGTCTGTGCTGCATTCGGACTTTTATGATTATATCTGTCGCGCCTCCATATCCTGAAAGCACGGGCACCATCGAATTCACGGCCGCATATGTAGCACGCAGCTATCATAAGGAGCGCGCTGATCCTGGCAGGGATATAATTGACAGCATCATCAAGCTTAGCGGCCACTGTACCAAAATTCATATAGCGGTCATTTAGGTATCCGATCATGGAATCCATTGTATTTATGGATTTATAGACAAGCCCGAGGATCGGAGTACCCAGAGCTGTATACAGCATCGGAGCTATAACGCCATCGGAAAAATTCTCAGCAACTGTCTCAACAGCAGCCTTGGTGATGCCCTTGTTATCCAGCACAGACGTATCCCGCCCGACTATCATGGAAACAGCCTTTCTGGCACCTTCTGTATCGCATTTCCTGAGCTCATGATACACTTTCATGCTCTCTTTTCTGAGACTTGTCATTGCCAGGACATAGCATGTAAGGACAGCTTCGACTATAATACCGAGGTTTACCGAAATTTTATATGGTAAAACAACAGCTGCTCCTGCGGCTGCTGCAGTGATCAGTATCACCAGGACCGCGAGAAGAGCTCCCTTCCGCCTTTCAAGACTTCCGTCTCTCAGTGAAGGATCAGTCTTATCTGCCGGGATCTCACCGAGAAGCTTCCTGTCCAGAAAAGCTATCAGACTGCCTATCCATTTCACCGGATGGGGTATATTGTGGGGGTCTCCAATCACGATATCCATCACGAAGCCCGCCGCAAAAGCGATCATATGAGCCTGCAGAAGTGATATTTCCTGCATCATCAGCCTCCAGTTCTATAACATATCCCATGCCGTTGGGAACATTGAAATCAAAATAGTCTCTGCCCGTCACAAAGCTCATCACTGCCATCAGTGTCCCGCCGTGTGCAACTGTATATACCGCTTCGCGTTCTTCTCTGACTGCCTCGGCTAGGATCTTCTTAAGACCTCTCAGTACTCTTTCTCTGAATATCCCGATGCTTTCTCCACCCGGTATAATAGCGAGACCTCCGCTGTCAAGCCATGCCTGATAATCAGGATCTCCATCGAGCATGCTGTGGTTTTTCGCCTCGAAGATGCCGAAGTCCATCTCCATGATCTCATTAACTACTATCTGCTCCTTGCCGGGGAACATTATCTCTGCAGTCTGCCTTGCTCTCAGCATCGGGCTGACGAAAAGAATACTGTTCTGAGGGACATCTCTTACAGGCTGAAGGATATCTATCCCCTCCTGTATCAGAGGCATATCCGTCCTGCAGCCTGAGAATTTTCTTTCAACATTATCCTGAGTGATACTGTGCCTTATAAGATAAAATTTCATAAATTCTGTCCTTCCGGGATCTTATCAGTAATCCTACTGCTGCATTATTATGACTGATACTGCAGAAGCAGCGATCAGAGCCGTTTCGCAGACTGTGACGAGCCAGCCGGCTGTATCACCAGTTATACCACCGAGGTGCTTATAGCTCATATGCCTGTACCAGGCGAAGACACATCCCGCAGAGATGATCCCAAGGATCCCGGTCTGCAGGTCAAGTCTCAGCATTACGACACAGGCAGCTATCATCCATACAACGACGATGACTATATTGGCCGTGCGACCTTCTCCTGCCGTCTGAGCCTCATAATACAGCATTCCTTCTTTCTTCGCAGACTTAAAAGTCAGTACAGAAAGCGCACTCAGGCTTCTTGAAAGTATGAAACCTGCTGCTGTGCACAGTACAGGCGCTGCTTCGCTGTCTGACAGATCCGAAGCGGCATAAGCGAATGTCACAACGGTCACAGCTGCAGCGACATATATAAGGCCGCAGAGAGCAAGCCTGATGACTGCAAAAGCTCCTATGTGAGGATCCTTGAGAATCCTGAGCTTTTCCTCTCTGTCAGCATATGAACTGAGCGCATCTGAGACATCCATAAAACCGTCAATGTGAAAGCCTCCTGTCAGCAGGACCGGTACAGCTGTCATCAGAAGTGCCGCTGCTGCAGGCGGTATTGACAGTCTCACGGAAGCGAAGAATACCGCTGTATATATGAGGCCTATAACAGCACCGACCAGCGGGAAAGCAGCCATGCTGTATGTCATGTCTTTCTTCCTCCATTCAAAATGCGGCATCGGTATTCTTGAGTACTGCGCGAATGTCACAGCGATAGTTCTCAGAAGTTTCATGTTTATCTCCTGCCGGCTGTCAGATCAGTGACCTTATCTGCCAGAATACTCAGTCTGTGATTGATCCTGTCCATCGTCAGAGCGTACATTATGGTTTCAGAATCAAAATCATCTGTGATATCGAAATGATTGGTTACTATCACGGTATTTCTTACGCTCAGGGCAAGCCTGCTGATATCTGAAACTATCTTCTCAGCGCACTTGTCTGCCGGCGTATGTCTTGCAAACATCTCATTGGCAGCCAGATTAGAAACACACTCAAGAAGGACCGTGCTGTCTTCAGGAAGAGAGATATCTCCCGCATCAAAAGGGACCTCGATCGTAGTAAAGCCCTTGCCTTCCCGCATACTGCGGTGTTTTGCGACACGCATCCTGCCTTCTTCACCATAAGGTATCATCGTGGCGATATAGTATCTGGTTGTATCTCCGGCTATCTCAGGAACGGTCTTTTCAGCAAGAGCCGACTTTCCTGAATCAGGTGTGCCGATAATGAGGTGTATCATAGTCTCTTATCAATCGTCTGCATCAGAACCAAGTCGGACATACTGCCCGACTTCGGTTTCATTAAATCTCAGCCCGTCCTTGTAAAGTGCCATTGCCATATCCAGAAGCGGGAAAAGCATGACGGCTCCTGTGCCCTCTCCGAGTGCCATATCTGCATCTATAACAGGCACGAGTCCAAGCTCTTTCATGATCTGTCTCATTCCCGGCTCTCTGCCTACGTGGGATGCTATCATCGCATCACTGCATCCCGGGCAGATCCTCTCAGCGACCAGAGCTGCAGCGGCGCTGACGATACCGTCTATTACGACAGGAACATGATATACTGCTCCTCCGATAAACATACCGGCCATACCTGCGATATCAAGGCCTCCTACACAGCAGAGTGCATGAAATGCATATTCGGAACTGCTGCGATCTGTGCTGCCTGCAGTCTCTTTCCACTCATCCATGAGATTGCTGACAGCAGTTCTGACGACCTCAGTCTTTCTGTCAAGACCTTCGTCACTGAGTCCTGCACCTCTGCCTGTGACTTCCTGAGCAGGTATCCCGAGAAGAGCAGATATCAGTGCGGCGCTGGTTGTAGTATTGCCTATGCCCATCTCGCCGGCAGCGATCACAGTGCAGCCTTCTTCTTTGCACATTCTTATGATCTCGGTTCCGTGCTTTATGGCAGCACTTGCCTCGGCTCTTGTCATGGCATGGCTTGTCAGAAAGTCTCGGGTCCCTCTGCGGACTTTCATATTCAGGACACCTTCAGGACTTCCCTCCATATTGATCCCGATATCCACAGGAAGGGTCTCAACGCCTGCAGCTGATGCCATCCGGCATACAGAGCTTGTTCCCTGTCCCATCCAGGCGGCGACCTCTCTGGTCACATCCTGACCGGACTGGCTGATTCCCTGACAGACGACACCGTTATCTGCACACATCATAACAACAGCTCTTCTTGCTACAGACGGATCAGCCGTTCCCTGCACAGCACCGATCTTTGCAACGATGTCTTCAAATCTTCCGAGACTGTCAAGAGGTTTTGCAATGCTGTCCCATCTGCTCTTTATCTCTGTGTATATTCTTTCATCATAAGGTTGTATGTCTATCTTTTTCATTTTGCCTCTTCAAGTATTCTGTATATCTTATCCATATCCAGCGATGAACGCAGGATATCTGCGAGTCTGTCGAATTCTTTTTCCCTGAATTCCCTGTGGTCAACTGCATCTCCGCCTTTATATGCAATGCCCTTGCGCTCAGCCAGTGTTCTGACAACTGCTTCGGCGATCTCACCGCGGTCGAAGAATCCGTGGATGTAAGTGCCGTAGATGTTATCTGAGCAGATGCCGGTGCCGTCTGACGTAAAATCTGTATACGAGTCTCCGCGCGGTGTCGTCACTCCCATATGTATCTCATATCCTTCAACAGTCATCCCGCTGAGACCGGAGAAGACCCCTGGTGCACCGCAGCAGGTGCCGGTGAACTGCTCTGTCCGCTTGTCTCCGGCAAGTACTGTATCTGCAGGAAGGAGTCCGAGCCCTCTGATCTCGCCGCCGCCCTCGACATTATCAGGATCTGAGATGCTGCATCCGAGCATCTGATAGCCTCCGCATATGCCGAATACCGGGATGCCCTTTCTGCTGCATTCGTTTACGGCTTCCTCAAAGCCTTTATCCCTGATCCATCTCAGATCGGCACTCGTGCTCTTGGAGCCCGGCAGTATCAGCATATCAGGTGTTCCGAGATCCTGTATATCCGAAATATACCTTACGGAGACCTGAGGGAACTGCTCGAATACGTCCATATCCGTAAAATTCGAGATCTTAGGGGTTTTTATGACTGCAATGTCTATCTCTCCTCTTCTCCTGGAAAAAAGCCTCTCAGAGAGAGAATCCTCATCCTCGACACGCACGTCCATATAAGGCACGACCCCTGCAACAGGCACTCCGCCTCTTTCTTCAAGCATCCTGATGCCGCTGTCAAGGAGACTGGCATCTCCGCGGAATTTGTTGATTATAAGGCCTTTGACTCTGTCCTTTTCCTGCGGCTCGAGAAGCATCAGTGTGCCAAGAAGCTGGGCAAAAACTCCGCCGCGGTCGATATCACCGACAAGCAGCACAGGTGCATCGAACATCTCTGCTATTCCCATGTTGACTATGTCGTTCTCCTTGAGATTGATCTCAGCCGGAGATCCCGCACCCTCGATCACGATTATATCTGCTACCTCTGAAAGCTTCGAAAAGGCTTCTTTTATTACCGGTATCAGCTCAGTCTTGAAGGCAAAATAATCTCTCGCCTTCATATTGCCGATCGACCTTCCGTTAACGATGACCTGAGAGCCTTCATCGTCAGTCGGCTTGAGAAGTATCGGATTCATGCAGACCATCGGCTCTATGCCTGCGGCTTCTGCCTGAACGACCTGGGCTCTTCCCATCTCAAGGCCTTCCTTCGTAGCGAAGGAATTCAGAGCCATATTCTGTGATTTGAACGGGGCGACTCTGTATCCGTCCTGCCTGAATATCCGGCACAGGCCTGCGGCAAGAAGGCTCTTGCCTGCATTGGACATAGTCCCCTGTATCATTATAACCTTAGCCATTATCTTTTTACCTGATCATCGCTTTCTGTATGTACTTCCGGATGTCTTGTGATGCTGCCGATAAAGCTTACATAAAGCTCTGTCAGCCTGCCGCGTTCCATCCCGTACAGTCTGCTGACAGCTTCATCGGTGAAGACTTCGTCCGGAGCTCCTGTCATCTCTATTCTTCCATCAGAGGAGATGCATATCACCCTGTCGGATATCATGTGAGCGAGCTCGAGCTCGTGCATAGACATGATGACTCCTATATCTCTGTCTCTGACAAGGTTTCTGAGAAGATCCAGAAATTCCAGCTTGTGACGTATATCCAGATATGAAGTCGGCTCATCGAGTATCATTATCTCCGGTTCCTGGCTTATCGCTCTTGCAAGAAGCACCCTCTGCCTCTGCCCGTCGCTGATCTCGTGATAATCTCTGTCAGCGATCTCAGATACATGCACAAGATCCATCGATTCTCTTACGATCTGTCTGTCGTCCGAAGACAAAATGCCGAGTCTTCCGGTATAAGGATATCTGCCAAGAGATACGACCTCCTCGCAGGTAATCCTTTCGCTCGACGCTTTTTCGGTAAGCATCACTGACTGCATCCTTGCGATCTCATTGGACGAGTATGATCCGCGTTCTTTTTCACTTATGTAGATGACTCCTCCGACAGGTTCTAGCTGACCTGCTATCGTCTTGAGCACAGTCGATTTGCCTGCACCGTTAGGTCCGATCAGTGTCACGATCTCGCCTTTTCTTATCTCCATATCCACGCCGGCAACTACGATCCTGCGTTCATACCCCGTATCGAGGTGCTCTGTTCTGATTATCGCCATGCCGTCACCTTGCCTTCCTCTCGAGGAGCATGAATATTACGACAGGTGCGCCGAATACAGCGGTCATCGTGCTTATGCTCATCTCCGTAGGTGCGAAGAGGTTCCTGGCGAGCAGATCGCAGAACAGACAGAAAGCAGCTCCGCCAAGGAAGCACTGAGGCACCATGACTATAGGACGTGAGGTTTTTGTCACTGATCTGATGATGTGAGGAACAGCAATTCCTACGAATGAGATCGGACCTGCAAATGCTGTTACCGTAGCAGACAGCAGGCTTGAAAGAGTGATGAGTCCTATCCTGAATGATCTGAGGTTGACGCCGACGCTTCTCGCATACTGCTCTCCCATCTGAAAAGCGGTCATAGGCTTGGAGAGCATAAAAGCAGCGATAACAGCAAGGCTGACTACGACAGTCAGTGTCCTCACGTTATCCCAGCTGACAGCCGAGAAGCTTCCCATAGACCAGTTGTGAAGATTGACTATATTGGAGTCATCAGCGAATGTCACAAGAAACTCAGTGACCGCAGAGCATATGTATCCAACCATCACTCCGCATACTATAAGGACAGACATGCTCCGTATCCTGCGGGATATGATCAGTATGATCCCGGTCACTGCAACCGATCCGGCAAAAGCTGCTATGACCAGCATAAGAGAGCTGGTCATCAGTCCCGCGCGCAGGACGTATACCATCGTCAACGCGACGCAGAGTTTTGCGCCTGAAGAGATCCCCAGTATGTACGGACCTGCGATTGGATTGGCGAAAAAAGTCTGAAGAAGGAATCCGGATACAGAAAGAGCTCCTCCAAGAAATACAGCAGCCAGTATCCTCGGCATACGGATATCCCACACGATACGGCCGAATTTTGAAGCTGTCTCGTGCGAGAAAAGTATGCTCAGAGCTTCTCCTGCTGTCATGGAGGAACTTCCCATCAGAATATTGAGCATGATAAGAACGGCTAGGATCAGCGCAAGCGCTGCATATATGAGCCTTATCCTTATCGCTTCATTACTGACTTTCACGTGTGCTGTCTCCGTTACAGGGATATTATTGATAATACCGGTCTCATATTATCTGCTCAGAAGATGGAAATATTCCATGTCTTCATCAGAATCCGCTCCTGCGAATATCTTATTCATCTCAAGGGTCATGTCAGCAGCTCCCGTAGTCTTCTGGAAAGTGCTGGCATCTGTGCACCATACCCGGCCTTCTTTGACTGCAGCAAAGTCAGCGAAGCGGTCTGACATATCAGTCAGATCATCGATCGTTTCAAGATCGCCTTCAATGGTGCTGTTGTAGATGAGTATATCAGCATCTACAGCTTTATCATAGAACGCTTCCATCTGCATGTTCATAGTTGAAAGCGCGTTATCTTCGTCTTCTGTAATACCATCCAGCGCATATGTGCCGCCGGCGGTCTCTATCATCTTCGTTACATAGTCTCCCGGTTTTCTGACTACTACAGATCCGTTTGAATTGACAGAGAAGAATGCAACCGAAGGCGGTTCAGTTATCGAATCGGTATCGATGCTGCTTATCTTCTCTTCTGCCTCGCTGAAGTAAGCTTCTGCCTCAACTGTTTTGCCGAAAAGCAGGCCGTAAAGCTTGATCCATTCAAGACGTCCGAGCGGATCGGATTCATAGCTTGATCTCTCTACGAGAACCGGGATCCCAACTTCCTCGATCTCTTCTTTGACCTGAGGGCTGTGATATATCATCGTGGACTCTATGGCAAGATCCACATCAGCTTCGAGAAGAGCCTCATAGTCAGGAGCACGGTATTTGCCTATATAACGTATTTTATCGCTTTCTACGAGCTTCTTTATCTTCTCTATTCCCCAGTCTGAAGCAGCTGTACTTGTCATCACGACAGAGTCGAGCGCCCCTGCGGCATCTATAACATCCATCGCAGAGGATGCTGCATTGTATACCGAATGTACCGGTGCGCATATGACTGTCATCTCACCGATCTCTTCATCCGGCAGCCATGCAGGAAGCTCATCAGAGCCTTCGATGACCAGGTATTTAAGACCATCCTCAATACTGACTACAGCAATACCGTCATCGTAATAGTCCACATGGAACTGATCAGCATACTTAAGTTCCATGCTGCCCGTGCGATGTTCTTCGAGAACATTTTCGGCTTTCTCCTGCTTCTCATCACTGCTGCAGCCGGCAAGGAGCAGCGCGATGAGGATCGCTGATATCATCAGCAGTATCTTGCTTCTTTTCATAAGACAGAAAAATATAAGTTGATTTGTTATAACAGCACAGAGATCCCGCCGTCGTACAGCAGGATCTCTGCATTATGTAATTATACTATTTTACCGATGAAGAATCGAATGTAAGTGTGTATTCGATCTCATGCGGCTCGCTCATAGCTGTTGTATCAGCAATGACAGTCATAGGCTTGTCGAAATAAAACACCGGTATCTCAAATACCGAATTCCCGTCTTCATTCACAGGAAGGTATTTCTCGCCGTCTACTATCATGTAATCGTAATGAGGGCTGCTCCATTCGATAACTGCAGTGCAGTTGTCCCCGCTGACTCTGATCACAGCCGGTGAAGAAACGGACGCTTTGCCTGTCCCTCCTTCGAGAGCAACATCGACTTTGTGTTCTCCGTCCTCAAGCTCAGGAGCTTCGGATGTGCCGGCAGACTCTTCAGCAGCAGGCTCCTCTGAACCCTCTGCCGCAGCATGAATGTCATCGCCTGGTACAGGATCTGAGACTACGACCTTGTGATCATACCATTTGCCCTTGGTCCCCAGAAGCGCCAGATCGAATTCCTCATCCAGTGCAGGAACAGGAACATCAAATCCGTACACTTCATCCTCGTAGCCATCGCTGTAGGTAACGGTATCTTCAGTCGGCTCGAGAAGCTCAGCTCCGTCCTTTGCCGCATCCTCGGCTGTGCCCGGGAAGAGGTTGACTATCTTCTTGGACTGAAGGCTGACATGTATCGTCATCTTTCCGTCTTTGACAGTCAGTATTCCCTTATCATTATTGGCCTCGCTGACATGGAACATCGAGTTGTCGGTAGTGAATGTTGCAACATAAGTTCCATCCTCAATGCCCGGATCAGCAGGCTTCTCAGCACTGCCGCAGCCTGCTGCCAAGAGCAGCACAGCTGTCAGCAGAGCTGTTAATACTATTCTGGTGTATTTTGCTTTTTTCATAGATTACTGTGCCATTGCTTCAGCAGTGTGTGCTATGTAGATCTGCTGGATATCTGCTATGCGGCCAAGACCTTCGATCTGGCATGATACATTCTCAGCACCCAGTCCTGCTCCTGTATCAACAGGTGCGTCAGCGCCTTCTACCTCGAACTCACCACCGTTGACGAATCCGTAGTACCAAGATCCCTCTTCGTCTCCGGCCATGTCGTTGTTTGCGTGATCACCTGCAACAACCATGAGAGGTCTCAGAATGACCTTAGTGTAGCCTGCATCCTCAAGAGCCTTCTTGACTGCAGGGAATGCTGTATCTTCAGGCTTGCCTTCAACAGTTCCGATGAATACGTTCTCATATCCGAGCTGCTTCATCTGCTCCTGCATCTGGTCATAAGTTACGTTGGCTTCGTGTGAAGTTCCGTGTCCCATCAGGACGAATGCTGTTCCGTCTGCAGCAGCTGCCTCAAGAGAATCATAATCACTTGCAGCTACAGCCTCAGCGACAACAGCTTTTGCAGTAGCTTCCTTGTCAGCGTTGATAACAGTTGCATCCTCGCCTACTGATCCGAGAAGCGGTTCTGCGACCTTGACGGACTCGAATTTATCTTTGAAGTTTTCGAGGGATGCATTGAACTCATCATACTCTGCACCATGCATCAGGTGTGTAGGCTGAACAACAAGGTTCTTTACACCGTTGTCAACAGCTCTCTGAAGAGCCTGATCTACGTTGTCGATCTTCTCTCCGTCACGTGCATAGATGTGGTTGATGATGATCTGTGCAGTAAATGCTCTTCTTACTGACCAGTCAGGATAAGCTTCCTGAAGCGCCTTTTCGATACCGCCGATATCAGCTGCACGGCTGTCGTTGAAAGATGTACCGAAGCTTACTACGAGGAGCTCATTTTCTCCAATCTCATCCTGATTGAGAGGATCATCCTTGGATGCATCTCCTGTATCTAGTCCGAAGTAATCAGGGCTTGCTTCCTCACCTTCGACCTTCTGTTTCTGCTCGTCTGTAAGTGCATCCCATGCTGCCTTTGCAGCTTCACACTGAGCATAGGTATCATCAGTATATTCCTGTACATAGATAGCATCGATCAGTGCTGCACATTCTGCTGCCGGATCAGCTTCAGTCTTTGCTTCTTCGGTCTTCTCACCGCTGCCTGAACCGCAGCCGGCCAGAAGCGAGAACGAGAATATCATAGTGATTCCGAGTAACAGTGTTAAAAATTTCTTCATGCCGATTTTCTCCTTTTCTCCAATGACTTAATTCAGGCTTAACCCTGACCTGCACTGTATCGAAGGTCCGGACAGTTCCGGCAGTGACAATGTCAAAAGAAAAGCCTTCTTACCACTCACGGCAAAAAGGTGACAGAAAACAAGGAACATTGTTCCTTAAGACTGTACGACCAATTCCTCGTGATCCGGAAACTCTCCGCGGCGCCCTGCACTGCTTGCGGATCGCAGAGGGTTTCCTGTACAAAGCACCGGCAGGTCTCCTGGCTTAAGAACATAGCATGTAAGTCCGCCTTCCCGGGGTCGTTAAACTCCCAGTGACATAATGGGCTTACACGTTCTATCACAGTGACGGGATCGCGCAGGATTCTGACCTGCTTCCCTATTATCCCCGCAAAGCTGCAGGGCACCGGATGCTTCATGTTATTAATGAATTGCAGTGCTTAAATATTTTAACACCGGTCATTTGCTGTAGCAAGCTGTCTGGCGTTCTATTGAAATTCAGAATAGAGCTGCAGCCTTCATTGCATGGCTTACATATATATCTCTGACAGCCGGGATCTGTCCAAGTCCTTCGATGATGCATACAGTCTCATATCCGGCAGCCGTGAACCTTGAATACCATGAGTCAGGATCATCTGCCGATGCCATATCGTTAATTGCGTGATTCCCAGCTGTCAGCATCAGAGGTCTCAGTACTGCTCTGGTGTAATCTTCTCTGTTCACACTGGCGAGCACATCTTCAAGAGAAGGCCTGGCTTCTGCGGTCCCGATATAATAATTGTTTTTTCCTCTGGCGTATAGCGCTTCCTGTATCCTAACATATACATCATTGGATGATGCAGATGTTCCGTGTCCCATGAAGACGACAGCAGTACGGCCATCGTCATACTGATCAGAAGCATCGACCAGAGCTTCTGCAGTCCTGCTGATATCTTCCTCTGAAGAAAGCAGCGGCTCCCCGAGAGAGATGCCTACGAATCTGTCCTCGTATTCAGTCAGGATCGTGCGGATTTTGTCATATTCAAGTCCCTTTGTAAGATGAAGAGGCTGCACCACAAGATGACTGACACCGTTCTCTGCTGCTCTTTCAAGTGCTTCGCTGAGGTTATCGATAATGATTCCTTCCCTTTTCCTGATGATATTGATTATCATCTGAGAAGTGAACGCTCTGCAGACATTGTAAGCATCTCCTGCAGCAGCTTTGATCGCATCCTCTGTAGCGTCTATATTCAGTCTCCTGCTTTCAGGTGAAGCGGTACCGAAGCTCACTACAAGAAGCTCCTTCTTTCCGGCTTCAACATGTTCATTCAGATTATTCATTGATTGATCTCCTGTCAGGCAGTGCCTAGTCATCATCCTCATCCTCGAAGAAGTAATATCCGATGTCTCTCTTCCTCACGCCTTTATAGCAGGCCTGAAGATGGACCGCGATAGCATCCCGTATATCTTTCTCAAGAGGTATGGCCCCTCTTGCGGAATCTGACTTCGGATAGTAAGGCTCGGCGTATATTGCACCTTTCTGCCCGGTAACTATTTTTTTGCCGCCAAAGCAGTTCTCGTTGATCACATCTGCGATAACTTTTTCCGTTCCTTCGGTTATCATCATAATGGTCATGGCATCATCCCAGTCAAGCTGCGGATAGTTCTTTCTCCAGTCAGCTACGAACCGCTTCTGACGTTTCTCAGTAAAAAGATCGAAGAACCTGCTCGCAGCATCCTTCCGAAGTTCGAGATCGTCTATCGTTGTCCCCAGCCCGTATGCAAAAGCTGTACCCATATTTACCTCCTCTATCCTGATCACCGGCACAGGCAGTAATCACCCCTGCCGTGAAAACCCTGCGTGTTTAAAACATAGTATCACAACAAACGTTCTCCTCACACAAAATAATCATGCAGGTCATGTCTGATACTGTAAATAAGAACTATTGAATATTTCTATACAAAACGTTTTTTTATTGTGTATGCGCCCCAAAAGATGGAAAATTATATACGGTGCTGAACGGCGCAAATACCGCCGTTCCTGATAAACAGATATCAACGGGAGGAAAGAATTAATGGAAATCATCAAAGAACTGCCAGCTGTGTTTGAAGAATTCGCAGAAGCAAGAAGAAATGCCTTCATCAATGTCAAGAACGTCAAGGATAAGGGTATCCCTGTAATCGGTTCTTATTGCACATATTTTCCTCAGGAACTCGCTATTGCTGCAGGTTGTGCTACTGTAGGACTGTGCTCAACATCCGGTGAGACTATCCCTGCTGCTGAGAAGGATCTTCCGGCTAACCTCTGCCCTCTGATCAAATCCAGCTACGGATTTGCCAAGGAAGACAAGTGCCCGTTCTTCTATTTCAGTGACATCGTTATCGGTGAGAATACATGTGACGGCAAGAAGAAGATGTACGAGCTCATGAAGGATTTCAAGGACGTATTCATCATGGATCTTCCTAATTCACAGAGTGAGAACGGACTCAAGCTCTACAAGGACGAGCTTCTGAGACTTAAGGCTTACATCGAGAAGAAGTTTGATATCACCATCACTGATGAGGATATGCGCAAAGCTGTCAAGCTCGAAAACGAGATCAGAGTTGCCAAGAAGCACCTCATCGACACTATGAAAAACGATCCATGCCCGGTTTCCGGACTCGATATGTTCAAGGTCCTCTACGGAAGCGGCTTCAAGTTCGACCACACTCAGATCGTACCTGAGGTTGAGGCTGTTAAGGAGAAGATCGAGAAGGAACTCGCAGAAGGCAAGAACGTCGGCAAGAGACCTCGCATCGTCATCACAGGATGCCCTATCGGAGGAGTTACAGAGAAGGTCATCAAGGCTGTTGAAGATAATGGCGGCGTAGTAGTTGCAATGGAGAACTGCGTAGGCGCTAAGCAGTATGACAGACTGATCGACGAAGATGCTGAGGACATCTGGGAAGCAACAGCATACAGATATCTGCAGATCGGATGCTCGGTCATGACACCTAACCCTAACAGATATGACCTTCTCGGAAGGACAATCGATGAGTATAAGGCAGACGGCGTACTCGAGATGACACTCCAGGCTTGCCACACATACAATGTAGAGCACAAGTCAATCGAGAGATTCGTAACTGAAGAGAAGAAGATCCCTTACTTCATGGTAGAGACTGACTACTCAACAGCTGACGTAGCTCAGCTGAACACACGTATCGCAGCCTTCATCGAAATGCTGTAATACACATCTTCATTTCAGCAGGATGATAATAACAATGCCCGCAGATCCAGGTCTGCGGGCAGTTTTCTTAGTAAGAATTAAAGCAGATTCAAGTCAGATCGCTTCGAGAAGCCGGTCTACAGCAGCTTTCAGCTCGTCCACGCTGCCGTTATTGTACAGTACGGCATCAGCCTTTGATACTTTGACATCCTCATCAGACTGCGAGTCCATGATAAGGTCGATGATCTGAGGGTCGATATTATCACGCTTCATCACGCGGTCTCTTCGTACCTCATAATCAGCAGTTACGACCCATACCTGGTCATATCTGTCCTCCTGATGAGTCTCGAACAGCAGCGGGATATCGAAGAACAGAGCTTTTTCTCCTGCTGCCTCCTTTTCTTTCCGGATTTTTTCGATATCTTCAAGGACAACCTTTGTAGTTCCTTCTTCGAGGATCTTTTTGTATTTCGGTGCCTGGAACACGAGATCTCTCATCGCGCCCCTGTTGAGACTTCCGTCTGCATTGATAAAATCCGGTCCGAAGTGCTCCATGATATACGGCATGGCCTTGCCTCCCGGACCTGTCATTTCGCGGGACATGCGGTCAGCATCTATCACAGTAAATCCTCTGGAAATGATGTGATCTGTCACAGTTGATTTTCCGGCTCCTATGCCGCCGGTTATAGCTATAGTGATCATTTCATGATCCTCCTTCGTATAATTCAGATCTGTTATTTCAGGTCATACCATGTTTTGCCTGAATGTATGTCACAGGTAAGCTCAACGGCAAGATCAGCAGCACCTGTCATGCACTTCTCAAGTACATCTCTCACTTCAGCTTCTTCAGACTCAGGACCCTCTACGATGAGTTCATCGTGGATCTGGAGTATCAGTTTTGACTTAAGACCTCTCCTGTCAAGCTCGGCTGAAACAGAGTTCATGGCGAATTTGATTATATCCGCCGCAGTTCCCTGTATTGGAGTATTCATAGCGAGCCTCTTCGCCAGTTCCTTCTCCATGTACTTTCTTGATGAGAATTCAGGGATCTGCCTTATCCTTCCGTAGTGTGTCCTGACTGCCCTGTTCTTCTCGCCTTCTTCTATCATGCTGTCAAGATACTTTTTGACTGCAGCATGCTTTGCAAAATAGTCATTGATATACCTTTGACCTTCGGCGCGCGATATATTGAGGCTCTCTCCGAGGCCGAAACCGCTCATGCCATATACGACCCCGAAGTTGACCGCCTTGGCCTTTGTCCTGTCAAGAGGAGTGACTTCATCTTCAGGGATCTCAAAAACTCTCGACGCAGTTGCGCGATGGATATCCTTGCCGTTCCTGAAATCGCTTATAAGAGACTCATCACCGCTGAGCGATGCAAGTATCCTGAGCTCTATCTGTGAGTAGTCTGAACCTGTGAACACGTTATCTTCAGAGCTTACTATGAATGCTTTTCTTATAAGCCTTCCGTAATCATCTCTGATAGGGATGTTCTGCAGATTAGGATCCGTGCAGCTCAGTCTTCCTGTCGCGGCGACGGTCTGCATGAAATGCGGACGGACTTTGCCGTCTTCGCCTATCACTGTGCTGAGGCCCTCGACGTAAGTGCTTCTGAGCTTGGCCAGCTTCCTGTATTCGAGCACATCAGAAACGATGCTGTGATCTTCTTTCAGCTTGTCGAGGATGTCGGCAGCTGTCGAATAACTGCCTGTTTTGCCCTTTGCCTTAGGGTAAGGGATATTCAGCTCTTCGAACAGGATGCTTCCGAGCTGCTTAGGAGAATTGATATTGAATTCCCTGCCGGCCTCGCTGTAGATCTTCTGCTCGAGAACAGAGATCTTATCTGTCAGCTCACTGCCGATCGATCCGAGGATCTCAGGATCACATGTAATGCCCGAAAGCTCCATTCCGGCTATAGTCGATACAAGCGGCATCTCGCATTCGTCAAAAAGCTTCCTTGTCCCGGCCTCATCGAGTAGAGCGCTCTGTCTGTGCATAATAAGCACGGAGCAGTAAGCTCTCATGAGGCAGTCCTCTTCTGCAAGCTGCTGACTGCTGTAATTGAGATCATCGCTCATGATCCGTGCGTATTCTTCGTCTGCAACATATCCTGCATGTCTGAGCAGGAGCTTGTCCATCGGATATTTCTGCCTGTTAGGATCGAGCAGATACTCAGCTATAGTGACATCATGATACGGGATCAGCTTAATATCCGCCATGCTGAGAGCCGAATAGATGATCTTCTTGAGACCGCATCCGCACAGCCTGTAGCTTCTGGAAGAAAGCTCACCGAGAACAAGAGCAGCATCCATCGGTGTTATCATCTGGGTGCATCCGATGCCTTCAGCAGGATAATACAGTGCAAAACCCGTGATCTGTGCCGGTGCGAGATGGTTGTTGTCACATGCGGCTTCGATCGATACTATGCTGCCCTCAGGGACTTCAGATATGAATTCTCTGAAGCCTGTCCTGTGGATACCTGCGAATGATTCTTTTATGTCTTTTCCCTGCTCAGTATCAGCTGCAGCTGAAGTATCTGCGCCCTCAGACTGAAGTTTTCTGATGAAAGAATTGAATTCAAGCTCTGTATACAGCTCGATGAGACGAGGCATATCAGGCTCTCTGAATCTGAGTTCATCCCATGTGAATTCAACAGGAACGTCTGTATCGATAGTAGCCAGCCACTTCGAAAGTCTGGCCGATTCGATGTTCGCCCTGATGTTCTCACCCATCTTGCCCTTGATCTCATCTGCATGATCGAGCACAGACTCAAGAGTGCCGTATTCTGTCAGAAGAGCTATTCCCTTCTTCTCACCTATACCCGGTATGCCCGGAATATTATCTGACTTGTCTCCCATGAGGCCCTTCAGGTCGATAAACTGCTTCGGTGTAAGCGAGTAACGTTCCATCATAGCAGCCTCATCGTACAGGTCAAATTCGCTCATTCCGCGCTTGTTGATAAGCACATTGACTTCCGGGCTTACAAGCTGAAGTTCATCCTTGTCACCGGAAATAACGAGCGTCTTAAGGCCTGCCTCAGTTGCCCTGCGTGAGAGTGTCCCGATCAGATCGTCAGCTTCGTATCTCGGCTTTTCGACGACTGCTATGTTCATAGCATCGAGAACTTTGTGAAGCCATGGGATCTCCGAGAGAAGCTCTATCGGAGTCTGCTGTCTTCCGGCCTTGTAGCCGTCGTATCGTTCGTGTCTGAACGTCTTTTCTTTCATATCAAAGGCTACAGCCATATAGTCCGGCTCATAGTCTTTGACTATCTTTCCGAGCATATTGATGAAAGCAAAAATGCCCTGAGTATGTATGCCTTTGGATGTTACCATAGGCCTCATGGCAAAATACGCTCTGAACAGAAGACTGTTTCCATCGATCAGTATGAGTTTTTCCATATGTGTGACCGCCTGTAATATACAATGCCGATCCCGGAAAGAACGGGACCGGCTTTATAGTGACTTATCATCATTGTCCGGGAAAAGAAACTACTTGCGTATGATATCTCTTGCAGCCGGGAGACCGTATGCACTTTCTGCGGAGTGTGCACCGTCTATGATCGCATACTGCAGCACGTCTGTGGCAAGAGCTGCGAAAGCGTCAAAATTCACTTCCTGCGTGCATGTCGACATAACGAATATCGTGTCGCCGTCAAGCGTGGTGTGAACCGGCTTGATCGCTCTGGCATAAGCATCATGGAGTATGGATGCAAGCTTGTTAGCCTGTGACTTTGTGATGATGGCATTGGTAATTACGCATGATATCGTAGTGTTGAAAGCGATATCGTAACCCATGTCCGCCTTATCCTCAGGACTCAGGCGGAATTCGTCATCTTCCTCCTCAGCAGCATCACTCTGAGCATCTTCTGCTGCAGCCTCTGTTTCCTGCGGCTGGACTTCAGCTGCTGTCTGTTCAGGCTCTGCAACTGCAGGTTCAGGTTCTGGCTCCGGAATCACTTCAGAAGCTTCTACAGCCGCTTCTGCTTCAGCTGCATATTCATGAGGCTGAATGTCAGCTTCTGTCTGCTCAGGCTCTGCTGCTTCCGGTTCAGGTGCCGGCTCCGGAATTGCTTCAGGAGCTTCTGCAGCTGCATATGATTCCTGCAGGTACAGATCTTCCGGATGCTCTACCTGTTCATATGATGGCTCAGGAGCTTCAGCTGTTACTGCCATTTCCTGAGTTTCTTCAGCCTGTTCTGCTTCTGCCAGCTGAGACTGCTCAAGCTGATATGATGCCATCAGAGCTCTTGCTATATCTTCCTTCTCATTGCCTGTGCTCTCCGGCTCAGGTTCTGCTGTAGTCCTTGACTCTTCTTCAGCCATACGGCGTATATCGTATATATCAAGATCAGGCTGCGACTCCGGATGTATCATGCCCTTGAGGACTTTGACAGTTCCCTGGATCTCAGTTCCGCCCTGGCTTCTGAGACCAGCTATGATATTTCCTGCTCCGTTGTAGATATCTGCACATGCATTGACAGCTGATATAGCACCGACCTGGATAAGGTCATCTCCGCAAGCAAAAGTTCCGAGTCCGGTCTTCATAGCTCTTTCCATGCCGAGCATCTTTCCGACTGATGCTCCTGTGCCGGCTCCGTGATTGCCTGCTTCAAAAATATCGGCATACGCATTCTCAACAGCCTGTCTGCCCATATCGACGTCAGGGAAAACATCACTCCGTCCGACCTGCAGATCGAAAAGTGATGCACCTGTTATGATAGGAACTGCAACATCTCCCACTCTGAAGCCTACTCCTCTTTCTGCGAGTGATCTCATTACTCCTGAAGCAGCTTCAAGGCCGAAGGCAGAACCGCCGCTGAGTACAACGGCATTGATTTTCTCTACGGTGTTTTCCGAACGGAGAAGATCGGTCTCTCTTGTTGCCGGAGCTCCGCCCCGTACATCTACTCCTGCTACTGCGCTGTCTTCTGCGATGACGACTGTGACTCCGGTACCGGCTTCAGCGTCTTCTGCATTTCCCAGCCTGAATCCTTTGATTTCACTGATGTCGATCTTTTTTAGTTTCATTTCTGGCATCCCCATAGACAATAAATTTCCATATTTTTATTTATTGTACCATATTCTAAATATATTTTCTCAATAAAAAACCCGGAATACCGTTAAGCCATTAATTGACGCCCTATCGTTAACTGATAAGGTGGGTACTTCCTGAGCATGGTTTCTGTAGTCCACTCATTGGAGGCTGTACATAATACTTCCGCATCGGAATCCCTTTAAGAAAGTGTAGGTTCAATTAAAGATACTCAACGCATATCCCAGGAAATGGGATCTATGCCATATGCTGCGTGGTGCAGCTGATATTATCAGTCAAGATCCAGATCGCAGTTGAAGTAGACCTTCTGAACGTCGTCATTGTCCTCAAGGGAAGTGATCAGCTTGGTCAGTGACTTGACTGCACTGTCGTCTGATACGTTTGCTTCCATTGAAGGGATCTGCTCGACCTCTGCTTCAACGATCTCATATCCGGCATCCTTGATAGCCTGATGTACGTCATTGAAAGCAGATGGCTCTGTTCTGATCTCAAAGTTGTCTTCGTTGACGATCATATCGTCAGCGCCGGCATCGAGAGCTACCATCATTACTTCATCCTCATCAAGATCTTCTGAGTCGATGATGATAACGCCCTTGCGTGAGAACATATATGAAACGCAGCCAGGTGTTCCGAGATTTCCGCCATTCTTATCAAATACGGATCTTACAAATGAAGCTGTCCTGTTCTTGTTGTCTGTCAGAGCTTCTACGATAACAGCTACTCCGCTTGGACCGTAACCTTCAAACTGAAGCTCTTCATAGGATTCGCCGCCGAGTTCTCCGGTACCCTTCTTGATGGCTCTGTTGATGTTGTCGTTAGGCATTCCTATCGACTTTGCCTTGTCGATTGCTACTCTGAGTGAAGGGTTGAATTCAGGATCTCCGCCGCCCTTGGCTGCTACGATGATCTGTCTTGAATACTTTGTAAACATTGCAGAACGCTTAGAGTCCTGCGCTGATTTTCTGTTAGCTATTGTTCCATGTCTGCCCAATGGAGACACCTCCTTTGATATCTGTTTCTGTTCTTCTCTTACAGTATACTACTTAGACTCAGTTTCTTCAAGATTCTTGAAGGCTGTGGACATCATAAGCTTGATCCGGTTGAGCTGATTGACATTCGATGCACCAGGATCATAATCGATCGCAACTATGTTGGCTTTCTCGTCGTACTGTCTGAGCGCCTTGAGCATGCCCTTGCCGGCTACATGGTTAGGCAGGCAGGCAAAAGGCTGCAGACACAGGATGTTTTTGACGCCTGAATCGATAAGGTCAACCATCTCGCCGGTAAGCAGCCATCCTTCTCCGCACTGGTTTCCTACCGAGATGAACCTCTCTGCATTGGCGGCAGTCTCTTCGATATGAGCATCAGGTACGAACCTCTTGCTCTGCTCGCAGGCCTGCCTTGCGTATTTGCGGTAGGATTCAATGAAGCTTATCATTACCTTGTTGATAACCATCGACTTCCATGTCCCCGAAAGATTGTTGTAATTGTATATCTTATTGAGGAACCCGTATTCGAAGAAGTCTATGAATGAAGGTACGACAGCTTCTCCGCCTTCTTCTTCGATAGTCTCAACGAGGTTGTTGTTCGCGTTCGGATGGTATTTTACAAGTATCTCTCCGACAATGCCGACTCTCGGCTTGACTACATCCTCATGGATCGGGATGCTGTCAAAATCTCTGACTATAGCAAAGAGATTCTTTTTGAACTCTTTCTTGCTGAGATCCATGGAGTTGCGTACGATCTTGTCAAACCATGAATCCATGACAGACTGCGCGCTTCCCTTCTCTATCTCGTAAGGTCTGATCCTGTAGAGACATTTCATCATAAGGTCTCCGTACAGAGCTCCATATACAAGTGAAAGAGCCAGTCTTGGCGTTATGCTGAAGCCCGGGTTTCTCTCGAGTCCTACCATATTGAATGATATGACAGGGATCTGCTCCATACCGAGGTCTTTGAGGGCTTTTCTGAGAAGAGCTACGTAGTTGCTCGCCCTGCATCCTCCGCCTGTCTGGGACATGAAGACACCGGTCTTGCGCAGGTCATATTTACCTGACTTGAGAGCATAGATTATCTGACCGAGAGTGACGATAGTAGGATAGCATGCGTCATTATTAACATAACGAAGGCCTTCTTCCTCGGATTCTTTTGTAACTGCAGGAAGCAGGACAGCGTTATAGCCGGCTGCCCTCATTACAGGCTCAAAGTACTGGAAATGTATAGGCGACATCTGCGGTACGAGGAGCGTGTAGCCGTCATTTCTCATCTCTTTTGTGAAGAGTTTGCGCTTATATGGCTTATTGATCCTGCGGGATTTAGTTCCGAGCTTATCTCTTTCCTCAAGAGCTGCCTTGAGTGATCTGATACGGATCTTGGCTGCTCCGAGGTTAGCGCCTTCATCTATCTTGAGGACAGTATACAGCTTGTTGTTCTGCTGGAGAAGCTCATCCACCTCGTCAGTAGTTACAGCATCAAGTCCGCATCCGAAGGAGTTGAGCTGTATGACCTCAAGGTCATCTCTCTGACCTGCATATACAGCTGCCTTATAGAGTCTTGAATGATATACCCACTGGTCGAGGATACGGAGCGGTCTTTCGGTCCTGACCTTCCAGCTTACGGAGTCCTCTGAGAGGACTACCATATCCTGCTGCACTACGAGCTCATCGATTCCGTGGTTGATCTCAGGGTCGATATGATAAGGTCTTCCCGAAAGGATGATCCCCTTCTTATGGTGCTCTTCCATATATCTGAGAGCTTTTTCGCCCTCGCCAGCAACCATCTTCTTGTATGCTATCTGGGCATTGCGGGCGGCTCTGAGAGCATGGCTTATCTCAAGAGTGTCCGTACCGATGCCGTAGAGGCTGTAATCTCTTTCATCCTCGCCGAGATGATAGCTTTCGACTATGTTCTCAGAGCTGCTTATGTCTACCTTTCTGGATCCGGAGAAGAACTTGGTCATCTCCATGATGAAGCGGTCATCGTTATCGTACGGAACGAAAGGATGATAGAATTCCACGTTATTATCGTAGAAATAATCAGCCATGTTCTTGTCGATGACTTCCGGATATGTCGCAACTACAGGACAGTTGTAATGATTCGGAGCTTTCGAATCCTCTACCGCCTCGTAATTGATCGATGGATAGAATATGCGCTTGACACCGTTTTCAACAAGCCATTTTATATGCCCGTGAACGAGCTTGGCCGGGTAGCATGCGGTATCTGACGATATAGTATCCATACCGCTTGTATATATCTCTTTGCTGCTTGCAGGGCTTATGATGACTCTGAAGCCGAGCTTTGAGAAGAAAGCATGCCAGAACGGATAGTTCTCATACATGTTGAGAACCCTCGGAATACCGATAGTGCCGCGCTTGGCCTCTTCTTCAGTGAGTACCGGTCTGTCGAAGAGAAGCTTTGCTTTTGTCTTGTACAGATTAGGAAGATCTGATTTTGCAGTTACGTGGCCTGCACCTCTCTCACATCTGTTTCCGGTGATATATCTGCTGCCATCTGAGAATTTAGATATGGTCAGAAGGCAGTTGTTGCCGCATCTTCCGCATCTTGCGTTGGATGTTGTGACAGTGAAGCTGTCGACCTGATCAAGAGGCAGAACAGTAGAAACTTCGCCTTCCTTATAGTCATTGCATGCAACGATAGCTGCTCCGAAAGCACCCATAAGGCCTGAGATCTCCGGTCTGACAACGTTTTTGCCGAGGATTATCTCAATGCTTCTGAGCACTGCTTCATTGAGGAATGTGCCGCCCTGAACGACGATATGATCACCAGTCTCCTCAGTGTTTCTGAGTTTGATGACCTTATAGAGCGCATTCTTGATAACTGAATAAGACAGTCCTGCAGAGATATCTGCAATAGATGCACCTTCCTTCTGTGACTGTTTTACCTTGGAATTCATGAAAACAGTGCATCTGGTGCCGAGATCGACCGGCCTTTCAGACTTGAGCGCTTCCCTCGCAAAACCAGGAACTGTCATGTTCACGGATTTTGCATAGGTCTCGATGAATGATCCGCAGCCGGATGAACATGCCTCGTTGAGCATGATGCTGCTTATGGCGCCGCCTTTGATCTTCATGCACTTCATATCCTGTCCGCCTATGTCGAGGATAAAAGTAACACCAGGCATGAACTGCCTTGCAGCCATGAAGTGCGCCATCGTCTCGATCTCGCCGTCGTCTATTCTGAAGGCTGCTTTGACAAGGCCCTCGCCATATCCGGTGACGACAGATCTTCCGATATATGCATCCTCAGGAAGCTGTGAGTAGATCTCCTTAAGCACATTTCTGACAACGTCAAGCGGATCGCCTTCGTTATTCTGATAGTGTTCGTATATGAGTTCTTTGCGCGAATTGATGACTGCAGCCTTGGTTGTAGTCGATCCTGCATCAATACCGAGGAATACAGGGCCGCTTGCCTTGCTCATTTCGCCTCTGACGATCTTAGCTGAGGCATGTCTCTTCCTGAAAGCTTCGAGTTCCTCCTCGCTGCTGAAAAGAGGCTGCAGATACTTGGTGTCTGAGACATCCTGCGGATCGGCATTTCTTAGCTTGTCCGTAAGATCAGAAAGCCTGATGACAGGTTCGTTTTCAGCAAGATAAGCCGCCCCGAGAGCTACGAAGAATTTCGCATTATCAGGGAAGATGATGTTTTCGTCCTTAAGATCAAGAGTCTCTATAAATCTCCTGCGAAGCTCAGAGAGATATTCGAGCGGTCCACCGAGGAACGCCACGTTGCCCCTGATCGGGTGTCCGCATGCAAGGCCGGATATCATCTGATTGACGACAGCCTGGAATATAGAAGCTGCGATATCAGAAGTCTTCGCTCCGTCATTGATAAGAGGCTGTATGTCTGTCTTGGCAAAAACTCCGCATCTTGATGCGATAGGATATATGATCGAATAGTCCTTTGCCGCTTCGTTGAGTCCGCCTGCATCAGTATTGAGGAGCACAGCCATCTGATCGATGAAAGCTCCTGTTCCGCCTGCGCATGTTCCATTCATTCTCTGTTCAACAGAAGAGCCATAGAAAGTGATCTTGGCGTCTTCTCCTCCGAGTTCTATGGCAACATCTGTCTGCGGGATCAGCTTTTCTACAGCATTGCTGCAGGCTACTACTTCCTGTTCAAATTTGATCTCAAAAAGATTTGCAAGTGAAAGCCCTCCGGAACCGGTTATTACCGCCTTAAGCTCCAGATCTCCTCTTTCGGCTTTCAGTTCTTCGAGAAGCTCGCCGACTTTCTCGAAGACATTTGACATATGCCTTTCATATTTCGAATAGACTATATTGTCCTGCCCGTCGATAAGAACGAGCTTTACCGTTGTTGAACCAACGTCAATACCAAGTCTTAGTTCCATATCAGATCTCTGTCCCCTTCAGTCTGAAATATATTACTAACATTTGATCTTGAACTTCATTCGTTCAATGCAAAAAAACCAAATAAGAAACGGGCAGACTATAAGCCGGGTTCTGTATTTGACGATCATCCATCTAGCACTGCGGTTGCCCGCAGCATCAAGCGACTCACCTTCGGGCGGGTACGGGCCGCACCCACAGATGCCCTTCTCAGTCTTGCTCCGGATGGGGTTTACACGGCTGCTGTGTCTCCACAGCACCGGTGAGCTCTTACCTCACCATTTCAACCTTACCACGGCATTACCCGTTTCGGCGGAATGTTTCTGTTGCACTTTCCCTACAGTTACCTGCGGCGGACCTTTCCTCATGCCATACGGCACGCGACCGTCTGGTCTACCCATTTCCATATATACCTAGATAATTATATTCGGCAGGAATATTTTTTCAACATTTTAATTTGTATCTTAGCGCTCTCTATATACTGCTGATAAGTCTTTCAGGCCCATTTATCCTGAAGGCGATAATTTTATATGTGCTGAAAAGACTTTATGATCTGTTCCTGTGAGCCTGCCTTAAGAAATTGATTATGATGAATACTATGAACAGCAGTCCTATGTATCCCTGTGCTGAATACAGGAATTCCACAAGTTTTCTGAAGCCTGCCAGCCCGATAAGGAATCCGGCAACTGCGCCTCCGATTATTATGTATTTCTTGACACTGCTGTTGCTGAGCTTGGTGCTGAAGCCGTAGTATGTGCTGGCGCCTGTCGAATACACTGCTCCATACAGTACTATCGCGTATATGATGTTCAGTACCGGTGACAGTCTGGCGGAAAATCCCAGCATCGGAAGATCAAGGGATGATGAGAATGCCATATCTGTCAGAAGTGCTCTGAGAAGAAGTATAGTAAGTCCTCCGAGACAGAGTGTTCCCAGTACAGCTCCTGTATACGCATTCCTGCTGTCTCTGGCATTGATGGCGCAGCTGCCGGCCATAGTTGTCATGCCAAGGGCGTTGTAAGCCATGAATACGAGTGCTGATACTGGCCAGTTTGGTGACATTCTTCCCGGCCTGTATCCTGTGACTGCTCCGCTCTGTTCGAAGTCTGCTCTGATCGTCAGAAGTATGGTAATGACGCCGATAACGAAAAGTACAGGCACAAGCAGTCTGAATACCTTCGAGACTCTCTCAAAATCCCCAAGCACGGTGATGATGCACAGAAGAGCTATGATCGCTCCTCCTATGGCTTTGCTGACCCCGAACTGCTGATACAGAAGCGAGCCGCCTGCTGCTGTCATGGCGATGATCATGGTGTAGTATATTATGGCCATTGTCCAGCCTATAACTTCATCGATCACGCTGTTGTCGAAAGGCGATATCAGCTTTCCGAGGTCTGCGCTCCCCTTGCTTCTGGCTATATAAGTCAGCATCAGTGCAAGAGCCACAAAGCAGATCGTGCTGAAGACAACTCCGTAATAGCCTTTCGGGCCGAACACGCCAAAATACTGCCAGCATTCGCGGCCTGATGCGAAGCCGGCTCCCATTATCACACCTATATAAAGCGATGTTATCTCTATAAAACTGAGTTTCTTCATTTCATCAAAGATTCATGCGATCGTCCGGAGCAGCTTCCGTCATCATTCTGACAGCAGGCTGATAAGATATTGTCTGTCCTTACTGAGTCTTTCTGCAAGGTACGTTGAATCTGTCCTGCTCCTTGAAAGATTCTCTATCTGCTCCTCAAGACTGCTTATCTTCCAGGATATACGTTTCTCAGCCAGCGACCTGTCTGCTGAGACAAGCTGAGGCGGATATTTCCACCTGATATCGTCCTCAGGATACGGAGGTTCTCTTCTCTCTTCGCCGCAGCAAGGCACAGCAGTGATTATCTCACATACGAACTTGCCTTCCGGCGCGAGGTCTTCATCAACAATATCCCAGCCGTTAGTGTACAGAAAATATCTGAGGTTGCCTGAATGCTTTCGGGGCTGCATGATGATCTTGCTGTAAGACATGCTCTTGTCAGGATCAGCCGCAAGTATGCCGGAAATGGTGATCCCTCCAAGGCCTCCGATAATGATATCATCCACTTCGGCCGGCTCTATAGTGGAAAGTCCGTCTCCGACCCTGAAGCAGTCATCGCCGGCGTGCAGACCTGCGATCTTAAATGTCACTTTTGCTTTCGCGAGTGAGCCTTCGCTTATATCCGACATTATCACAGACGGAGAAATATTATTCTTAACCAGAAGCATAGGCACATATCCGTGGTCTGTGCCTATATCTGCAGCAGATTCACCGGGTGATACCTTCTCTGCAATTTTGTATATTCTTTTGCTTAGTCTGAAAGCCATAAGTACTCCTGTTCTGTTAGGAAGTAATGATCTCCGGTCCGCAGCAATGAACGGGCGGGAGAACTGACGCCCTCCCGCCCGTTATCTATGACTGCAGTGTGATGCAGTCCGGGTTATGCATTATTCAAGATAATCCCTGAGCTTTTTGCTTCTGCTAGGGTGTCTGAGTTTACGGAGGGCCTTAGCCTCGATCTGACGGATACGCTCTCTTGTTACGTTGAACTCTTTACCTACTTCCTCGAGTGTGCGCGGACGGCCGTCATCGAGTCCGAATCTCAGTATAAGGACTTTTTTCTCTCTCTCGGAAAGGGTGTCGAGCACCTCTCTGAGCTGTTTCTGAAGCATTGAATATGCTGCAGCATCGACAGGTGAAGGGATATCTTCATCAGGGATGAAGTCTCCGAGATGGCTGTCTTCCTCCTCGCCGATAGGTGTTTCGAGAGAAACAGGATCCTGGCTGATCTTCTTGATCTCTCTTACCTTTTCAACAGAGATTCCCATCTCTTTTGCGATCTCCTCGCTGGTAGGTTCACGGCCGTATTCCTGAAGGAGCTGACGGGAGATCCTGATCAGCTTATTGATAGTCTCTACCATATGAACAGGGATCCTGATAGTTCTTGCCTGATCAGCGATAGATCTTGTAATAGCCTGTCTGATCCACCATGTAGCGTATGTTGAGAATTTGTAGCCTTTTGTATAGTCGAATTTCTCTACAGCCTTGATAAGTCCGAGGTTACCCTCCTGGATAAGATCAAGGAATGAAAGTCCCCTGTTGAGATATCTTCTCGCGATACTTACTACCAGTCTCAGGTTGCTCTCGCAGAGCTTCTTCTTGGCTTCTTCATCGCCCTGCTCGATCCTGATGGCAAGTTCTCTTTCTTCTTCTGCTGAAAGCAGAGGGACCTTGCCTATCTCTTTGAAATACATCCTGACAGGGTCATCAGTCGGGATATTCTTGGCGGAATCTGTTACTTCGATCTCGCCGGAAGCTTTGATTATGACACCGCTCTTCTTCTCATCCTCGAGTTCGTTTTCAAGGTCGTCCTCATCAAGATCCAGATCAAGCAGATCATCATCATCGAGATCAAGATCCTCCTCGAGCTCGTTGGAGGACGGCTCTCTGGTATCAAGAATGCTTATACCCTTGCTCTCTACCAGGTCATAGATTTCCTCAAGGAGGTCCTTGTCAGGATTGGAATCAGCGAGCATGACATTGATCTCATTATAGGTGATCTCGTTTCCTGTAGTCCTTGCTGACTCTATGATAGTATGAGCAAGTTCTTCGGCTTTTGACAATTCTGCCGGTGCATCATCCATCGGCATATCGTCCGTGATCATCTTTTTGTCTTTGACTTTGGTTTCACGCATTGTGTTCCTCCATTATCTGGTTCGTTTTGTTGATCAGATTATCCAAACGGATCAGTCTGGCTGCAAGTTCCTCGATTTCGTCCTGTCTGCCGGTCTTTTCGGCGATCGCAAGCTCATTAAGCAGCTCAGCCTTTTCCATTTTGTAATTGTTGATAAGATAGCTGGCCCTGGTCTCACGGTAAAAAGCTTCATCGTCAGACCCTATGCGTATGCTCCCGGCATAGCGTCTGAAGCGTTCTTCTTCGTCCGGATCCAGCATGCGTGCTATCGATTCTGCGTCAGCACAGTGCGGACCATTCTCCGAACTGTCTGCAAGTGCTGACAGTGCTGAAATTATATGTGAGGCAAGATCCGAGTGGAATTCTATCCCGTCTTCCTCGAACCGCCTTATATATCTTGTATTGTTCATCGCAAGAAGTGCGAAAGAGATCTCGATCCTTTCATCTATTGCGGGCTGCTCCCTGTCTCTCCTTCTGTTCATCCTGCTGTGCATCGGTGTTGTCCCCGATGCAGATCTTCCTGCTGCAGAGCGTCCTGTGTTTTCAGTCTGAACGCTCATAAGGATCGCCCTGTCAGAGATCCCGAATTCTTCACTCAGCCTGCGTATATACATATCCTGCTCAACCGGGCCGAGATCCCTCAATACCGGGATTATGCTCTCTATATATTCAAGGACGCCTGTATCTGTTGACAGATCGTGTCCTCTTCTTGCCAGTCTGAGTCTGAATTCAGCTGCCGGAACAGCATCGTCAGCAAGCTTCAGGAAAGCTTCCCGGCCGTTCTTCTGTATGAATTCATCCGGATCCTTTCCGTCGCTGACAGTGAGTACTCTTGGCTTGCCGCCGGCAGAGTTTATAACGGATATACCTCTGAGCGCAGCGTTTATACCTGCATTATCCGAATCGTACGACAGTATGATATTCTTCGAGTATCTGCACAGGAGTTTTGCCTGATTATCTGTCAGAGCCGTTCCGAGAGAAGCAGCTACATTCCTGACACCGCTCTGATAAAGAGAGATCACATCCATATAACCTTCTACAATGATCGCCCTGTCTTCACCGGAGATCTCATTTCGGGTGAAGTTAAGGCCGAAGAGGTTGTTCTTCTTGAGGAATATCTCGCTTTCCGGCGAATTCAGGTATTTCGGCTTGATATCTCCTATGGCTCTTCCGCCGAATCCGATGACCTTGTCCTGAGTATTGATGATAGGAAACATCACCCTGTCTCTGAACTTGTCGTACAGACCGTTCTTGCCGCTGTTGGCAAGGCCGAGTCTCAGCATCTCTTCATCAGTCACACCATCGGCTCTGAGATGATCTACGAGAGCTGTCCCGGATGCAGGTGCATAGCCGAGTCCGAATTTTATGATCGTATCTCTTGAAAGGCCTCTCTTCATCAGATATGCAAGGCCTTTGTTCCCGCGGCTCCCGAGAGAGTTGTAGAAGAATCTCGCTGCTTTTGCATTGATCTCGTAATAGCGCGAGTAGTCCTTTCTCGGTCCTGAATGTCTCTTCTCTGGCATCCTGATGCCGTATTCATTGCAGAGCTTCTCGACTGCCTCCATAAAAGGAAGCTTGTAGTAGCTCTGTACGAATTTGATAACATCGCCCTTCTCACCGCAGCCGAAACAGTTGAATATCTGTCTCTCCTCGTTGACCATGAAGGACGGAGTCTTCTCTGAGTGAAACGGGCACAGGCCTTTATAGTTGGCACCGGCCTTTTTGAGATTAACTTCACGGCCGACAACATCAACGATATTCACTTGCATCTTGAGTTCATCAATGAAGTTGTCCCATGCCATCAGTTACTGTTACCTCCAGCTGTGCGGAACGAATAATCTGTCATACAGCCTCATGGCATATCTGTCAGTCATACCGGATATCCAGTCCTTGACTGCCTCATGAGTGCCGTCTTCTTTCTCTATCTCACGGTATATTCCCGGGATCTCATCCGGATGACCGAGAAAATACTCGTAAAGCGATCTGATTATCAGTTCGACCTTTTCCATGTCAGCCACAGCGATGACCTGCGGCGAATTATATACATTGCGGAACATGAAGGTCCTGAGATCTGTCAGCGCTCCGTAGAACTTATCTGACAGGCTTATACAGTTCTTACCTTCACTTGTGCAGCACAGGTCTACGATGAGATTATTGATTCGGTCTGAATGCGTGGTTCCGAGGATCTCTATATCCTGCTCCGGAAGATCCGAAAGGCTGATTATCCCGCTTCTTATAGCATCGTCTATATCATGATTGACATAAGCGATCCTGTCACACATGCGCACTATCTGCCCTTCGAGAGTCGAAGGAATTACTGCGCCTCTGTGATTGAGGATACCGTCACGCACCTCGTAAGTCAGGTTGAGGCCTCTTCTTCTTGAGGTATCTTCGATCCTGTCGACAGTCCTCAGGCTCTGCACGTTGTGGACAAAACCTCCTGGATGGATGCTGTTCAGAACTCTCTCTCCGACATGGCCGAAAGGTGTGTGCCCCAGATCATGTCCGAGTGCTATTGCTTCAGTAAGATCTTCGTTGTAGCAGAGTATCCTTGCAGCTGTACGCGCTACCTGAGCTACTTCCAGAGTATGTGTAAGTCTGGTTCTGTAATGATCATCTTCGGGAGCTATGAAGACCTGGGTCTTGTGGATAAGACGCCTGAACGCCTTGGAATGGACTATACGGTCTCTGTCGCGCTGATAGTCTGTCCTGTAATCGCATTTCTCCTCGTAGTGTTCACGGCCTTTTGATTCAGCGGCCTTGGACGCCAGAGGAGACAGGACCTCATATTCCCTTTTCTCTATAAGAGTGCGTGTGATCATTCTGAAAAGCCTGATATCCTCACATCATATCCGTCAACAGTGTAGCCGAGAGCATTATGAAAATCATAATCGCACTTATCACCGAGAAAACCCGCAGCTATAATGTTGTATCTTGCATCTCTGACACTTATGTCTTCACCGCTGATCCTGTCAAGTACGTTGAGGTCGTGAACATACCACTTGCGGAATCTTTCGATCTCATCAGCAAGAACGGAGATATCATCGCTGCTCATATCCTCAGCGATCATCCCTGACATAGCTCTGCCTATCGTATCGACGGTGATATAGAGCTCTGATTCATTATCAGGAATATGTTCCAGAAACTGCTCATAAAAAGAATCCAGGTGTTCTGCAAAAACCTTCTTATCCACTTCTCTGAGAAGGTCTCTTATGAGATTGCTCTCGATATAATCATCCTCCTCCATCAGAGCGGCAAGATTCTCATAGTATCTGAATTCGTCTATTGTATCTATATCAAGTTTTCTGTAAAGCTCGGTTTTATCCATATCAATGAAAGATCTCTTATGCTATAATTTCTGACAGAATATTATAACACATGGAGATGTCAAAATGAACAGTGATAAGCAGAAATTGCGCACGGAAATACCATCCTCCGATAAATGGGATATCGAAGCAATGTATCCTGAAGGCAGAGGTTTTGCCGACGATATAGCAGCAGGTCTTGCAGGAGCTGAGGAGCTTGCTTCAATGAAGGGCCACATCATGGATTCACCTTCGGATCTGCTCCGTGCACTTATTACCTATTCCGAATCTATGAGGAAGATCGAGCGCG
Organism: uncultured Eubacteriales bacterium; assembly: GCA_902786355.1. Classification (GTDB taxonomy): domain Bacteria; phylum Bacillota; class Clostridia; order Peptostreptococcales; family Anaerovoracaceae; genus Crickella. Next base: position 198,085 of record CADABZ010000001.1, read on the forward strand.
CATATATATACAGTCATATGAAGCGCGACGAAGATAATTCAGACAATATCAACTCTGAGATGTTCGGAAAGGCTGCAGCTGCTCTTACATCATTTTCAGCTCTGGTCTCTTTTCTAGATCCGGAGATACTCTCTTCGGAGCCATCGGCTGTCTATTCGTATATTCAGCAGGAGCCGGGTCTTGAGATGTACAGATTCATGCTCACATCTCTTATGAAAAAGCGCGATCACACGCTGTCTGCTGCAGAGGAGAAGATCATCGCTTCATATGGCGAAGTGCTGAGAGCCTCTGGCAACATTTTTACCGTACTCAACAATGTAGATATGAGATTTGATCCGGTCCGCGAAGCTGACGGGCGGGAAAAAGATCTGACGGTCGCTTCCTATATAAGGTTTCTCGAGTCAGCTGACCGCAACGTGCGCAAAGACGCATACGAGAAATTCTATGCAGAATACAGAGCTCTCAACAACACCATTGCTGCTGTCTATTCAAACAACGTCAGGCGCGACGCAGTAACAGCACGCCTCCGCGGCTATGGTTCGTCTCTTGAAGCATCCCTGTCCCAGAACGATATACCTGTAAGTGTATATGACAATCTCGTCAGCGCGGTGCATCAGCATCTTTCTTCCATGCACAAGTACGCAGAGCTTCGTAAGAGAGTTCTTGATGTTGAAGAACTGCACATGTATGATGTCTATGCCCCTCTTGCATCTCTTGAGGATAAGCACTATACATTCGAGGAAGCGTGCGAGCTTGCATGCAGAGCACTCGCTCCGATGGGCGAAGAATATGTAAGCACTTTCAGAAAAGGCATCCTTGAAGAGCGCTGGGTCGACCGTTATGAGAACAGAGGCAAGACATCGGGAGCCTACAGCTTCGGTTCATATGACAGCTTCCCTTACATTCTGATGAACTTCGGAGGCGGTCTGAGAGATGTCTTCACGCTTATCCATGAAGGCGGTCACTCTATGCATGCATGGTATACAAGAAATACACAGCCTTACATATACGGCGATCATTCGATATTCACTGCAGAAGTTGCAAGTACCGTCAATGAGACACTTCTGATAAAATACCTTCTGGACAATACAGACGATCCGGAGATGAGATCTTATCTGATCAATTTCTATATCGATGAATTCAAAGGCACCCTGTTCAGGCAGACCATGTTCGCTGAGTTCGAAAGATATGCTCATGAATATGTGGAAGCCGGCGGATCGCTCACAGCTGACTGGCTTAATAACGAGTACGACAGACTCAATACTGAGTACTTCGGTCCTGCCATGACGCACGATGATCTGATACAGTATGAGTGGTCAAGGATACCGCACTTCTACAATCCGTTCTATGTATACCAGTATGCGACAGGCTTCTCTGCGGCGAATGCTATAGCACACAGGATCCTGACAGAAGGATCTTCTGCCCGCGATGAATACATAGAATTCCTGAGATCGGGTTCATCAGATACACCTATTGAGCTTCTCAGGATAGCAGGTATAGATATGAGTACACCTGATCCTGTAGATGAAGCTCTGAAAGCTTTTGATGAACTCGTTGATGAACTTGACCAGATGACGAAAGGAATCCGTAATGCATAAAAAAATATATATCTTCAGCAATTTCAAAGACAATTCTGTTTCTGCAAAGCAGGAGCTGGAAGAAAAGCTGACTGCCAGAGGATACGAGATACTCAGCGAGTACTCTCCGGAAGCTGACTTCTGTTTCTGCATAGGCGGAGACGGAACCTTCCTCAGCTTCATACACAAATGCCGCTTCCCTTCAGCCCCTGTACTGGGCTTCAATACCGGTCATCTCGGTTTTTTCCAGGAATTCTCTCCTGACAGGATCGACGATGCTCTCGATTATCTTGAATCCGGAAGCTTTTCTGTACAGACCATCAGGCCGCTTCAGGCTAAGATAGTGACACCTAAGAATGAATTCTACCGCATCGGTCTCAATGAGATCCTGGTAAGAGGCCAGTATTCTCACGTGTCTCAGTTCTCGGTCTCGATCGATGACACCAAGATACAGGATTTCTCCGGTGACGGCATTCTGGTATCTACACCTGTCGGTTCAACTGCCTACAACTATTCTCTGGATGGTGCTCTTGTATCTCCGGATCTTGATGTAATGCAGCTGACACCGGTCGCACCGATGAATACGAATGCCTACAGATGCTTCCACTCAAGCATCCTGCTTCCAGCTGATGAATGCATCAGGATAGCCGGAACAGGACGCAGCACAAAAGGCACGATAATCCTTTCCTTCGACGGACGCACCCATGAATTCAGCAATGTTCTCTACGTAGAGCTTACTCAGTCAGATAAGGAAGTCCATCTGATCAGAAACAACGAATACGACTACTGGAAGAAGCTGAGCAGCAAACTGCTCTGATACATATAATGGCAAAATACGAACACATTGTTACAGAAGAAGAACAGGGTCTGACGATCAATCAGATCCTCAGGCAGAACTACAGATTCTCATCAAGATTCCGCACAAAGATGAAATACCAGTCTCTCGTGGACCTCAACGGATCTCCTTCCCCGGGATATATACGCCCTGCAGCAGGAGATGTTATTGGTGTAAGACTTCCTGAGGAGACGAGTGATTTCCCTCCCGAGAATATCCCTCTCGACATAATCTATGAAGATGATGATCTCATCCTCATCAACAAGCAGCCTGGAATCATCGTCCATCCGACAAAAGGCCATCCTGAGCATACTATCGCCAATGCGGTCATGTATCACATGCAGCAGACGGGTCAGTCGTTCAAGGTGAGATTTGCCAACAGGATAGATATGGATACTACAGGAATCATCATCGTTGCCAAGAACGCCAACGCCCAGAACGATCTGTCCAATCAGATGAGGCATAATTCGGTCATCAAGAAATACCTCGCACTGACGGAAGGTCTGATCGAAGAAGATCATTTCACTATAGATCTGCCTATCGGCCGTCCGGATCAGGTATCTATCCGAAGAGAAGTCATGGCCGAGGGCGGCAAAGACGCTGTCACTGAAGTCACCGTGCTTGATAGATTCGATTCTGAAGTATATGGCCCGCACACACTGGTGCAGGTCGATCTCCATACCGGACGCACTCATCAGATAAGAGTCCATCTCTCTCATACCGGGCATGTGATAGCCGGAGACGAGCTGTACGGAGCCAGTACAGACCTGATCAGCCGCCAGGCACTGCATGCATATCATATAGAATTCACACACCCTGCCACCGGGGAATACATGGTATTTGAAACAGGTATTCCGGCAGATATAAGTGAAGCGATCGACAAGCTAAAAAAATAAGCCGCGCGATGCGCGGCTATTTTCGTGTTTCTATCTGTCCGGCTCTTCAAGTTCTCTGAATGCATCCTGGCCTGCATATCTGAACTCTGCAAAGCCTTTGTTGATCATCAGTTCATAGAAGACCGTTCTGCCCATGCTCATCAGTCCCCTTACGGCGAAAACCGGGATGTCTCCGATAAGTGCAGCTGCGATGAATACAGGTGCAGCTACCTTCCCGGCAAGTCCGCCGATCAGCATAGCCGGGATGTATGCGAGCATGTAATACGGTACGTAATACAGGATGAGTCTGAAATAATTCATCTTGTTTCCGTACATCATCATCTTGCTCTCGGTGAGGATCTCAGGAATGCTTTTGTCAGGATCATCAGCCAGTATGTAGAAAGACTGACTGAAATTGAGAGCAGCTATGATCCCCGGGAATATAAACAGCATCGTCCAGAATGATATTACAAGTATCTGGATCAGATATATCGCAAGAGTTTTGACATAATATGAAAAGCTCTCTGTCAGGGCTCTGTAGTCTGCCTTTCTGTTCCTGATATATGTCAGTGTATACAGACATTCACTGAGCTGGAATACGCCTGAGAAGAACAGTGAGTACAGGAATACGACAAGAGGAGTCGCCGGCAGCTGTTTTAACATAGCCGGATCTGCATCAGTATAAGCCGAAAACAGATCTAAATTGGTTGCCGGAAAGAAAACGCTCAGTATCTCCGGGACCCATGTCGTCATAATGCAAAGCATGCAGAAGCCAGCCAGGAAACTCGCAAGAGTTCCTCTGGAATGGCTTTTGCACTTCATCATTATTCTTACAGGATGTTCTTTAACTATATAAAAGCGTTTCAGATTGCTTTCAGGCATTGATTTTGACACCTCTTGTATCTGATAACTGATCTGTTATCTCAGTTCAGCCTTGCACTTGTTACCGAGCACCTTGATAATGCCGGCCATTTTCTTATCGATCTGCTTCGATGTCATGGTCGAATCATCGTTGCCTATCTTGAGGCTGAGCATGACTGATTTCTTGCCTGCCGGGATCTGCTTGCCGCGGTATTCCTCGACGAACTTAAGCTCTTTTACCATGTACTTGATGGATTCCCTGATCTGCTCCCATGTGACGGATTCGTCGACGAGGAGTGAGAGATCCTGCTCTACAAGCGGATATGTAGGAAGCTGTTTGTACTCATTGGTCCTTGAAGGGAAAGGTACAAGGCGGTCTGTATCCAGCTCAAAAGCAGCAGCTTTGACGCTCTTGATGCCGGATTCAGCGAGAGCAGCTACAGATATCAGTCCGATAGAACCGACGATCTTCTTTCCGCTCATGACATTGAGCCATACCTTCTCATCAGCCCATGATGGTTTTTCCTTCTGTTTGAACGAAAGCTCCTCACAGTGGCAGTAACCTGACATCTTCTCGATAACGCCCTTGACTCTGTAGAAAAGCTCAGGTGCGTTCTTGCCTGCAGCAACTCCGGAGATCAGATTCCTGTGTACAGGCAGTGTCTCCTCTTCTGTTGAAGGATGATACTCGCCCTTTTCGAATACCTGAGTATTCTCGAATATGCAGAACTCGTCAAAATATCTCTCGTTTTTGTCGATGGCCTCGAGCATACCAGGGATCAGCGAAGATCTGAGGATACCGAGCTCCGGTGCAGGAGGTGTAGCGAGTCTGATGCTCTTGTCAGTATCGATCTTAGCTGCATGGATATACTTCTCATCGATCCATGGATATGTGAACACTTCATTGAATCCGCATCTGTAAGCAAGATACTCTCTCAGCTTCCTGCTGAGGTCAGTTCTCACCTGATTGACGGAATGCTCGAAGCTGACTCTGAGAGGCTGCTTTTTGAAGTATTCGTATCCGATAAGTCTTGCAATATCACCGAGGATATCATCGTGGATGGATACATCGCCTGTTGAACGCCATGTAGGCGCCTTGCAGTGATATGTTTCACCATCGAAGGAAACCTCGTATCCAAGTCTGATCAGGATATCTTCGATCTCAGACTGCGGAAGGACCTCACCCAGTCTCCTGTCGAGGAATTCCTGAGTGATATCGATCTCAGCTTTCTCTGTCCTGATCGGATAGTTGTCGCCGAAAGCAGTGAATCTGCATTCAGGGAACAGTTCTTTGAACAGTTCAAGTGCAAGAGCTACGCCCTGCTCTACTCTCTGTGTATCGACGCCTTTGTCATATCTCATTGCGGCGTCTGTCTTTTCATTGAACTTACGCTCTGTGCGTCTTATTCCAGGCGCCGAGAAATTTGCGACCTCCAGAAGCACGGATGTTGTCTCCGGAAGGATGGAGTCCTTACGTCCGCCCTTGATTCCGGCGAGGCCCATAGGCTCGACTGTATCGCAGATTACAAGATCGTCTGTACCGAGATCAAGGTCAGCTTCGTCGAGAAGAAGCAGCTTCTCTCCTTCTCTTGCATTTCTGACTACGATCTTGCCGCCCTCGACATGAGTGCTGTCGAATGCATGCATAGGCTGTCCTACAGCCATCAGTACAAAGTTCGTTATATCGACGATCGCATTGATAGGTCTCATGCCTGCATTGGTGATGAGCGTCTTCATCCATGCCGGTGATTCCTTGTCGTATACATTTTCAATTATAGTAGCTGTGTATCTCGGGCACTGCTCAGGAGCTTCGATCTCTACCGGATACTCAGGGAGACCCTGCGGAAGTCCGGATGGTACTTCTTTGAGAGGCACCTTATATATAGCAGCAAGCTCTCTTGCCATTCCAAGATGTCCCCACAGATCAGGTCTGTTGGACAGAGACTTATTGTCGATCTCAAGGATGACATCATCAAGTCCTGCAACTTCAGCCACGCACTGTCCTACTTCGCATTCAGCGCCGAGTGCTGTAAAGTCAACGATCTCTCTTTCGTCTGCCGGCGGATATACATCTGCAAGATAGACTTCTGTTGCGCCGCAGATCATTCCGTAGGATTTCTCACCTCTGAGCTTTGATTCTTTGATGAGTACAGGTTCTCCTTCACCGTGCCATACTACTTCCGCACCAGGCTTGGACACACAGACTCTGTGGCCTTCATACAGGTTGGAGCCTCCGCATACGATCTGCTTGAGCTCATCTTCGCCGACATCAACTATGCAGATCTTAAGAGCATCTGCATTAGGATGAGCTTTGACTTCTTTGATCTCGCCGACAACGATATCATGGAACTTGTCAGCTGTTCTGATTATCTCTTCGACCTCTACTGTTCTCATTGTGAGGTCATATGCGATCTGCTCATAAGTAAGGTCTTCAGGCAGATCTACGTATCTCTGTAAGAATTTGAAAGATATATTCATTGATTAACCTCCCTGATTACCTGAACTGTCTGAGGAATCTCAGATCTGCGCTGTGGAACAGTCTTACATCATCGACTCCGTAACGCATCATTACAAGTCTATCAAGACCTATGTTGGTATAGAAGCCTGTCCATTCATCAGGATCAAGATTAGCTGCTCTGAGGACATTAGGATGGATAACACCGCCCGGCATTACTTCGATCCAGCCTGCATGGTTGCATGCCTTGCAGCCCTTGCCTCCGCAGAGGAGACATTCCATATCGATCTCATATCCCGGCTCTGTGAACGGGAAGAAGCCTTCTCTCATTCTTACATTGACCTTGCGGCCGAATACCTTCTCAAGTATGGTCTCGATCATTACTCTTCCTGAGCTGAAAGAAATGTCCTTATCAACGATAAGCGCCTCATACTGGAAGAATGCTCTTTCGTGTCTGGCGTCAGTCGTTTCATTTCTGTAAACTCTGCCTGGATATACGAATCTTGCAGGAGCTCCATGCTCAAGGAGATACCTTACAGAACCGCCGGTAAGATGAGGTCTGAGACAGAGTCTTTCATTGCCGCTCTTATCTTCTGTTCCTTCAAGCCAGTATGTATCCATAGAAGCTCTGGCCGGATGGTCTGCTGCAAAATTCAGATTGTCAAACGCGAATTTCTCGCTGCTGATATCGTCTTCACTGTATATTTCAAAGCCAAGGGATCTGAATGCGTCATTAAGGTCATAGCACATCTGTGTGATAGGATGCAGTGCACCGCCGGCAATATCAAGGCCAGGAAGTGTAAGATCTATCTCACCATCGACAGCCGAAGCATTTGCGATGAGTTCTTCTTCTTTCTCTTTGATCTTCTCTGCGAAGAGGTTCTTGACCTCATTGGCCTTCATTCCGACGGATTTCCTCATATCCGGATCAAGGCCGCCGAGACTCTTGAGCACCTCCTGAAGAGAGCTCTTCTTTCCCGTAAGTTCTTTTCGTATCATTTCCAGCTTATCCCTGTCAGCTGCGCCGGAAATGCGCTCGAAACCTTCGTTGCGAATCTGTTCGAGTTTATCCAACATCTCTGAATCCTCCTTTGGCTTATTTAAATCTGTATCCGTTCTATAGTAACATCATTATTTGATGATTAGCAACAATTATATGGCCGGAATTTGTGTTTTACACCATTCCTTCGCCAGTATATATCTTAGGTTCTTCCTTTCCTGTCAGGACTCTCAGTGCTCCTGAACACATCGCTTCCTGTTCGACCTCATTTTCATATATATAGACAGGTGCGATCCAGCCTACATACTCTCTGATATAATCCATCAGATCGGTGAACCTTGTATATCTTCCGGTTATAAGGATGCCGTCGACCTTTCCCTTCAGGACGGTTGCCATCGATCCTATATATTTAACGATATTGTATCCGAGAGCCTCCCAGACTATGGCAGCTTCCTTGTTGCCGTTTCTGGCCATTTCGAATACTTCATCTGCATTCGAAGTGCCGAAATGAGAGACAAATCCGCCCGTACCTGTGCACAGCTTCCTCATCTCCGTAACTGTATGTGTCTTGAAATAATCAAGCACCTCCATGAGCGGGAGTGATCCTGTGCGTGTTGCTGTAAAAGGACCTTCGCCGCCGGCGCCCTGATTGCAGTCTACCTGCCGTCCGTTATCATGTGCAGCGATGGTGATCCCGCCATCGATATGAGCGACTACAAGCTTTGATTGGTGGTAGTCCATACCATGTATCTTGCAGTGATGCATCGCAGTACCTCTGAGGTTGAGAGCGTGTGACTCTGCTCTTCTTGAGAGGCCTTTTACACCTGTGATCCTTGCGACGTCTGTATACTCGTCTACGCAGATAGGATCCACCATGAAGAGCCTTCCTCCGTACTGCTGCTGAAGCTGATATGCCAGCTGGACACCGAGGATCGACGGATGGATCGTATGTCCTACATTGTGCCTTATATCATAGAGAAGCCTGTCATTGACTTCGAATGTACCTGAAGGGACCGGATAGCAGCCGCCTCCTCTGCCGACAAATGCATCGACGTCGGAGAGATCTATATTATTATTGCTGATAAAATCAGTGATAAACCCCATCCTGTAATCCAGCTGGTCATTGCATGTAGGAAACGAGTTGAGGACTGACGCATCGTGTGTGACAGTCGTCTCAAGAACCTTCCTGTGGTCCTCAAAGAGAGCCAGCTTGGTTGATGTTGATCCCGGATTGATCACAAATATTTTGTAAGTGTAGTCTTTCATAGCAGTTCACCAGTAAAAAAGCGGCTTCCTGTAAGGAGCCGCTTAAGCATAGCCATATGTACTGTCGCATGCTCCTTTTCAGAAGATATTAGAACAAAAATCCTCCTATCCTTATAAAGACAGGGAGAAATGCGGCTGAAAACACTGTCATCATCTTGATGACAGATGAAAGTGACTGAATAGCTGTATTCTCAAAATGTCTTCCTGAATTATTGAAACCGGTAACGATGAAGTATCCGCAGGATATGACCGCTACAAGGAAGCCTGCAAGAGTTGCCGGTCCGAACAGAAGCCCTACAACTGTAGGGAGAGCTATAGCGATAACAACAGGAAGAGCCGCACCTCTGAGAGAGCTTGCAGAGCCTGTCTCATCATCACTTCTTCCCATATCTCTGCGGGCAACACGTCCTGTTACATGAACAGAACCGATGATTATACCGGTCAGAACAAATGCGCTGCATGTACCGACAATAATACCCGCGAACACTCTGAGAGCCATGATGTCTATAGATTCAACCTCGCTGGAAACAGCAAAGGCTGTGAACAGAGCCAGCGCCGCAGTGAATCCTGCAGCTGTTCTGTAGGATCTGGACATTATTCCAGTCCTGTCTGATATCACTGCTGCTGCATCTGACATTCTGGCTTTGTCTGAGTCATCATCTTCATCAGTGATAGTTGATGAAATAATATCTGATGTCTCGCCTGACAGAACAGAAAGTCCGGTCACTCCGGATGATGCTGCTGTGAGAGAACACATTCCGGCAGCACAGAGTGCAAGTCCGTAGAAGTTTGCGAAGTTGAACGAAACAACGATAGCAGAAAGCACGATGATCGCAGTGAAAGCAGTCGAGATCATGCCGCTGCCCATATTGAAAATAACGACTGAATGTCTTCCGAGATTCTTTCCTGCTCCTTTGAACACCCTGCTGTCAGGTGAGAAGAATCTGTTGACCAGAGCGAGTATGATGCCGGCAAGCATGCCGGTGCCTGCTGCGTAAGCATATACAAAGCTCTGCATCATAACATTGCTGAAATATGCGCATACAGCAGCGGCGATGACAGCTGCTGCGATAACTCCGATAAGAGAACCCTTCGATGCGTCATTGCCGATGCCGGCTTTCTGCAGGAATATACCGACTACAGAACCGACCATACCAGCAGCGTACACAACTATTATGAATCTTGCTGCAGCACCATGAGTGAAAGTCGATGTGACACCGGATGCAGCTACAGCAACATCAGCGAGCATGATCGTTGCTGCTGCTGACAGGATGTATGATTCTGCTATATCTGAACCCGCTGCTGTGAAGAATCCCGATCTGTCTGTAAAATCGCCGGATGGAGCTGCAAGAGCGTAAGCCGATGAATATACATCTCCTCCCGTATGAAGCAGAGCTGCAGTAACAGAGCCGCCGAGAGCAAAGCTGCCGGCAAGCGCCATAACAGTCTCAGTCTTCATGAACTGGAAGACTGCCAGAAGAACTGCAGTTACCAGTGCAGATATACATAAACCAAGCACAGCGCCGGTTCTGTAGGATGCTTTGATAGATGTCCTGATATCTGAAGCGTCAGCACTGCTGTGTGAAGCAACAGAGCCGGCTACATAGGAAAGTGATCCGATATAGACCGAAGCTAATGTGACTATGCCGCCCGCAAGACATGCTGCTGCATTCATCCATCCGATACCAAGCCCTGAAGCGATCACAACAAGGAGCAGAAAAGCAATAGCAGGGATGTAGTGAAATCCCCAGAAATTGTTGTTCCTGCTCTTGATTATCCCGTACAGCTTAGCAGTTTCTTCGCCTGTCCCTCTCCTGCTTCTGATCCATGAAGAGAGGAAAAAAGCAGTCGCTGCTGCTGCAATTATACATATCAGTGAAACAATCTTATACATGTGAAATAGCCTTGCCTGAAGTTATACGTATCAGTTGAAAATCGCAACGATAGCAAGTGAAACAATAATATAAATGATAGCTGAAACTGTGGTGATCTTGGCAAGAACAGCATCATATCCTCTGCTCTTGCGCTTGCCGAAAAGCTGCTCAGCACCGCCTGCGATGGAGCCTGAAAGTCCGTCACTGTTACCTGCCTGAAGCAGAATGCTGATGATAAGAATGACACTTGCCACAAGAAGAATTATCATTAAAGCTGTATGCATAGCTTCCTCCAAATCTGTTTAAAATAGAACTAAAGTGTTCGATTCTGTAATCCGCAAAATCGAACACTTTATAATAACACTCAGATTATGGTGTGTCAATGAAAGCTATTTAAGTTGAGCCGCAGCATCAACTATAGCAGCGAAATCATCGACCTTGAGGCTTGCTCCGCCGATAAGACCTCCGTTGATGTCATTCTTTGCAAGCAGATCTGCTGCATTGGATGGCTTCATGCTTCCGCCGTACAGGATAAGGATATCATCAGCAGCCTTATTATCATAGATGCCGCCGAAGACGCCTCTTATGAAAGCACACATTTCTTCTGCCTGATCAGGTGTAGCTGTCTTGCCTGTTCCGATAGCCCAGATCGGCTCATAAGCAATAACGACTTTTGCAGCATCATCACGAGGAATGCCTGCAAAATCAGAAATGATCTGACCTGCTACGAATGTCTGCTCGCCCTTGCCTTCTCTGACTTCAAGGGATTCACCTACGCACAGGATCGGAGTGATGCCTGCTGCGAGGAGTGCCTTGAGCTTCTTGTTTACTGTCTCGTCTGTCTCGCCGAAATACTCTCTTCTTTCGGAATGTCCGACTATGCAGTAATCAACGCCGATCTCTTCAAGCATTGGAACGGAGATCTCTCCTGTGAAAGCTCCGGACTTCTCAAAATGTACGTTCTGAGCACCGAATCCGATCCCGCTTCCTTCAAGCTTGCTTCCAACTTCACAGAGTGTTGTGAATGGTACGAGCACAGCTACTTCATCAGCGTTAGAAAAATTCTTTGCCTTAAGCTCATTAGCGAATTCTCCTGCTTCCTTGATAAGCTTGTTCATCTTCCAGTTACCTGCGATCAAAAATCTCTTCATCTTCTTCTACCCTTCTTCTACTTATCTTCAATAATTGCTATACCAGGCAGTTCCCTTCCTTCGAGGAACTCAAGGCTTGCGCCTCCGCCAGTACTTATATGAGTCATCTTGTCTGCAAGACCGAACTGTGTAACAGCAGCTGCACTGTCTCCGCCGCCGATTACTGTTGTTGCATCGGACTCAGCAAGACATTCAGCGATAGCTTTTGTGCCGACTGCGAAATTCTCCATTTCGAATACGCCGACAGGTCCGTTCCAGACGATCGTCTTTGCCCTGGACAGTGCCTCCTTGTAGAGAGCAATTGTCTCAGGTCCGATGTCAAGGCCCATTCTGTCTTCAGGGATCTGATCGATCTTGTATACATCATGAGGTGAATCATTGGAGAATTCATCTGCGCATACAACATCTACAGGGAGAAGGAACTCAACGCCCTTCTCTTTGGCGAGCTTCAGGATATCGCCTGCAAGTCCGAGACCTTCCTCATCCAGAAGGGACTTACCGATCGAGTAGCCCATGGACTTGAAGAATGTGTAAGCCATTCCTCCTCCGATGATGAGGATATCTACCTTGTCAAGCAGATTGGTGATGACCGGGATCTTGTCTTTTACCTTAGCTCCTCCCATGATAGCTGCAAAAGGTCTTTCCGGATCGTCAACAGCGCTTCCGAGGAATTTCAGTTCCTTCTCAATGAGGAATCCTGAAACTGCAGGGATAAAATCAGCGATGCCTGTTGTCGATGCGTGTGCTCTGTGAGCAGTTCCGAATGCTTCCTGAACGAAGATGTCTCCGAGTTCTGAAAGCTCGCCTGCGAAGTCGTGATCATTCTTCTCTTCTTCTGCACGGAATCTGACGTTCTCAATGAGCATTACATCACCAGGAGCGAGTTCGCTTGCAGCCTTCTTGACATTGTCATCAACGACTACGTCAGAAGGTACGAATTTTACTTCCTTGCCTAAGTACTCACTGAGTCTTGCTGCAACTGGTGCGAGGCTCATCTCAGCTACCGGCTTGCCCTTAGGTCTGCCGAGGTGAGACATGATGACTGTCCTTGCCCCGTGTTCTATCATGTAATTGATAGTAGGAAGTGCAGCTCTGATACGGGTGTCATCTGTGATGGCACCGTCCTTGAGAGGGACATTGAAGTCGCATCTCATGACAGCGGCCTTTCCTTCCCAGTTTATGTCTCTGATTGTTTTTTTCATATCAGTCCAATCTCCTTTTTTGTTTGAATTAATTGCTTATATGATACTGGGTGTGATACAGAATGCAAGAATCAGTATCACACCCTCGTATTCGTGATTATCAGTTGTTATCCGCAGGCATAGCGGTCTGATCTATCAGTCTTCGATCGGGAAGTTGCTGTTATCAACTTCATACATATGTTTTACCATCCTGAGCATGTTGGATGTGTAACCGTACTCGTTGTCATAGTATCCGACTACCTTGAAGAATTTATCGTTAACTTCGATTCCCATCTTGGCATCGTATACTGACGGAGCGCTGCAGCCGAGGAAGTCAAGAGATGTTACTTCTTCGTCTGTGTACATGAGTACATCCTTGAGATATGTCTCGGATGCTTCCTTCATAGCCTGATTGATCTTCTCGTATGATGTTGCATTTCTCAGAACGACGTCGAGGTCTACTGCGGAAACGTCTACAGCAGGGATTCTGAATGCCATGCCTGTGATAGCTCCTTCGAGCTCAGGAATTACCAGTGCTACAGCCTTGGCAGCTCCTGTTGTTGTAGGGATGATGTTATTGAATACGGAACGTCCCATTCTCCAGTTGTACTTGGTACGTCCGTCATTGGTCTTCTGCTTGCCTGTAGTAGCGTGGATAGTTGTCAGAAGTCCTTCATAGATTCCCCAGTTGTCGTTGATTACCTTGCAGATAGGAGCAAGGCAGTTGGTTGTGCAGGAAGCTGTGGATACGACATCCATGTTCCTCTTATACCAGTCATGGTTGACACCATATACGAATGTAGGTGTGACTTTATCCTTTGCAGGAGCTGAGATGATTACCTTCTTAGCTCCGGATTTCAGGTGAGGTGCAGACTTCTCAGTTGTTGTGAGAGTACCTGTACCATCGATTATATATTCTGCTCCGCATTCCGCCCATGGAATATTAGCAGGATCTGACTCGAAATAAACCGGGATCTTCTTTCCGCCAACAGTGATTCCCTTCTCGTAAGTGCCTACTTCCTCCGGAAATCTTCCGAAAGCTGAATCATACTTGAGCATATATGCAACATAGTCATAATCTGCATTACGCCAGTTGATTCCAGCGACTTCCATTTCAGGGAAATTTCTGATTGCTCTCATTACGCAAGTAGAAATTCTGCCCCAGCCATTGATACCGACTTTGATCATTTCATGCCTCCTGATTGATTTTGCTAGAAAAGTATTAATAACAATTTACCTCTAGTGATTCTATCAATTATACCCTTTCTTATCAAGACTGATATTGCCTCAGGAGAGCCTGGCTCACTCTTCTGATCCTGCATTTCTGCCCGTTCTGTACAGGCATATACTGCATAGTCCGCAGCTTTCGCAGGCAGGTTTTCTCGCACTGCAGCATTTTCTTCCGTGGAAGATGAGCAGATGGTGTGTGCGTATCCACAGCTTCTCAGGGAGCCTTCGCATGAGTTCTTCCTCAGTCGCAGTTACGTCTTTCTCATCCGTTATGCCTATACGGTTGGCTACCCGGAAAACGTGTGTATCCACTGCTATCCTCGGCACTCCGAAGCCTTCTGCAAGCACTACATTGGCGGTCTTGCGGCCTACTCCCGGCAGGCTTACAAGGCTGTCATAGTCGCAGGGCACCTCTCCTCCGAAATCACTGACAAGCTTCTGAGCGAGCTTTATGATATTCGCAGACTTGTTTCTGTACAGTCCTATCGTGCGGATGATATCCATGACATCATTCTGATCTGCTTCAGCCAGAGCCTGCGGCGTCGGATATTTTGCGAAAAGCGCAGGTGTCGCCTTGTTGACGCTTACATCCGTCGTCTGTGCGGACAGCGCGACAGCTACCGTAAGCTCAAAAGGATCACGGTGCTCAAGAGCGCATCCGGCCTCCGGGTGCATTTCTTCGAGTATTTCAATTGTCTTAGTGAGATCCTCATCAGATATGAGGTGTCTGGTTCGTGTACTCATTGCATGTGACCCGGTTTTCTATCAGAAGTATTTTGAGATCCTGCGGAGCTTGGACTGCTGCATATGATATTCCATAGCCTTCCTTCCGGCAGCTACATTCTTGTTCTCGAATGCGGCAAAGATCGCCTTGTGCTCTTCAAGGATGGTCCTAAGATAATCCCCGGTGAATATTTTGGCAGGAGCTGAATGCTTCAGATATATCTGATAGGCCGAGAGAGTCTTCTGTATCATGCGGTTTTTGGTCCCTGCATAGATGATATTATGGAACTGAGTGTTGAAATTCAGGACCTTGTCTATGTCATCCTTGAGAGTATAGAATTCCATGAATTCTATGGTCTCTCTGAGTTCATCGATATCCTCGGCAGACATGCGCTTTATAGCCCATTCAACCGCCTGCACCTCGAACAGAGTCCTCAGATCGAAGAGATCGGATATATCTCTCTTGGAAAGTCCTGTTACGAAAGCCCCTCTGTTAGGAATATTCACTATAAGTCCGTCAGCTTCAAGCTGGCGGAATGCCTCTCTTACCGGAGTGCGGCTTACAGAATATCTCTTGCAGACTGATGATTCAGTCAGCTTGGATCCCGATGCCAGCTCACCTGATAAAATATCCTTCTGTATCTCCTGATGCAGCCCGAAAGCAAGCGGCTGCGCGTTCTTCTCATTGTTGATGTCCATTCCCTTACTCCTTTTGTCTGTCGACAGATATTGAAACGAATCTTTGTATTCAACGCGTCTCATCAAATACAATGCCAATGATTGTATACCATTTATAATATAAAACTATTACTTCTTTTAATCAACAGCAACTGATCCGTTTCAGTCAAAAGTTTTCACTAAAAAATCCCGGATCCACATTGCTATGTTCCGGGACAGAATCATGATTATTCAGCTAGAGGCCGAGAAGGCGCATGATGGCTGATACAGCCGGGCCGAGTATCATGTCAGTGACATTGGTGAATATAAGGATGAGAAGTATCCACTGTCCGTACTGATAGAATTTGTACCACCATCTGTATTTCTGAAGGTTGAAGATCTGGGTGACCAGCCCCCAGCCGTCAAGCGGTGGAACAGGTATCAGGTTGAATATCATCAGCACGACATTGATCATGACTGCATAATAGAAGATCAGAGCGACATTCTCAAGAAGCGGTGTCCCCGAGGAATAATACATATTGAGTATCGCTCTTGTCGGGAATGACAGGATGACCGCAACTATCAGGTTCATTGTGACGCCGGCTATGCCTGTCAGAAACTCTCCGAGTCTTCTGTTCTTATAATACGAAGGATCTATCATTACCGGTTTGCCCCAGCCGAATCCGACGAAAAGAAGAGCTATGAATCCGACCCAGTCGATGTGAGCCATAGGATTGATCGTCAGTCTTCCCTGTCTTCGCGGTGTCGGGTCTCCCAGTCTGTCTGACATCCATGCATGAGCGAATTCATGAAGGCTCAGTCCGAGAATGATGCCCGGAAGTGTCAGAAGCTTAGTCATTATGAACTGTAAACTCATATCTGCTGTTTCTCCTTTCCGGTCATACCTCCACGCCTTCAAGGCTGAATGTCTTGCTCTCTGTGATCCTGACCTTAACGGTTGTCCCGATTATATCTTCAGGTTTCCTGTCTGAGGTGAAGTTGACGAGCTTGAAACCGTCAGTTCTTCCGGCATAAGCATCATCTGCATTCTTGCTTACGCCTTCTACGAGGACATCGTACACTTTGTCCTTGTACTCCAGATTCTTCTCAAGGCTGATGGAATTCATGACATCCACAAGCCTGTCGAATCTCTTGTGAGCGATCCCGTCAGGTATCTGTTCAGGGAAGCTTGCTGCCGGAGTGCCCTTTCTCGGCGAATAGATAAATGTGAATGCAGAGTCATATCTCACGCGCTTAGCGATATTGAGAGTCTCTTCAAAATCCGCCTCAGTCTCGCCGGGGAAAGCGACTATGATATCTGTTGAGATAGTGATATCCGGGCAGACAGCTCTCAGTTTGTCTACTATTTCAAGGTAACGGGCAGTATCGTAATGCCTGTTCATCCTCTTGAGTATCCTGTCGCTTCCTGACTGAACCGGAAGATGGATATTATGGCAGAGCTTGTCACATGTCCTGAAGCAGTCGATCATCTCATCTGAGATATCCTTAGGATGTGATGTCATGAATCTTATGCGTTCTATGCCGTCGATATCGTTGACTGCTTTTATAAGATCTGCGAATGAGTGACCTGCCGGATCCCTGTATGAATCGACATTCTGTCCGAGGAGCATGACTTCTTTTACGCCGTCCTGTGCAAGACATTCTATCTCACGGACGACTTCGCTCATGACTCTGCTCTTCTCCCTGCCTCTTGTATATGGAACGATGCAGTAAGTGCAGAAATTGTTGCAGCCGTATGTGATGTTGACGAGTGCCTTGTGCCTGTACATTCTCTTAGGCTTCATCTCATCCTCAGTGATAACTGGGTTGTTGTCTACAATGGCCCTCTGCCTTCTGCCCGTAGTCAGCCTCTGCTCAAGGAGCTGAGGGAACTGTGCGATGTTCTGAGTTCCGAATACAATGTCGACCCATGAAAACTGTTTGTTGATCTTCTCGACTATATGCGGCTGCTGAGGCATGCACCCGCACACACAAAGAACAAAGTCAGGATTGTTCTTCCTGACTTTCTTGAACTGACCGAGGACTCCGAAAAATCTTTTGTCAGCGTTGTCGCGGACACTGCATGTATTGATGACAGTCACGTCCGCTTTGAAAGCATCGTCTTCATGAGTATACCCCATGGCTTCCAGAAGGCCGGCAATGTTCTCGCTGTCATGCTCGTTCATCTGGCAGCCATAGGTGATAATGTTATATGTCTTCATTTATGCTAATTCGTCCTTCTTGCTTCTGGACATAAGCTGTCCGAGAGCTTTTTCAGGCTCAAGTTCTCCTTTGAGTATTCTGTTAGTGACATTGCAGATCGGCATCTCTACGTCATACTGCTCTGCCATCTCGCATACAGCTTCTGCTGTATAGTATCCTTCTACAACCGATCCGACTCTCTTTACAGCGTCTTCCGGCTCAAGTCCGAGGCCGATAAGAAGTCCGCACCTTCTGTTTCTTGACAGATTAGTGGAACATGTGACTATGAGGTCGCCGATGCCCGAAAGTCCTGAGAAGGTATCAGGATTGGCTCCGGCTGCAGTCCCAAGTCTCTTGATCTCGTGGATAGCTCTGGTCATAAGTGCAGCTCTTGCATTTGAACCGAGCTTCATGCCGTCTGAAATACCTGTCGTGATAGCGATGACATTCTTGACAGCTCCGGCTATCTCTACGCCGACCATATCTTCCTGGGTGTAGATTCTGAATTTATCAGACATGAACACATCCTGGATGTGCTCTGCAGCGGCCTTATTCTTACTGCAGACAACAACTCCTGCCGGGAAGTTCCTGACGATCTCCTCAGCATGGGAAGGTCCGGAAAGTGCGACATATGTAGCTCCCGGTATGGTCTCAGCGGCGATTTCAGAAAGTCTCTTGAGAGTCTTCTGTTCTATACCCTTGGCCAGGTTGACAGCGATCACGCCCTCTTCGAGGTAATCTGAACATGCTTCAGAGACTGATCTGAACTGCTGTGTCGGTACGGCGAAAACTACTATCGACTTTCCGGTCACAGCTTCTTTAAGATCACTTGTGTATTTGATCCTGTCAATGAGTATGACATAAGGCAGATAGTGATCATTCATCCGGCGTTCTTTCATGAGTTCCATCGCCTTGCTGTTTCTGCCGTACAGGGTTACATCATGGCCGTTGTATACAAGGAGATTGGCCATTGCAGTACCGAATGATCCATTGCCTATGACAGCTATGCTGCATGCCTGGTCTCCGAGATCAGGGATCTCATGGCCTGTATAGTAGTCTATCGGTTCAGGCTGAGGCCTTATCGCCTCCTGAGTCTGAGCTCCGACAAGTGAAGGTTCCTGCGTCGCATCTGCGGCAACAGGAGATTCTCCGCTTTCCATATCTCCGACTGTGAGAGCATTCTCGCCCAGTTTTTCGATCTCTTCTTCTGTAAGCGGATCATCAGCTACTGATATCTCAGCCGCAGGAGCTTCCTCAGCGTTCGCAGCAGCTTCGGTCTCCGCTTCTGGTTCTGCAGCAGCTGCCGGTCTCATCGTCTCTTCTGCCGGCTTCTTCCTGTCTCTGAGCGTTCTCTGTCCGAAGGACAGTGCTTTTTCTTCGCCCTTTGAAAGCCTGATGATGTTCGAGATGTGCATCAGTACCAGGAAGGCTGCTGCTCCGATGGCAAAATAAAGGCATTCCGGATAGTAATACCACACCAGAGCTGGATATGCTATAAGCGCTCCGATCGAGCCTACCGACATCCTCCTCGTGATGATGAGAAGCACAAAAGCGACCACAAAGGCTGCAATGGCACTCGGCCAGTTGAGAGCAAGCGCTGCACCAAAAGCGGAAGCAACGCCCTTACCGCCTTTGAAGCCCCAGACCACAGGGAAACAGTGTCCTAATATGACACAGGCGAAAGCTACCATGCTTCCGGTGACTCCGCCCATGTTGTAGCCTATGGTCACAGCGACGAATCCCTTGAGAACGTCTATGAACAGACATATGAGACCTGCAGTGAGTCCTATCACTCTGATAGTATTGGTAGTGCCAGCGTTTCCGCTGCCTTCTTTGCGGATATCGACTCCGTAAATTTTGCCTATGATTATAGACGGGCTGATATTTCCTATCGCATAGGCGATAGCTCCGATGATCAGCAATTGTGTCATATCACCTGTCATCTCTGTTCTCCTCTCCGTTCATTCCAGACGAATTTGATTGAAGTTCCTTCAAAGTCAAAATGCTCTCTGATCTTGTTCTCGAGGTATCTCGAATATGAGAAGTGCATGAGTTCTCTGTCATTGATGCTGAAAGAGAACAACGGAGGGCATGTTCCTATCTGTGTACCGTAATATATCTTGAGTCTGCGGCCCTTGTCCGAAGGAGGCTGTCTCATCATGACAGCATCCTCTATGATGCTGTTGAGTCTGCCTGTCGTTATCCTCATAGTTCTCGCATCCTGGATCTTTGAAGCCTTTTCGATGATATCGAAGATGCGGAGCTTATTAAGAACGGAAACGAAGACTACAGGAGCATATGAAGCGAAGAGCAGCTCGCCCTTGATCTTGCGCTCGTAGTCTCTCATCGTATTGGTCTCTTTCTCAATAAGATCCCACTTGTTGACGACGATCATGAGGCCCTTGCCTGCTTCATGGGCATAGCCTGCGATCTTTTTGTCCTGCTCCGTAAGTCCTTCGGCAGCGTCTATCATGAGGATGCAGACATCGCAGCGTTCTATGGCAGCGATTGCTCTGACGACACTGTATTTTTCGATGGTGTCGTTGACCCTGCTCTTCTTGCGCAGTCCTGCAGTATCGATAAGTGTATATTCTCTGTCATTGTATGTGAACGGAGTATCGATAGTGTCCCTTGTTGTGCCTGCGATCGGGCTGACTATGACTCTCTTCTGCTTCGTCAGCGCATTGACCAGAGAGGATTTACCGACGTTAGGCTTGCCTATGATGGCCAGATTGATGCTTTCATCTCTTTCAAGATACTCATCATCCGGGAATCCGGCGACTATCCTGTCGAGAAGATCGCCCATATTGGTCATGTTGGCAGCACTGATAGCTATAGGCTCATCAAAACCGAGTTCATAGAAATCATATATAGCCTCGTAGGCTTTTGAAGGCTTGTCCACCTTGTTGACTACGAGGATGATCTCCTTGCCGGTGCGGCGGAGCATGGATGCTACTTCGCGGTCAGCAGTGGTGAGACCTTCCTTGCCGTCGACCATGAAGATTATGACATCTGCCATATCCATAGCCATTACAGCCTGGTCTCTCATCTGAGCGAGGATGGTATCATCTGTCCTGACTTCTATACCGCCAGTATCTATGACAGCGAACTCCTTGCCGTTCCATTCAGCTTCGGCGTAGATCCTGTCTCTTGTGACACCCGGCACATCCTCGACGATAGCCCTTCTCTCTCCTATTATTCTGTTGAAAAAAGTAGACTTGCCTACATTCGGCCTGCCGACTATGGCAAGTATTGGTTTACTCATTTTGATACCTCGTTATTCTTCGAATATGCTCTGTGCAAAATCTTTTGCATTGAACGGAATCAGATCGTCAAGGCCCTCGCCCATCCCTATGAACTTGATCGGCATATCGAACTGATCGGCGATGGTGATGGAGATCCCGCCTCTGGCTGTACCGTCCATCTTGGTGAGGATGATACCTGTGATATCTGCGATCGAGGAGAATTCCTCTGCCTGGCTAATGGCATTCTTGCCTGTTGTTGCATCGAGGACGAGTAGGTTCTCTCTTGTTGCTTCCGGATACTCTCTTGAGATGACCTTGCTCATCTTCTCAAGCTCTCTCATAAGATTGACCTTGTTCTGGAGTCTTCCGGCAGTATCGCAGATGAGGACATCTGTTCCGGCTGCCTTGGCTGCCTGGATAGCATCGTAGATAACAGCAGTAGGATCTGTGCCTTCAGCATGTCTTATGACTCTTACGCCTACTCTGTCTCCCCATGTCTGAAGCTGCTCTGCCGCTGCAGCTCTGAATGTATCTGCTGCCGCAAGCATTACTGACTTGCCCTTCTTCTTGTACATGTGAGCGAGCTTGGCTATGGATGTCGTCTTGCCTCCGCCGTTGATGCCTATCATGAGTATGATGAGCGGATAATCTTCAGACATTCTGTTTCTATCGCCCTTGTCCATGAGACCTTCGATGATCTCGGCGAGCTCTTTCTTGATCTGTTTCTCTTTGATGATATATCTTTCGTTGATCGCAGTATCAAGCTCTTTCATGATCGAGTCAGATGTGTCTATTCCGATATCTGACATAACAAGACCTTCCTCGAGCTCTTCCATGAATTCCGGCCCGAGATCAGGGTTATCATATATAGCATTGGTGATACTGTCGATGAATTTGCGGAATGTGGATTTCTTTTCAAAAAGACCCATTCTGATCTGCTCCTTTCTGTATCATGAGCACTGTATTATCCGGGCATGATGTCCGGAATCATGCATCATTCCAGTCCGTCCATATCGAACTCGTCTCCGAGCCTGAGGGAAAGCATGCGTGATATACCGTGCTCTGGCATCGTGACTCCGTAAAGCACGTCGGCATGCTCCATCGTTGCCTTCTGGTGAGTGATAAGAGCAAACTGTATGTTATCGAACTTCTTAAGATAATTGGAGAAGTTCTCTATATTGACTTCGTCAAGAGCCGCCTCTACCTCGTCGAGGATGACGAAAGGTGTCGGCTTGGCTTTAAGAACAGCGAACATGAGAGCAATGGCTGTCAGTGTCTTCTCTCCTCCGGAAAGAAGATTGATGTTCTTGAGCTTCTTGCCCGGCGGCTGCGCTGTTATCTCGATACCGGATTCAAGCGGTCTGCTTTCATCCTCGAGTCTAAGCTCAGCATAGCCTCCGCCGAAGAGTTCTTTGAAGGTCTCCTCGAAGTTGACAACGACATGATCGAAGTTCTCCTTGAACCTGTTTCTTATGGTCTTGTCCATGTTGGAGATGATCTCTTCAAGCTCCTTCATTGCCCTTGTGAGATCAGATTCCTGAGCTGTCATGAACTCATATCTCTTGCTTACTGCCTTGTACTCTTCGATGGAGCTGACGTTGACGTCGCCGAGCTCCGCAAGGCGGAGTCTGACTTCGCGCGACTCCCTGTTTCCCGCAGTGATAGCGAAGTCAGGAGTCCTCATCTCGAGGGCCTCGGCGTAACTGACCTCAAACTCGTCCCACAGCTTATCCTTCTGAGTATCCAGAAGCGTCTCATTTCTGGCAGTCTTGACTTCGATCTTATATCTCTTCTCACGTGAAGCTTCGACATCCTCACGAAGCTGCCTCTGTTCAGCGGCAAGAGACTCAGCGCGAGCCCTGTTATCTTCTCTCGCAGCAGATATCTCAGTGAGCCTGGATTCAAGAGCAGCCCTGGATTCCCTGAGTTCAGATTCCCTGTCACTCTGAGCCTCACCGCTGCCTACGAGGACCTCTCTGTCTCTCTCAAGAGCAGCAGAAGTCTCCGTATGTTCAATAATGATCTCCTCGAGCTCTGTTACATCATCTCTGACTCTCTCGATGATCTCATTTCTTGAGAGGACCTTGGACTCATATTCACCGATCCTTACCTTGAGAGCAACGATCTTCTCATTATCGTCCTCGATGACAGGCTTAAGCTCTTCAGCTCTGCTCATAAGCTCCGCCGCCCTGCTGTCAGCATCAGAATATTCCTTCTCAGCCTCAGATATCCTGCTATTGTAATCAGCGATCATCTTATCGGCTCTTTCGATATCCGATGCAATGTTTTCTAACTCATTTCTGAAGCGCTCAGAAGCGCCTTCATCAGCTTCCACGATGGAAGCTGCATGATCTCTGTCCGTCTTGAGGACATTGTATGCGATCTCGAGCTCAGTTACCTTCTCTCTCTGGCGGTCCCTTTCATCAGCGAGATCATTTTCATGCTTTCTTTCAGCTTCGATCTGATCACTCAGCTCGAATATCCTGTCTTTGTATCCCCTGATAAGATCATTGAGTGTGCTGATCTCTTTCTTTCGGTCGAGGAGATTTGCTGTCTTGTTAGCAAATCTTCCTCCGGTAATAGCTCCGGAAGAATTGATGACCTCTCCGTCGACAGTCACTATCCTGAATCCGCCCGGAACAGACTTGGACATACGCACAGCGTTATCCATATTGTTCGCTATGATCACCCTGCACAGGAGATATTCAATGATCTCTGAGAATCTGCTCTCACCCTCGACCATATCCGATGCGATACCGATATAACCGGCTGCTTCTCTGACTCTGCGTCCCGGTTCAAGCGGATCTGAAGTCACAGATTCCACCGGCAGGAATGTAGCACGCCCGGACTTTGATGACTTGAGCCAGCTTACTGCATTCTTGGCATCTGAATCAGTCTCGCAGACGATGTGCTGAAGAGAGCCTCCGAGAGCTGTTTCCACAGCAGTCTCGTAGCCTTCAGGCACTCTGATTATGTCGGATACCGTGCCGATGATGCCCTTCAGATTCCTGTGCATCAAAGCTCTGACGGTATTGTTGTATCCTTCGTAGTTAGCCTCCATCTCTTCGATGGTGGATTTTCTGGCTGCAGCCCTTGTCGACTTCTCGGTGAGCTCAGTGATCTCATCAGAAATCTCCGTTATATGCTTGTTGACAGATATAATCTTATTGGCATATTCGAAGATTTTCTCTTTTTCGCGCTCAAGAGTCTCTGCACTTTCAGCGATCTCTTCCTCAAGTCTCCTGAGATTGGCCTTGTTCTCGGCTCCGGTCCTGTCGCTTCCCTCAAAATCAGCCTTCAGGGTCTCAGATCTCTCTTCGAGAGTGCCCTTGTACCTGGTCAGTGTGCTGATCTCAGCCTTTCTTCCGACATTCTTGTTGCCGATATCGATCATAAGGCTTCTCAGCCTTTCGATCTCGGTATTCAGTTCAGCGGATTCTGCCGAGTGATCGTTATAGACCATGACAGCCTGCCTGAGTTCCTCCCTGACAGAATCCATCTCATCATTAAGCTCTCTGTCCTTCGCCTCAAGCTCTTCAAGCTCCTGTCTCCTGACACCGAGTTTCTCTTCAGATGACTCGATCTCTCCGCTGAGTCTTGTAAGTTCTTTCTCTATATTGGCGAGCTTCTCCTTGTTGAGTTCGCCGCCGCTCATGATAGTATTCAGCTCTTCTATGACCGAGAGAAGCTCAGCATTGGCATCTGAATAGCTGTCTGAGAGGCTTGCATCCTCCGCTCTGCTCTTCTCTGCGGCTTCATCGATCTCTCTGAGCCTCGCTTCCTCAGCAGCGAGTCTTTCAGATATCTCCTGAAGCTCTGTCTTACCTGCCTCAACACTCTCTGTGAGACTGTCGAGATTGTGCAGTATTATATTGATGCTCAGAGTCTTGTAGCGCTCCCTGAGTTCAAGATACTCAGCAGCTTTCTCCGATTCATCCTTAAGTCCTCCGATGCGGCCTTCGATCTCAGCAATGATATCTCTGACGCGCTCGAGGTTAGCTGAGGCCGTTTTAAGCTTGTTCTCAGCCTCTGTTTTCCTTGTTTTATATAAAACGACGCCGGCAGCCTCTTCGAAGATCTGACGCCTGTTTTCAGGCTTTGTGCTGACGATGTCTGCTATCTTTCCCTGTCCGATTATCGAGTAGCCTTCGACACCAATACCTGTATCCATGAAAAGTTCCCTGATGTCCCTCAGCCTGCACTGGCTTCCGTTGATCAGGTATTCACTTTCACCGGATCTGAACATCCTTCTGGTAACAGCTACCTCGTTGTATTCAAGCGGCAGGATACCGGATGTGTTGTCGATGACAAGAGTGACCTCAGCCATTCCTTTTGGCTTTCTGGTCGCTGTCCCGGCAAAAATTACATCCTGCATTTTGCTGCCTCGAAGCTGCCTGGAACTCTGCTCGCCAAGCACCCAGCGGAGAGCATCGCTTATGTTGCTCTTTCCGCTGCCGTTCGGTCCTATGATACAGGTGATGCCTTCATTCAGTTCTATGCATACAGGGTCAGCGAAAGACTTGAAACCCTGCATCTCAATTCTTTTAAAATACATATATTCTTATATCAGTCCAGCCTTCTGGACAGAGCGTCTCTGGCAGCTTCCTGCTCAGCCTTTGACTTGCTTTTGCCGCTTCCGCAGCCAAGCACACTGGTTCCTGCAGTTACTTCTACTGTAAAAGTCTTGTCGTGATCAGGTCCTTTCTCGGAAACAGTAGTATACCTGATCCTGATATCGTGCTCCTTCTCCTGCAGCTTTTCCTGGAGCATCGTCTTGTAGTCATGGCGGAGCTTTCCGGCTACAGCGAGCTCGATCCTGCTGCCGAGAAGTGAAAGGATGACTTTCTTTCCGGCATCATATCCTCCGTCTGTTATGATAGCTCCTATCATTGCCTCGAATGTATCAGCTAGTATAGAGTCCTTGTTGCGTCCGCCTGTGGCCTCCTCGCCTTTTCCCATGTATATGTAATCGCCGAGATTGATCTCTCTGGCGGTTTCAGCAAGGGATTCCTCGCGGACTACGTCTGCTCTGTTCTTGGAAAGAACTCCTTCAGGAGCATTTTTCATTATCCTGAACAGTTCAGCCCCTACAGCAGCGTCCACATACGCATCTCCTATGAACTCGAGGCGTTCATTATTGGATCTGTAGTCCATCCTGTGCTCCGAAGAGTATGAGCTGTGAGTAAGAGCGTTGGTAAGAAGCGTTCTGTCACGGAACTCATAGCCTATCGTGGACAGGAGGTCTGTTACATCTTTCTTCATTTATCTTCTTCTCCGGATCTGAATAATTCAGCATTCTGGGTCACAGCATCAGCTATCATCTGAGTGACATTATTACGCACATAAGGGATAGCCTTCATGATTCCGTAATAGACCTCTATAGCCTTGGAATTGCCGTGCACCTTCATAACTGCGCCTTTGAGTCCGAGGATCGGCGCTCCGCCGGCATCAGAATAATCGAACATTTCTTTCAGCTCGGTTATCTTATTGTATGCAAGCAAAGCTCCCATTCTGGCAAGTACGCCCTCTGTCAGCTTCTTCTTGAACTGCTTCATGATAGCAAGTGCAACACCTTCGCTGCCTTTCAGGAAGACATTACCGGAAAAACCGTCTGTGATTACTACCTCGCAGTCTGCAACAGCGACATCGCGTCCCTCGATATTGCCGCCGAAGTTGATGCTGCTTCCTGCCAGGAGCTTGTGAGCCTCCTTGTGCAGTTCATCGCCCTTGCTGTCTTCAGCGCCTATGTTGAGAAGCATGACCTCAGGATTTTTCACGCCTTTTACTCCTTCGACATACATAGCTCCCATGATACCGTTCTGGAATATGTATTCAGGCTTTGCTTCCACATTGGCTCCGCAGTCAAGCAGCAGAGTCGTGCCGCCTGTGTGCATCTTAGGGAACCATGCCGCGATTGCAGGTCTCCTGATCCCCTTGATCCTTCCAAGAGTTACAAGGCCTCCTGCAAGAAGAGCTCCGGTGCTTCCTGCTGATACAAAAGCATCTCCTTCGCCGCTCTTAAGCATCGTCATTGCCTTGACTATAGTGGAATCCTTCTTCTTCCTTACAGCCATTGCAGGAGCTTCATCATTGGTGATGACTTCTGTTGCATTGATGATATCGATATTGCCGTATCTGCAGACGTCATCACTGATTCTCTGAGGATCGCTGCAGTCCCAGTTTTCCGCTCTGAGACAGTTGAGCATCAGTTCCTCAGGTCCTATGATCCCCACGAAAATCTCAGGATCGAGCTGCGCCAGCTCGTGAGCTGCCATAGTTGCTCCTTTTACGATTTCCTGAGGAGCATTATCTCCTCCCATACCATCAACGATTATCTTCATATACTTATCCCCGTTTATTATCTGCCCTTAGCTGACCGCATGCAGCATCTATATCGCTTCCGAGCGTACGCCTTACTGTGACAGCGACACCGGAATCTTCGAGCACCTTCCTGAAAGCAGATACTCTTGCGCCCTCTGCGGTCTTGTATTCTCTTCCCTTCACCTCATTGAGAGGTATCAGGTTGACATGTGTGAGCCATCCTCTGAGTCTGTGCGCAAGAGAACGCGCATCCGCCTCAGAATCATTGACGTCTCTTATTAGCGCATATTCAAAAGTAATGCGCCTGTGTGTTTTCTCTGTGTACGCCCTGCATGCTTCGATAAGCTCATCATATCCGTACTTTCTGGCGACCGGCATAGTCCTCATACGCTTGTCGCCGTCAGGCGCATGAAGCGATACTGCCAGATTGACCTGAGGAAAATCCTCAGCGAATCTTGCTATCATCGGAATGATGCCGCATGTCGATACAGTGATGTTGCGAAGGCTCAGGCCCACGCCTGCAGGATCGTTGATCAGCCTCAGGAAACGAGCTACCTCATCGTAATTGTCAAAAGGCTCGCCCATCCCCATTATGACTACGTGATTGATATCCTCGCCTGTAAGTCTCTTCATCCTGAGAACTTCGCCGAGCATCTCCCCTCCGGTAAGGTCACGCATCTTGCCGTCCATGGTGCTCGCGCAGAACGTGCACCCCATGAGGCATCCTACCTGCGAAGAGATACATATCGAATTGCCGTAGCTGTACTTCATGAATACAGATTCGACTCTTGCTCCGTCTCTGAATTCATACAGGCACTTTCTGGTCCCGTCCGCAGCTGAGATCTGTTCAGTGACCACTTCAGGCTGCCCGATATAGTAACCTTCAGACGCCAGTGCTTCTCTCAGCTTAAGCGGAACATTATTCATTTCATCGAATGAAGCCGCGCCCCTGGCAAGCCATCCGAATATCTGTTTTGCACGGAACTTCTTCTCGCCGAGCCCGGTGACAATGTCAGCGAGCTCAGCCATACTGAAGTCCAATAGATTTTTACTCATGTATATCGATCTGTGTGTGATTACTGTACTTTTTCGACAGCGATACCTGTCTTGTGTCCGTTGATATCGAACTCTGCAAGGCCTTCAGCCTCTTCGATTCCGACTGCAATAGTCTCATCCATGATGAAGCTCTTTGCCTTCTCAACTGCTGCCTTGATCTCATCATCAGCGCACATGAAGATCCTGATCTCATCCATCATCTGGAAGTCAGCCTGCTTACGCAGCTGCTGGATCTTGGAGATGACCTCTCTTACATAACCCTGCTCGATGAGCTCAGGTGTAAGAGTTGTATCAAGGATGACGAAGACGTTGTTGTCCATTCCGACAACGAATCCTTCCTTGGAGGAGATCCTTACGTCAACGAGATCCTCTGTGATCTCATATTCAGTGCCGCCGAGCTCCATAGTGACAGGGCCTTCACCGAGCTTTCCGATGAATTCCTTAGCGTCTGTCTGAGCAAGTGCTGCGCCGAATGCCTTGACATTCTTGCCGAGTACAGGACCTGCAGCTCTGAAGTTAGGCTTAACCTGGAAGTTCATGTATTTGTCCAGATCATCTTCGTAGAAGACTTCGCCTACGTTGAGCTCTTCAGTGATAAGTGAAGTCAGGTCGCCGATAACATCCTTGTAGCTTCCGTCTACGATGACCTTGCTGAGAGGTTGTCTGACCTTGAGCTTCTCCTGCTCTCTTGTGGAACGTCCGAGGTTGACAAGTGTCTTGACGAGATCCATTCTGTGCTCTGTCTCTTCGTCGATGAGCGACTCGTCTGCCTCCGGATAGTAAGCTGTATGAACTGTTACATCACCTGTGAGCTTTGTATAGATCTCATCTGAGATGAACGGAGCGACAGGTGCCATCATCTTGGAAAGTCCTACGAGCACTTCATAAGTAGTCGCATATGCAGACTTCTTGTCTGTGCTCATTCCCTCAGCGAAGAATCTTCTTCTTGCTCTTCTGATATACCAGTTGGACAGATCTCCGTCGATGAACTCGCCAATAGCTCTTACGGTCTTCATGTGATCGTAATTGTCCATAGCTTCTGTTGTGACCTTGATCAGCCTGTTGTATTTGGAAATGATCCATCTGTCGAGAAGAGGTCTCTCAGCATAAGGAACATCAAGCTTATCTGCTTCGATGCCGTCGATATTAGCATACAGGCAGAAGAAGTTGTAAGTATTTCTCAGTGTGCTGAACACCTTGCTGATTACTTCCTTGACGCCGTCCTCATCGAACTTGGTCGGAGTCCATGCAGGTGAACCGTATACGAGATACCATCTTACAGCGTCAGCGCCGTATTTATCCATCATCTCAAAAGGATTGACGGTGTTTCCGACGTGCTTCGACATCTTCTTGCCGTTCTTGTCGAGGATGAGGTCGTTGACGAGAACGTTTCTGTATGGAGCACAGCCCTTGATGATAGTGCTGATAGCCATCAGTGAGTAGAACCATCCTCTTGTCTGGTCGATACCTTCGCAGATAAAGTCAGCCGGGAAGAGTTCTTTCTCGAATCTGTCAGCGTTCTCGAACGGGTAATGCCACTGAGCGAAAGGCATAGCTCCTGAGTCGAACCAGCAGTCCATTACTTCAGGGATCCTGTGCATGCTCTTGCCGCACTCTGGGCACTTGATTGTGATCTCATCAACGTACGGTCTGTGGAGCTCTATAGTCTCGTCGATATCCTGCTCTACGTCAGCAACGAGCTGTGCTCTTGAACCTACGCAGTGGAGGTGTCCGCATTCGCACTTCCAGATAGGAATCGGTGTTCCCCAGTATCTTGATCTTGAGATAGCCCAGTCCTTGACTTCCTCAAGCCAGTTGCCGAAACGCTTCTCGCCTACATATGGCGGGAACCAGTTGACTGTATTGTTGTTGGCTACGAGCTCGTCTCTGAGCTTTGTCATCTCGATGTACCATGACTTGTTAGCATAGTATACGAGCGGTGTATTGCATCTCCAGCAGTGTGGATATGCGTGCTCGAGCTTCTGCTTTGCATAGATCTTGTCGTCCTGTGCAAGATACTTGATGATGTCTACATCAAGTCCGTCTTCCATTACGAACCTTCCGGCCCATGGAGTCTCGGTGTAGCATCCTCTCTCATCAACCGGCTGCATTACAGCGAGGTTATACTTGCGTCCGCAGTTATAGTCGTCTTCACCAAAAGCAGGTGCGGTATGAACGATACCTGTACCGTCTGATGTGCTGACGTAGTCCATGCATGTTACGATGAACGCATTCTTGCCTTTTTCAGGAACGCAGAATGGCTCAAGCTGCTCATATGTCCAGTACTCCATGTCGGAGCCCTTGACCTTCTCAACTACCTCATACTCATCCTTGCCGAATGTAACGCCTGCGAGTGCCTCTGCTACCCACAGCAGATTGCCTTCGTTTTCTCCGGACTTCATAAGGCACTTGACGTAATCTATATCAGGACCTACTGTCAGAGCGATGTTGGAAGCAAGTGTCCAAGGTGTTGTCGTCCATGCGAGGAAATACTCGTTGTTATGATCGACGCCTGTACGTCTGAACTTGCAGGTAAGTGTGTTGACCTTTATATCCTTGTAGCCCTGAGCTACTTCGTGGGATGCAAGACCTGTTCCGCATCTCGGGCAGTATGGCAGGATCTTGTATCCTTCATATACGAGGCCCTTGTCGAAAGCGTTCTTGATGATCCACCAGCCGGTCTCGATGTAGTCGTTCTTGTAAGTGATGTAAGGATCGTCCATATCTGCAAGATAAGCCATCTTGTCAGACATGTCTGTCCACATCTGTGTATAGGTGAAAACAGATTCACGGCACTTCTCATTGAATTCTCTGATGCCGTACTTCTCGATGTTCTGCTTGCCGCTGAATCCGAGCTGCTTCTCTACTTCGATCTCTACCGGAAGACCGTGAGTATCCCAGCCGCCTTTTCTCTTGACCTGGAAGCCCTTCATGGTCTTATACCTGTTGATGGAATCCTTGAGTGTTCTTGCCATCATGTGATGGATACCCGGCTTACCGTTAGCTGTCGGAGGTCCTTCGTAGAATACGAAAGACGGAGCTCCTTCTCTTGCCTTTACGCAGAGATCAAGCATATCGATATCTTTCCAGTGCTTTACCTGCTGCTCCTGAACCTCAGCTACAGGCTTATCATTAAGATTTTCAAACATACTTTTTACTACTCCCTTATTAAATAAATACTTTTCCTGATCCAGTACAGCACCCATTGTGCCAATCGGCCGCCCATCAAACCTGCTCAATTAATGAACTGCCGAATGGCATACTGAGACATACTAAACCATCATTTCATAACTGATAGATTGTACCATATTTCAAGATGCTAATGCATCAAATTTCAGCATTTTACAGGCAAAAAAGCAGAGAGCGCCAGGCTTCTCTGCTTTCGTGTGTTGTATTTCTGCTGCAGCATGTACAATGTCACTGCACTTGCTGCAATATTACTGATGTATAAGGATCCGACACCTTACATCTCGCCTCTCCGTCTTCTGATCATCACCAGGCCTGCACCGCCGGCACATATGAGTATGATGCCAAGCAGATAGATCAGAGTGGTGCCTGCGCCGCCAGTATTAGGAAGCTCAGTTCCGGCAGAGTTGGTGATCTTCAGGGTATATAGCTTGTTTTCATAAGAAAGCCCTTCGCCGCCCTGAGAATACGCAGTCCCGTCGTTATATGCAACACCGCCAAGCCCACTGTCAGGTGTTATCGTGATGATCACAGGCTCCACCCTGACAATGTAGCCTTTCGGTGCCTGAGTCTCTATCATCTGATAGACACCCGGA
Organism: uncultured Eubacteriales bacterium; assembly: GCA_902786355.1. Lineage (GTDB taxonomy): Bacteria > Bacillota > Clostridia > Peptostreptococcales > Anaerovoracaceae > Crickella. The sequence continues at coordinate 230,376 of CADABZ010000001.1, forward strand.
CGCAGTTCGAATACACTCTGACCGGTGGTCTGATCCTTCAGGATACCGTCACTTCCCGATTTGAGACCTGAATACAGAAGCTCATCAATCTGACCCTGAGCATCAGTTGAATACAGGTCAAACACTGCTCCCTCAAGCATCTTGCCGGTATCTGCGACATCGACTTTCATGAATCTGACTTTCTTCCTGCTCGTGTTAGGAATCGTCATTGTGTATGTGATGGTGCCGTCATCCGATGTCTCAGGAATCAATGTTACATCATCCGGACAAGGCCGTCCCAGATTGATCATGCCGGTCTGGGTAATGGTAAATCTGATGTATGAGCTGAGCATCTCATATCCAGGCAAAGTAGAATCCTCCCTGAGTTCGTAGATACCATGCGCAAGGGTCTCATCGATCTTAGGAATGATGCCGTTCTCATCAGTCGTCAGTCCGCTGTATCCTGTCATCAGTTCCATATTAGTCTGACCATCTACTGTGACCTGTTTATACAGAGAGAATTTGACGCCTTCAAGAGGCTGCTCTGTATCACCGTCGATCTTGACTGCCTTCAGCTCAAGAGGACGGTTTTTGATAGTAAGCAACGGAGTTGTTCCGCCAGCCTGCTCGAGCTCGTAGTAAGCCTGATCTACTCCGGTGACTGACACAGTCCCGTTACTGAGCATGATATTCATCGGTGACTCAAGGCCGTGATATCCTGCAGGTGACTCTGTCTCAGTGAGTTTGTATTCGATATTATCTCTCAGGAATGCGACCGTTATCTGTCCGTTATCATCTGAGGTGAAACTGCCTATCAGCCCGCCATCCGCATCGGTCAGAGTGAACTTTGCTCCCTTGAGCGGATCACCATTCCAGTCTGTTTTCCTCAGAACGATACCAGGTCTGTTATTGGTAACCCGGTCGACTCTGACATTGGAGTCGGTATCATACTGTCCTTTTTCGTACAGTACAGTGTATGTGAATCCTGATGTGCCGGACTCACCCTTCTGGCTTCCGTTCAAAGTGATCTCTTCACCCGGACCGACAGGGGTGATGCTTACATATCCGCTGACTTTACCTTCTGAGTCAACCGACAGATCATCTCCCTCAAGTTTCACCTCTCGGATCTCGTAATTGTCGAAAGGCACATTAACAGGAAGTGGTCTGAAGTACCAGTACAATGTATCTGATCCGTACGGCATCTGACGTACTGTACCCTCTACCAGTGTAAGCTCCTCAGCGTCATTTCTTGTGAAAACAGCAAAGTATGCAGGTTCTCTCTGTGACATATAATCAGCATCTGACCACGTCTTGTTCACACGAAGGCCCCAGCCTTTGAGATTACATATATCTACATGCGGATCAGTATGATCATTGTAGTGACCATTATGTTCATTTCTGCCTACTGTACCAGTTATTCCTGCTTCTGCGTTATAGACATCATGATTCTGATAACTATACTTCTGGAAGGAATATCCGTCAGGTACTTCAGAAGGTCTCTCAACGATCCTGAACTTTGTTGAAGCGAGGACTTCCCTTACCTCAACAGTATAGTCTACAGGGATATAGGAGATCGTTCCGGTCATGGACGTAGTGAATGTTGCGGATTGTTTTTCGCTGTCTGTCAGCTGATCATAGTCACTTGTTCCGAGTGAAACGAAATCCTGTAAAGGCTCATCCCATCTGCAGTAATTTCCGTCAGGATCCTTGACATGATATGTATGCATGTTGGCAGGCGGGATCTCGTCATCAAATTCAGTTCCGAAGTACAGACGGAATTTGAACTTTGTCTGGTCTTCGTTATAGTGGATCGGGGTTTCCCCATCCTCAGCAAACAGTCGCTTGTCAAATGTGAAATTGTGCAGAGCATTCTTATTTACATGATTGTTATATGCGGCTTTTGCTCGCTTGTCGGCCTTATCGAAGCCGGTTTCATAATCTTTGCGGAAGCCCTGACCGTGGACCGGATCACCGGGTATCTCTGTACCGTTGACATAGACTTTATCGTATATCTGCGAATCTACACAGCATTCAACGATTGAATACTGTACGCTCTTCGGATCATCGATCCCCAGACCTGTAAAGTCTATTTCGGCTGTTTCTCCGGGTTTCAGCATGAATACATTTTTATAGGTAGTACCATTGATATCCAGAGAATCAAGATACTTGACCGGAGTTACCGTGTCTTTGTAGAAGACATGGTCCTCAGGATCTGACGATGAAGCAGACGCATTCGTCAGGTAATGCTCCCTACCGTCTTTCATGTACTTGATCTGATAAGGGAACTCTGCAAGTATCGATTCTGCGTTGTCTACTCCGCTTAACTCTTTGCTCAGAAGAACAGTACCCGGCTTGATCGAAGCCAGATTGAAGCGCATATGAAGATTGGCTGCACCGGCGCCTCTTTCCATATAGAAAATGCGCATGGTGTGAGTCGTGTCATCCTTGAATATCGTGCTTCCCTCGTCGAAATACTCGCTTAGGAACGCTGCTACCTCTGCATCCGTTGCACCAGGGTTACGTGTTCTGTAATTATTCTCAAACAGTTGTCTCAGGGTAAAGTGTTTACCATTTACATATACGTCACCGGTACGGAAGTTGACACTTCCCGGCAGAGCACTGTGGATACCACCGAGATCGATGATCCTCTCTCCGTCTACATACAGCCAGAAGTCATCATCGCCGGTGAATTCATAGATAATGTCATGTCCCCATGCATCAAGTCCATCCGGAGTCTGGATGAAGCTTGCTTCAAGTTCAACACCATAATATGTATCAACATTTTTGATAAGATACAGCTGTTCGTTCTTTCTAGGATCATCGTCAGGGATCACTGCACCGGTAGCCGTGTACATGTTTTTCCCGTTTACTGAAGCGAAAACTCCGGGTTCGATATCATTGAACGGGAAGAACTGTCCGTGCTTGAGCGTAGGTCTGCTTCCGGCGCTGTCGTAGGTACCCAGTTCCTTATAAACTGTAAAGCAGTCGCTTCCGAGTTCCGGATTGCCGAGACTGGCAAAGTTCTGTGAACTGTCGAACTCATAATATCCTGTTCCCTGATAGGTGCTCTCTATGAAGAGATGATTGACTTCTTCAGCGCCGCTGAACAGATCGCCGAGCGAACCGCCCGCCGCAATCGGATATCCATCACCTCCGATATTCGTGGACAGGAGATTATCTACAGTAGTTTTGACTGCTCCGCCTTCATCGCTTCCGAGGAAATCGCTCATCTCTGCGCGGCTGCCAAAGTCCTTGATTTTCATTGTGATACCGTACTTGGTATGATCAACCGTCGGTACTGTATGAAGAACATCGTCTACCGGAATATCTTCCATGATCGCAAAGTAGAAATCCATTGCTTCTGCTTTTGGGCATGAAACTATCTTGCCGTTTTCTACTTTCAGTCCGGCATATGTATAGTGTGGATCATCCCATGCAAGTATAGAAGAATAATACTGACCGAGTCTGCGTCCGTTGAGGTTGATTCCAATAGGATCATCAGCAACGATCTGGCCGTCAGATATCTGAGGCGCCAGGAATATATTCGAATACTCATTGTACAGTTCATAGAAGTAATTAGGTGTAACTCCGTCAGCTTCAGTATATTCTGTGAACTGCCACAACATAGTATTGATAAGACCGCCGACCCATTCGATCGAATCTCCGCTCTCAAAACACCGGACCAGACTTCCGTCATGATCTATTGCATAGTATTCATACTTCTTGGTGCTTTCGTTCCAGCTTCGTGTATAAACGATGATCTTGGATCCCGTAGCAACTTTCGACGTATCGGAAACGCTGACCTTGGAGGCAGAATGAGTCATGAAATAGTCTTCAGTGAGTTCGGATTCGACGGCAAGATTCAGCCATTCTGAACCGGTACTGCCGTTTACACCAAAGCCGGTGTCTATGTCCCCTGAGTAAGTAAGCGTAGTATCACCTGTTTTCAGACAGATCTCACCGGCATGGACTCCTGTTCCCGGAACGACATGTATAAGACTCGCATCGCTTTCAGAAGAAACAAGAGACAGCCCGTTTCGGTCCATTTTAAGGTATTGTGTAGTACCTTCTATGTCTGCTGTAAGATAATAATAGTCATCGTGATCCCAGTTGAATTTCCACATGGAAATATCAGCATCTTTCGGGATGAAAAGCTTGTCTTCATCATCTCCGGTCTTTGTCATGACTGTAAGGGACTTGGCTTCAAGGTGGCCTGAAGAAGGTTCAGACATCATGGCTTTGCCTGCCGGACCTCCGTTCCAGTTGATCAGGCCGTATTGTTTACCGTCAAGATCGTATGGATCTTCTGTGACCTCTTCGTAATACCAGGTATACAGATTGTTGTTGGGATCAGTCGCACTGTTATATGAGCAAAAACGAGTGCCATTGGCTCCGCCCTGCATGTTCCAGTACCATTCCCCGTTGTTGATCATGAATTGACCATTGCTGTCAACATTTACAGTAAACGCTGTTTTATCGGATTCATCCACTAATCGGAGGCTGTTGTTTCCACCGTTATAAACATATTTCTTGTTGCCGTTATTGTCATAACAGTAAATATAGAATTGATTATCTGTTCCCGGTACTTTTTCGAAAGTGTACTCTGCAGCCTTGCTTGGGTCCGGATAATCGGTGGCCGGCTTGGTCTTAGTGATACCCATTCTTGTATTGTTTCCGGTCATTGTATTCATGAAGAAATATCCATCAGTATGACCGATATAGAAGCTGTTTCCGTTGAGGTCATCTACAGATGTAGCTTTCTTCCACCCCAAACCTGCAGGATCAGGAGCATCAACAATAGCATACGCGGAGAATCCTTCAGCCTCAAAGCTTATAGTCTTGCCGTCTACCTCTACATTGCCGACTACATCTGCCTTACCGGTACCATCAGAGAAGTGGACGACCTGAGTATCGGTTTCCGCTTTGCTGCTGTCTCTGTCATCAAGTTCGATCCTGACATCGACAGGAGCATCGATTTTCACTTTATCTCCGTTTTTTTCAACTATGCTTATATCCAGAACTTTTGCATATGAGGAGCTGCCTTTTTCCCAGCCGAGAGCAGTTTCGGAGCTCTCGATATACTCGCTGAAGGCAGGATCATCGTCTGGGATCTCTGAAACCTCAAGACCGGCACCTGCAGGAACGCCTGATTCAGGTCCGAACGTGACTGACACTTTGTAATTGTGCCCGTCTTCGGTAAGAATATTCTTTTCCAGTGTAGTGCCAAGCACAGCATAGACGGAAAAACTGTCTGCCTTGAAAGCAGCTTCGCTCAGCTTATTTCTGCTCAGTTTGAGCTCTACATCATCTGTCAGGATCTCCGGCTCAGGAGCACTGGTCTTTTTGTCCTCAGCAAAATGGATGACACGGATATCCTCTTTGCTCTTTGCCTCGAGATCCTTACGGATCTCACGGTCATAGGAAATCGTGACTTTTACAGCATCATCCGGAGTTATCTCTTTGCCATCTGATACAAGTGTTATGTCATAGAATCTGGCAAAAGTTATATCCGGTGCTTTATCATTTCCTGCTTCGTCACTGACTGCCTTCTTTGATCTGGCAAGAAGCTTCTCATACTCATCAGGCTCCGAATCCTCTGTGATCTCGGATACTCTGAGCTGTGTATCTTCAGGCAGCACAGCCTTATCATCATTTACTACGATCTTATAACCGTCACCATCATAGGTAAGGTCTTTAGGAGCAGCCTTTTTATTAGCGGTCTCATCTTCTTTCTTATCTTCTGCGGCAGCATTCAACTTGTCTGCCTTATCCTCTGAATCGGACGTATTGCTTTCCTCAGTCAAGTCTGCATCTGTATTATCAGTAAGATTCTCTGATTCTTTAGACTCATCAGTGTTTTTCGACGATCCAGCCGCTTCTGACTGGGTATCATTGCTGCTCTGATCAGAAACCTTGTCAGCTTCTGCAGTTTCTTCATCGGAAGGAAGACTATCAGCAGATGCCTCTTCTTCCTCACTTATGACAGAACTAAGAACAGGCACACTGATACCACCCTGACGAGAAGCCTCGTCATGGTCGAGTGTAGCAGCCGGAAGGATCAGGAGATAAGTCGTAACAAATACAACCATTGCTGCCATGATCCTCAGGGCAACACGGTATCTGTGCGTTCTGACCGCGATCTCATATAGAATTGTACGCAATACTTCCCGTACTTTTTCCATCTGTCAGTTTCTGAAAAGCCTCATTTATCTGCCCGTTCTGGAATGCTGAAAGCGTTAAAAAAACGCAATTTTCCGAGTTCAGGGCATAGTAAAAGCAAGTATAAATATTCAAAGTAACTGTACCATTAGTCAGTAAATAAGTCAAACCAAGATAAGTTTCTACGGCCTCTTATAAACATTTTTTTATAATCAGGCAAATGATGTGATATACTGATGCATATCAGAAAGATCGGAGCTCTTAATTCAATGAGCAACAGAACAGGAATCTTATTCGCCATGAACTGATTCCTGCATAAAAGCATTCAGAGAACTATGCCACTGCTTATACTTGGACTACTGTTATTAATAGGATTGCTGATATACTCCGTGATCAGATACATCAACAGCGGTGAGATCGATCCCCGCACTGTTCGCGAGCGCTATCCGCATGCCTTCCCTCCTAAGAAGTCCGGCAGCGGCAATATTTTTACCGACGAAGATGATGAACCTTTCCGCGAAAGCGATAACCCTCTCGCCAGGATCCTCCGCAACGAAGGCCGGGATTCTGTAAGCCGGCCTTACCGCGAAGCAGCTGAAGAAGAACAGCGCCAGAGGGACAACGGTGAGAATGTAATAGAATTCCCTACCGACAACATAGAAGCAGAGAAAATCAAACGAAACATCCACTGATACAAACATACATAATTCAATCGAAGCATCTCAGACAGCAGTTAATTCGAAAGATTTAGCTGCTGTTTTCTTATTCCATGAATACATTCTAATAAAGAAACAGTTATTTGACGATAATATAATTATCGATTACAACGTAGAAATCGTAAACAATTTGCTTCTTTCAGGAGCCAATAAAAATGCACGGGCGGGGTTTTACAGCCTCGCCCGTGTATTATGTTAGTTTTTGAACCGCTGATGCGGCTGGTTCAGTGTGCTGACCTGATCAGTCTCACAGATCGTTATGCGTTATACTTTCTGCGTCTGATTATCATGATCAGCAGTGCCAGGATCGCTGAAAGCATTCCTGCCATTGGGATGAGGATATTGTGCTCATCGCCTGTCTTTACGCCTGTGGTGTTGGTGATCTTCACTGTCTGGATAAGTGCTGATCCATCCTTGGCTACAAGGTTTCCGTTGCCGTCATCTACGACTTCGATAGTGACCTTGTGATCCTTGGTGTCGTAATTTACACCACTGATGTTGCCCTTAGTCTCTCTGACAATGTAGGTGTACTTGCCAGGCTCAGTGAACTTGATCTCACCGAAGCTCTTTGTCTGGTCTGCATCGCTCTTTCTGATCGTTACAGATGTTTCAGCCGGCATCGGTGTACCCTTGTCTGCGCTGAGTGTGAATGTAAACTGATCATTATCGGTCCATGCACGTCCTTTCAGCAGTTTCTGTACAAAGATCTGCCCCTTGGCTTCCTTAGCTCCATAGGTGTTAGTGAATGCCTCAGTTTGTACAAGACTTGAGCCCTTAGCAGCTACCAGCTCGCCCTTGCCATTGTCTACTACCTCGATCGTTACTTTATGCTCGGTCTCATCGTATGATACTCCGCCGAGCACACCTTCGATCTCTTTCACTATGTAGGTGTACTTGCCTGCTTCAGTGAACTTGATTGATCCGAACGACTTGGCGTTGTTTCTGTCAGACTTTTTGATCGTGATCCTAGTCTGCTCAGGCATCGGAACTGCATCTACGCCGTCCGGAGCCTCGCCTGCCGAGAGTTCGAACGAGAACGTATCATTGTTGGTCCATTTACGGCCCTTCAGTTCTTTAAGAACTTTGATCTCGCCCTCACCGGAAGCTGAGTATACATTTGTAATGTCGATCTCGGACTCGTTGCTGATAGTGATGTCATATGTTGTAGTTGTTACGAACACTCCATCCTTAAGTTCTTCCTTTGAGGAAGCGCTCAGCTTGACTGCGTACTCAGTCGGATCGATCGCGTAGCCTGCAGGTGCGGATTCTTCCTTCAGTGTGAGTTCTGTTTCCTCACCGACCTTCGGCAGATAATTCTCGAGAGCCTTATCGTCTGTCTTGATCTTGAATGTACCGCCTGTGTAGGATGCTACTTCTTTTCTGCCGTCGTACAGCTTGAATTCAGCGCCCTCTACAGCCGTTCCATGCTGATCCTTCTTGTTGATAGTGATCTCGTTATCCGCGCGGTCCTCACGGGTCTTCTTGGTGTTTGTGATATCCGCGCTTGTCTTGCCGTCGATCTTGATGCCGTAAGTCGTAGTTGTTACGAATACGCCATCCTTCAGCTCCTCTTTTGCAGTCGCTGTGATCGTTACAGGATACTCGGTGGAATCCTTTTCGTAGCCGTCAGGTGCCGCGGTCTCCTTGAGAGTCAGTTCCTTCTTGCCATCTGCTGCAGGCAGATAGTTCTCGAGATCTGCATCATCAGTCTTGATCGTGAAGCTGCCGCCTGTGTATGTGGCTACCTCTGTAGTGCCGTCATACAGCTTGAAGGTTGCTCCGTTGAGCGCCTTCTTATCCTGATCCTGCTTGTTGATCTCGATCTGAGCATCAACGCGGTCAGTATCAGTCTTCTTGGTGTTGGAGATGTCTGCACTGGTCTTGCCGTCGATCTTGATGTCATATGACGTGATCGTGACATATACGTCATCCTTCAGTTCTTCTCTCGAAGTTGCTGTGATCGTTACCGGATATTCAGTGGTGTCTTTATCGTAGCCGACAGGCGCCGCTGTCTCCTTCAGGGTCAGAGTCTTGTCTGATCCGGCTGCAGGCAGCTTGGAAGCCAGAGCAGCATCATCTGTCTTGATAGTGAAGCTGCCGCCTGTGTAGGACGCTACCTCGTCGTTGCCATCGTACAGCTTGAAGGTTGCTCTTGTTGTTCGTGATATTCGCAGTGGTCTCGCCGTTGATCTTGATGTCGTATGTCGTAGTTGTTACGAATACGCCATCCTTCAGCTCTTCCTTTGCAGACGCCGTGATCTTTACAGCATATTCAGTATCATCCTTGTCGTATCCGGCAGGAGCAGAGGTCTCTTTCAGAGTCAGTGTTGTCTCATTATCGACTGCAGGCAGGTAATCCTTGAGCTCTTCATCCTTTGTATTGATCTTGAATGTGCCGCCTGTGTACGATGCTACCTCTTTGTTGCCGCTGTACAGCTTGAAGGTTGCGCCACCGAGCGCCTTCTTGTCCTGATCCTGCTTGTTGATAGTGATCTCACTGTCCACGCGGTCAGTATCAGTCTTCTTGGTGTTTGTGACATCCGCGCTGGTCTTGCCGTTGATCTTGATGTCGTATGTCGTAGTTGTTACGAATACGCCATCCTTCAGTTCTTCCTTTTCGGAAGCAGTCAGGACCACATCATATGCGGTGGTGTCTTTATCATACCCGGCAGGTGCCTCAGTCTCCTTCAGTGTCAGGGTCTTGCTTGATCCGGCTGCAGGCAGATAATCAGCAAGCGCCGCATCCTTTGTATTGATCTTGAAGGTTCCGCCTGTGTATGTAGCTACCTCTGTTTCGCCATCATAAAGCGTGAATGTCGCTCCGTCGAGTGGATCTCCGGCATCATCCTGCTTGTTGATAGTGATCTCATTGTCTACGCGGTCAGTATCAGTCTTCTTGGTGTTCGAGATATCCGCGCTGGTCGCGCCTTTGATGGTGATGCCGTATGTCGTAGTTGTTACGAATACACCATCCTTCAGCTCTTCATTCTCGGAAGCTGTCAGCTTCACCTCATACTCAGTGTTGTCCTTATCGTATCCGGCAGGTGCAGCAGTCTCTTTCAGCGTCAGAGACTTCTCTGCTCCGGCTGCAGGCAGGTAATCCTTGAGCGCCGCATCCTTTGTATTGATCTTGAATGTGCCGCCTGTGTATGTCTCTACCTCTGTAGTGCCGTCATACAGTTTGAAGGTTGCTCCGTCGAGTGCCTTCTTATCCTGATCCTGCTTGTTGATAGTGATCTCATTGTCTACGCGGTCAGTACCGGTCTTCTTGCTGTTCGTGATGTACGCGCTGGTCTTGCCGTCGATCTTGATGTCATAAGACGTGATCGTGACATATACGCCGTCTCTCAGCTCTTCTCTCGAAGTTGCCGTGATAGTCACAGGATATGCAGTATTGTCCTTATCGTATCCGTCAGGCGCTGCTGTCTCTTTCAGAGTCAGAGTCTTGTCTGATCCGGCTGCAGGAAGCTTGGAAGCCAGAGCAGCATCATCTGTCTTGATAGTGAAGCTGCCGCCTGTGTAGGACGCTACCTCGTCGTTGCCATCGTACAGCTTGAAGGTTGCT
>CADABZ010000002.1 GCA_902786355.1 uncultured Eubacteriales bacterium
CTCGAGGACCTTGGTGAAGTTCAGGGATTCCATCTCTACCAGGATATCGATACCCCAGCAGTTAGCAAGCCAGTTACTGAAGTTAGCATAGTAGTGAGCCGGGCAGGACCATACGATACCTCTGTATCTCATCTTGTTGCGCCATGCCTGTTCGCGTTTCTCATAAGCCTTCATCATGATGTCATTGACTTTCTCGAAGGTCTTGATAACACGAGGGTCAGCACCGCCGTCCATCTCGTAATTCCACTTACGGAAGAGCTCGTATGAAGGTCCGATTATCTGCGGATAGTCAGTCTTGTTGACTTCCCACTTCTGCAGCTCATAAGCAGTCTCTTCGTTGAATCTCTTCATCTGTCTGAAGTAAGCATCCCAGCTCCACTTAGCGCCTGTGACTTCCTCTACGAACTTGATGCAGCCCTTGATATCGTCTACAGCGTAGCGTGTGGTCTCTTCGTCTTCATATCTTACAGGGAATGTCAGGTGATATACCGGCAGATCCGGGAATCTTCTTGACATGTAGGATGAAGCCATTGTTGAACCATCGCAAGGCATCGAGCTTGAGATGAAGCATGAACCCATATGTGGAAGAGCGTCGATTACGAGAGCTCCGCACTCAGAGGATGGTACCGGGCAGGTATCAGCAGGAAGACCGAAACTCTCTACAGCGTCGATATAAGGTACGCATGTGAGCTGGTCGATCTCGGATACCAGGAATACCGGCATCAGCTGATAAGGGATACCGAGCAGATCAGGGAATCCTGCCATGATCTGTCCCATTGTCATCTCGTCGAAGAGTACGACTTTCTTGTTGAGCTGGCTGGAGTTACCGTTCTTCTTGTCGCCCTTAGCGAGGAAGACGAGGTTCTCAGCTACATAACGGAAGATGTCGTATGTCATCAGGTGTGACATCTTCAGTGCGCTTCCCTTCTGTCCGGATGTGTTCTTGTCCATGAATCCTACGCAGCAGAAGTATGAGATCATCCATCTGTAGTAGAATGTGGAGTTGAGTGCCGGAATAAGGTCTCTGCTGAATGTAGTCAGCAGCATGAGCCACATCTTTCCCCATCTGTAAAAGTCGTATGCGGTATCAGCAGCGCCTCTCCACTCTCTTCTTACAGGAACCATGTCGCCCTTGCGGTAGAGTTTTCCGAGGGTCCTCTCACCGTAGAGGAATACTTCCTTGCGGTCTGCAGGACTCATTTCGATTCCCTGCTTAACTTCGAGAGCAACTCTTGCTGCGTCATTCTTGCATCTGTCAACCTGCTTCTGGCAGAAAGCCTTGATATCTGCTTCCTTGAACATCTCAACGCAGATCTTTCCGACCTCCATGAGGTTCTCACCCTGCTTCTTCCAGTCCATATTGTCCTTGGCACGCCAGAATGCAGGATTAGGATATTTTGCTTTGCCCTGAGCGGCTGCTTTCTTCTGTTTGTTCTCCATCATCTCGGCAAGAGCGTTCCTGATGCCCAATAATTCTGTGCTTAAAACCATTACTTCTTGCCTCCTTTCTGGATCTTCTTGATCTCCAGGGATTCAACGAATGCCTGGAATCTTGTTCTGAGCTGTCCGGATCCCTTTGCGTTGTAAAGTCTGTCGATAGACAGTACCGGCCAGCCGTATTCCTCTGACATTACATGGCTTACCAGAGCTCTTTCGAATCCCCAGAAGTCACAGTATTTCATCTGCTCATAGATGATACCGTCAGCCTTGAACTCTTTTGCGAGTCTGTCAGCAGTATCTCTTCTCTGCTGTACCTTTTCATCAGCGATGTAGCGGGCACATTCTGAAGTCTTCATGTAGTGGCGTACAATCTGCGGAAGAGCGTCTTCCTTGTCGGAAAGCTCGATGACTTCTCTGCCAGGGATCGCTCCGAAGCAGTGTCTGTCGAATACTACTCTTGCGCCGGCATCCTCGATCATCTTGGTGAATTCAGGGTCGTCGATCTCAGATCCTACGATACCGACTCTTGCTCTAGGCAGCTTCTCATCCGGTTTTCTCTTCTTGAGCTCTTTGAGAGTCTCTTTGAGATAAGGCAGGATGAGGTACTTAGGGCAGGTATATGTAACGAGGTTGAGGACATGGAATTCATATCCTGTGACGACCGGATTGTCGGCCTTGCGCATCTCGCTTATCTCCTGCATGATCTCACAGACTTCGTTGTGTTCAGCAACAGCTTTGCGGATAGCGGCATCGGAAACATCTACACCCAGTTTGTCATGCATTACATCAAGAAGTCTGACTTCAAGCTGTCTCTGCATGTGGTTGAAAGAGAAATCCTCGATCTTGTATGGTACATCCAGGTGAGTAACGAAGAAATTCTCCTTGGTGTTACACTTGAGAATACCGAAGTGCTCATAGAATCTGTTCATCATTGAGCATGCATCTACACCTGCAAGACCGTCCAGGAACTGGAATCCTCCTTCGATAGCCCTCTCCAGCAGAGCTCTTGCATACTCGCAGACATAGTTCGACATATAATATGTAGAAATATCGATCGAACCTGTTCTAGGAGCACGAAGTCTTACTGATACGCAGTTGTCAACGTTCAGGAGAACTTCAGGAATGTGATAGCAAGTATATCCCATGATGAGCTTGCCATCCTTCTTAGCCTGTTCGACCAGTTCGTTGTCTGCGTTGTCAAGAAGGTTCTCGAAGTAGATCAAATGCTTCAAGTCTTTCAATGTTAAAACCTCCCTCTCACTTTTGGTTCCGGCAGGGACGTCTGACGCCGGCACCGTTTATTTTGTTTGAAGGTGATATCCGCCCCTCATATCGCCTTGATCAACTTCCTCAGGCCGCGGCTCAGTTATTACTGTCCGATCAGGCCCATTTTCTGAAGAGCCTCGCGCGTTCCTTTCATGACCGGTGAATCCTCCGGCAGATCGAATACGCTGACACCCATTATGTCGTTATCGGCATGTGTCCTGTCATCAGGGATATATGTCAGGATCTCTGCTGCCTCCACCTTAACATACGGGATGGACTCTTCTTTGACTCTGTTGACGATGACTCCGCACTTGTCATACATGACGAGTTCATCGGCAACCTGTTTGATAGTATCTACTACCTTGCAGCCCTTGCGGCTCGGGTCCGTGATCAGGAAGAGGTGTGTTACCTTCTCCATTACACGGCGGTTGATCTGCTCGATCCCCGCTTCGCCGTCAATGACTACATAGTCGAAGTCATTAGCCAGAAGGCTTATGACTTCCTTAAGATAAGCATTGACCTTGCAGTAGCAGCCTGCAGCCTCAGGTCTTCCGATAGCGAGGAAGCTGAACTTGCTCTCCTCAACCATTGTATCGAAGATCCTGTATCTTGCCTCGTTGAGCATCTCGATGGCTTCCTTCGGATGTCCGTCCTCGACACTGTTGACGATCTTCTTACGAATGCCGTCCAGAGTGTCAGTCGGCTCAACACCGAGTGCTGTCGTGAGTCCGATGGCAGGGTCTGCATCGATAGCCAGGATCCTCGCATCAGGGTATTCCTCGGTAAGGATCCTTACCATTGCGGAAGAGATCGATGTCTTGCCGACACCACCCTTCCCTGCAACAGTCAGAATTTTAGTATCATGTTCTTCCATGTAGTGTTCCTCTCTTAAGTGCCGTTCATTGTTATTATTCTTTAGCGAATCGATGCTCCGCAGTAAGCGGTCGACCCTCGGTGCGAAGTCCGACGTCATCAGACGGCGGATCTAGCGACTAAGGAGCATCGATCGCTCAGATTAGAAGAATGAACAAACGATGTCTGTGTATCCGGATGGATCATCGATCGGAAGGCCTGCGATCAGGAGAGCCTGATTGAACAGGACTTCGCACATCTTCTTAGCCTTTTCCGGGTCGTCGAGCCTTGCCCTGTCGAGAGCAAGGAATGCCTTGTGGTCTACATTGAGCTCGAGTATCCTCTTGGCTTTCATTCCCAGTTCAGGGTTGACCGCCGTGAAGTACTTCTCCATCTCGAAGGTTATGCCGTCTCCGCTGGAGATGACTACCGGATGAGATTTGAGCTTGGTCGTTGCCTTGACTACATCGACCTTGTCTCCGAGAGTCTCCTTGACAAAATCAAAGGTGTCCTTGAATGTCTCGGTCATCTTCTCTTCTGTCTTGCCGTCGCCGAGATCGAAATCTCCGTCGATGACGGACATGAACTTCTTCTCTTTGTACTGCCTGATCATGTCAGGAATGAACTCATCAGTGCTGTCTGTGAAGTACAGGATCTCAATGCCCTTGTCCTTGAGGATCTCTGTCTGAGGCATCTTGTCTACGGCATCGAAGCTGTCGCCTGCTGCGTAGTAGATGTACTCCTGATCTTCTTTCATCCTCTCAACGTACTCAGCCAGAGTAACCAGCTTCTTCTCCGTCGATGAGTAGAACATCAGGAAATCCTGAAGCTCGTCTTTGTACTTGCCGTAATCGTCGAGTGCGCAGAGCTTGAGCTGTCTGCCAAAGCTCTTGTAAAACATCTCGTATCTCTCACGGTCCTTGTCGCGCATCTCCTCGAGCTTGCTGCGGATCTTCTTCTCAAGATTTTTCGAGATCAGCCTGAGCTGTCTGTCATGCTGGAGCACCTCTCTCGAGATGTTGAGGGAGAGATCCGGCGAGTCAACGACCCCCTTGACGAAATTGAAGTACTCAGGAAGCAGATCCTTGCACTTGTCCATGATCAGGACGCCGGAGCTGTAGAGCTGCAGGCCCCCGGTGAACTCGTCCGTGTAGTACTTGTTCGGTATAAGTTCCGGAATGAACATCAGCGCGTCATAGCTGACCATTCCCTCGACTGAGACTGTGATGGTCTCAAGCGGAGGTGTGTCATCCTGGAATGTAGACTTATAGAATTCCTCGTATTCTTCTTTGGTAACGTCTGCGCGCTTTCTCTGCCACAGAGGCACCATCGAGTTGAACACTTCGTATTCGAAGACCTCTTCAAATTCAGGATTCTCAGGATCGGAGCCTTCCTTGATCTGTGGATGAGGCATCAGCATCTTGATCGGGAAGCGGATGTAGTCAGAGTACTTCTTCACGAGTTTGTATATTGGGTACTCTCTCATGTACTGGCTGTACTCGTCCTTCTCTTCGCCGTCCTCTCTTATGTGCATGATGACGTCAGTTCCATGACCGTCTCTCTCTGCCTCTTCGATCGTATAGCCGCCGGCACCTTCGGACACCCATCTGTATGCCTTGTCTTCGCCGTACTTCTTAGTACGGACTTCGACTTTGTCGGCTACCATGAATGCGGAGTAGAAACCTACACCGAACTGTCCTATGATGTCCACCTGGTCGGCAAGACTTGCCGCTCCTGACTTTTCCTTATCTGCCTTCTCAACTTCTTCAGCAAATTTCTTGCTGCCTGAGAAAGCGATGGTTCCAAGATTCTTCTCGAGGTCTTCCTCGTTCATGCCGATCCCGTTGTCGCTGACCGTAAGTGTGCGGTTCTCCTTGTCGAGTGTCAGGATGATCTCAAAATCACTGCGGTTCATTCCAACTGACTTATCAGTCAGAGCGATATAGCACATCTTGTCGATGGCATCTGAAGCATTGGATATGATCTCACGCAGGAAGATCTCCTTGTGCGTGTAGATCGAGTTGATCATCATGTCCAGCAGACGCTGGGATTCGGCCTTAAACTTCTTCTTCATTGCAATAACTTCTTTCTATGTTTGATTTACTTTTTCTGCATATACTCTGTATCGATCAGATCATATGGTACTGTATGCGGATCTCTTCTCTCCATGTTGTCGAAATGTTTCTTCATGAACGGTTCAACTACATAGTAGAGGAGCTTGCCGTCGAGGTCAAAATAGAATACGCAGAACAGGCCTGCATATACGCCGACAGCAGTGCCGATGACCTTCGTGATGATCGACGTTTTCTTTTTCTTACCAAACATGGCGGCTCCTTTCTACCAGCTGTCGCTGTCGTCAAAATCAAGCAGTGACGGATCGAGCGGTTCCTCGCCCATTACTGTGAACATATAGTCGTTGATGATCTGTCTGATCTGTGATCTAGGAACAGTTCTCTTGTCAGGCAGTGCGTGCGGCATCCAGATAGCGTGGATGTTGCGTGCTCTGAACTCATCCTCGAAGAGACCTACGACACCCTGCATGCCCTTGCACTGCAGCTGGTCATACATCATGACCATGTCGCAGTTGAACTTTTCCATGTTCTCCCAGAGTTCGAAGATGTGCTGCAGTCCGCCTACAGCCATTCTTCTCATCGGAGCCCATTCGTGATATTTCGCGATATCGAGCAGGCAGTTCTCATAAGTGTCTGTTCTGATATCCAGGTCGAACATCAGTGAGTCCATGTTGATGATGGTGTTGAGGCCCCAGCAGTTGTAAGCCCATGTGCACCATGCGGAATAGTACAGAGGAGCGCATGACCATGCGATGACTCTGTGTCTAGTCATAGGGAATGTGTTGATGTCTTCGTTGACACACTTCTCCATGATCTTTCTGACTTTCTTGTCAACATCATGCCAGAAAGGTCTCTCACCGTACTGTGAGTAGAAGATTCTGTAGAGAGCCTGAGCTACACCGTTGATAGGATAGCTGTGGGTGTTGGCAGCTACGTCCCATTTTTCTCTCTCGAACTGGTTCTGCTGATTCTGCAGCTTGATGTGCTTAACGAGCTCATCCCAGTGGAACTCAACTCCGAGCTGCTCCTCGGTGAATCTCCATGCCATCTCGATTTCCTTAGCGCAGTTCTCGAGAACGGAATCATCATCGAACTGCATGACCTGTGGCATAGCGAAGAGTGGTTTGTTCATCATCCAGTCCTGAATGATGGATGTACCTACCGAGCTGTCGCATGCTTCGTTTGTAGTAACCATCGCAACATATGAATCAGGAATGTCGTCTGCGATGTACAGACCAGCCTCAGCCTGGCACATTGGACATGGGTCGCCAGGAAGACCATATGCCTGAACAGCGTCGATGTAGTTAAGCACTGTATGGTTGTTGCAGTGGCAGGTTACGAAGTAAGGGATCATCTGTGTAGGCAGGTACATTGCTCCCTGATCCATATATGGATAGATGATTCCGCCCCAGACTGTCTCATCTGTTCCGAGAGTCTTAGCTCTGAGAGCAGGATCGCCGCCGATATTGGCATCTCTGTTGAACCAGCCTGTGATCTGATACAGGCAGGCGCTTGTGATACCTCTGAAGTGCCATGCTGAAGCCTGGAGGGCCTCACCTCTCATACCTTCGAGACATCTGTCGAACCAGTGCATTACTGTGAGGTATGTCTGGCCCATCCATCTGTATCTCCATGTTCCCTTGAGGAACTGTATAGCTCCCTTAGGCCCGCCGCCGTATACCATCAGGTCGCGAACGATCATGCCGTAGTTGTACAGCCAGATGTTGTTGAAATAGTACATGGTATCCTTGATACCACGCCATTCTCTGTGTTTATACAGACCTGTCTTAGGAATGTACAGGTCTCCGAGTCTTCTCTCTCCGTGAGGCTTGCCGTAGACAAAATCCCTGGCAGCCTTCTTGAAGTCGACTTCTTTGAGTTTCTTCAGATCAGGTTTCTTCATGTCTACTTGCCCTCCTGTATCTTCTTGAGCTCTACGCTCTCAACGAATGCCTGGAATCTTGTCCTGAGCTGTCCGGAAGCAGTGTTGATGTACTCCTTCTCGATGGAGCATACAGGGAATCCGTAATCTCTCGGAAGAACGATAGTATCGATCATTCTCTCAAAGCTCCAGTATTCGCAGAACTTGTTGGACTCCACGATGATTCCGTCTGCCTTATACTCTGTCGCATAGTCAGCGATAACCTTCTTGCGGTGTCTCATTTCCTTCTGTTCCATGAACCTTGCGCACTGGCTTGTCAGCAGATAGTGCTTGGCAACCGCTGTAAGCGCATCGTCACCAGGCTCAACATTGATGTGGTTCCTTGCCTCGAGTGATCCGTAGCAATATCTGTCTGCTACTACGAGTGCTCCGCAGCTCTCGATCAGCTTGATGAAGTCAGGGTCGTCGTTCTCGGATCCTGCAAGCAGAACCTTGATCTTGTAGTTAGGCTTGTCATCAGGCTCTCTGGTCTTGAGCTCTTCAAGCGTCTCTCTCAGCTTGTCAATGATCAGGTACTTAGGGCATACCATCGATACGAGTGTGATAACGCTGAACTCATATCCTGTGATGGTCGGCCTGTCGAGCTTACGGAAGTTGCCGATCTCTGTGATGATATCGTTTACTTCGTTGTTGATCTCGATAGCCTTCATGATAGCTTCATCAGATGTGTCAACACCGAACTCATCATGCAGGAAGTCAAGAACCTTGAGCTTCAGCTGCTTTCTGAAGTGGTCGATGCTGTTCTCGTTCTTCTTGAACGGAACGTCCGTGAAGGATGTCTTGAACGTTGCGTTGTTGATAACGCCGTCCATGTAGTCGAGATGCTCCGCGAACCTGCAGGTAACAGTGCAGGTCTCTGTAGCGAGCTGGGCGTCAATGAAATTGTATCCGCCTTCAAGAGCTCTCTCCAGAAGTGATCTGCCGTAATGGCATGTTCTGCCGGACATGTAATATGTAGCCATATCCGGTGATGTGCACTTAGGTGCTCTCAGTCTGACCGAGAAACATCCAGGCAGATCGAGGAGGACTTCCGGCATGAAATAGCAAGTGTAGCCAAGGCACAGATTGCCGTCTTCCTTGCCCTTGCGCACGAGGTCATTGTTAGCCTCCTGCAGAAGGTCCTCAAAGTAGATCAGATGCTTTAAATCACGCATTGTGTATCACCTTTACTCCCTCTCTCTTAGAAATTCTGTGAGTGCCGGGCCGCCTCCGAATGTCTTCGGAAAGACTGAAATTTACGCAGGCAGACAGCGCCTCACAATATACTGTTGATAATATTTTACGGCTCTTGTGATTATTGTGTCAATGGAAACGGTATCCCCTGACGGGGGTTTTTGAAAGTTATTTTGTTTTTTTTTGATACTTTATTTTACAAATGGTCAGAAACCTATATGTTGGTACTTACCGCACGTTCAGAACCACATTTATTATGACCGCATGTACAGAAAAAGCCTCCCGGAAGGCCTGCTCCGGAAGGCTTCAGGATCGCTGTTCTGTTGTCTCAAGTTATCTGAGTTTACCCAGATAGACGTCTTCTTTGATGCGCATGATCGAATACAGCATATCGATAAAAGGCGCGTTCACTCCGTTCTTCTGAGCAAGTCTCTTGATATATCCTGCTATGAATTCATTCTCTGTCTGTCTCCTGTTCATGACGTCTTCGAGCATCGATGTCAGCTTCGACTCGCTGTAGTTCATGAAGTAGCTCATCGCCTCGGAGATGTCCGCCTCAGTGATCAGGACATCCTCTGTCGCAGCGACGAATTTGTATTCCTGCATGATGGTGCGGCAGATCTTCTGCGCTTCTTTGGAATTCCTGATCATGACATAGTCAAGGTCCGTAAGTGCGGTGAGCGCGTTGCCTGCGACATTGATCATCAGCTTGCACCAGATAGCGTGTCTGATGTCATCTTCCAGCACACACGGTACACCTGCCTCTCTGATGATCTCGTATACTGCCTTGGCGTAGCTTTTCATCCCGCGGTAGTTCTTGCCCAGATGATACACGCCCGGGTTCTGGTAGACTATGTCGTTTCCGTATATCCTTGTATTCGGACCCTGCACGAAGCCCTCGAGAACGATGTTGTCCGGGAAATGCTCCCTGAGATAGTTGTAAGAAAACAGTCCGTTCTGAAGAGGCATGAGGATCGTATCTTCATCTATCATATCCGAGATCTGATCTGCTGTCTCATCTATGCTGTAGTTCTTGACACAGATGAAGAGCACGCCTATCTTCTCTCCGTTATATGTCTCCGGTGTGATAACATCCGGATCAAAAGCTCTGCCGTTGATATGCAGAAGTCCGCTGCTGAGTCTCTGTGCGTGTCTGCTGTCTGAAAGCAGCACAAAACGGTCCCCGTACTTTCTGTAGAGCATATCAGCGATCGGCGAGCCGGTGGCGCCGAGTCCGATCACGGCGATGCGTCCTTTTATCTCCATCTGTTCCCCTGCTGCGTTGTTGATGTCCATAGCATATCTCCCGGATACTGGTTTTCAAAAGCCGGTTGTAGAACCAGTCTTAAAGGAATATTATAATAATTGCAATAAAAAATCCACCAGCGGAGGTATAGCAATGTGCAGCAAAGAAGGAAACAACACTGCAGTCCATACGCTCACTCATGAGCACGAGCATGACGGACATACACACGTCCATACACATGCAGACGGCACTGTTCATTCACACAGTCATTCCCCTGCTTCTTCACCGGAGGAAGCTCTGGCTCTTCTCACATATATGCTGAGCCACAATCGTCACCATGCAGAGGAGCTTCACGATCTCGCTCATTGCTTCGATGAAGTGAGTGCGGATCTGATCCACCAGGCTGTAGATAAGCTCGGCGAGAGCAACGACCTCATAGAGGAAGCTCTGTCACTTATCAGGAATTCAGCAGTTTAATAAGATTTCGTATGACAAAAAAGATACGAGGGAGATCTTACTGATTCCCTCGCATCTTTTTTGTGTTGTTTATTCTTGTTGACACCATGATAATAGAATGATCAGGCATTTCATTCAATAATCAACGAGGGCCCCGGATGTTGCAAAAGCAACAGTCAGAGGGGCAAGTGTCGGTTATGATACAGAATTGATGCAATCTGACTACAAACAGAGCTGAAAAAACGCTGAAATCAGCCACGTAAAAAGCCCTGCGGCCGATGCCGCAGGGCTTGTCTCTGAAAATCTGTCCGGTCTCTACCACATATTCTCATCCGGAATGTGCTCGATCGTCGGATCGATCGGCTCTTCGCGCATTACAGTTCTCATATACTGGCTGAATTCATCGCGGATCGCCTGTCTTGTATATACACGCGGGTCGCAGAGGTCGTGGCATACCCATACCACATGGATGCCTCTTTCTCTGCCCTGCTCTTCGAACATTCCGTGCAGACCGTCAAGAGCTTTGCAGGACATGTGCTCCCACATCATGACCATGTCCGCGTTCATCTTTTCGCAGAACTCCCAGAGCTCATCGACGAGGACCTTGTAGCCGCCGTGTGTACGGTTACGCATGATCATATTCTCGTTGAGCCATGCCATATCATAGTATGCCTGCTCTCTGTTCTCAGGAGTATCCTCATCTGCGATCATACGTGTGTTGACCATCGAGAGCATGTCTGTCAGCGGAAGTACTCCCCAGCAGTTGATCATCCAGTAGAGCATGTGGATGTTGTACTGCGGCTGAACACCCCAGATGATGCATCTGTGTCTGTATTCAGATCCCATCATGGTCTTCTTCTTGTATCCCTTATGGACAAGCTTCATGATCTTCTTGTCTATAGGAGGGAAGAGCTCGGATCTGCCGCAGTTGCCCATGTAGTTGGTATCATTGTAGAGAGAGAATACCGAGCCTACGAACTGCGGATAGTAAGTGCTGTTGATATCCAGCCATTCCATCCTGTTTCTCGTGGCATCATTGACTCTCTTCGCACACTCGAAGTAGCGGGTCCAGTTCCACTTTTCGCCTGCGTGATCTTCGACGAATTTGATCGCAGCCTTGATATCCTCAGCAGCGTATTTCTGTACATCGTCTTCGCGGTGGCGCATAGGTGCAGCCAGCTGGAAGGTCGGGATGCCGTATTCCTGCTCGAGCCTGTGAGCAATTACGCCGTTGCCCATGAGTGAACCGTCACATGTGGTGTTGACCTGTACAGCACAGCATCCGAGGACAGCGAAGTCATCATCGATCGAGATCCCTGCTTCTGCTTCAGGCATCGGGCATACATCTCCAGGAAGGCCAAACTCCTGAGCGACATCAAGGTAGTGTGTCGTGGAGTACTGAGTCAGCAGGTTGGCAACGAACATCGTCGGCACTTCTCTTAGGATAGCCTTGGTCTCGTCAAAGCCCATCATGAAGGCTGTCATAGCATTCTCGTCTGTCAGGACGCAGTGGCGGGAGTACTCTTCGTCATTGCCTGTCCTGCGGTCGCCTCTGAAGATGTTGTCCATAGTCTTGGCTACATCGTAGATGACGAAATTCATAGCTGTATGTGTGATGCGAAGAGGCTCGTCACGAAGCCCCATCGTGAACTTGTCCATCATGTGCGGAACTGCAAGATAGTTGGCCATCCATCTGTAGCGGAACATAGCCTTGATATTCCTCGGCTTGGATATGAACCTTGCCAGGATCGACATAATATACAGCCATCTTGTGTAGTCATAAAAAGTATCCTTAACGCCTCTCCACTCGCGGCGTCTCATAACCTTGCTCTTGCCGTTGGTCGGATAGAGATGTCCCAGCGTCTGCTCACCTTTCCTTCTCTTAGGGTTGGTGACTTTTTTGATCTTCTTGTATGCCATTACTTCTCACCTCCCTGCAGCTTCTTGATCTCAATGCTCTCGACGAAAGCCTGAACTCTTGTACGCATCTGGCCGGCGCCAGAAGCAATGTTGTACGGCCTGTCTACCGAGAGGACTGGGAATCCGTAGTTCTCGCGGAGCATATGCGATCCGAGCATCCTTTCGTAAGCCCACGGATCGCAGAATTTTACCTGCTCATAGATGATGCCGTCGGCATTGTACTCTCTGGCAATGTCATTGACGTATTTCTTGCGGCCGTAGACCTTATCCATATTCATCATACGCGGGCACTGTCCCCAGTATACATAGTGGCGACAGACCTGTGTGAGGATGTCCTCATCCGAATCCGGGTCGATCTCGATAGGTTCTCTTCCTGGGAATGAGCCGAAGCAGTATCTGTCGGCGCATACATATGTATCGCAGCCTTCTATAAGCTTGATGAATGCTACATCATCCACTTCTGATCCGACCACCATGACGCGGGCGCGCCACTTCTTGCCGTCAGGCTCTCTGTTTCTGACCTCTTCGAGCGTCTCTCTGAGTTTATCTATGATCAGATACTTAGGGGCGACATATGTCGCGAGGGTAAGTACTGCGAACTCATATCCTGTGATCCTCGGATCCTCTTCCTTGCGGAATTCACCGAGTTCTCTGATCAGGCGGCACACCTCGTTGTGCTCTTCTACTGCTTTGAGAATAGCCTCATCAGATACATCTATGCCGTATTTCTCCCTGAGCGGTGTGAGAATGTGGTTTTTGCACTGCAGCACAAGCAGCTCTACCCCGTTCTCATCTGCCTTGAGCGGAATCTCCATGAACTCATAGAAGAAGTTCTTCTTGCCCTCGTTCATGGTATTGAGGAGATACATATTCTCCGCTGCACGGTTCATCATGGTGCAGCCATCGGCCGCTATAAGGCAGTCGGCAAAATTGAAACCTCCCTCGATAGCTCTCTCCAGAAGCGCACGGCTCGTCTCGCACAGGAGATTGGTCATGTAGTACGTCGCAATATCCAGCGAACCGGAATTAGGCGCAAAAAGACGAACGGAAAAAGCATTCCCGAGATTCATCAGCGGTTCCGGCAGATTTTCGCATGTGAAAGCTGCACAGACACGGCCTTCTGATCTGGCCTGCTTTATCAGTTCGTTGTTGGCATTCTGGAGGAGTTCTTCAAAGTACAAAAGATACTTTAGATCTTTCATGGAACACCTCTTTCTTCTTTTCCCTCTCCACAATTACGGAAGTTACAAAGTCATCCCGATGCTCAGGCAGGGATCCTCTGATCTCCCTTGTTAAAAGTGTAACCTACATAAATTGTAATTTCAAGGATTGTATACACATTAAAAATCCGGACAATGACCTGTGATCATCATCCGGATCTCTGAAAGTTTTTATTTTTCAGCTCTTCTGCATGTTTTACCCTGGCCTATTTTCCGAGAAGTTCCGAGAATTTCTTCATGGTTCCCGGTATATCTATCTGCTGCGGGCAGACTTTCGCGCATTCGCCGCAACCAAGACATGCGGAAGGCTGTTTGTCAGCGTCTATGGCAGCAAGTGCCATCGGTGCTATGAAGCCTCCTTCACTGTATGCATGCTCATTATACAGAGCGAGCAGTCTCGGGATGTCGAGCTGCATCGGGCAGTGAGTGACACAGTACTTACAGGCCGTGCACGGAACAGTGCCGGCATTCTTTCCTGTTACGCTGTAGTGAGCAGCTGTCAGGAGTGCAGCTATATCGTCATCACTGATATCATGCTTTTCGCTGAAGAATTCGATGTTCTGCTTCATCTGCTCAAGGTCAGACATTCCTGACAGTATCATTGTGACTCCAGGCACCGACTCGAGGAAAGCAAACGCCCAGTTTGCAGGTGTGAAATCAGGGTTGCTCTTAGCGAGGATCTTCTCAGCGCCAAGGCAGGATTTTGCAAGTTTTCCTCCTCTGAGGCCTTCCATTACCCAGATAGGCATGCCGAGGTTGTTGAGTTCTTCGACCTTGAGGCGTGCATCCTGGAACTCAAAGTCAAGATAGTTGAGCTGTATCTGGCAGAACTCCAGATCTCTCCAGTATTTCCTGATGAATCTGTGCATCGTTTCCTGTGTTCCGTGGCATGAGAAGCCCAGATGTCTGATCCTGCCTGCTTCTTTCTGCTTTACAAGATAATCGCGCACACCGATCTCATCGTCGAGATACTTGTCGATGTTGAGTTCGCATACGTTATGGAAGAGGTAGAAGTCGAAGTAGTCGACTCCGCACTTCCTCAGCTGTTCTTCAAAGATCTCTTCTATTTTGTCAAAATTCGAGAGATCGTATCCCGGGAATTTTGATGCCAGATAGAAATCCTTGCGGTCATAGCGCGCAAGGGCCTTGCCGATAACAGTCTCGCTGTTGCCGTCGTGATAACCCCAGGCAGTGTCGAAATAGTTGATCCCATGAGCCATTGCGTAGTCGACCATGCTGAAAACAGCCTCTTCATCCGGCCTGCTGTCATCTCCGTCGATCACAGGCAGTCTCATGCAGCCCATTCCGAGAGCGGACAGCTTCAGGTCTTTAAAATCGTTGTAATACATAATCTCCCTCTTCTCTCTGTCTGCTATTTAACAATAATAAAATTTTCTGTCAGATCGATCTGCTCAAGGCTTCCGTCGAAAGTGGTGCGGATACCCATTATGTCAGTAAAAATGATTTTTCCGTCGGCGAATTTTATATCTGCGACGTTCTTCGCAAGAAGATTGCTGTCATCTACACTGTTTCTGTAAACATTTGAAAGGCACATATGTATCTCCTCCTTATCTTTTGATCTCGCTCCAATCTATCCTCTCAATCCGGAAGAAGCACTCACGATCCAGGCGGCTTATCTTCCGGATCACCCTGCATGGGTCCCCATATGCGACGACATTAGCCGGTATGTCTTTTGTCACTACGCTTCCCGCGCCAATGACGCTGTTTTCGCCTATAGTAACGCCCGGACACACCACTGTTCCGGCACCTATCCAGACATTGTCTCCTATCCGGATATCCTTGTTGAACTGCAGCAGTCTGTCTCTCCTGAGCTCCGGCAGTATAGGATGTCCAGGAGTGGCAAGTGTCACATTAGGTCCGAACTTGCACCAGTCGCCTATGTAAATCCTGCCGTCATCCACCAGCGTAAGGTTGTAGTTGGCATAGATATTTGAGCCGAGATAGACGTTATGTCCTCCCCAGTTCGCATTGACCGGGCCTTCGAGATAGTTGTTCTCGCCGCATGCCGCAAACATCTCGTGCATAAGCTGATTTCTTCTCGCTGTCTCCGAAGGCTTCAGATGGTTGAACTCCCACAGCTTATCTTTGTAACTTAACTGTTCAGACATTATGTCTTCATCTGCCGGATCATAAAGCTTGCCGGCAAGCATTTTTTCTCTTTCGGTCATGGTCTGTTCCTCCGTTCATGCAGAGTTCACTTTCTTTCAGCGATGATCGCTCTGTCCAGTCCTGCCAGATCCTGTATTTTGCGGATATTCTCCCAGGCCTTGTTCTTCATGAGGAGTCTCTTGACGGACCCGGCCTGCTCTGCACCTATCTCGAGGACCAGTACTCCGCCTGATCTGAGGTGAGAGCTTGCATCCTCAGCGATGATCCTGTAGAAGTCAAGTCCGTCCTTGCCTCCATCGAGAGCCATCTTCGGCTCGTGATCTCTGACCTCGATGCTAAGTGTATCGATCACGTCTGTCTCTATATATGGCGGATTGCTGATAATCATATCGTACTGCCTGTCAGCCGGCAGTGCCCCGAACATATCCCCGAGCAGGAAGACGCACTGTCTGTTGACTTTGTTGAGAGCAGCATTTCCTGCCGCTGTTCTGAGTGCCTCTTCACTGACATCCGTCATTGTGACTATCGCTTCAGGGACCTTATAGGCTATGCTGACGCCTATAGCCCCGCTTCCGGTGCACATGTCGAGGACGTCCGGATGGTTCCATCCTTTTTCCCTTATGATGCGGATAGCCTCCTCAACGACGACTTCTGTATCAAGTCTCGGAATCAGGACTGACGGGTTGACCCTGATCGGCAGTCCCATGAATTCCTGCATACCGAGGATGTACTGAAGAGGAGTTCCTGTCAGTCTGTCCTGGATCCTTTTCTCGTATTCCTCAAAATCATCATCGTCCATAAGCTCCTTGCTCTTGGTTATGAGCTCGGACTGGGTCAGTCCGGTCGCATACTGAAGGATGATCCTCGCTTCATTCCTGCCGTTTTCTACCATGCTGAGAGCCGCACGGCCCCAGTTGAGCGCATTCTCGATAGTCTTGATATCGGCTGTAAAACGTCTCTGCAGTATCGAGCTTTTGGCCTCTTCCTGGTAGTGGTCGGCTATCGCCTGCGGCAGAGAGATGGTGTCGGTTGATGTTTCGACCTTCTTGTATCCGTTTTCATCGAGATCATCGAGGAACTTTATCGCCTCATTGATGCTCTCATCGTCTGCCGGTTTGATCTCCTCTTCATCATCCGGAACCTTCCTGCTCATGACTTCTGAGCCCGGTTTCCAGAACGAATCACCGATCATTTTTCCATCCTTGTCGACGAATCCCTCGATCACCGGCATGTCCTTGTCGACCAGTACGGCCTTGAGAGAAAGGATACCGACTTCGAGCTGCTCATTGGTCGGCTCCGCTGTCGTCAGCTTCTGGAGCATAAGACCCGGGAAACTCAGTATCTTTACAATACTGCTATCGGATCTTCCCGCCCACTTAAGCAGCTCATAGCTGAGACCTGCGATAACAGGTATCAGGAGCAGCCTTGAAAGTATGCGAAGCAGCAGATTCGGCCATCCGAGGAAGCTGAACAGCAGCAGGCTGATGATCAGAACGAAACACAGAAAGCTGGTGCCGCATCTTGGATGAAGTGTATAGAACTGCTGTGCATTCTCAGGTGTCAGTTCCAGGTTGTTCTCATAGCAGTGGATCGTCTTGTGCTCCGCTCCGTGATACCGGAACAGAGTGTTGATCTCTTCCATATTTCGTATCAGGATGATATATCCTATGAATATCAGTATCCTGAGTACGCCCTCGATCAGGTTGAGGACGAGCGAGCTCTGGACCCATTTGCCGAGAAAATTCACGACCCATGTCGGGAAGATAACGAAGAGAGCAATGGAGATGACGATCGCGAATATGAGCGACAGTGTCATAAGGATATTCCACGCTGCTCTCTTTCCGAACTTGCCGTTGACCCACTTTTCGAAGCGAGTCTCTTCTTCGGCGTATTCTTCCGGAGCGTATTTCTCGAGGATATCTGCGGATTCCATAAGCGTGGTCATACCATTGACAAGAGAGCGCGCAAAAGCGACTACCCCTCTGATGACCGGAACCTTCATCACCTCAGGATCCTTAGGTCTGAGTTTTGTCTTAAGATACAGTTCTCCTGACGGGAGCCTCATGGCGAGAGCGATCCTCTCAGGGCCCTGCATCATAACGCCTTCCATTACCGCCTGGCCCCCTATCGAAGTCGGGCAGGCTTCTTTTATGAATATTTTACTGTAATCAAGTTTTGCCATTTTGCAGCCTTAATTATCTCATCTTCTTGAGCATGAAATTTACAAAATCCTGGTTGCTCTTAGTGCTTGAGAGATTATCGATTATCTCTTCTGTGATGTCCTGGGCCGAGCCGGACGACATCGCCCTTCTCAGCATGAACATTACCTGATACTCCTCCTGCGAGAGGAGAAGGTCCTCACGCCTTGTTCCGGACTTGTACAGATCGATAGCAGGGAATATCCTGCGCTCAGACAGCTGTCTGTCGAGGTGGAGCTCCATGTTGCCTGTTCCCTTGAACTCTTCGTAGATCACGTCATCCATACGGCTTCCTGTATCAACAAGAGCTGTTGCAAGGATAGTGACACTTCCTCCCTCTTCAAGATTCCTGGCTGTGCCGAAGAACTTCTTAGGCGGATGAAGCGCTCCCGGATCGAGTCCTCCCGAGAGGGTCCTTCCGGAGGATGGAACTTCCATATTGTATGCTCTTGCGAGCCTTGTGATCGAATCGAGGAGGATCATTACGTCCTTGCCTGATTCGGCGAGCCTCTTGGCTCTCTCTATGACCATCTGAGCGACTTTGACATGATGTTTTGTCTCCTCATCGAAGGTCGAATAGATGACCTCTCCGCGCTGGAGACTCCTCTTCATATCTGTGACTTCTTCCGGTCTCTCGTCAACGAGCAGTACTATGAGCTCGATGTCCGGGTATTTTGCCTCTACTGAAGCCGCGATCTTCTTGAGAAGTACGGTCTTGCCGGCTTTAGGCTGTGCTACGATAAGACCTCTCTGTCCTCTTCCGATCGGCGCAACAAGGTCCATGACTCTTGTCGATAGATCTATGCTTGAGTTCTCAAGCACTATCTTCTCATCCGGGAATACCGGTGTCAGATCGTCAAAATGCGGACGTCTCTTCGAAGCTACCGGATCCATTCCGTTGACTGATTTGACGTACAGAAGAGCACCGAACCTCTCATTGGCTCTTGGCTTTCTTGTGATCCCGTGGATCTTATCACCGGTCCTGAGACCGAAGCGTCTTATCTGACTGTTTGAAACGTATATATCCTTGCTGGAAGTCAGGAAGTTGTCGAACCTGAGAAAACCGAAGCCGTCCTCCGCTATCTCAAGTATCCCCTCGACCTCAGGCCTTTCCTCCTGAACTTCCTCCTGAGCAGAAGTGTCTGCAGGCTGCTCTGTTTCAGGCGAAACACTGGCAGCAGCCTCATCCTTCACTTCATCAACGATCTCAGTGATCGCATTGTTATTCTCTTCAGACATATTCTGTCCTCCTGTGTAATAGATAGGGTAATTTAAGAATGGTGTATGCCGGGTGCTGCATATCTGAACCGCGGGTACGGCTCCCGCCTCGTGCCGCCTTATCGCAGCGGTACTAAGTTCTGACTTCGCCTGCGGCTCGTCACTCACTAAGTACCGGCGGGCGGCAAGCCCCGCATTCCAGATATGCAGCGTCCGGCAATAAAACATATTAATAATTCCTGAGGATTCTGTATGAGAACCGTGAGCATTACAGCTCTTCGTTGGCTCCTACAGTAGTAAGGATCTCTTCCTCGGACTTGTCGACCTGGCTGACCTCGAGCTTGTCTATGTCCTTCGGATCCACTTCTTCGGTAAGAGCAAGCAGTGTAGGTGACAGATATACTGTCGACAGCTGTTTGCCTCCGAGGCTTATGATAGATCTCTCTGTAAAATTGTTCCCCCTGATGTAGTATCTGTCACCGATCTTCTTTATCTCGTCGATGCTTATATCCTTGTGTCCCATCTTCATGTCAGATGGCTTGTAAGGAGAGCTTCCGCCAAAGGCATAGTTCCTGCCATACAGCATGTCATATGCCAGTGCTTCCATATCGTCGAGATACTTCGGATCATCTTCGCCGGTGGTCTGCTGATAGTCAAACAGGATTCCCTGATGGCTGAGTCCGGCATCTTCGAGCAGGATCGCGCCGCTCTGATAGGAAGTGATATCCCGGTCTTCCTTGTTCAGTCCGATGTTGTCCCAGATGACATATCTGGTCTGATACAGGTTGTCGAGCTTGTAGTTCTCTTCCTTGACATCCAGGGCAGGGATGTGGTCGCCATAGATGATCATCACAGTCGGCTCACCCGCTTCATTGATCTCATCTATAAGCTCTCCGATGAACGTATCCATCTCGTGGCATTCGTTCAGATAGTATTCATACTTCCATTTTGTGGCTTCATCATCACATGTAACTGTCGTATATGGATTCTTGAATACCTGCTCTGTCGGATACGCGCCATGTCCCTCTACCGAGATGACATGCAGGAAGTCCCGCTCTTCACTGTTCTCCATGATCTCCATGATTTCACTTGTAAGAACCGTATCCTTGCACCAGTTGGTAGGTGTGAATGATACGTTGTTCATGTACTCGACCGATGTGAAGGTATCGAATCCCATATTGGCATATACTTCATTACGGTTATAGAACAGTGCCCTGTGATCGTGAAGAGCGCTTGTCTGGTATCCGTGGCTCTTGGCAACATACGCCATGTTCTCAAGAGTCTTCTTGCGGAGCTTGCCTTTGTACGGGTATTCTCCCGGTCCGAAGAACTTGGCGCTTATGCCTGTCAGCACCTCAAACTCTGTATTCGCAGTTCCTGCTCCGCAGGCCGGGACAGTGAACAGTCCCGATGTGTAATTCTGATACAGATCGTTGAATACCGGCGTCGGATCTTTGTCCACCTTTATATTCGCATAGTCCTGAGCAACGGTAAAAGATTCCATCTGAAGAACGATGATGTTCGGGTGTTCCGTGCTGTCGTCCTGCTGCTTCAGGATCGTATCAGTTCCTTTTTCTGTCTTTTCCTCAAGTATTCCGGCAATGAGCTCCTCGGAATAGCCCGTAGGTCTTGAGATCCCTGCATTGGCCGATGTCATGATGAAACAGTACGGCATGCCGTAGTCTCTGTACGCGTAGTTGAGGTTTCCGAAGAACGTACCGATCATGCCTGTGTTGATCATTAAAGCAGTGGCCCCTGCTGTCACAGCCGCCGTGATGAGGATCGCGGCGATGCTCTTGGTATATCTGATATTCTTCCATTTTTCGCTTCGGATGAATATCATGACTATAGCTATCACTCCGAGACCGATCCCGATCGCGCCGAGGATTATCTGCCACATACTGTAGTAAGTGGTCATAATAGTGAGTCCGTCGGCAAAGTTCTGCAGGTCATACAGAGTGAATGGGGTCATTCTGGAGAGAAGGATAGCACCGTTGACTGATCCTATAAGGATCCACACCAGTGATATCATGAACCACGCAAAGCGCCGCCTTTTGAAAAGAAGGGCCAGTGTCATGGTGCTGAATATGATCAGCATGTTATATAAGAAAATCAGAGGATGGGTCACCGCCCAGCGAACGCCTTCGAATACCCCCGTCTGAAGTCTTGCAAAAGTCTCGATGTACAGGTTGATCGCAAAGGCATAGAGCGCCATCAGGAGGATGTATCTGACCTCATGGCGATCTGCATCGAAGTATTTCGCTGTTCTTCTAGGAAAAATTTTCAGAAAAACTCTCGCCAGCTCGCTTCCCAGTCTCCTGAAAGGTATCAGGAGAAGCGACAGGACCCATTTCAGTTTTTCGATGTTTCGCAATTTATGCCTCCCAGTGAATCCGCAAGTTTTGCGAATTCCTCCATACTCAGGCTTTCCGCCCTGCGCTCCGGTTCGATCCCGGCCGCAGTGAGAGCTCTCTCGATCTCTGCTTTTTCATATCCGCCAAGGGACATAAGCGAGTTGAGAAGAGTTTTTCTCCTGTGTGAAAAACCTGCTTTAATACAATTGAAGTACAGATCCTCATCTGCAACTTTGACAGGATGTTCTTCTCTGAGATCCAGTCTCAGAACTGCCGAGTCCACCTTAGGGACGGGGTAGAAAGATTCCCTGCCTACATCTGTTATCCTTGATACTTCCGCATAGTAGTGGACTGAATAGGTTATCGCGCCTGCCGGTTTTGTGCCGGGCTCAGCCGCTATCCTGTCTGCAACTTCCTTCTGCATCATGACAGTTATGCTGGCTGCACCGGTCTCTTCCTCAAGCAGCTTCATAATGATAGGTGTCGTGATGTAGTAAGGCAGGTTGCCTACTATCCGCACTTCTTTCAGTCCGTACTTTGCGAGATTTTCTGATATAAGAGCCTCAAGATCCACCTTGAGGATGTCTTCATGGATAATATCCACATTGCCAAGGCTGAAGGTCTTGACCCTCAGTCCCGGAATGACTCTCTCGTCAAGTTCGACAGCAGTGACATGCCCCGCCCTTTCAGCAAGAGGAAGGGTAAGTGCGCCTGTGCCCGGACCGATCTCTATTACAAAAGTCTCCTTGCTGATGTTGCTGCCTTCAACTATCTCCCTGATGACCTCTTCATCTGTGAGAAAGTTCTGCCCCAGGCTCTTGGACGGCCTTATGCCGGCACTCTTCGCAGGTACGCTTCTGTTATTGTTACTGTTTCTTTTATTTTTCTTACTTCTGCTCATTGATCACCTTGCTGGTTTCAGAAACTGCTTCGCTCAGTCCCAGGAAGCCTATCCGGAAGCCTTTAAGTCTTTTGATCAGAGTTCTGGAATTGCAGTAGCCGATCCCCAGCCTGTCGCAGACTGCGGCCCTTCGAGCCGCCGCGCTCTCTGTGCCGGAAAGTCCGAGCACTGCGAGATCTTCGGCCGTGACGTCTCTGTCATCTTCGCTTCTCTGAACATAGTCGGTGCCGGCGGCTTCTGAAGATTTATGAAGCTCCAGCGCTCTCTCAAGTGCAGCCTGGATAGCAGCGGCATTCGCATTCTCAATGCCTATGTCATCGCCGCACACTGCATCTTCTCTCGGCATCCAGCACTGAACAGCATCCGGAAATCTGGCTGTAAGTCTTCGTCTTATCTCTTCACCGGCGTGATCGGGATCAGTCATGATGATGATCCCTGTCTCGCGATATGCTTTTTCTATTACCTTCCAGGTCTCCTGCCTGATCCCTGCTCCGTGTGTCGCAATGATCATTGCTTCGCAGGCTTTAGAAACCGCGTCTATATCATCACGGCCTTCGACAACGATAGTTCTGTCTATGACCAGCTTGCCTGAATCACTGAATCTGATCATATGTCATCACTCCTCATCATCTTCATACTCTTCGTACTGCTCTACTGCCTCATTTGCAGCCGACTGTCCCTGCAGGGCAACCTGATCTACGCCTTCAGCAATTTTATCTGACATATTCAGAGCATCCGGAACTGCTTCTTCGGATTTCTTTTCCTCCTCCGGAGCATCTTCCTTCGGTGTATCACCGTCCTCGAATATGAAGACAAGCTCACCCGGGTCAAGAAGACGGAGCTGCTTTCTCGCCTGGTCTTTTATATACTCCTTGTTGCCGACATTCTCAAGCTCCTTCTGGAGACGGTCGCGCTCTTCCTGGAGCTGAGCATGCTGCCTCTTCAGGGCGATATTCTCTGCCTTGAGGCGGACGATCTCTCTTCCGCACATAGTCAGGAGCACAGCGAAAAGGATGATGACAGCTGAGACTGTCAGCATCTTCCTCCGCTTGTTTCCCCTTCTGCTGCGGATCCGCCTTTTTTCGATTTTTTCCGCAAGCTCCCTGTCTTCAGGCGAGAGCTCGGACATGGCATCCGCAGCCTTGTATTCTGTATAGCTTGTATATCTTTTTTCTGTGTCCTGTGACATCAGGTCTCCCTAAGATGTTATATTCCGAGATACGGTCTCGGGTCAGTAGGCACGTCATTGAATCGTATCTCGAAGTGGAGATGGGGTCCGGTACTGTTTCCGGTGCTTCCTACAAGTCCGATCAGCTGTCCCTGATATACCTTGTCTCCTACATTAACGAGGATCTTGCTGCAGTGGCCGTATCTGGTCGTTCTTCCGTTGCCGTGGTCTATATCTATGCAGTTACCATAGCCTGAGTAGTAAGTCGCTCTGGTTACCTCTCCTCCGTCAGTTGCATAGATAGGTGTGCCTACCGGCGCTGCCATATCCACACCTGAGTGCAGACGGCCCCATCTAGGTCCGAAGTTGGATGAGATGATATAGTTCTCAGTAGGGATCTTGTATGTTCCCGTAGGTGCAGTCTTCGGTCTCTCTGCTGTACCGACGAGAATGATCTTATCCTGTTTCTCTCTTACTGTCTCTATGCTTTTGGCGTCTCGTCTGGATATCTTTCCTCCGACCTTAGTAAGTGTTCCTTCGAAGATCTGGAGTCCGTCTATACCTTCCTGCTGAGTATGTGTGTCGCCCTTGTAGTACTCATCGGATTCTTCTTTGATCGTCTCGTATTCGATGACCTGTTTCATTCTTCCGGTCTCTACAAGCTTGACGCTTACAGGTTCAACGATCTGATGGATACAGACTTTGTCGCCCTGTCTTACTTCTGTGGCAACTTCGCTGTTCTCTTCGTTGTATATATTCAGAGCCTCTGTGCCGAATGCAGCAGCCAGACTGTTGACATCTTCGCCTTCTTCGACTATGTGGTAGAGCTCCATGTTTCCGCCTTCGGTCATGGTTTCGAGAGCGTCGTTATTGCTCTGTACGCTGGTCAGAAGTACCCTTACCGGACTTATGTTAAGCTGGTTCTTGAATTCCGAAGATACCACTTCCATGCCCTGATCCGGTCTGCTCAGAACTTCCTTGGCGCTTTCGAGCAGTGCCTCAGCATCCTCGTTGCTCTTGACAACGGCTGCAAGCTTCTCTCCGTCATATACTCCGAAAGCTTCAGTTTCGATATCTGTCATATAGACGAGCTTGTTGACTGCAGTATCTGCGTCATCAAGGCTCTTGCCTCTTCCGTCAACGATATTGAAGGTGACATTCTCATTGGCTGTGAACTTGATCTTCGTTCCTCCGGAGGAGTTCTCTGTAAGCATCTTTCCTGCAATATCCAGTACGTCAGTGACTTCTTCCTGGCTGTTGATATAACCGAGTGTCTTACCGTTGTAGGCGTACTCATATACTGTGTATTTGTCGAAGACTGCCAGGATAACTGCTGCGATGATGCCTATAATGAGAAGAGCAACTCCGATAGACCTTCTTGTCTGCCTGTATGCAGAAAGCATGTTGTGCCACGCCCTGATAAGACTCTCACTTGCTTTGGCGTTCGCCTCTTCATTCCGGCTCTGTATCCTGTCATGAAGATCTATCATGCGCGCCATCATGCCCGGTTTGCTGCCGGTTTTTTCAAGATCTTTGACGAGAGCTGCTATCTGCTTCTGAGAGAGCTCTGCAGCGGCAAACATTTTTCTTGAGCCGTGACTTGCTTTGGCAGGTTTTTTGCTGCTCTTGCCGGTTTCCTCAGAGGATTCTTTATCCTCTGCAGGTGTTTCCGGTTCTGCTGCTGGCTCCTCCGGCGCTTCTTCTGATTCTGCTGCTTCGACAGGCTCTTCCGGTGTTTCTGCAGGCTCCGTGACTGCTTCCGGTTCTGCGTTATCTGCTTCTGTTTCTTCTTTTTCTTCTGTTTCTGGTATCGTATCTGTGAATGTAGGCTCACCCGGCTCCATATCGTGCTCAGCAAGATATTTAGCGTATGCTAAAGCCACGGCTTTAAGCTCTTCCGGACTCAGTTCCGGCAGCTTTGTTTCGCCTTTTTCCGCATATACCTCTACTGGTTTCTTTTCTGGATCCATTTATAAGCCTCTTCTGCACGCTTCTTTGCACATGTGCAGACCCTTCCTTCATCGGTGTATCCGGTATCTCTGCAGGTATCACATCTGTACTTTCTGTCCAGATAGTCCTCAGGATAACCGTTATCTGTCAGGAGTTCTCTTTTCCTTTCGTCGAGCTCCGTTCTTCTCTCTTTCAGCTGCTGTCTTTTTTCTCTGGCATCCGGGCCTGGTCTCATAGTCACAAGCGAACTGTTGAGCCTGGCTTCGGCGGAGAAAATCTCATTCATAGAAGGGATCTGCGCTGTCACTTCCGCAACTCTTTCTCTGCGTGCAGTCTCTTCTTCGTCTCTTATATAGTCGTAATAGTCCTTGAGAACTTTGCGGCTGACTTTAGCTCCTTCCCCGGTGGCCGGAGTCTGAGCTGCGGGTGCTGGCTGCGAAACGGTTCTGTCATTTGCGGCTGCCTTCGTATTGACGCCGCCTTTTTCCAGGATCCTGTTCTCAATTACCTTGTTCACATATCTCAGGTGCGGTTCTCTCATACCGCCTGCAGCCCTGCATGCATCCAGCACATCGGCAAGGGAGCATCCCATGTCATCGAACCATCTGTCCATGATCTCTCTGTCTGCAGGATTAGGCAGCCTGTTGAAGCCGAGTTCGGAGAAAACCTTCCGGTACGCATCATTTCGCCTGCTGCGCTTGTCGAGCATCTGCTTTACAGTGGAAACGTCTCTCGCTCCGTCCTCAGTCCAGCGGAGAGCCACTTTGAATATGTAGTCTACGCTGTATTTATCTATCCCTGCGCAGTAATCGATGGCAAAATCGAGGACATCAGGTTCTATATTGTAGATCTTTATCGCATCTGTCAGCTTGCCCGCCTCGACTCTGGATATCGTGCGGCCCGTCAGGTCCTGATATTTGCGGAATATCTCCCTGAGATGCTGATTGATGATCCTTTCGATCAGATCCTCTGCATTCTCCTCGCTGCCGGCAGACGTTTCTTCCGGTGCAGGTTCATCCTCATCCTCATAAGACTTTCCGTAGAACTGCTCGATCTGCCTTATGAAGGTGATCTCTGTTCCTTCCCCGTTCTCGCCTGGTCTGTAGCTGACAAGGCCTCTCGCCTCCCAGTATTTCCAGGCGTTATCGACGTCCTTTTCTGTGAGCCCGAGGGTGAGAGCCATCGTCCGGGAATCGATCTCCTGGTTGTACTGAGCGTACATCAGCCCAAAAAGAAACACCTTAACACAGTCCCCCGGTGCGTCCGGAAGGAACTCGTTAATGAATAGATTCTCTACTCTGGTACTGTACAGGAAGATGTCCCTGCGTTCACCTGTTGCAAACCTTGTCTTTGCCATACGTTACTTTATCATTTCAGGCGCATCAGAACTGACCCTGGCTGGTCTGTTCATGCGCGATATTTCCGAATTTTACATATCTTGGGACCCAGGCGAGAGTTGCACTCCCGACAGGACCGTTTCTGTGCTTGGCGACATTCACGATGCAGGTGAGTCCTGTTGTGTCGTCAACCTGCGCACGCTCGTCCTCGCTCTGATAGTAGTCTTCTCTCTTGAGGAAGATTACTACGTCGGCGTCCTGCTCGATAGCGCCCGAGTCTCTGAGGTCTGAAAGCTTAGGCATATGATCGCCTCCGCGCTGCTCAGGTCCTCTTGAGAGCTGAGACAGCAGGATGACTGCGCAGCCGAGCTCTTTAGCCATGATCTTGATAGATCTTGTTATGGCTCCGATCTCTTTCTCTCTCTGCTCTATCCTGTATCCGCCCATACTCATCAGCTGGAGATAGTCGATAATGACAAGATCTAGTCCGCCCTTCTCCTGCTTGTATCTGCGGCATTTGTTCTTCATCTCGATCGGTGTGATCGAAGAAGTCTCGTCGATAACCATATCTGCACCGAAGAAGCTGTCCTGTGCAGCGCTCAGGCTGTCCCAGTCTTCAGGGCTGATCTCGCCGCGGCGAATATTTTCAAGAGGTACACTGGACGTCATAGAGAGAAGTCTCTGACCGAGCTGGAGATTGGACATCTCAAGGCTGAAAACCATGACCTTGTGTCCGATAGCAGCGGCATGTTCAGCGATATTGAGCGCAAAAGCAGTTTTGCCTACGCCCGGACGCGCCGCAAGGATGATAAGGTCTGTCTTCTGGAAACCGCCGAGGATCTTGTCAACATCTCTGAAACCGGTCTCTATGCCCTTGATCTCTCCGCCCTGTCTTTCCAGTTCCTGGATTTCTTTGATGTTTTCAATGATAACTTCGCTGATATCTGTATATCTTGACCGCTGTGTCTTCTGTGCGATCTCGAGGATCCTGTGCTCCGCGCTGTCGAGTATATCATTCGGAGGAAGCTCGCTTGAATATGCAGCTTCCCTGATCCTTTCAGCCTCGGATATCAGCTGTCTCATCTTGGATTTGTCAGAAACAGTATCCGCGTAATATTTTGCATTCGAAACTACGATGGTTTCATCCATCAGTCTGCTCAGGTAGGTTATTCCTCCTACCATATCCGCGGTCTTCCTCTGTCTCAGGGCTGAATAAACAGTGGTGATGTCAACGCCGGTCCCCTTCTGCTCCATCTCAAGCATGGTCCTGTATATCTCCTGATGCTCATTCAGGTAGAAATCCTCGGGCCTGAGTATTCCGCTGACATCCGCTCTGGCGTCCTGACTTTTGAGCATAGCGCCGAGCACTGCTTTTTCAGCCTCTATATCCTGTGGAGGCACAGGAATATTGGTGTTTCTTTCTTCATCCATATGCTGAAAGTCTCTATCCTTCGATCTTTACTTTAATCTTAGCTGTCACATCTGTGAAAAGCTTTACCTGTACATCAAAGATTCCTGTCTCTTTGATTGGCTTGTCGAGAACGATCTTCTTCTTGTCGACCTCTGTTCCGAGCTGCTCGGATACAGCCTGTGCGATATCCATCGAAGTGATCGATCCGAAGAGCTTGCCGTTATCTCCTACCTTAGTCCTGACTACAACAGGTGCTGCGGTGAGCTGCTTAGCCTGAGCCTCTGCAGCAGCCTTGTCTGCTGCATATTTCTCAGCGGCCTTTGCCTTTTCTCTGGCAATAGCTCTCTTGTTAGCTTCAGTAGCCTCAACAGCGAGCCCTCCCGGGATCAGCTTGTTGCGGGCAAAACCGTCGCTTACCTTGACGACATCGCCTTCTTTTCCTGTACCTTTTACGTCTTTTTTCAGAATGACTTCCATTTTTATTCCTCTTTTTCTTTATATATGAATGCTTTTACTATCTTGTGCAGCTGCTCTTCGACATATTCAAGAGGTTCTTCTACCTGCGCTGCAGCAGATGTGAAGTGCCCGCCTCCGCCGAATTTCTCCATAAGTGACTGCACATTGATCTCTCCGAGTGATCTGGCGCTGATGATCGTCTGATCCTTCTCATTCGTTCCAAGAACGAACGATGCTTTCACGCCTTTGACCATCAACAGCTCGTCAGCGACCTGAGCATTGATGATCTGGGTGTTGCCTGTATGGCCGCGTGTCGATGCGTACGCCACACCGTAATCGGTAAAGTCAGCTCTTGCAATGGCGCTGGCTTTTGACTTGAAGTCCGACTGCTCCATCTGGAAGAATCTCTTGACCTCAGTAGCGTCTGCACCTGCTCTCTTGAGCCATGCCGCTGCTTCAAAGGTGCGCACACCCGTCCTTCCGGAGAAATTATTAGTATCTACCATGATGCCGGCGAGCAGAGCTTCCGCCTCGAACTTGTTGATGAATCTCTTCTGTGAGAAATTCTGCAGCAGTTCTGCCATCAGTTCACTGGCTGAAGATGCGTAGGATTCGATGTATGCGATTGATGCATTCTGGAAGGAATCCTCTGTCAGTCTGTGGTGGTCTATTATGATCCTGGTCTTGCATTCGCGGACCAGCTCCATACTTTCTACCAGACTCGGCCGGTTAGTATCCACTATGATCAGAAGAGTCTTCGGAGTGACCATCTTCATGGCCTTCTCCTGCCTGATTATGTTATAATCTTCAGATTCTTCTGCCTGAGAATATATGTATTCGAGGGCCTCGTTGTGCTTGTCGACAACAATATATGCATCCTTGCCGAGGTATTCGCATATAGCCGAAGCTCCGATCGATGAGCCAAAAGCGTCCATGTCCGGCCAACGATGTCCCATGATGAGGACTTTGTCAGCATCCTTGATCATAGCTCTCATGGCATGTGCTATTACTCTGGCCTTACCTCTGTTGCTTTTTTCGATTGCCTGGAGGGTTCCACCGTAGTACTTCGTACCTTCATCAGTCTTGACTACCGCCTGATCTCCTCCGCGTCCGAGTGCGAGCTCCAGAGCTGCCTCCGCAAGCTCAGTTGCTTCAATCAGTGAAATGTCAGAGCTGCCGACTCCGATGCTGACAGATGCCGGGAAATCGACTTCAGCTTCGATCTTCCTTACTTCATCGAGGACACTGAAGTTCTCTTCTGCCATTTTCTTGAGCTTGCTGATGTTCGAATACACTACATACTTGTCATCGCTTATGCTGATGACAGGTGAGTCGTAGGATGTTCCCCATTTTCTGAGTATACTGTCTATCCTGGACGGTATAGCTCTCTTGCCGTCATCCAGTGAGCTTGAGACCAGAGCATCATAGTTATCTATATTGATGTACATGATAACGGCTCTGTCTGCTTCAAGCTGGGTCCTGAACGATTCCCTCGCAGTTGCTTCATCAAAGAGAACTGCGATATCTTCATCCTCCTTCGGATTCTCATTAGTCCAGAGCTTGAAGATCCTTTTGTTCTTCTCTATGATGACCTCTTCGATATTGGCTGTCATCAACACATCTCTTCTGACACCTGTCAGTGCGAAGAAATTGGATCCGACGATATCCTCGTAAAGGAATACGTTTTTGATGAATGAATTCGCCTTTACAACGTTTCCGTCCTTGCCTACGACACATGCCGGTATCGGAAGCTGGGTTATAAAACTCTTTTTCATGACTGCACCTTCTTATCTGAATGCCTCTCTGATTATATCTATGAGTCTGTTCAGTTCCTCTATGCTGTAATACTCAAGTTCCAGCTT
Organism: uncultured Eubacteriales bacterium; assembly: GCA_902786355.1. Taxonomy (GTDB): domain Bacteria; phylum Bacillota; class Clostridia; order Peptostreptococcales; family Anaerovoracaceae; genus Crickella. Next base: position 30,573 of record CADABZ010000002.1, read on the forward strand.
TCCTTTGCTGTCGCCAGTGATACTTACCTTAGTTCCCGTAAGTGTCATCAGTTCACGTTCGACAGCAAGCACTTCTTCCGGTTTTGTCTGTTTTTCTGCTGATTCGAAGCCCTTCCGGCGTTTTCTTTCCGGTCTGAGCTCGTCTTTTACCCGTTCAGCCAGTTTTTCAGTGGCTCTTACAGAAAGATCATTACGTATGATCTTGTCTGCGATTTCTTTCTGTTTTACTTTGTCCGGTATATTTATTATTGTTCTTCCGTGTGCCGCGGACATCTGTCCGCTTGACACATACTCCTGTATCTCCGGAGGGAGCTTCAGAAGTCTTATACTGTTAGCAATATATGTACGGCTCCGTCCCAGAGATGCTGATATCTGTTCCTGGGTGAATCCGTATTTCTCTGTCATCGCCTTGAGCCCTGCGGCTTCTTCTATAGGATTGAGATCCTCTCTCTGCATGTTTTCGATGATGGCGACTATTGCATTCTGTCTGTCATCGAAATCTCTTACTATGCAAGGGACCTTTCTGAGCCCGGCAATGCGTGATGCTCTCCATCTGCGCTCGCCGGCTACCAGTTCATAGCCTTTCTTGCCTTCGCGGACGATAAGCGGCTGGATGACGCCGTTCGTCCTGATGGAATCCGCCAGCTCTTTGAGTTTCTCTTCGTCAAAGACACTTCTCGGCTGTGCGCTGTTAGGCTTGATATCGTTGATATCTATATATAGGATCCGGTCTCTGTCATTTCTGTCCGGCTTCTCTGCTTCTGCAGACAGGCCGGCGGCAGCCGCCTTTCCTGTTTCCTGTTTCTTTTCCTGCTGTTCTTCGATTATCGGGGCAGCGTCAGCAAAGAGCGCATCCAGACCCCGTCCCAGTCCTGCTTTCCTTGCCATTTCTACTTCTTCGCCTTTCTTCTCGCTCTTTCTCTGGCGAGAAATTCCTTAGTGAATGCCTGATATGCCTTAGCTCCCGGTGCGGATGGATCGTATTTGATGATCGGCACGCCGTAACTCGGAGCTTCTGCGAGCCTTACATTTCTCGGGATGATGGTTTCATACATAGCTGTCCCGAAGAAGCTTCTGACATCCTGTACTACTGCCTGTGACAGGTTGGTCCTTCCGTCGAACATGCTGAGTATGACACCGTCGATATAGAGTGACGGATTAAGTCTCTTCCTTACCATCTCTATAGTGCTTATGAGCTGGCTTACACCTTCAAGAGCATAGAACTCGCACTGTATAGGTATCAGGACGCTGTCTACAGCAGTAAGAGAGTTGATCGTGAGCACTCCAAGTGAAGGCGGGCAGTCAACAAGGATAAAATCATAATCCTTTCTGACCGCGTCTATTACTCTCTTGAGCCTTCTTTCCCTCGCTTCGAGCTGGGCAAGCTCAACTTCTGCTCCGGCAAGATCTACACTTGCCGGTATTATGAAGAGATTTTCTGTATTGGTAGGCAAGATCGCCTTCTTGACATCAAAAGTCTCATCGATCAGGCAGTCATACAGAGTCGTCTTGAGCGTTCTCTTTCTTATACCTATCCCGCTTGTTGTATTTCCCTGCGGATCGATGTCCACCATAAGAACCTTCTTGCCCCGGTTGGCAAGACATGCTGCGAGATTGATATTCGTTGTAGTTTTGCCTACTCCGCCTTTCTGGTTGAAAATAGCTATAGCTTTGCCCATTCATAAACCTCCCCGGGTTTTTTATGACGCATTTAAGGAAGCCCCCGTACCGGTGGATTTCCTTATGTGCATACTGCCCGATTAAATACTTCTTTGTATTATACTTCTTTTTGGTTTTGGATTTCCACTTTTCTTAATGTCTGTATGTGTAGATTCCGTGATATTGCTGGTCTAAATATTATGCATTGAAGACCTTGTATCTGCTTTCGCTTTATGACACCACATATTGTGTTTTACATTTCCGCTCTCAGTGTTTCACGTGAAACATTTTAAAAAGCGCCTCGGAAAAGCGCTCTGATAACCGATAATTGTTTCACGTGAAACAATTCACTGTTTGTCGATCACAAGCAGAACATGCCCGGAGATATCAGTTGAATCCTCACCGGTATGTACTACTCTGTTCAGCTTTCCTTTGTTTCTGGAAAGAATCTTCTCTGCAGCTTTAAGTTCCACTGAATAATTAGCAGCCTTATACGCTATGAATGCTCCGCCGGATCTTACGAAAGGAAGGCACCACCCGGAAAGCTTATCCAGACTGGCAACAGCTCTGGAGACGCACAGATCAAAGGCCGAATCAAAACCCTGCTTCCTCTGTATCTCCTCTGCCCTTGCATGAACAGTAGTGATATTGTGAATGCCAAGCTGAGAGGCGAACTCATCTATAACTCTGAGACGTTTGAGAGTGGAATCGAGAAGGACGAATTCCTTATCCGGATCGGCGATCGCAAGAAGAGCACCAGGGAAGCCGGCGCCAGTGCCGACATCGATGATCCTTTCTGCCTGTATGTATTCAGGAAGAGTTGTAACAGAAAGAGAATCGGCGAGATGCTTCTGCATCGCTTCATCTCTGTTCCTTACAGCAGTCAGATTGATATACTGGTTTCTCTCAAGCACCATATCAATGTAGGAGACAAGTGCTTCCGTCTTGCTGTCCCCGAATCTGATTCTCAGGTCCTGTATTAAAGCTTCTGTATTATATGATTCGTTCATATGCTGTATCAGTCAACGCTGCGAAGAGCGCATCTCCTTCTCCAGATAGATAAGAAGTACGTTTATATCTGCCGGCGATACTCCTGAGATCCTGCTGGCCTGCCCGAGTGTGCGGGGTCTGATCTCTGTAAGCTTTTGCCGGGCTTCCAGCCTAAGTCCTTTGATATCGTTATATACGAGGTCCTCAGAGAGGTTCTTGCTCTCAAGGTTCCTCATCTTTTCGACTTCATTGATCTGTTTGCGTATATAGCCGTCATATTTGAGAATGACCTCTACTTCGGTCTTCTCATTGATCCCAAGTGATGGTCTGGATTCATCATCGATCTCAGCTAGATCGTCATAAGTTATAACAGGTCTTCTGAGTATATCAGCAAAAGTCTGATTACCGGTCTCAGCGATATCCCGCTTCTTTCTTTCGATCGTTGCCTCATCCAGTACTCCTGCCTGAAGATCACATTCGTGTCTGACCAGAAATGCTCTGAATGAATCTATATCTGTTCTCTTGCTTCTGAGCCTTGCGATCTCAGCATCGACTCTTTCGGTCTTAGTGAGATACCTCTGATATCTCTCCTCAGAAACGGATCCATACTCATAGCCTATAGGTGTAAGTCTTCTGTCAGCATTATCCTGTCTTAAGAGAAGTCTGTACTCAGCGCGTGATGTCATGATCCTGTATGGCTCATTAGTACCCTTGGTGACAAGATCATCAATAAGAACTCCGATGTAGGCCTGATCTCTTCTGAGAACAAGAGGTGACTCGCCGCGGAGCTTTCTTACTGCATTGATGCCTGCGATAAGGCCCTGAGCTGCAGCCTCCTCATATCCGGAGCTTCCGTTGAACTGACCGGCACAGAAAAGATTATCAAGGATCTTGCTCTCAAGACTAGGCTTCAGTGAAAGCGGATCAACACAGTCATATTCAATAGCATATGCCGGTGCTACTATAGAAGCATGTTCAAGACCCGGAATTGTAGAATAGAAAGCATGCTGCACATCTTCAGGCAGACTTGAGCTCATCCCCTGGATATACATCCAGTCCGTATCAAGACCTTCCGGCTCAACGAAAAGCTGATGTCTCTTTCTGTCCGTGAAACGCGATACTTTGTCTTCGATAGACGGACAGTATCTTGGGCCAACTCCTACTATATTGCCGGAGTACATTGCAGATCTGTGTATATTATCGAGAATGATACGGTGAGTCTCTTCATTGGTATACGAAAGCCAGCAGGAGATCTGCTGAATATCGTATGTTTTATCCTCATTCATGAAACTGAAAGGAACGATGTGATCATCACCTTTCTGTTCCTTCATCTTAGAATAATCAAGAGTGTCCCTCAGCATTCTCGCAGGAGTACCTGTTTTGAATCTTCGTACCGGAAAACCAAGTTCCCGCAGGTTCTCTCCCAGTTCACATGCAGGAGGCATACCGGCTGGACCGGAAACAGTGACATCATCTCCGATAAATATCTTGCCTCCGAGGAATGTACCGGTGCAGATGATCACAGCGTCAGCAGAAAGTGTCCTGCCGTCTGCTGTTGTGACTCCTGTGACGCGTCCGGTGCATCTGTATCCCTGGCCGGAAGTATCTTCATCACCGGCAGCGGTTTCTTTATCTACAACGAGACCGGTAATCTCACCGGCTATAAGATCAAGTCTCTCCTGCTGCTCTATAGTGTGGAGCATCTCCTGATGATATCTGTGCTTATCGGCCTGTGCCCTGAGTGAATGAACTGCCGGACCCTTGGAAGTATTGAGCATCTTGGACTGAATGAAAGTCTTGTCGATATTAAGGCCCATCTCTCCTCCGAGAGCATCTATCTCTCTGACAAGATGGCCCTTGCCTGTTCCTCCTATGGATGGATTGCAGGGCATCATGGCAACAGATTCGATATCCGTACAGAAGATCGCTGTCCTCATTCCCATTCTGGCCGAAGCAAGACCGGCCTCGCATCCAGCGTGGCCGGCTCCGATAACGATTATATTGTATCTGTCATTACTGATCATATAAGTATATAAGTGTCTGTCTAAAAGCTGAAAATAAGATTATTGATAATGCTGTATATTATCGTAAAATCTGTCACTTTCCAAGACAGAATTTACTGAAAACTCTGTCGAGGACTTCATCACCGGCTTCCTCTCCTATAATGGTTCCAAGAGAATTGAACGCATAACGTACAGAAAGCTCTGCAACTTCCATAGGTTCACCGTTCTGAAGCATTACTATAGCTTCATCAAGGTTCATCTCAGCATTTCTGAGAAGCTGCAGATGTCTCTCATTGGTGATGATGTTGCTTTCTCTGACATCGATGTTTCCAAGATCGAGGATCTCCCCGATCTTTTCGGATATCCTGCGGGCAGCCTCATTAGCTGCAGAACCGATAAGAGAAGTACTGATAACAGAAGCATCAGGCAGCCTGCTGAGGACGTCTTCAGAAGATACTGTCCTGCCGAGGTCTTCCTTGTTGATAACAGCGATGAGGTTCCCGGTATTCATCTTCTCTATGAACTGCAGGACTTTTTCATCCTCTTCATCGAGTTTCTCACTGCCGTCAAATACCAGAATGACTATATCAGCACTTGCAAGTGCTCTGGTCGTACGTTCGATCCCGATTTTTTCAACCTGATCTTCTGTTTCACGGAGACCTGCAGTATCTACAAGTACGATCGGAATGCCTGCTACTGACGCTGTTTCTTCAACGGTATCTCTGGTAGTGCCCGGTACATCAGTGACAATGACCCTGCCCTCACCGAGAAGAGCATTCATAAGAGAGCTCTTGCCGGCATTAGGCTTACCGGCTATGACTGCTCTGACACCTTCTCTGGCTATCCTGCCGATATATGCCGAATCCATAAGGTCCTGAACATCTGAAATCACCCAGCGAAGCCGGTTTACGAATTCAGAAGACGAGTCTTTAGATTCCTCTTCCGGAGAATCATACTCATCATAGACTTCGGACTCAGGATAATCAATGTCAACAGCCATTTCCGCAAGTATGTCAAGAAGCATCGAGCGGATATCTCTGACCGCATCACCAAGCCGTCCCTCTTTCTGGCTTTCAGCTATGCCAAGAGACAGCTCGGTCTTAGCCTTGATTATATCGATGACAGCTTCCGCCTGGGTGAGGTCCATCTTGCCGTTGAGAAATGCTGTCTTGGTAAATTCGCCGGGTTCAGCCATTCTGACTCCATCTATACCGGAGGATACCACGGCTCTGAGAATAGCTCTCAGTGACACATTGCTTCCGTGACCCTGTATCTCAAGCATATCCTCACCCGTATATGAAGCCGGTCCCTTCATATAGAGAAAAACCGCTTCATCGATCGTTTCCGGATCGCTTTCATAGCTGTCAGCAACAACTTTACCATAGTAAGCGTGTCGCGGCGTCACTTCATCGGGACAGCCGGACATCATTTTACGCATTATATCAAGGCTTGCAGGGCCGCTTACTCTGACTATTCCGATGCCGCCTTCGCCCGGGGCAGTCGAAATAGCCGCTATAGTTTCAGACATTTGATTACTCCTGTTCTATCAGTCAGCGCAGACAATATCAGAAAGGAAGGATTCTCCGTCTCCCCTATAAGAGAGTCCGAAGTATTCTCCGATGGTTGCAGCCTGATCGGCAAAAGTGCTTCTGGTGCCGAGATCAACTCCGCTGCGGAGCTTTTTACCATAAATCAGGCAAGGAACATATTCACGTGTGTGATCAGTCCCTTTGAAACCAGGATCACAGCCGTGATCCGCAGTGATAACGATCATGTCTTCAGATCTCATCTTGAGCATGAGCTGTCCGAGCTGTACATCAAATGAGTTGATCGAATTTGTATAAGCCGGGATATCTCTTCTGTGCCCGTAGATCATATCTGTATCTACGAGGTTGACATAGCAAAGGCCTTCAAAATCACTGTCTGCGATATCGATCGTTCTCTCCATGTTGGCATCATTGCCTTTATTCGGATAGCTGACCATCACGCTTTTGCCTGCGAAGATATCCTTGATCTTGCCTACACCAATGTTGACGAAGCCTGCAGCCTTAAGAGCATCCAGGATAGTCTCTCTCGCCGGCTGGAGGCTGTAGTCATGACGCCTTACAGTCCTGGTGTATGGCCATTCGCCGTTGAACGGACGGGCGATGATACGGCCGACTCCATGCTCTCCCTTCATTATCTCTCTGGCTTTGTGGCATATATCATAAAGCTCTTCGATAGGGACTACATCTTCATGAGCTGCGATCTGAAGTACAGAATCAGCGCTCGTATATACTATCAGAGCTCCGGTTTCGACATGTTCTCTTCCATAATCCTTGATGACTTCTGTGCCGGAATATGGTTTATTGCAGAGAATATCTCTGCCGGTAGCTTCCTTCAGCTTGTCGAGTATCTCCTGAGGAAAACCGTCAGGATATGTAGGAAGGGGTGTGAGGGAAGTCATTCCTGCCATCTCCCAGTGTCCGACAGTTGTATCCTTGCCTACAGATTTTTCCTGCATACGGCAGTAACACCCCTTCACATCCTCGCGCGGATTCCTGAAGGAAGTACCCTCTATGTTAAAAAGTCCGAGTTTTGTAAGATTAGGTGCGTTGAGCAGTCCGCTGCACACGCAGGATCCGAGGGTATCGCTGCCTGCATCGCCATAATCAGCCGCATCAGGAGCCTCGCCGCATCCTACGCTGTCAAGGACTATCCAGAATACTCTTTTGCTCATCACTCTTTTTCCTTTCTTGCCTTGTCTTCTGCGATCATGATCCTGATGGCTTCAACTGCTACACGAATTGCAAGATCAGTGTCGTGTTCCATAGGGTTAGTCAGACCTGCTTTCTCTCTCTCCTGATTGGCAACAACGAGGAAGCATGATCCTACTCTGACTCTCCTGTATGCTCCTACGATGAAGAGAGCTGCTGATTCCATTTCTGATGCCTTGCATCCCATTCTGAGCCATGCCTGCCATTTATCGAGAAGTTCGTAGCTGACCGGATGCTTTTCTGGCTGGTGCTGTCCGTAGAAAGAATCTTTACACTGTACAACTCCAGTATGATATTCAGCTCCGATTTTTCTGGCAGCCTGAGTAAGTGCTACAGTGACATCCATATCTGCAACAGCAGGATACTCTATAGGTGCATATTCCTTTGAAGTGCCTTCCATTCGGATCGCACCTGTAGCTATGACTACATCGCCGCCCTTTACATCTATGTCCATGCCGCCGCATGTTCCGACTCTGATAAAAGTTTTGCCGCCTACATTAGCTATCTCCTCAAGAGCGATCGACGCTGAAGGTCCGCCGATGCCTGTGCTTGTGCAGCTGACTTTTACACCATCAAGAGTACCTGTATAGGTTACGTACTCCCTGCTGTCTGCGACCTGCACTGCGTCGTCAAAATATGCAGCTATCTTAGGGACCCTCTTAGGATCTCCGGGAAGGATAACATATTCACCAACATCTCCAGGTCTGAGCCCGACATGATACTGGTGACCTGCACCTTCTGTATAATCTACCATTTTGCACTTCCTTTCTGTAATAATATTGTGAATATTATTAACATATTATGAAATCGCTAAATTCTTTGTTTTTCATTACAACTAATTTTCAAATATTTTGTAGGTAAAGCACAATTTACATCATTGACGATAAACTTTATCCGTCTGCATAAAATTCCTTTTACATTCAGGTTTTTTACTGCTCCTTGACGATCTTTACGATGCGGCTTGTGCCAAGTCTTTCTGCTCCGAGCTCCATGAATCTGTCAGCGTCTTCGAGACTGGAGATTCCTCCGGAAGCTTTCATCATAACTCCCTCGCCGATATTTTCAGAGAAGAGCTTAATGTCTTCAAATGTAGCTCCGCCTCCTCCGAAACCTGTAGATGTCTTGATAAAGTCAGCGCCGGCATATGTGACTATCTCACACATTTTGACCTTTTCTTCATCAGTCAGCATACATGTTTCAACGATGACTTTCAGGATGTGATCTCCGCAGATCTCCTTAAGAGTGCTGATCTCGTGCTCGATATCGTCCCACTTCTTATCCTTGACCCAGCCGATGTTGATTACCATGTCGATCTCATCAGCACCGTTGTCTATTGCATCACCTGTCTCGAAAGCTTTGACAGCTGTTGTGTTGTAGCCATTAGGGAATCCGATGACAGTGCAGATCTTCACTCCGCCCTTAGCATATTCAGCTGCCTGCCTTACATATGCAGGAGGAATGCAGACTGAAGCTGTCTGATACTTAATACCGTCATCGATGATCTGCTTTATATCATCCCATGTTGCAGTCTGCTTGAGAAGGGTATGATCGCAGTGGTTCAGAATTTTTTTGATATCCATTAGTCCTCCTTGAGAGAAAGCCCGGAATCCCGGGCTTTCTTAATATGTTTACATAATTCGCAATAATATAATACGGTTTAACGCATACCCTTATCGTACGGAATACCTTCTGCCTTAGGCGCTCTCGAATTCTTGGATGTGAATGCGAGTACGATTATGGAAATAATATAAGGCATCATGTTGTACACAGTACTTGGAATGTTCATTGCTGCAAGGAATCCTATACCTGTATATACATTGGACAGAGCACGGAAGAGTCCGAAGAGGAGAGCAGCCAGAGCAATTCTGGTAGGTCTCCACTGTCCGAAGATCATTACAGCAAGTGCCAGGAAGCCGAAGCCTGCAACGCCCATTTCGAATTTCCACTCAGATACACCTGCAGTGATGTATACGATGCCTCCAAGTCCGCCGAGGAATCCGGAGATGAGAACGCCTGCCCAGCGCATTGTGTATACATTGATACCTACAGAGTCGGCAGCCTGTGGATTCTCACCGCATGCCATGAGTCTGAGTCCGAATTTTGTCTTATACAGAACAAAATATGAAACGATCAGCAGTACGAGAGCCATCACCATGAACCAGTTGAATTCAAAGTTTCCAATATACTTGAGGAAAGCCTTTTTAGGCTTGATGTACTGGATAGCACTTGATACGTTATCCGGGTTGATGGATGTATTCATAGCTCTTACGAATACTGTAGCTGCTGCAGTAGCGAGCAGGTTCATTGCAGTACCGATAAGTGTCTGGTCTGCCTTGAAATTGATGCAGGCTACGCCGAGAAGAACTGAGTACAGCATTCCTACCAGAACTGCGAAAAGTGTAGTAGCCAGTACTATCACGAACTTCGAAGTGCCGGCCGGGAGAAGGAACATAGTTACAGCTCCTCCGAGAGCTCCCATTACCATGATTCCTTCAAGTCCGAGGTTGATGACACCGGAGTGTTCTGAGAAACATCCGCCGAGTGCTACAAGACACAGTACAGAGGCGAATATGATGGTGTATTGAAGAAGCAGTACCATTATTTGTCACCTCCTTCTTTCTTATCCTGATCATTCTTGTCAGCTACAGCGTTGGCATTAGCACCGCCCTTATCTCTCTTGCTGACCCAGTTATTGATAGCGAACTTGAAGAACAGTACGAATCCGCACAGATAAATGATGATCGAAGAGATCAGATCTGAGATCTGTGAAGGATATACTGACTTGTTGATCAGAGCTCCGCCATCTGTGATCGACTGGATGAAGAATGAAGCGAATATCGTCCCGATCGGATGTAATCCGCCGAGGAATGTAGCAGCGATTCCGTTGAATCCCATTCCAGGTACAGATGTCTGTGTTGTTGACCATTCCTGATAACCTGTAAGGAAGAGGAAAGCAGCTCCTATTCCTGCGAGTGCTCCGCCTATAGCGAGAGTAACTATGATGTTTTTCTTTTCTTTCATACCGGCATACTTGGAAGCTTCCTTGTTGAAACCGGTAGCCTTGAGCTCATATCCGAACTTTGTCTTGGCAAGGATCATCCAGATCAGTACAGCGAACAGTATTGCAAGCGGAATAGCAAGAGTAACTGTCTTGTTATTGGCAAAAAGTGCATTGAGTCCTGCTGATGGGATAAGTGCTCCCTTATTGCCTGTAGCCAGCTTGATCGTGTATGGGCTCGTAGGGTCTTTGACTGCTTTAGTGGATAGTATCATATTAGTCAGATACAGCATTATCCAGTTGAGCATGATACCCGAGATTACTTCATTAACATTTCTGTATGCCTTGAGTGCTCCGGAAATAGCTCCGACTATAGCGCCGGCAGCTCCGGCTACCAGCAGGCAGATGAACCATGGCATATGCCATGCAAGAGCAGCATAGAGTCCCATGCATGCACCTGCTTCGTACTGTCCGGCTGCTCCGATATTGAACAGACCTACCTTATAGCAGAAGCATATCGACAGCGCACACATCAGAAGAGGCGCAGTCTTGGCAAGTGTATTTCCGAGGGCCTTTGCTCTTGCCATCGAGCTCGATCTTGTCAGGAAGTTAAGGATAATGGTCTTGATAGCTTCTCCGGCACCTGCAGGATTAATAAGGAGAAGTACTATATAACCTATCAGCAGACCGAGGATGATACATATAAGAGATGTCAGTATCGCCTGGAAAGACGGATTTTTTAATGATAATTTTTTCTCTTTCATTATGCTTCCTCCTTTCCTTCCTTTTCAGCTCCGACATTTCTCTTGGCTCCTGCCATGTAGAGACCGAGTTCTTCGACCGTAGTCTTCTTAGGATCGAGTTCTCCTACTATCTCTCCTTCATACATTACAAGTATTCTGTCAGGAACATTCATTACCTCTTCGAGTTCGAGTGAGATAAGAAGAACTGCTCTTCCATTGTCTCTCTCAGCTATGAGGTTTCTGTGTACTCCTTCGATAGCACCGACGTCAAGTCCTCTTGTAGGCTGAACTGCAACGAGGAGCTTGTGATCCTTGTCTATCTCTCTGGCGATGATAGCTTTCTGCTGGTTACCGCCGGACATAGCTCTTGTAATAGTAACAGGACCCTGACCGGATCTTACGTCATAGTCTTTCTCCAGTCTCTCAGAATATTCACGGATTTCTTTTCTCTTGAGGAATCCTGCGCCGGAAGTGAATTCAGGCTGGTAATATCTCTGAAGTATCATGTTGTATTCCAGAGGATAATCAAGGATAAGTCCGTGTTTATGTCTGTCTTCAGGAATATGACTGAGAAGCTTGCTTCTGTCACGGATAGACTGCTTTGTAATGTCTTCTCCGCAGAGTGTTATCTTACCATCTACAAGCGGTTCCATTCCGGTAAGTCCGTATACTAACTCTGTCTGTCCGTTTCCATCGATACCGGCGATACATACTATCTCACCCTCACGTACTTCGAAGCTTACATCCTTGACAGCATTGTTTGAATGCATCTTGGATGCAACTGTCATGTTCTCAACTTTGAGGATTACTTCTCCAGGTTCTGATGGTTTCTTGTCTACTACCATCTGTACATCACGGCCTACCATCATGCGGCTCATCTCTTCCTTTGAAGTAGTGGCAACATCAACGGTTCCTATGTATTTGCCTCGTCTGAGTACAGTTACACGGTCAGCAACAGCTTTGATCTCATTCAGCTTATGAGTGATGAAAAGGATCGACTTTCCTTCGGCTGCAAGGTTCTTCATGATGATCATGAGTTCGTCGATTTCCTGCGGTGTAAGTACAGCAGTAGGCTCGTCAAAGATGAGGATCTCATTGTCTCTGTAGAGCATCTTGAGAATCTCAGTTCTCTGCTGCATTCCTACAGTGATATCCTCAATTTTGGCATCCGGGTCTACCTGAAGACCGTATTTTTCAGAGAGAGCTTTTACCTTAGCTCTGGCCTCATCCATCTGCAGCATTCCACCCTTAGTAGTCTCAACACCCAGGATTATATTCTCAAGAACTGTAAAGCACTGTACCAGTTTGAAATGCTGATGTACCATTCCAATTCCAAGATCATTGGCATCGTTAGGATTGTTGATTTTGACTTCCTTGCCGTCTTTCTTGATGATTCCTTCTTCGGCCTGATAGAGACCGAACAGTACGGACATAAGTGTGGATTTACCGGCACCATTTTCTCCGAGAAGCGCATGGATCTCTCCGCGTTTCAGCTGCAGAGTTATATTGTCATTAGCAATGATGCCGGGGAATCTTTTGGTGATGTTCACCATTTCTATGGCATAAGGCGTATCCATAAAATCATATTCCTCCATCTTATCTACAAAATAACTTATACATAATAATCATACCAAAATTATAAATAATAAAAAAGGCGATTCCTTTGGAACCGCCTTTTATTTTGATCTTTAATTAGCCCTTGATAGCTCCCTGATCATCAACCTTTACAGCTGTAGTTGCAGGAATAGCATCGATATCTGCGGAAACTTTTCTTGTTCCGTCGAAGAGTTCTTTTACAAGAGTCTCATAATCAGCCTGCTGGAATCCGTCAGCCCACTGTGTTGATTCAGGAAGCTGTACATAGTTCTCAGAAGGTGTCTCTGATACGAGTCCGAGGTTCTGGATCTGGCCAGCATAATCATCCCACTTGCCGTCCTTGATTGCTCCGAGAAGAGTATTAACTGTTGCGCCAAGTCCCTTCATAGCGGATGTTACTGTCATGCCTTCGCCATAAGCTCCGTCAATGATAGCAGCCTGGTCTACGTCAACTCCGATTACCTTGCCGCCGGTCTTAGCAGCAGCCTCAGCAGCTGAAGAATAGATTCCGCCGCCGCATGCGAATACGCACTCTGTGCCTGCGCCATACCATGTGTCCATAGCAGCTGTGATATCAGCATCGCCGAAGAACTGTCCGCCGTATACATACTTGATTTCTACGTCAGTTAATCCGAGCTCTGAAGCAGCAGCATCAGCACCCTGAACGAATCCGTGACCATATCTCTGAACTGCAGGAACTGCCATTCCGCCGAGGAATCCAAGCTTTGTGTATCCGAGCTTAACAGCAGCATATCCAGCCATGTAACCAGCGATCTCTTCCTGATATACAGCACTGTATACGTTAGGTCCGTCAAATTCTCTCTCACCGTAAGCAGTAAGATCGCCTTCAGATACGTCAAGTGCTACGAACTTAACATCCTCATAGAGAGGAGCTACTTCATAGATAGCATTAGCAAATGCGTATCCCGGCATTACGATTACATTGTAGCCTTCCTCTATAGCCTCTTCTATTGAAGAAACACGGTCAGCATCAGCATCGGAAGCAGGCTTCTTATATGTGAATTCAATATCATTTTCTTCACAGAATGCCTTGCAAGCCTCGTAAGTTGTCTGGTTAAATGACTGGTCTGTGATGTCACCATAGTCAGTTACCATAGCAACCTTCATTGCAGCATCAGCATCTCCTGATGCTTCTTCACCACCACCGCCGCCACCGCATGCTGCGAATGAGAATACCATTACAGCTGCGAGGAGCATTACAAGAAATTTCTTCATATTTCCCTCCTCAAGAATAATTATGAAAATACATTTCAGGAAACACCGTGTTTCCATACATTAAAATTATAATCTATTGATACAAAAATGAGAATATAAAAAGTTTCAATTTCATTAAAATATAATTTTCTGACCTATTCATGACCTGCGTGACACTATAATTTTAATATTGTATCATTGTATAAAAAGTGGTATAAATTTGTTTTCGGCAATGCTTATTAAGGAGATAAAAATGGCAAAGCTTTATTTTAAATATGGAGCTATGGGTTCTTCAAAATCCGCTCAGGCCCTCATTACAAAATTCAATTATGAAGAAAAAGGTATGTCAGTATGGCTTATAAAACCCGGTACTGACACAAGAGACGGAGCTGATATAATACAGAGCCGCATAGGCCTTAAGCAGAAAGCTCATGTAATATATCCTGAAACTGATATCATAGCCGAATACCATAAATGCGGAGACTGTGATGTCATAATTTCTGACGAATCCCAGTTTCTGACACCTTCACAGATAGATGATCTCAGAACTCTTGTAGATGAAGAAGATCTGCCGGTACTCTGCTTTGGTCTGAGAACTGACTTTCTCACTCACTTCTTTCCGGGAGCTATGAGGCTTATGGAACTGGCTGATTCAATAACAGAGATCAAGACTATATGTGAATGCGGCAGAAAAGCTACTGTCAATGCAAGATTCGATGAGAATGGCAGAATAATCACAGAAGGAGACCAGGTCATGCTCGGCGGCAACGACAGATATACTGCAATGTGCCATCGATGCTGGATCAATAAGATAAAAGAACAGAACAGATAATGAACAAATACATAGTAGTAATAGGTGCATCAAATATAGACATAGGAGGTCAGCCTTACAGAAAGCTTGTGGCGGAAGACTCCAATCCGGGCAGAATAAATATAAGTTTTGGCGGAGTAGGAAGAAACATAGCTCATAATCTGTCTCTTCTAGGCGTAAGCACAAAACTTATCACTGCTGCAGGTGAAGATATTCTCGGAAAAGAGATGATAAGCTACTGCAATAAAGCAGGCATTGATACAGATTATTCTGTTATCAGTGACAGAATGCATTCATCTATGTACATATACATAAATGATGACAAAGGTAATATGGAACTTGCAGTTTCTCATGTAGAAATTACAGACCTTATAGATCCTGATTATATTGATTCTGTCAAAGAAGTAATAAATGGTGCTGATGCACTGATAACTGACAGTAATATTTCTGAGAAGTCACTTCTTCATCTTAAGAAGATAAGCAGAGTACCTATATATATAGATACTGTATCCACTTCTCATTCATCCAAGCTTGTAGGTAACCTGGCAGGAATAGATACTATCAAGCCTAATAAGATAGAAGCTGAATATCTGACAGGTATATCTATAAGAGATGACAATGATTACATCAGAGCAGCTGAAAGCTTTATCGATCAGGGTGTAAGAAGAGTTTTCATTTCTGCAGGATCTGAAGGTATCATCGCGGCAGACAGAAACAGCATATATAAGGTATCTCCTTATCCGGCTGATATAGTTTCCACTACAGGTGCCGGAGATTCTGTAATGTCTGCGATAGCATGGGCATCAACATATATCAGCGATGATATATCTTACATAGCAAAAGCAGCTAACGCAGTCGCTTCTATGACTCTTGAAGTCAAAGAAACTAACAACCCTGATCTGAGCAGTGATTCTGTTATAAATAAAATAAAAACAACTGACATAAAAACAGTCAGACTCAAATAGTAAATAATTAAAAAAGGAGAATTGTTATGAATAAATATCTCGATATCAAACCTGAAGTAAAAGAAGCAATAGAATCAGGAAAACCTGTAGTAGCTCTCGAATCCACTATTATCTCTCACGGAATGCCTTATCCTCAGAATGTTGAGACAGCACTCAAAGTAGAGCAGATAATAAGAGAGAACGGAGCAGTTCCTGCTACTATAGCTATTATCGGAGGAAGACTCAAAGCAGGACTTACTCCTGAAGAGATAGAATATTTCGGCAAAAAAGGATCTGAAATAACCAAAGCATCTAGAAGAGATCTGGCAATGCTCTGTGCAAAAGGAGAAGATGGAGCATGCACAGTTACCACAACTATGATGATAGCTCATATGGCAGGCATCAGAGTTTTTGCAACAGGCGGTATCGGAGGTGTTCACAGAGGAGCAGAGACAACTATGGATATAAGTGCTGACCTCGAAGAGCTCGCACAGACTCCTGTTATGGTAATATGCGCAGGATGCAAATCCATACTCGATATAGGTCTTACACTTGAATATCTCGAAACACACGGTGTTCCTGTAATAGGATTCGGTACTGAAGATATGCCGGCATTCTATACAAGAAAGAGCGGATTCAAAGTAGATTACAAAGTAGATGATCCTCAGATGCTCGCAAAATTCTTCAATACTCATCTTGAACTCGGACTTAAGGGAGGTATCCTTGTAGGAAATCCTATTCCTGAAGAATACTCAATGGATCCTGATGTTATCAATCCTGCTATAGATGCTGCAATAGAAGAATGCAATAAGCTCGGAATCAAAGGAAAAGAGACTACACCATTCCTTCTTGCCAAGGTAAAAGAGATCACAGGCGGAGACAGTCTTGAATCCAATATCAGACTTGTCTTCAACAATGCAAAAGTAGCAGCACTTACAGCAGCAGAACTCTGTAAATAATAATTTCAATTATAAAAACAAATAAAAAAACTCCGAAATTGCGAAAAGAATGATGCAGTTCACAAATGAGCGGCAGCTCGAATGGCTGGAATTGGAGTCTTAGCACCGAAGGTGCGATTACGACAATTCCCCATGAGAGCAGAGCGAATGCAGATGAAATGCACATTCTTTGAGCCTTAAGGAGTTTTTTATTTGTTTTTAATTCATTCTGATAGGAAGTATAAGGTATGCGTATCTGTCTCCTTTGAGTGGTTTAATGACGCATGGGCTTATACTGTCTCTGAAATTGATTATTATCTCTTCATCTTCTATAACACTGAGGGCATCTTTGAGATATTTGGAATTCAGTCCTATATTGAGACTTTCTCCGTCATTAATTATCTCTACCTTCTCTTCTATGTTACCTTCTTCATTCAGAGACTTTATAACAATGATATCACTGTCAATATCGAATCTTATAAGATTGTTGTTCTGTACAGATGCGAGGAGTGAAGCTCTTTCTGTACTTCTGAGAAGATCATTTCTCTTGACTCTTACATTTATGTCTCCCTGTTTGCCGAGTATGCGGCCGTAATCAATGAATTTTCCGGAGAATGTATTGATGATCACTTTGTTATTGTCGAATTTCATGACAGCTTTTCCGTCAGCTATCTCAAAACTCATTTTATCATCACCATCATCACTTATTATCTTGGCTGTTTCATTGATAAGCTTTGCAGGAATAACTGCATTGATATCTATGTTATTGTCAACGTCGATGTTATAAGTTGCGATCCTGTATGGATCTACACCTACCATTTTCATCTTTCCTTCTTTTATTTCAAGAAGGACTCCTGTAAGTATTCCGTTGAAATCATCTGTTGAAGCACTGAAAGCTGTCTTTCTTATGAGCTTTTTTACATCTTCCTTGCTCAGATATACAGGATCATTTCCATCATTTATGTATATTCTCGGAAAATCATCAGATCTGAAGCAGATGAGTTCTGAATTGGAACCTCCGCATTTTATCATTATCTTAACTGAAGAAGGATCATAATCTATCATTATGTCTTCTTCCGGAAGCTTATTGACTATAGCTGTGAACAGTTTTGCAGGTACTACAAAAGAACATTCCTCTCTGCACTGCACATTAATAACTGATTCTATAGTTATATTAGTGTCTGTAGCCGTAAGTTTCATTGTATTTTCAGATGCTTCTATAAGTATTCCTTCCAGAATACTTGAGGTAGATCTTACAGGAACTGAATGAGAAACATTTGAAAGAGCCTTATTAAGATCTGTCCTGCTGCAGTATATCTTCATTTTCTTAACTTCTCCCGTTTTTTATTTATATATAAATTATAGTATTAATAGTAAGCACTGTGGATAATGTGGATAACTATTGAAACCGTTCAAATCGCTGAATTAAAAGCTGATTATATGAGTGTAAAACATGGTTGATAATGCTTATGAAAAATGTTTAAAACTATTTTCCGGCATTGAGCTTCACTTTTATAGTATCTATATTCTCTCTGAGCTCATCATCATACTTAAGCTGCTCTTCTATTTTTTCAACAGCATGTATAACTGTTGAATAATGTCTGTTGCCGAAAAGCTTTCCTATCTTAGGAAGTGAAAGATCAGTAGTCTCTCTGCACAGATACATTGCTACCTGACGAGGGAGAGTTATCTCAGCATTTCTCTTAGGCGAATCTATATCTGAAAGTTTTATCTTATAATGATTGGCTACTGTAGATCTGATCCTTTCAGGTGCAACAGCCTGTTCATTATCTTTTACTATATCCTTAAGAATGTTTCTGGCATTTTCTATAGTTATTTTCTCATGCAGAAGCTGTGAGAAACTGACAACTCTGTTGTATGCTCCTTCAAGCTCTCTTATATTGTCTTTGACCTGATCAGCTATGAAGCATAGTACATTATATACATCGTCAGTTATTTCAATATTGGATTTATCAGCAAAATTCTTAAGGATAGCAACTCTGGTTTCATAATCAGGAGGTTGGATATCAGCTATCATGTTCCAGCTGAATCTTGTACGAAGTCTTTCATCAAGACCTTTGAGAGCTACAGGTGATACATCACTTGTAATTACTATCTGTTTATTATTCTGATAGAGAGCTTCAAATGTGTGGAAAAACTCCTCCTGAGTAGCTTCTTTTCCTTCAAGGAACTGAATATCATCTATGAGAAGTACATCGAGTTTGCGGTATTTGTTTCTGAAGCTTCTTGTTTTGTTGTCATTGATAGCAGTGATAAGTTCATTGGTGAACATCTCAGCTGATACATATAATACTTTTGAAGAAGGATTATTTCTTATTATATGTACACCTATAGCCTGCATCAGATGAGTCTTGCCGAGACCGGAACCGCCGTAAATAAAAAGAGGGTTATATATATCACCGGGAGCCTCGGCTACAGCAACACTTACTGCGTGTGCGTATTTGTTGGAATTACCTACAACAAAATTTTCAAAGTTAAATCTAGGATTGAAAAGCTTCTCCTGGTTAAGAGAATTTTTCATCCTTGTAGTATCTATCTTGGCTGCATCAAATTCTTTTTCCTGTCTGATGACTACTCTGTACTTCTTTTCAAGGCTGCTGTTAAGTGCATTTTCTATGAGATTGAGATAATGATCATTTATATGATTGATAAGTTTTGCCTGATTAGGCCAGGCAAGATAAATAATACCTGATTCTTCTTCTATATGATGAATATAGAGAGGCGAGATCCAGGTATCGTAACTCAGATTAGTAGTATTAGCCTTGAGGTAACTAAGAGTAGTACCCCATATCTTGTTCTTGTCCAATTTCACTCTCCTGTCAGTTATAAACACATTTTACAAAAAGTTTTCCACATATGCAAAGGCTGAAATCTCTAATAAAAATAATAAAAACAGGCATCAAAAAAATAGTTTTCCACATATTGTTGATAAAGTTGTTAATAAGTATTTTGAAATACTACATATTGTGAATAAGTGCATTTTTGATACTGTTGTATTTATTTTTAAAACAATTTTAGGGTGGTAACGTAAATATTATTAACTTGACTATAATATTTACTTAAACTATAATTTTCGAGCGTATGCTCTTGAAATTCAGAGAGCATCATATTTTCAATTAATTCAATATATATAAAGAAGGAGCAGAGTAATGAAAAGAACTTATCAGCCTAAGAAAAGACAGAGACTTAAGGAACACGGATTCCGCAAGAGAATGGCAACAGCCAACGGACGCAAGGTACTCAAGAGAAGAAGAGCAAGAGGAAGAAAGTCACTTACAGTTTAGTATTAAAATCAGGTGTTCCAGGTGAGAGATAACAGCGAACTGACCCTCAGAAAACAAAAGGATTTCAGCAGAGTATATAAAAAAGGAAAATCCAAGGGAAGTAAATACGTTGTTGTTTTATACAGAAAAAACAATCTGGGATATACAAGGACTGCTTTTGTATCCAGTAAGAAGGTTGGAAATTCTGTACAAAGAAACCGTTCCAGAAGACTCATGAGAGAATCCTGGTACTCTGTGAACAACAAAATAAAAGAAGGCTACGATATAGTATTTGTAGCCAGAAACAGTATCAATGATGCAGGCATGAATGATGTACTTCGCTCACTGTATGGTACATTGAAAACCTGTGATCTGTTCAAATAGCTGTTTGAAACGGGAACATGAAGAAGAATTTTTTTCAGAAATTTTTAATCATTATGGTCAGAGCATATCAGCTTGCTATTTCTCCTTACATAGGAGCTCATTGCAGATATACTCCTACATGCAGTGCTTATTTTATAGAGGCTGTTGAAAAATACGGCGCTCTTAAAGGAAGCTGGCTTGGAATCAAGAGAATACTGAGATGTCATCCGGGACATCCGGGCGGATATGATCCTGTACCATAAGAACGGAGAGAAATAATGGGAATAATTGCCAAACCTATCGGATATCTGCTTATGTGGATATACAAGTTAGTAGGAAGCTATGGTATTGCTCTGATTATTCTTACATTCATCGTTAAACTCGTTCTGTATCCTCTCTATGCAAAACAGATCAAATCATCAGCAGATATGGCTGAGATGTCTGAAAAGGCTCAGGAGATACAGCGCAGATATGCGAATGACAAAGAAAAACAGAATGAGGAGATGCAGAAGCTCTATACAGAGGTTGGTTTCAATCCTATGAGCGGATGCCTTCCTATGATTATTCAGTTTCCTATTATTATGGGACTTTTTGCACTTCTCAGAAATCCGATGAAGTACATGCCATCCGGAAGTACTATGATCTTTGCTAACCATGAGTCTTTCCTCTGGATCAAAGATCTTGCACAGCCGGATCCGTGGATTCTGCCTATAGCAGCCGGACTTGCCACATATTTTGCATTTGCAATGAACAGTGCAATGAATAATATGACTCAGCCTGGAGCTTCTGCAGGTCAGACCAAGGCAATGAATGCAATAATGAAGTATTTCTTCCCGCTGAGTATCCTTTGGCTGGCCAGATCTTATCCTGCAGGCCTTGCTATCTACTGGGCAGGCGGACAGTTTATGCAGATTTTCTTCAATATCCGTATAAACAAGATCAGGGAGAAGATGAATAAAGAAAGAGAACAGAAGAAGCTTGTAGAAAGAGCAGAGAAGGAACTCATCAGGAAGAAGAGAGCAAGAATGAAAGGATATGTTCAGTAAATGAGATCTTCAGAAAAATGGGGAGTCGATGTTGAAACAGCTGTTAGTCTTGCGCTTAAAGATCTCAAGCTTGAAAGAGATGAGGTTGAAATAGAAGTACTCGAAGAATCATCAAGCGGATTTCTCGGAATCGGATCAAAGCTTGCAAAAGTAAGAGTAACAGCCAAAGAGGACAAGGTAAGTCCTTCAAAAGAAAAAGCAACATTCGATGATATAGATGCTATCCTTGCAGGTCTTCCTGAAAATTCATCAAACAAGCTGCCTGATGAAGTCAGAGCAGAATATGCAAAATATGAAAAGGAAGAGCGTGAGGACGCACGCGCAAGAGAGAAAGCTCTTTCAAAGAACAGAAAGAGCAGCAAATCAAAGAGCAAAAAGTATGATCTGTCTGTAGAAGACACTATGCTCTATGAAGTAAAGAAACTGGATCCTATAGAAGGTCATCCTGTAGAAGCTTTCCTCAAAGATATAGCTGAAAAAATGGGAATCGATCTCAGCTTCAGCGTAAAAGAAGGAAATGATATAGTATTCGTTGAGATAACAGGTAAAGATACAGGAACTATAATAGGAAAGCGCGGAGCTACACTTGACGCTGTACAGTGTCTTGCAAGCTACGTAGTCAATAAAGATCAGAACAAGTACATAAGAGTAATACTCGATGCAGAGAATTACAGGTCAAAGAGAGAGAAGACTCTTGTCAATCTCGCCAACAGACTTGCAGGTAAGGTTGAAAGGACCAGAAGATCTGTAACACTTGAGCCAATGAATCCGTATGAGCGCAAAGTGATACACTGTACACTTCAGAATCATCCGAGAGTCAAGACAAGAAGCGAAGGCAAAGATCCTTACCGCAAAGTCATCATAGAGCTTAAATAATAAGACGCAGTAATAAGATATCACCCTTTAATCGGGGTGATATTTTTTTATGTAAAGAATAATCAAAGGAATGTAATTACTTGATAAGGTAAAATTTATAACCAATAAAAAGATTGTATTAAAAAGGTACAAATGCAGATAAATGGAATTAATTAACCATAGACTGTATTAAATATATTATAATTTTTCTTAATAACTCATAATAACGTACTAAAAACTATTAAAGTGAGGCACGATTATGGAAAAGAGCAGAAACAAGCGAAGAACAGGCAGAGTCATACTGGCATTGGTGCTTTCAGTCGTCATGACAGTGACATTTATGCCTGTATGGTCGTTCGCGACTACAGAAGTACCGGAAACATCCGGATCAGATAATCAGGCTTCTGCACAGGAAGCAGAGGAAAACACTGAAAATACGGATCAGGATGAATCAATGTCCGGAAGCAGTGAAGACCTGGATCAGAATGAGTCAGTGTACGGAGACGAGCAGAGTGGGACGGACGTGCAGACACAGACAGATGATTCACAGGAAAAAGTGACAGAGAATGGTTCTGAATCATCCGGTAATGAAACAACAGATGAAAACGGTTCTTATCCTGATAAGAATAACGTTGAGATTTATGCTGAAAAGGAAGCTGTACAAGTAGATGTAACTGTTGACATGGCAGACAGTGATGATCTGTTAATGCAGTTTCTCAAGAATAAAGTAAGGGAAGAGATAAGCAATGCTCCGGCGAAGAGTGGGGCTAAGAGAAAAACATATTCTCAGTCACGCAAGAGCTCTCTTTCAGGTGCAGAGTTAAAAATATATGAAGCCCTTGTGCCACAGATTCAGGCTGTTGCATCTGGAGATAGTAATTCAGCAGAATTTACAGTGTCAATTAGTGATGTTTTCGGTCCCAAGCTTGAATACACCGCGAATGAACTCGGTTTCGATGAACTTCTTACGGAAACTGAAGAAGGAACATGGACTTTTACAGAAGGATTAGCAGATGCTTTCTTCCAACAATATGAGTATGACTCAGAAGCAATAATAGATGCCCTTCTCACAGATATGCCTTATGATCTGTACTGGTATGATAAAACAAGAGGAACAGAGCATGGTATTGAGGGTGTCTGTGAATACAGAATATCTCAGGAAACAGGTGAAGAGGTCATCGGCTTCAGAGGTGATGATCCGGTCATTGCTTTCAGCTTCAGAGTTTCAGCAGATTACAGCGACAGTGGAAATGCAGGAACTACAGATGTTAATACAGATAAGACCAGTGCTGCAGCTGACTTTGCTGACAATACAGCAGATATTATAGTTTCGCATGAGACTGAAAGTGATATAGAAAAACTTGAATCTTATAAGGACGAGATATGCAATGCTGTAGACTATAATCATCCGGCAGCCGAGCAGGATCCTCCTTATGGTGATCCATGGCAGCTGATCTGGGTATTCGATAATGATGAAAGTACCAAAGTTGTCTGTGAAGGTTATTCAAAAGCATTTCAGTTTCTCTGCGATCTGACAGATTTCAACAGTTCAATGATAGACTGCTATCGTGTGACCGGTAAAATGGGAGGAGGTACAGGAGCCGGAAATCACATGTGGAATATAGTGCACATGGATGACGGTAATAACTATCTTGCCGATATAACAAATTGTGATGATGGTTCAGCAGGTAATCCTGATCTGCTTTTCATGAAAAAGCCTCTTGAAGAAGCTGAATCCGGTTATGACTATAGCTTTGACTGTCTGGGGCAGACGACCAACTACAGCTATGATGAAGATACCAGAAAAATATACAGCGAAGAAGAACTGACCCTCGCAGACAAAGACTATGATCCTGATTTCGGGGGAGGTGGCAATGAAGAAGAGGATACTCCTTATTTTGAATACATAATAAAAGACAGATACGGCCCGATTTACAGCGACGGGGACACAGTGCTCACATTGGATATACCGGAAGGGACAGAACTTCCTGATTATAACAAATTCACACTGATGCAGGTTGGAACAGCAATACCTAAGGAGGACGAAGAAGGTTTTGACTGGGTATTGTATTTTGAAGAAGGTAAGGAATTCACATTTGATGAAGAGACCCTGGAGATAACAATACATGGAGAAGAAGCTAAAGCAGCGCTTGAATATGGAAATATAAGTGTATTCATTGCCGGAGCTGTTCAGGGAAGCGGCGGTGAGGAAGACAGAGAAGTGTGGCTTGCTGGTGGAAATTTTGATTACAGAAATCCTGAAATAGAATTAAATATTGAAGATGAGAAGACTATGCTCGTCGGATGGGAAGACTATCTGAATAAAGAAAATGAAGGATGGCTCAGGAACAGCTCTAATCCTGATGGATCAGATATCAACTATGAAATACTGTCTGTGGAAAGTAGTGACGAGACTGTAGTTTCAGTTGAATATATTGAAGACCAATTGGGGTATAAATATTCGGCGCTTGCTGTAGGAGATGCAGATCTGACCTTCGTCTGCCAACTGGAAGGAATAGCAGTCCCGGTAGTCCATGTCATGCATGTACATGTAAGAGAACGTATTTACAGTACTGACGTATGGACTCGGAGCGGCAGCGATAGTTTCCTTCCGGGTGCTACAGTAGACTTCGAAGCATTTGCTGAGCAGAAATATAACGAGACTGATCCTGAAACCGACAGTATAAGTGAGATAACTGAGCCTGTAGACGCCGGCATGCTGGTGTGGTCTGTCGAAGATGGTGAAGATGCAGTCAATGGAGATATCACAGCCGGAGAAGACGGTATTACAGCATCACTGAAAATCAAGTCTTATGATGAGCTTAAGGACGAAAACGGAGAAGTCGACAGAGAAATCCGTGTCAGACTGTCTGTGATAGATGGTGAGGACACAGATCCTGTTTCATACCGTGATTACGTGATCCACGTCAGGAGCGGTTATGTAGAAATCACTCCTGCCGATGAATTCACCGCGCTCAAGGATATGGAGGTGGGAGAGTCCAGGACAGTCACACTTCAGGCAAGAGAGTATTCCTCACAGGGAGGAGAAGGTTTTGATGAAGACGGAAGCAGACCTTTAGAAAATGTACACTTTACCTGGGAATATGACAGCGATTGCGTAGAGGTAAAAGACAATGAAGGCAATTTCATCGGCTATGATGAAGAGACCGGTGAATATGCAGATACGGGAAATACGACCGGTTCTTCGTGCACATTCACTATAACAAGAAAAGAAGACTGGGATGGAAGGCTGATGGCGACAGCCCAGTGGGGAGAAGAAGAAGAATCTGTCAGCAGAGAGATAAGATTCAATCATAAGAACTATGACCTGTATCTTGAAGGAGATGAGAGTGAAGGTCTGTACAGTGACGGGGATCATACGCTGTATCTTAAGGCAGATGACCTTTCTGAAGAAATACTCGAAAAACTGAGAGTGGAATACAGCCTCGGGATCGAAAAAGAAGGTTGGAACTGGGATGATGACCCTGATGAAGAAAATCGCTGGGAGATCCTGGAGAACCCTTCCGGCAGCGAACCACAGCTTTATACTGTAGCAGAGAACGGCAGATCGATAACGCTTCACGGTGACGCACTGTATCAGAAGCTCGGAAGAGAAGAAGACATACATGTCTTTGCAAAGGTATTGATCGGACCTGATGCGGAATATCCGGCTGCGGAAATTGACAGATCAATAATGCTTCATGAAGCGACTCTTGAATGGGAAAAAGAAGAAGACAGAGATATGCTTCCTGGATGGGACGGTTCGATACGAAACGCCTACAGGCTGTGGATAGAAAACTCTGAGCATCCCGGCCGTGATGAAGAGTGGTATCAGGTAACCGACGTTACTGTAGAGTCAGGCGCTGAATATCTGGATGACTGGTGTCTGGACGGAAGCAGCACACTCAAAAAACAGTATGATCAGGATGATGAGACAAGCGAAGATTACTGGTGGGATTACAGGATAAAGGATCTGAATGAGTTGCCGGATGATTTCAGCGACGCGAAAGTCACTTTCAGGGTCAATGTGGCGGACAATGAATGGGGTGTTGAATCATATACATTTGATGTGAATATCACCAGAGATGTTTTCGAAGTCCGAATAGAAGCTGAAGATAATAAATACGCCGGTCTGCCGGGAACGACGATCCCGCTCACGGCCATTGCGGAACATAAGTATCTTGATGACGAGAACAGATATACCATAGATACAGAAGGACTCGGCTATGAGTGGTCAGTAGATGAAAACGCCAGAGATCTCGCAGAGGTAATACCGGATGAAAATGATCCGTCGAAGGCCATACTTGTACTTAATGAGCTTCCTGATGGAGAGGACTGGATAGATGAGGAATTTGGAGTACATGTGGAGCTGACATACAGCGAAGACGGAGGAAACCCTGCTAATGTCGGAGGCAGTGATCTGAGGATCCGTGTAACCAGTCAATACTCAGAGATCATCCCGCGTACACTGGACCGTGAGCTCGATACCGGCGCAACCATTGCTTTTGAGCCGGAGGTACACGTATATGACTTAGGCCTTCCTGATGAGAACCCGGAAGACAGATATCGTGTGGTTGATGCCGATGATGTTCAGTATAATTTCTACTTTGATGAAAACGCTCTTAAGATCACCGGCCCTGAAGGCGAGGAAATAAGAGAGGGAGAAATCTGTGATTCAGGCGAATATCAGATAACAAGAATAGGCGACTGGGATACAAACCTTAAGGTAAATGCTTTCTGGAGCGACGGTTCTGCAGAGCAGGAGTACTGGTTCAACAACAAAGAATACCATCTGGATTTCGAAGCTGAGTCCAGAGATGTATACATTGATGGAGAGAGAGAAGTCAGGCTCAATACAGACCCCCTCGGAGACAACTGGAGCGACAGATATGATATCGATTTCATAGTCGGCATCGGCAACTGGAATGAAGAAACAGAGAGTTTTGAATGGGAAGAGACATACACAGAAGGTATTGAGTATACAGAAGATCTCTCCGTGCCGGGAGTTACGATCATAGGCAGCGCCCTTGATGAGGAATTAATAGACAGAGACATACTGATCGTCTATCAGCTGAAAGCAAAAGGATCGGAAAAGATCCTCAGTGAGGACGACTTCAATGTACATGTCTGCGAGGCATGGGAAGAAAGCGGTCTTCCGGAGGAGAATGAGAATATCGATCTCCTGCGGGGATGGGACTACACCATTGACGGACATATTGACTACCACAGAGGAAATGCGGAAAATCCGGATATCTCAGGAGAGTACATCATTCAGAGTGTGACATACGCCAACGCACCGGGAACATCCTCTGATGATTTCACCAGTATAGAGGCGAGACCTGTCTCTGACGAAGAAGGAGGCAGACTTGAATGGAAAGTCCGCGCCAACGCACCGGGAACATCAGTAATAAGAATAACATATACCGACAGCAATGATGATTCAGGCGAAGAGCATACCCGAGACTTCAATATAAATGTTAAAGAAGATATATATGAAGTCACTATCGATAGTGTAGACGGTGTATTCGAAGTAAATCCTGGAGAAACGATCAGGCTGAAAGCATATGCTGTACACAAGACCACAATAGATGACGATAACGGAAACTGGCGCTACGAGGAAAAGCAGGAAGACTTTGACTATGAGTGGGAACTCGGCGATCCTTCTGTAGCTGATCTGGAGCCGGACGCTGACGACCCGTCGATGGCTGTTCTTACATTCCATGATGATGCAGAGGACGCAGGCACTGAAGTCAGAGTAAAAGTCTTTGTGGACGGCGCAGAAGTGGCAGGCAGTTTTGACTACTACAGAGCGTCATCTGAATTCGTTGAAATAACACCTGCTACGATCCCATCTGACATGAAGGTAGGAGAGTCTGTAGAACTTGATATGAAGACGTCGCTGAAACGCAACGGCGAAACGGTCAGAGACATAGATGACGCCGGTTACGTCTGGTGTCATGATGGCAACAGGATCCTTATCGAAGCGATAGATGATAGTGGTGATGCAACCGAGATATTTAACGGTCAGAAGAGTGATACCTCTAAAGTGAGGATCACAAGGCTGGCATCAAACTACATTAGATTCCCTCTTCGCTCAGAGTGGGGCAACCATTCCAAATGGCACGCTTACTACCTCGATCCTGTAGAATGCAGCATCAGTCTTGACGCACCGGATGATGAGCAGATCACTCTGACTGAAGGTGAGACCGGCGAGCTGCACTTCCTGACTGAAGGCTTCGACGGGGAGAATATCACATACGAGCCTTCGATAGTAGTCTGGAATGATGAAAAGAACGATTTTGATGTAGTCGAAGGCCTCGGTGAGGACGACGTAATCCTGACCAAGACAGATGACGGTTTCGACTTAGCGGTCAGTACTGACGCGCTTACAGAAAAAGACGCAGACAGGTTCAATATCCGTATCAGAGCCTTTGTCGGAGACAGAGAGGTCGGATTTACACAGGAACGCCCGATCCAGATAGCGAAATGGACGGATCCGACATATGAATGGGCAGATGACAATTCAAAAGTCACAGCGACACGTAATTTTGGCTATGCAGAAGGCGATGGCTTCCATGTCATCGACACAGATACAGAAACTGCTGAAACGACCGCAGAAACAGTAGATCCGACATGTACAGCCAAGGGAAAGACTACATATACAGCAGTATTTGAAAACCCTGCATTCAGTGTTGATCCTAAAGTCGTAGAAATTCCTGTCGATGAGAATGCACACGACTGGGGAGAGCCGACATATGAATGGTCCGACGACAACAGCACCGTGACTGCAAAGAGAGTCTGCGGAAACGATGCAAGCCACGTCGAGGAAGAGACAGTCAATACGACGAATGCAGAAACGACTCCGGCAACATGTGAGAGCGGCAGCGTAACTACATTTACTGCAGAATTCACAAACGCAGAATTCGCAAAACAGACTAAGGATGTCACAAATGATGATGCGCTCGGCCATGACTGGGGTGAATGGGAACCATCTGAGACCGAAGAAGGATTACTGCAGAGGACCTGCGGTAGATGCGGAAAAACTGAGACAAAACAGGCGCATACACATTCGATGCAAAAGGTTGCACTGAAGAAAGCTACAGCTACAGCCGCCGGAAATATCGAATACTGGAAATGCAGCGGTTGCAATAAGCTTTTCAGCGACAAAGACGGGAAGAACGAGATTACGCAGAATAAGACAGTTATCCCTAAAGTCAATGCTCCGACGGGGAAAGTTACTATCCTTAATACAGTAGCGAATTCCTCAAAGAAGACCAACGATGTCATCTGGGACAAATCAAAGGTCAGCAATGCTACGAATTACGAGCTTCAGTGGAGAACCAGAGGCTCATCGACCTGGAAGAAGACAACTACAGGAAACACTGTCAGAGGTGTCACAACAGGTCTGACAATAGGAGGTCTGTATGAGATCAGAGTCAGACCTTATAAGGCTGCAACCGCGACTACAGAGGCTGCATACGGTGCGTGGTCATCGAGCGTATACAGATACTTCTTCACTACACAGAAGATCCGCCTTGCATCAAAGACCGCGGGAACATTCACAATGAGCTGGGCCAGAGACTCAAACGCAACAAGCTATCAGGTCCTGTATACGACCAACAAGAACGGTTCAGGCGCAGCACAGAATATCAAGACTGCAGGTAAGACAGCTACAAGCATAACAGTCAAAGATATCAAGGTGAACGGAAAAGCTCAGGCGCTCAGGAGAGGTGCGACATATTACGTACAGGTCAGAGAGGTCAGAACAGTCGGCGGTATCAATTACATCGGCAATATATCATGTCCGGTAGCAGTCAAAATAAAATAAACTTGAACATTTCCACTGGCAGTTCAAACAAAATGGGCAGGATCGTGAGATCCTGCCCTGTACTTTTTACGAGTAATAATAAAACTAATCAACAGCACCGGAGGAGTTGAATGTCTTGGTAACTATGACTTCATCTCCATAAGTATAATTGACTATTATCTGTACACCGGAAATCTTGGATTCATCCTCAAGCTGTTTGCAGAGGCTTGCGAATGTGCTTCCGGTATTTTCAAGTGCGGAAGTGAGCTGTTCTACCATCAGATCGCTTTTTACAACATCCTCAGTCACTCCGCTAAGGCCTGCGAGATCGTATGTGTAGATAACATCGTTTCCTTTGAAAGAAACAGTGAGACCGGATGAGTCAGCGGCTTTCTGGACCTCTTCCATAGCATCCTTATCTTTGTTGACATACTCTTCTATAGTCTTAGGAGCACTGTTGCATGCGGATGCCATAACAGACATCATCATGACGAATGTGATTAATAATGCGACAAGGCCTTTCTTTTTCATAGATATCCTCCTTAAATATATGCAAAATTCAATGATAAGTAAGATGAATAAAGATTAGTTGTCACCTCCGCCGAGCAGAGTGTCGAGGATCCCGCTTGCAGAAGGTTTACCCGATGTTCCGTCATCATTGGTTATAGCGCTGCTTCCGGAACTGCTGCTTCCTGAATTACGGTTGCTGTTTCCGGAATCGTTGTCATTGTAGCTGTTATTATTGCTGCTATTGCCATTATTGCTGTCGTTATTATAATTGCTGTTGCTGTCGTTATTATTGTAGCTGTTGTTATTGCTGTTATTATTGTTGCTGTCGAAGATGCTGTTGCCGTTATTGTTGTTATTATTATTGTTATTGTTGTTGTAGCTGTTGTTTCTGGCGTCTTCAGCTTCTTTCTTTGCTGCTTCGAGCTCCTTCTGAGCTTTGGTCTTCACTTTGGAGACATCTTCTTTGAATTCAGTGATTATTTCGTAAGCTTCCTTACGTGTGGTTGCTGTTTCAAGATCCTTCTTGGCATCATCGATATAACCCTGGACCTCAGCGTTCTCCGGAGAATCGTAATCAGACAATTCAACAGAATTGAGGACCTTTCCGGCATCCTTTACAGCCAGTTTACCATCGAGCACTCTGTAACCGTAAGCGCCGCCAATTGCAGAAGCGATCATCAGTATAAGAACGAGTATTATCTTAGCGCCTGCGCCGCCTTTTTTGTTATTCATCCTTGTATCTCCCGTCTCAAGTAAAAAAACAATACAACACAAATTATAACATACCGCGATACAAATAATGCTATAATTATTTCAAAGGAGCCAGAAATGAAGATAAACAGCATTATACTTGAGAATTTCCGCAATTACAGAAATCTTGAACTCGACTTTGATGCAAGGCGCAATATCATCGTCGGAGAGAATGCCCAGGGCAAAACCAACCTTGTGGAAGCTATATACCTCACAGCTTTTGCGAGGTCTTTTCGTACCAGCAACTCCGCAGACCTGATCAGGTTCGGTGAGAGCAGCGCGAGAGTCAGTACAGATATAACAAGCGAAGATATTGATAAAAATATTAATATAGTTATAAGATCTGACGGAAAAAAGATGATAAAAAAGGATGGAAAGGCTATAAGCAAGACCACCGAGCTCCTCAATAATGTTGTTGTCATCATTTTCTCACCTGATGATCTGAGGATAATCAAGGACAGTCCGGAGAGACGGAGATCTTTTATCAACCGCGAACTGTCACAGATGAGACCGAGATACTACGAGCAGCTCAAGAGATATAACGACTCACTCAGGCAGAAAAACGCACTGCTCAAAGGATATTTCAATATAAAGAAGAAGACTTTTACCCGCGCAGACAATCTGACTTTGAATGAGATAGGAGCCGGCGGGGTGAACGCAGGCAGTCTTGAAGGCATGGCGCCGGGTGAAGGAGGAAGAAGTCCTTTTGACAACAGCCGAAGATACAATGAAGAGATACTTGCTGTCTTCGATCACCAGCTGGCGGATGCGGGCTACGAGATAATCAGATACAGAAAAGAATTCACCGAGATGCTCTCAGCTGAGGCCGGTGAGATAATGAGGAAGATATCCGGCGGCAGAGAAGATCTTAAGATCGAATACAAAACAGCATGTGACTACATAACTGCTCCGGAGGGCAGAGAGGTCCTGTACAAGCAGTTCTATCACCACAGAGACCGTGATATATACAACGGAAGTGCCGGACTCGGTCCTCACAGAGATGATCTGGAGTTTTATATCAACGGAAAAGATGCGAAAAAATACGGTTCGCAGGGTCAGCAGAGGACGATCGCGCTGTCACTCAAGCTTGCAGAGATAAGGATAGCAAGGCAGCTTCTTGATGAATCTCCGGTGCTTCTTCTCGATGATGTCCTGTCTGAGCTGGATCTCGACAGACAGAGATTCCTGATCAGCGAGATCGATGACGTGCAGCTTTTTATCACATCTGCAGAGCTTAATGATGAAGTCATCAAGGATCTGCGCGGAGGCACACTCTTCCGTATCGAAGAAGGAACCGTGACAAGGGTAGATAAATACTGATGAGCCGATGATCTGGGATCACAGATCATCGATCACTGTGTTCATCCATTTCTTTGACTTGAAGCGCCTGAGCAGGATCACTGCTTTGATCAGAGACTCTGTTCTTGTAAGCAGCAGTGCGAGATGCACAGGAAGGTGCCATACAAGAGCAGCCATGAAGGCAAGAGGAACAGCTACCAGCCAGATGCTTCCGCATTCTGTGAGCATGGTGAAGCGAGTGTCCCCGCCTGCACGGAGGACTCCGGCGATAAGGACACCGTTGAGAAGATCAATAAGCATCGTGGCGCCGAAAACTATCAATATATAGAATGTATAAGTTTTGCCCTGAGCGGACAGATTGAAGACCTGAGAGAGAGGTTTCGAAAGAGCTATAGTAATAAGTCCCAGAGTCAGACCGACACCGGCGGCAACCTTGATGATATGCCTGGATAACACCCAGGTATATTTTTTATCCCCTTCTCCGAGCTTCTCCCCGATCAGGATCAGTGCAGCGTCACCAACGCTGAACGATGCGAAATTAAGGATGTTGAAAAGCGAGTTGGCTGCCTGATAAGCCGCGTAGGCCGTTGTACCGATGCGGTTAAAGGCCGCGACATACATCGTCTGGCCGAAGCCCCAGAAGAATTCGTTCAGAGTAGTAGGGGTCGCGTTGCGGATGATCCTCCTGATCAGCTCCGGATCCCACCCGAAGAAGCTTCCTATGCTGCCGCGGAAGGAATTCTCCTTTCTGAAAGCGAAGAACATATTGAGAACCAGTTCTATGATCCTTGCTGACAGAGTTCCTATTGCAGCTCCGGCTACTCCCAGCTGCGGGAAGCCGAACTTTCCGAAGATGAGTATATAGTTGATAAAAGTATTGCTCACGAAGACCGCAGTGCTGACGATCATAGGGAGACGTACCTGCTGAGTCGCCTTGAACGCCATCTCAAGAGGCGAGGAAAAGGCCAGCAGGAGGAATGAAAAGCTGTTGATCCTGACATATGCCGATGCAAGCTCCCGGACAGCAAGGTCTTCAGTGTAGAGCGACAGGATAGTGTCTGTGAAAAAGTTCGTCGCTAAGAAGAAAATGATGCCGAGCGCAGTGAGCAGGGTAAATGCAAAGCCGATAACCTTGCGTATGTTGGCCATGTCAC
This sequence comes from uncultured Eubacteriales bacterium, assembly GCA_902786355.1. Taxonomy (GTDB): domain Bacteria; phylum Bacillota; class Clostridia; order Peptostreptococcales; family Anaerovoracaceae; genus Crickella. The sequence continues at coordinate 64,294 of CADABZ010000002.1, forward strand.
GCGTGCCGTAGAACTGCGCCATGAATGTAGCCGTACCGCTCAGCAGACCGAACAGAATCATATAATGGACCATAAAAAGCTGAGCTCCGACACCGACTGCCGCGAGTTCAGTTTCGCCGAGGAAGCCAACCATGAGGTTGTCTACCATGGTGAGGGTCGCCGTCACTATGCCCTGTATAGCTATAGGAGCTGCGATCTGTATAAGTTTTCTGTTGAGACTTCTGCTGTCGAATTTCATACCTTCAGATCACTTTTTCTGCACTTTGAACAGAACTATATTATTGTATGCCGAGAATAGTTTCAACACAAAAAATTAAAAACTCTGAACAACATGGAAATACTGGCTTTCGGGATATTTCAGTTTGATCGAAGGCGAAAATTGCCGATTTGAGGGGATTTTTCGTTAATACAAGATGTTGTGGTAAAACTTGCAATAAAATCGCTTATATGGTAAAATTTGGGCGCAAACATAAGGGATGATATGCCCGTTTTTTAATGTAAGGGGTTTTTGATCCTCCGGAAGGCTCTATGTGGTGACATGTCTGTCGGAAACGGAGCCGGGCGGAAGGCCCTTTACAGGAAAGGTACAGAAACAAAATGGCTCAGAAGCAGGAATACGGCGCTAATCAGATAGAGGTCCTTGAGGGTCTCAAACCGGTGCGTCTGCGTCCGGGAATGTACATCGGAAGTACAGGCCCTGCGGGACTCCACCACCTCGTATATGAGATAGTCGACAACTCTGTCGATGAAGCGCTGGCAGGATATTGCAAGCATATAGAAGTAGCTATCGAAGAAGATAACTCTATCATAGTACAGGATGACGGAAGAGGAATGCCGGTAGACATCCATCCTAAGATGGGGATCCCGGCTGTACAGGTCATCCATACACAGCTCCACGCAGGCGGAAAGTTCGGCGGCGGAGGATATAAGGTTTCCGGAGGACTTCACGGAGTAGGAGCTTCCGTAGTCAACGCGCTTTCTACTCATATGATCGTTCAGGTCAGAAGAGACGGAAAGATCTACGAGCAGGAATACTTCAGGGGCGAGGATGCTACCGAGCTCAAGGTTATCGGTGAATACACTGACGGCAAGACCGGTTCAAGGACACAGTTCTGGCCTGACGGAGAGATCTTTGACGAAACAGTCTATGACTATGAGACTCTCCAGAGAAGAATGAGAGAGATGGCTTTTCTCAACAAAGGCCTCGCGATCTCGATAGAGGACAGAAGAGTCACGCCTCACAAGAGCGAGCACTTCCACTACGAAGGCGGCATCAAGGAATTCGTTGAGTACCTCAACCACAACAAAGACGCCGTCAACCCGACTATCTTCTACTTCGAAGCAGAGAAGCCGGGATACGAAGTTGAAGTCGCTCTCCAGTATACTGACAGATACAGCGAGACCATCATGTCCTACGCCAACAACATCCATACCGGCGAGGGCGGTTTCCATGAAGTAGGCTTCAAGTCAGCACTCACAAGGACGATCAACGATTATGCCCGCAGGAACAAGCTGATCAAGGACAACGAAGACGCTCTTCAGGGTGATGATGTAAGAGAAGGCATCACCGCGATAGTCTCGGTAAAACTCACCAATCCGCAGTTCGAGGGCCAGACGAAGGCAAAGCTCGGAAATGCGGAAGTCAAGGGCTTCGTCGAGACCAACACGGCAGAGCAGCTTTCGTATTTTCTCGATGAGAACCCTAAGCAGGCAAGGATCATAGTTGACAAGTGCCTCAAGGCACAGCGCGCGCGTGAAGCTGCCCGCAAGGCAAGAGAGATAACACGTAAGACATCTGTCCTTGACACGACATCTCTGCCGGGCAAGCTCGCTGACTGCTCGGAGAAAGACCCGGCTCTGTCGGAGATCTTCCTCGTAGAGGGTGATTCCGCTGGCGGATCCGCAAAGCAGGGAAGAGACCGTAAGAGACAGGCTGTTCTTCCGCTCAGGGGCAAGATCCTCAATGTAGAGAAAGCCCGCCTTGACAGAGTGCTCAGCTCCGAAGAGATCAAGAATATGATCACAGCCTTTGGCTGCAACATAGGCAAGGAGTTCGATCTCGACAAGCTGAGATATCACAAGATCATCATCATGACAGATGCTGATGTAGACGGAGCCCACATCAGGACGCTTCTGCTCACTTTCTTCTTCAGATATATGACTCCTCTCGTAGAGGGAGGCTATGTCTATGCAGCTCAGCCGCCGCTCTTCAGAGTCAAGCAGGGCAAACAGATATGGTATACATATTCTGACGCAGAGCAGGACAAGCTTCTTGCAGAACTGAAATCATCCGGCAGCAACAACAAGATCGAGATACAGAGATACAAAGGTCTCGGAGAGATGGATTTCAATCAGCTCTGGGAGACCACTATGGACTATGACAACCGTACGCTTGTCAGAATAACTGTAGAGGATGCTGAGAAAGCCGATGAGATCTTCACCACACTGATGGGAGACAAGGTGCCGCCGCGCAAAGCCTTCATAGAAGACAACGCAAGGTACGTGCAGAATCTCGATATATAGGAATTGCATCTTCCCGTCGCGGGTACAGCTCTCGCTTCGTGCCGGCGACGCAGCGGTACTAAGCTCTGTCTGCGCGCGATGCGCTTGTCAATAATGCTTCCGCCAAGCATACGGCGTTGCCGTAAGGTTGGAAGCATTGATCTTCGGAGGCTAAGCTCCTCCGATAACAGCTAAGAACCGGCTGCCGGCAAGCCCCGCGAAGTGCAGATGCAATTCCGGACAGGAAAGCTATAAAGATATAAAATGTAGCATCTTCCCGTCGCGGGTACAGTTTTCTCCCCGTCGCGGGTACGGCTCTCGCATTGTGCCGGCAGTTCGAAATCACATAATGTATACAATATATAAAGGAAGAGAGTAATGGCAGAATTACTTGATAAAACAACTGACAACAGCAAGATAATAGAGCATGAGATATACGATGAGATGAAGAACTCGTATATCGACTATGCGATGAGTGTCATAGTCGGACGTGCTCTTCCGGATGTTAGGGACGGACTCAAGCCGGTCCACAGGAGGATCCTGTACGGCATGCATTCCCTCGGAATCACTCCGGATAAACCGCACAAGAAATCCGCACGTATCGTCGGTGAGGTCATGGGTAAATACCACCCTCACGGAGATTCATCCATCTACGACGCGATGGTCAAGATGGCACAGGATTTCTCCACCAGATACCCTCTGGTGGACGGTCATGGTAACTTCGGTTCCGTCGACGGAGACGGAGCTGCGGCCTCCAGATACACAGAAGCCAGGATGTCACCGTTTTCTCTGCAGATGGTCAGAGACATCGAGAAGGACACCGTTGACTTCATGGACAACTACGACGGAGAGGAACAGGAACCTGTAGTACTTCCGTCAAGAGTACCTAACCTCCTGATCAATGGATCAAACGGTATCGCCGTAGGTATGGCGACATCGATACCTCCGCACAACCTCGGAGAGACCATCGATGCATGCGTCAAGCTGATCGACGAGCCTGACTGCGACATCGACGATCTGATCAGGATCATAAAAGGGCCGGACTTCCCGACAGGAGCGATGATCCTCGGCAGACACGCTGCAAGAGAGGCTTATCTTACAGGACAGGGCAAGATCAATGTCAGATCTGTCTGCGAGATAGAAGAAGGCGCTCACGGCAGGATGAGGATAGTCGTCAGCGAGATCCCGTTCCAGGTCAACAAAGCGAGACTCATCGAGTCTATGGCAGACCTCGTCAGGGATAAGAAGATCGACGGCATCTCTGCCATCAGGGACGAGTCCAACAGAGAGGGAACAAGGATAGTCATCGAGCTTAAGAAAGATGTCAATCCTAATGTCATCCTCAACAGACTTTACAAGCACACAGCTCTTCAGACATCATTCAGCATGATCATGCTGGCTCTCGTTGACGGAGAACCTAAGATCCTCAACCTGAGACAGATCCTCGAGGAGTATCTCAAGCACCAGAAGATCGTAGTAACAAGAAGAACTAGATTTGACCTCGCCAAGGCAGAGGCCAGGGCTCACATACTCGAAGGTCTCATCATAGCGCTTGACAATATCGATGAAGTCATCGCTACTATCAGATCTTCCTATAACGATGCAAGAGAAAAGCTGATGATCAGATTCGGTCTCAGCGAGATACAGGCACAGGCAATCCTCGATATGAGGCTCGCCCGTCTGCAGGGACTCGAAAGAGAGAAGATCCAGACTGAGTATGAAGAGCTTCAGAAGAAGATCGCTTACTTCAAAAGCCTTCTTGCTGATGAGCATCTGCTCATGGGAGTCATCAAAGATGAGCTCCTGGAGATCAAGGAAAAATGGAGTGATCCGAGAAGGACCAAGATCGTCGCATTCGAGGGAGATCTCGATGATGAGTCACTGATCGAAGAGCAGGATGTAGCTGTCACACTCACACATCTCGGATATATCAAGAGAGTGCCGGCAGAGACATACAAGGCGCAGAGACGCGGAGGCAAGGGTATCGTCGGACTGACGACACGCGATTCTGATTTTGTCCGCGACCTGATAATTACGAGCACCCATGACTATCTGATGTTCTTCACAGACATGGGCCGCGTATACAAGATCAAGGCATACGAGATCCCGGAGGCATCAAGGACAGCTAAGGGAACACCGGTCATCAACTTCCTCAACCTCAACAGCGAGGAAAGAGTAACAGCCGTTATTCCTATCAGAGAATTTGCTGCTAACGACTGTCTTGTAATGGTCACAAAACGCGGAACGATCAAGAAGACTCCGCTTTCAGAGTTCGACACGAACCGCAAGACCGGACTTATCGCGATCAACCTCAGAGAGGATGACAAGCTGATAGCTGTAGCACAGGCCGGCGGCAACGAGAACATCCTTGTCGTAACAAGAGAGGGCAAGGCGATAGCGTTCTCCGAGAACGATGTAAGACCTATGGGACGCAGCGCAGGCGGCGTAAGAGCTATCCTGCTCGACGAAGGCGATGAGGTTGTTTCCATGGAGCTCGATATCGACCAGACAAGGAAGATGCTCGTTATCTCCGAGAACGGCTATGGAAAGAGGACTCCGCTGAGCGAATACAGACTTCAGACCAGAGGCGGCAAGGGCGTTGCGACTTATGACAAGACGAAGTTCGAGAGAACAGGAAAGCTTGTCGGTGCTACACTTGTCGATGATGAGGATGAGGTAATGCTCATCAACTCTGACGGCGTCATCATCAGGATCAGAGCTAATGAGGTCAGCACTTCGGGCAGATCGACACAGGGCGTCAAGATAATGAGAGTTGACGGAACAGGCCGTATCGTGTCCTTCGCAAAAGTCGTTGACGACGATAACCAGGGCAAGCCTGACAGAAATGTTGAAGCTGATGAAGCAGCCAGCAATGAAGAGGAGATCACTGTAACAGAAGAAGAAATCTCCGCTGAAGAATAATCAGAAGCAGACAGACAATACGGGTGCAATTCGCAGAGCATGCAGGTTGCACCCGCAAATTATTGAAAAAAGACCTATATAGAAAGGTATAAGAATGAGCTCATTGAAAGATTCGTACTCAAATGAATCAATAACTTCGTTGAAACCGGTTGAGGCTATTCGTTTCAGACCCGGAGTAATGCTCGGATCTGCAGACATAAACGGATGCATTCATGCTGCTTTCGAAATACTGTCAAATTCAGTGGATGAAGCAAGGGCCGGATTCGGAGATACGATCAACTTCACGATCCATGCGGACAACTCTATAACGGTTGAGGATTTCGGAAGAGGAATTCCTTTAGACTGGAATAAGAATGAAGAACGCTATAATTTTGAACTTTTATACACAGAATTTTATAGCGGGGGTAAGTATTTTGATAATAACTATTCCTATTCTCTCGGTCTGAATGGTCTGGGTGCAATGGCTTGCCAGTGCTCATCGGAATGGTTTGATGTTGAGTCAAGAAGAGATAAGAAAGTCTACAGGATGCACTTTGAGAAAGGTCTGCCGGCATCTGAGTTAGAAATAACAAAAGCAAAGAAACATCAGAGAACCGGAACGATCCAGACATGGAAACCTGATCTGGAAGTGTTTACCGAAATAGAAATACCGCAGTCTACAATTATCGAAATGCTCAAAACGCAGGCTGTTGTAAATGCCGGTCTCACCATAAACTTCTCGGATGAAAGAGACGGATTTACAGAAACCTACCTCTACCCTGAAGGTATTCTCGGCTATGTCACTGAGCTTGCACAGGATGAGGCGATGACTACTCCTTTCCTGTTTTCAGGCGAGGGCAGGGGCCGTGACCGTGCCGACAAGGAGGAATATTCGGTCAAAGCCGACATTGCTTTCTGCTTCAGCAACATGACACAGGAGATCAAGTACTTCCACAACTCCTCGCATCTCGAACACGGAGGTTCTCCGGACAAAGCGGTCAGAAACGCCATGGTCGCAGCTTTTGACAAAGAGATCAAAAACAGAGGCAAGTATACAGCCAAGGAGGCGAAGCTGACATTCGGAGATATACAGGACAGCCTTGTACTTGTGACCAACTCATTCTCTACACAGACATCGTATGAGAATCAGACCAAGAAAGCTATCAACAACAAATTCATACAGGAGTTTCTGACCGATCTTATCAAGACGAACATGCAGATCTGGTTCATCGAACACAAACCGGATGCAGACAAGATAATAGATCAGGTTCTGATCAACAAGCGCAGCCGTGAGCAGTCTGAAAGCCAGCGCATCACGGTCAAGAAGAAACTCATGGAGAAGACGGATGTGACCAACAAGGTCAAGAAATTCGTCGACTGCAGGAGCAAAGACCCGGAGAAGAGAGAACTCTTCATCTGCGAGGGTGATTCCGCGCTCGGAAGCCTTCTTACGGCAAGAGATCCGGAGTATCAGGCACTTATGCCGATACGAGGCAAGATCCTGAACATCCAGAAGGCCTCTCTGCAGAGCGTGTTTGGCTCGGATATCATCATGGATCTCATCCGCGTAATGGGCTGCGGCATAGAAGTCAGGGGCAAGAAGCTCCCTAAGGACATCCCGCAGTTCGATGAAAGCCGGCTCAAGTTCAACAAGGTCATAATCACCGCGGATATGGACGTCGACGGATCCCACATCGTCTGCCTTGTGACCACGATGATATACAAGCTCTGTCCACAGCTTATCGAGAGAGGGTACCTGTACTATGCGATGACTCCGCTCTTCGAGATCACAGACAGGACGGGCAAAAAACCGGAAACGCTCTATGCGTTCAGTGACGCTGAGCGTGACAAGCTGATCGCCGGAAAAGACCCTAAGAAGCTCACGATCCAGAGGTCCAAGGGACTCGGCGAGAACGACGCTGAGATGATGGCAAAATTCATAACTCCGGGCACCCGCAGATTCATCCGCATCACTTCCGCAGAGGCAGAGGAGATGGAAAAGTGGTTCGACCTCTTCATGGGCAACGAAGTCGCACCGCGCAAACAGTACATAGAGGCGCACGGCCATGAATTTATGGATGACCTCGATATAAGCTGATGCCGGTAAGATGAACAGAAAGCATCAGACCTCTGAACAGATTAGATAGAGAAAAGGTAAAGTCTTAATGCCTAGAAAGAAAAAAGAAGAACCAAAACCGATAGTTGAAAATATTCAGAATGTCTCCGCGCCTGAGGTGCTGAAGAATAACTTCATGCCTTATGCGATGAGTGTCATCGTTTCGCGTGCGATCCCTGAGATCGACGGACTGAAGCCTTCCCACAGGAAGATCCTCTATACGATGTATGATATGGGTCTCCTTACAGGAGCCAGGACCAAGTCCGCCAACGTCGCAGCAAGGACTATGCTTCTCAACCCTCATGGAGATGCTTCTGCATATGAGGCAGCGGTCAGACTCACGCAGCACAACGATACACTGCTGACACCTCTGATCGACGGCAAAGGAAATTTCGGCAAGCATTACAGCCGGGATATGGCTTATGCTGCCAGCAGATATACAGAGATGAAGCTGATGCCGGTAGCGGCAGAGTTCTTCAGATCTATAAAGAAGAACACCGTTGACTTCGTCGACAACTATGACTCGACGAGAAAAGAGCCTACGCTCCTGCCGGTGACCTTCCCTAATATCCTCGCCAACCCGACCGAGGGTATCGCCGTCGGAATGGCCTCATCGATACCGAGCTTTAACCTGAATGAGCTCTGCGAAGCGACGATCATGAGGATACAGCATCCGAAGCAGGACATCGCAGAAGTGATGCCGGGTCCGGATTTTACCACGGGAGGAATGCTGCTGCTTGATCCTGAGACTATGGCAGAGATCTACAGGACAGGCAAGGGCTCGGTCACTCTGAGGGCGAAGTATACCGTGGATACCAAGGCCAGGATCATAGAAGTCAACGAGATCCCGTATTCCACGACAGCTGAGGCGATCATCGACGGAGTGATTTCACTTATCAAGGCAGGCAAGGTCTCTGAGATCTCAGATATCAGAAACGAGATCGGACTCCATGGATTCCGTCTCGCTATAGACTACAAGAGAACCGCCGATCCGGATGCACTGATGAAGAAGCTGTTCAGACTCAGCAAGCTGCAGGATACATATTCCTGCAACATGACAGTGCTGATCAACGGACATCCTCGTCAGATGGGAGTCGCAGAGATCCTAGACGAGTGGATCAAATGGCGCAGAGTCTGTGTAGTCAGAGAGCTTTACTATGACTACAAGAAGAAAGCCAAGGAGCTGCACCTCCTCGAAGGTCTTGCGAAAGTCCTCCTCGACATCGATAAGGCGATCAGGATCATCCGCAGAACCGAAAAAGACGAGGACGTAGTGCCTAATCTCATGAAGGGCTTCTCGATCACAGAGGAGCAGGCGAATTTTATAGCTGAGATCAAGCTCCGTAATCTCAATAAGGACTACATTCTCAATAAGACCAAGAGCATAGAGCAGCTCACAGAGGATCTGAAGACGATAGACAAGCAGCTGCGCTCAGAGAAAGAGATCGACAAGATAATCATCAGGACTTTGCGCGAGATCCAGAAGAAATACGGTATTCCGCGCAAGACAGAGATCGTGACGGAGTACGAGGATGTAAGGACTCCGGTCGTCGAAGAAAAAGCAGATTATCCTGTCAAGGTCTACGTGACCAGAGAAGGTTATGTCAAGAAGGTAGCTCTGACATCTATCAAGAATGATCCGGAGATCAAGTTCAAGGAAGGCGATGAAGTAGTCGCTGTATACGACAGCTTCAATTCAAAGGAGCTTCTCGTATTCACCGACCGGCAGACCGTATACAAGGTACAGCTTAGCGATCTTAAGGATTCCAAGCCGTCAGACATCGCCGACTATATCAACAATATCTGCGAGATCGAGAGCGGCGAGAATATCATCAAGGCGTGCACATCAGATGCCGGCGAGAATGTCCTGATCGGATTCGAGAACGGAAAAGTCGCAAAATTCCCGCTCTCTGTATATGAGACCAAGCAGAACAGAAAGAAGCTGGTCAATGCGATCAGCGGGACATCAAAGCCTCTGCGCATATGCATATTAAAGGAAGAAGAGGATTTTGCGATCCAGAGTTCATCCGGCAAGCTCCTCGTATTCAGCAGCGAAAAGGTGCCTCTCAAGACAACCAAGACGACACAGGGAGTCCAGGTCATAAGACTGGCAAAAGGACAGACCGCAGTCAGCTTCGGCAGAGTCAGAGAGTTCAGACTTCGCAAGAAGGAAGATTACAGATCAGCTAATATACCGGCAGCAGGAAAGGCTCATGCCAATGTCCAGCTAAGCCTGTTTGACTGACCCCGAAAGGAGGCCGTGCAATGGAAGTAAGAGATTTCGGAAAACTCAGAGACGGCAGACATGCAAGCCTGTTTATACTCAGAAATGCTGACGGAGCATCGGCAGCAGTTACAGATTTCGGTGCGGCGCTTGTGTCGCTCAGAGTCCCTGACAAAGACGGACTTTTGCGGGACGTGGTCCTCGGATATGATGATGTCTCCGGATATGAGGCCGGACAGTCATCACTTGGAGCCACCGTCGGAAGGTTCGCCAACAGGATAGGCGGGGCATGTTTTGCTATGAACGGGAAGACGTATGAACTGACAGCCAACAACGGCCCTAATGCACTCCACGGCGGACGCGATCACTACGTGAGCCGGCTGTGGGAGACCAGGATACCTTTCGCAAAGATCAACACTAACGAGATATACAAGCAGTACGCTGTCGAAAGCCTCAATGACAGGTGGCCGGCAGGAGTCCAGAAGAACATCACCGGAGATGCAGTGACATTCTGCCTTGACAGCCCGGACGGAGATCAGGGTTTTCCGGGAGATCTGCATATAGAAGTCACTTATACTCTGACAGGTGACAATGAGCTGCATATAGATTATCTTGCCTCGCTGGCAGAGTCCGGAGATCATGCAGTAGAAGAGCGTCTGTCGACACCGCTCAATCTGACCAACCACAGCTATTTCAATCTGAATGGTCATGACAGCGGTGATGTGTATGAGCAGATCGTTAAGATCGAAGCGGATAAGTTCACACCTAACGATAAGTGGTCTCTCCCGACAGGAGAGCTGAGAGATGTGCAGGGAACACCGATGGACTTCACTTCGCCTAAGAAGATCGGGCAGGATATCCAAGCGGACGATGAGCAGATAGAGATCGGATGCGGATATGACCACAACTTCGTTCTGAGAGGTGAGATGGCATCTGACGGCATGTGCAGCTACAGGGAATGCGCCTCGCTGTACTCATCTCAGAGCGGGATAAGGATGAGAGTCCTTACAGATCTTCCGGGTATGCAGCTTTACACCGGAAACTTCCTCGGAGAGGAAAACGGTAAGGGAGGAGCATATTACGGACCTGGAAACGGTGTATGCTTCGAGACACAGTTCTGGCCGGATTCGGTCAACAGAGAGGAATTCCCGGGAGGAGTGCTTCAGGAAGGAAAGGAATTCTGCTCCCGCACGACATATGCATTCAGCTGCAGATAATGAACGGCGATGAATGAAGCCGTTATATACGTATTACAATAACCGAAATGTTGTCCAGGCCGCCGTTTTCGTTTGCGGTCCGGATCAGTGCGGCTGCGGCATCTTCAGGAGCGGAGCTTTCTGCGAGGATCCGGCAGATCATATCCTCACTGACCATATCTGTCAGTCCGTCGCTGCAGAGGAGAAAGGTATCTCCCTTTCTGAAAGGAAGGACAGCATGTGAAGCAGTCAGCTGATCCTCTGCAGGATCCATACCGATATACTGTGTGAGCTGAGGCTTGAATCCGGAAAAACCGAGAGCCTTCATTGCACTTTCGGTTGAGTGGTCTTCTGAGATGCGCGAAAGACTGCCGCTGCGGAGGAGATAGCATCTGCTGTCTCCGGCATTGCTGCACCAGGCGCGTCCGTTATACAGGAAGAGAGAGACAGCGGTCGTACCCATGTGATAGGCATCAAACTCCTTGCTTCCGTGGAAGACTGCTATGTTCAGGTCCTCATATAGCATGTCAAGAGATGATACGATCAGATCCGGATCATCTCCATCAACATAATCAAGGATCATCGAGCAGTAAGCGTCTGCAGTATGTGCTGCAATATATGAAGCGACCTCGCCATACTGTGAACCGCCGATCCCGTCGAATACAGCAAAAAAGATCCCTCTCTCATCAGCGTCAAGCGGGACATCATAAGCAGCTGAGAGGATCCCGCCGGTGCCGTTGCTTTCAGGTTTCAGGTATTTCCCGTCAAAATATATATTATCTTCATTGTTGCCGCGTAATAATCCGCGGTCACTGCAGCATGCAGCGTGCAGCTGATAGTTCTTTGTATCGATTGTTATCTGTTCCATTGTGCCAACATATCTTTTCTCTATCGACCGCAATTCAGCGATCAGGACTCATCACACTAAAATAACATAACAGAAAGACAAAGTGAAGATAAAAGAACATACACTTTTTTGCTATATGTTCCGGCACAATAAGAAAAACATTGAAAACAACAGAAGAGTAGTATCATATAGATGAATCAGAACAAAATGTGATAAGCGGAGACAGAAAACCGCTCAATATATAATCAGGACAAAAATAATGAAAAGACGATGGCTTAAAATTCTTTTGATCATATTCTTATTAATACTAGTGATTGCTTTATCTCTGTATATCATTTATTACGTTACAGAGCCTGTCATTGAACTCAAAGGAGAACAGGAAATGGAAGTGACACTGGCTGAGGGATATCATGAACCGGGGTTCGAGGCAAGATACTGGTTTGCAGATCTCACTGAACAGGTTGAAGTCACATCGGATCTTAATGATAAGAAGGTTGGCGAATATTCTGTGAACTATACAGTTTCCTTCCTGGAAAAAACAACCAGTATTACGAGAACGGTCAGCGTTGTAGACAGGGAGCCTCCGGTCATCACACTGAATCAGGGAGAAACCATAAACATCCTGACAAACAGCAAATTCGAAGAGCCGGGATGGAATGCTCAGGATGATTCAGATGGAGATGTAACAGAGGCCGTTAAAACTAAAGGTATCGTAGATACATATAACCCAGGAACTTACAGGATATCCTACAGTGTATCAGACTCATATGGCAATGAAGCCAGTATAGAGCGTACAGTCGTTGTGGACGGAGAACCGGAGGAGGGCCCGAAGAAGGTAATTTATCTGACTTTCGATGATGGACCTAGTGATAATGTGACACCGGAAATACTGGAAATATTGAAAAAGTATAATGTTCCGGCGACATTCTTTATCATTGATTACGGCCAGAGTGAGGAGAAGATAGCATTACTTAAATCGGCGATAGCCCAGGGCCATACTATCGGAATACATGGCTACTCCCACGATTACAGCACTATATATCAGTCTGTTCCGGCATTTATGGAGAATATTGAAACGCTTGGTGAGAAAATCCGGAAAGATCTGAACTATGAGCCGTTCATAATCCGGTTCCCTGGAGGCAGCTCCAATACAGTAAGCAAAAATTACTGCGAAGGCGTTATGTCGGATCTCGTGTCTAAGGTACAGGAAGAGGGATATTACTTTACAGACTGGAATGTAGACTCTACCGATGCATCCGGTAATGGCATAAGTGCAGAGACATTGATTTCCTCCGTAAAGAATAATTGCAGCGAGGACGGATACAATATTGTACTCATGCATGACAGTGATGCCAAGCAGACGACTGCTGAGGCTCTTCCGGAGATCATAGAATGGGCGAAGAAAGAAGGCTATACATTTGCAGCCATGGAGAAAGGCGGACCAACGGTACATCACAGTGTAAACAACTAAGCGGGATATGATGAGGGACTTTAAAACCCCGGAGTTCGTTAAGTGAACTCCGGGGTTTATATATACGTTCTGCTGCTGACTCTGCGGTCATGCTGAATGGTTTAAATTTGATTATTTCGAATACCTAGGTCTTGCATAACCTCTGATGCAGCCCCAGCCTACAGGGATCGTCCTTGTATCTACGACGCCGATGCCGCGGTTTCCTTCTATAGTATAGATGGTGTTGCCTACGACTTTTTCCACGATGCCGATATGCGATGCTGATGCGTTGTTAGGCTGACTCCACTTGTTCCAGCTGAATACGATAATATCGCCAGGGCGTGGTCTGATCGTTCCGTCTTCGATCCAGATACCCATCTTCTGGAAAATCCTGATATGCCTTGGTACACCGCACTCTCTTCCGATCCTGCCGACATTGCCGGTCTTGATGGCAGCTGCAGATACGGTCGCGTCACACCATGCATCTCCATATCTCATCTTATAGCCTGCAGGCCAAGGAGTGACTGAGTTATAGATATCTATGATGCCTTTGTGTTTTCCGTTGAAACGGCTGAAGCCCTGCCATGCCTTGAAAGTAGTGACCATAGCCTGAGCAGTTCCAGGTCTTGTGATGTATGTAGTGTAAGAGCTGATTGTGCCGGTGTGACTCTTGGCATAGATCGTAGCTGTACCAGGAGAGACTCCGGTGACAAGGCCCTTATTGTCGACTTTTGCGATATTTGAATTGCTGCTCCACCACCTGATGTATTTGGAGTAAGCATCGTCAGGGAATTTCAGATAAGTCTGGGCACAGGATCCCTTGGCGATCGAAACGACATTAGCCGGGTTGCTTACAGAGACCTCGTATACATTTTCCTCTCTGCTTCTGGTAGTAAGAGCTCCGGCCCATCCGGCAGGTCCGGATACCATGATCTTGCCATCTACCTTCTTGTATGCAAGAACTGAATAACGATAGCATCTGTTGGCAGTTCTCGATGTTGAGTCTGTGTAGGCAGTTGCTTTTCTCGTAACGGTAGCGACATGTCTCCAGATATCGTAGTCACGGTCGCGTCTCAGGATATAATATCCATCGATTGCGGAAGTGTTTGATACTGCCGTCCATCTGAGCCTGACACTGATCCAATGACCTGTGACAGTGAGCTTGGTAGGGCTGCTTGAAAGTCTCTTGTTGCTTATGACATCCTCGTTGAAGCGGACATCGAGTCCGGCCATGTACTGCTTTCTGGCTGTCGTGTATTTTGCCTGGGAACTGGCAGCGAATGCTTCTGTTCCTGCAGCTGTCGGCACCACGAGCACAGCAGCCAGCATAAGGCATATGATCATTCTAAGTACAGTCTTCAGTGTTGCACGGATCCTTTTGCTGTCTCTTGTCTGATTATTTAACATGATTCTTTCCTCTTATGAACCGACTGACGGAGCGCCGGCTCCGCAGACATCGTCAAATGCTCTTTACATGAGTCATTCTAACATGCAAAAAGAGGCAAAAATCTGAAGATCCTTTAAGAAAGGCCTTTCTTAAAGAATATTAAAAAACCCGCATTTTTCAGCGGGTTGAGGTTCGATATCATATCTTTGATCAGCGGATGGATGATCAGTCGAGCGCTGATCTGATGGTGTTCTCGATCTCTGCTGCAGCTTCTTTCTGCTCAGACTTGCTCAGCTGCTCTATGTGAACGAGAGGATGGACAGTGATCCTGATATTGGCCGGCTGATATGTGCCTTTCTCTTCGAATAATCTGTAACCTCCGTCCAGAGTGACAGGGAGGATAGGAACTTTGCCTTTCTCTGCGAACTTGAAAGCGCCTGGCTTGAATGCGCCCATCTCATGTTTCTGCGAACGGGTGCCTTCAGGGAAGATCACGAGATTGAAGCCTTGCTTAAGGAGCTCAGAGACTTCCCTTAGGGAGCGTATAGCCTCGCGGCTGTCACCGCGAACGAGGAATATAGATCTGGTATATTCAATGGCTGCAGCGAGAGGTTTCAGCTTTCTCCATTCATCTTTGGCAACATAGCCCATCTGGCAGCGGTCCTTGAACAGATAGATCATGGACAGGATATCTGCGTAGCTCTGGTGGTTGGAATACACCATGAAGGCGCCTTCTTCAGGAATGTTCTCTTCCCCGGTGATATCGAAAGTGAGCCTGAGCCGCGGTGCGATGTGTTCTATCGCATCCTTCTGACCGAGACGGATCTCTTCCTTTTCGCCACTGATGTCACCGGCCTCGCGAAGTCGCTTAATAGCAGGAATATGCCGGTTGAATTTACGCAGTCCGATATATACATCTATAAGACGCGGCAGTGAAGTGAAAGGATTCATAGTGCACCTCCATTATGACAGTTAAAAGTATTATAGCACGGCGCTGCGTCTTAAAGTATAATATATTAAATCGAAAAACGGAGGATAGAAAACGGTATGAAAACACTTCTAACAGGAGGAGCCGGATATATAGGCTCGCACACAGCAGTGGCCATGCTTGAGGCAGGACACGAGGTTGCAGCAGTTGACAATTTCAGCAACAGCTCACCTGAAGCTATCAGGAGAGCTGAGCAGATAACAGGTAAAACGATCAGCCTGTACGAGGCGGATGTTGCAGACAAGGGCAGGATGATGGAGATACTCCGCAAGGAGATGCCTGACTGTATAATACATTTTGCCGGACTCAAAGCAGTAGGGGAATCCGTCGACAAGCCGGTAGAGTATTACAGGAACAATATAGACACGACACTTACGCTCGTCGAATGCATGAGAGAACTCGGGCTGAGCAACATAGTTTTCTCAAGTTCTGCGACAGTTTACGGCGAAGACAATAAACCGCCTTTTACCGAAGATATGCCAAAGGGCGTCTGCACCAATCCTTATGGCTGGACCAAGTGGATGCAGGAGCAGATATTAAGAGATGCGTGGTTTGCAAGCGAAAAGGAAGTGTTCAGCTGGGCAAAATCGCACAGCACGGAAGAACCGGGGGACACGGTGACGGCAGATGAGATCAGCAGGATGAGACCGAGAGAGCTTTCTGTGGTCCTGCTGAGATATTTCAATCCGGTCGGCGCGCACGAAAGCGGCCTGATAGGAGAGGATCCGCAGGGCATCCCTAACAACCTGATGCCGTATATCTCGCAGGTGGCAGTCGGCAGGAGGGATCACCTGACTGTCTTCGGCAACGATTATGATACCCCTGACGGCACATGCAGACGCGATTACATACATGTTATGGATCTTGCAGAAGGGCATGTCAAGGCTGCGGAGTATGCGCTTGAACACAGAGGGACGGAAATATTCAACCTCGGAACAGGTGATCCATACAGCGTTCTGGATATGGTCAGAGCATTCGGAGAGGCCTGCGGCCATCCGGTAAAATATGAGATCGGTCCGAGAAGGGCCGGCGATGTACAGGACAGCTGGGCTAATGCAGACAAAGCCAGGGAGATCCTCGGCTGGGAGGCTAAGAGAGGGATCTCTGAGATCTGCCGGGATGCATGGAAATGGCAGAGCGGCAATCCGAAAGGCTACGAGGAATAAGCAGAGCAGTAATCCGGAGAACAGGAGAGAGATATTATATGAGATTCGTGATACAGAGAGTGCAGAGGGCATCCGTTACAGTAGACAATGAAGTTATTGGCAAAATCAACAGAGGCTACATGGTGCTGATAGGAGTCTGCGATGCAGATGATGAGGCAGTGGCGGACAAAATGGTCGACAAGATGATCAAGCTCCGCATCAATGAAGATGCAGAGGGCAAGACAAATCTGTCGCTTGCAGATGTCGGCGGAGGACTGCTCCTGATATCCCAGTTCACTCTCTATGCCAACTGCAAGAAGGGCAACAGACCATCATTCGTCGAAGCAGGAGCACCTGACAAAGCCAATGCTCTATACGAATACATAATAGACAGGTGCAGGCAGAGCGTGCCGGTAGTCGAGAAGGGTTCATTCGGAGCCCATATGGCTGTTGAACTTGTCAATGACGGACCGTTCACCATCGTGCTTGACTCCGACCGGCTGTAGAAGGCCGTTCCTTGAACAGCTGCAAGCAGATACAGTATAATTACAGCAACAATATAAATGTAGAGAATCGGTATAAAAGACAGATCCTCATATCCGGACGGGTGTGCATACAGAAGGAGGCGGCAACATGAAAAGAATGATTTCGAAGAACCTGGCGATCCTGCTCTTCCTTGTGATGCTTATGATGCCTGCAGCACCGGCTCTGGCTTATGGAAACACTGAAGGCTCAGATGCCGCAGCCGAAAAGATCACTGATGAAGAGACCAGGACATTTACAGTAAAATGGATGCTCAGGGACGATGAGAACGATCCGCTTGAGACAGATAAGAAGGTGGCCTTCGGGACATTGCCTTCATATGACGGAGAAGAGCCGGAGCTCGAAGCTGACGGGGAGTATACATACGAATTCGCCGGATGGGCTGCAGAACCTGATGCAGAGGAAGGCATCAGGCAGGAGGATCTGCCGGCTGTAACAGAAGATACAGTGTATTATGCAGTGTTCACCAGGATCCCTGCAGACCAGGGAGAAGAGGGAGCTCAGCAGGATCAGGCAGATGCAGAGACTGCCGGAGGAGCAGAGGACCAGACAGATACTGAAACAGAAGAGGGATCACAGGATCTTTCAGATGCGGAAGCAGCCGGAGAATCTCCGGAAGATGCACAGCAGGCATCTGAGACAGAGACAGAAAAGCCGGCGCCGGCAAAGTCTTTGAAGCTCGCAAATACAGCGCCTAAGACATATACAGTAAAATTCACCGACGGGCAAGGCAAGACTCTCAGCACTCAGACGGTCGAGGAAGGCAAATCAGCGACAGCGCCTAAGACTCCGACAAGAAAAGGATATGACTTCAATGGCTGGGATAAAGCCTTCAGCAATGTAACAGCCAATATAACAGTGAACGCAAAGTGGGCGGCGCATGTGCATAAGTATGGCGCATGGACAGTCACTAAGCAGGCCAACTACTTCCAGACAGGCACCAGAGTCAGAAAGTGCGCCTGCGGAGCGACACAGACACAGACGGTTGCTAAGCTCATCGCGAAGAACAGATGGATAGGCTACGGAGGCAAGCTCTACTATTTTGACGGCAACGGCAAGCTTTACAAAGGCTGGCACAAGATGGTGCCGATAAAATCCAATAGAGAGCAGTGGTGCTATTTCAACAGGAACACAGGAGCCTTCGTGAAGGGCATCGTCAACACCACGAAGAATAAATGGGTAGAGGCTGACGGATACAGATTCTATTTCTACTATAAGATGAGGCCTATCGGAGCAGGTTTTCAGGTCATCAACGGCAGACTGTACTACATGGACAAGTGGGATGCCATGATGAGAGGAACCTTCAGGGCAAGTGACGGCAAGACCTATACAGCCAACAACGACGGAACGATATGGGGGATGCCGTACTATATCCACAAATACAAGACATTCATCCTTATCGACAAGTCTGATCAGAGACTGTACTACTATGTAGACAAGAGCTTTAACATGAGCGCCGGAGTTGTCACCGGGCTGAGGGGCGTGTATGATACGCCAAGAGGCACGTATTATGTAAGGAGCAAGCTGAGGAACATATACCTCACCGGACCGACATGGAGGTCCTATGTCAACTACTGGATGGCATTCATAGGTTCATCGTACGGGATGCATGATGCGACCTGGAGATCATCGGGAGAATTCTATGACAACAGTACATACTTATATGATGGTTCGCACGGATGTGTTAATATGAGTCTCCAGGATGCATCCAAGCTGTACTACAGAGTCGATATAGGGACGACCGTCATAGTTCAGGAATAGGCAGAACAGGCAGGAACTAAGATGATATACGCAGCAGTGCTGGCAGGCGGCACAGGGACCCGCATGGGCGCAGATCTGCCCAAGCAGTTTCTTGAGTTCGCGGGAAAGCCGGTCATTATACATACAACAGCGAAGTTTCTGATCCACGAGGATATAGATAAGGTCATCGTGGTCACTCCGCAGGAGTGGGTCAGTTATACAGAAGACCTTCTTGCGGGATATTTCGGAGACGACAGCAGGATCATCACAGCAGCCGGAGGAGAGACTAGAAACGAGACTCTTATGAACGCGATAGCCGCTATCGAGCAGGACGGCGGTCTCGATGATGACACCATAATAGTCACGCATGACGCTGTAAGACCTTTTGTCACAGAGAGGATGATAAGCGAAAACATCCGGATGGCTGAGGAGATGGGTGCCTGCGAGACTGCTTTTCCGGCAACAGACACCATCGTTGAGACTGAGGATGGAAAGACTGTTATGGCTGTGCCTGACAGATCGCGGCTGTGGATGGTACAGACGCCGCAGACCTTCAGAGCGAAGAAGCTCCGCGATCTGTACTTGAGCCTTACGGAAGAAGAGAAAGAAGTCCTCACAGATGCCGCGAGGATATATATAATGAAAGGCCGCAGCGTCGGCATCGTCAGAGGGGAAAGCAGCAATATCAAGATCACATATCCTGACGATATCCGGATCGCGGAAGCCATAAGCTGCAAATAAGTCTGCAGACTACGAGCGGTTATGTTATACTTAAAAGTGGTATACCCTCAGAGGAGGTTGATCATACAATAATGAATAGAGATAAAGTTACGAGAGCCGGTATAATCGGCGCAAGCAATGAGTCTGTCTATGCTATCACTGAAGCGGGCAAGAGAGGCATCAGGACGATAGCCGTAGACGGGAGTCCGCATGCACGCGGACTTGAATGTGCTGACGAGGGCCATGTAGTTGACCTTCGCGACACCGATGCGGTCTTTGCGTTTTTTGACAGCAACCCGGTCGATTTTCTGTTGCCCGTTCCGGTCGGCAGGATACTGACGACGGCAGGAGCAGTCAATGACAGATACGGCCTGCCGGGAGTAAGCCGCAGAGCCGCAGAGCTTTCCACAGACAAATGGGAGTTCCACAAGACTCTCGCTGCTGAAGGCCTCCGCGATGCAGAGGCGATCCTCTTTAATACTAAGGAGGAGATAGAGGGCCTGAGCAGGATGCAGTATCCTGTGGTCGTGAAGCCGAGGTTCGGTTCCGGAAGCCGCGCAGTCAAGGTTTACAGATCATATGAGGCGCTTGCTGATGATATGAAGGATGTCACATCCTTCGATGAAGATTATATAGCGGAGTCCTGTGTGCCGGGCACTGAGTACGGAGTCGATGTTATCATCACAGAGGGAGTCTACAGGATGGTCCTTCTGAGAGAGAAGATCATAACACCGGAGCCTTACAGACAGTGCGTCGGTTACTTTGCAATAGAGAAGAACGCAGAGAGCAAAGCTCTGTTCGACAGAGTAGACAGTCTGCTGTCAGCCGCTGTAAGAGTGCTCGGGCTTGATGACTGCCTTATGCATGCGGATATCATGGATGACGGCAGCAAGTCCTTCATAATAGAGCTGTCTCCAAGACCGTCCGGTCATTATCTTCACAATTATTTCACGAGATATGCTACCGGGTTTGATATGCTTTCTGAGTATATATCATATGCGGAAGCGTGTGCTGACGGAAAGACATACGATATCGATTATCAGTACAATGCGAAGAGCATGATGATAAGATACTTCGATCTGCTCGAAGGTGTTGTCGCGAAACTGCCGGATCCGGCGGAGATAGAGAGCATGGACAGTGTGATATGCTACAACTGCTTCATGAAGGAAGGTGACAGACTCGGCAAAGTCATAGACGGAGGGTCTGTGATGGGCAGAGGATTCTATGTCATCAAGGCAGATTCTATCGATGAAGCGATGGATATAAGCAGAGAGATAGAGAAGAGAATAATAATCAAGGAGTGCTGAGAAAAGAAAAATGGAAAATCATCTTTTACCAATTATTCATTTTACGGAAGAAGTAATGTCCCGCGGTGAGGGAAGCTATGTGTATGATACAGAAGGAAAGAAATACCTGGATCTCAATTCCGGACAGTTCTGTGTTGCCCTCGGTCATTCCAATGAGGAAGTGATGTCAAAGATCTTTGAGAAGGCAGGAAAGATAGTCCACACCGCATCGAATATTTATACTGATGAAGTCGCAGAGTGTTCCAACAAGCTCAATAAGCTGAGCGGAGAGATGGATGCTTACAGCATACTTCTGAGCACGGGTTCTGAAGCTGTTGAGTTCTGCATGAGATTCTCCAAGTTCCTCAAGGGCAGGGACGGCGTTGTGTGCTTTGACAGAGGATATCACGGACTGACTCTCGGATCGCAGACGATCACATTCGGAGGCAAGTTCGCCAAGCCTCATATCGACAATATCGCAACCGTACCTGTACCGGTCACAGAAGAGGAAGCAGAGGCATCGGCAGAGGAACTCGGAAAGCTTCTGGCAACAGGCCAGTATGCTTCAGTCATCCTTGAGCCTATCGTATCTGTAGGAGGAATGCTCTATCCGCCTGAAAAATGGTTTAGTCTCCTTCGCAAGGTCTGCGATGACAATGACACACTGCTGATCTTCGATGAGAGCCAGACTGGCTTCGGCAGGACCGGCGAGTGGTTCGCATACCAGGCATTCCATACAGTACCTGACATGGTCGTGCTCGCCAAGAGCGTGGGTCTCGGCTTCCCTGTATCCGTAGCCATGTTCAGAAAAGAGCTCGTTCCTGATGAGACATACCGCATGTCTCACTACAGCTCGCACCAGAATGATTCTTTCGCAGCAGCGATCATCAATACAGGGATCGAATATATCGAGAAGCACGATGTTCTCGCGGGCGTCAAGGTAAGAGGAGACCTCTTCCTTGAGAAGCTGAAGGCCCTTGAGGAGAAAAACGAGCACATCAAAGATGCCAGAGGCCACGGGCTCATGCTCGGATGCGAACTTTACTATGAAGGAGTAGAGGATTACAGACCTCTGTATGCAAAGCTGTATGACCGCATGATGAAGAATGGTGTCATCATCCAGGGAACCAACGGAGGACACACTCTCAGATTCCTGCCTGACTATCTGCTGGAAGAAGAAGACATGGATCTCGCAGTCGAAACGCTTGACAGAGTGCTGAACGAGCTCTAGGAGAATACTGACAATGAACGATTTTGTATTTCACATACCTACTAAAATGTATTTCGGAAGGCAGTGCCTTGATAAGCTCAGCTCCGAGATGAAGGGAAGCGGAAGCCGCGTCCTGATCGTCTATGGGGGAGGCTCTGTGGTAAGGTCCGGTCTGCTTGGCAGGATCAAAGACCAGCTCAGAGATGACTTCACCGTGTTCGAGCACAGCGGCATCGAGCCTAATCCGAAGATCGGATCTATACGCATAGGAGCAGATCTGTGCAAGGAGAAAGATATAGACATGATCCTTGCAGTTGGCGGCGGCTCAGTAATAGATGCCTCCAAAGCGATCGCTGCCGGAGCATGTGTGGATTTCGATCCGTGGGAGTTCTACGGCGGACCGCGCAGACCTATCGAGAAGGCTTTGCCACTCTATACTGTAGTCACGATGGCATCTACAGGATCAGAGATGACCTGCGGAGCTGTTATCAGTAACGACGAGACCTGCGAGAAACTCGGAAGAGGAGGCTTCCCGGTATTCCCGAAGGCATCCTTCCTCGATCCGCAGCTGACATTCTCGGTCCCTCGCTTCCAGACGGCAGCCGGGGCAGCAGATATCCTCTCGCATGTCATGGAGAGCTATTTCAAGAAAGACGTGGATTTCTTCATGCTCGACAGGATGATGGAAGGAGTCATGAAGACAGTCATAGTCAATGCCAGGATCGCCCTTGATGATCCGGAGAACTACGAAGCCAGAGGCAACCTGATGTGGGCTGCATCCTGGGCTATCAACGGACTCTTCGGAGGCGGATCAAGGCAGGTGTGGAGCTGTCATCCTATAGAACATGAACTGTCAGCAAGATATGATATGACTCATGGTCTGGGGCTGGCGATCATCATGCCTAAGTGGATGAGATACTGCATGAAGACCGATCCGGAGACCTGCAGCAAGATCAGAGATTTCGGAGCCGCAGTGTTTGGCGCATCTGACGAGAATGAGGCTATAGCAAAGCTGGAAGACTTCCTGTACGGGGATCTCGGGCTGGCATCTTCACTCAGTGCTGCCGGAATAGAAAACATCGATGCAGCAGATATGGCAGCATCGATATGCAAGAAGGGAAATATCAACGGGTACCTGCCTCTTGACGAAACAGCAGTCACAGAGATACTGGAAGCCTGCATATAGATAAGGAGGGACAGATGAACATAATACCATACGGAAAACAGCATATCACCGAGGAAGACATCGAAAGAGTTGTAGAGGTGCTGAGATCAGAACTGATCACACAGGGTGAAGTGCTTCCGGAATTCGAGAGGACCGTGGCCGCTTATCACGGAGCAAAACACGGCATAGCTTTCTCTAACGGAACTGCTGCTCTCCATGCAGCTTATTCAGTTCTCGGAACCGGGGCAGGAGATGAAGTGATCTCCTCGCCGATCACCTTTGCGGCATCGGTCAACGGCGGACTCTACTGCGGAGCAACACCTCGTTTTGTCGACATGGATCCGGCAACCAACTGCATGGATGTCAATAAGCTCAGAGATGCTGTCACAGACAAGACCAAGGTCATTACACCGGTTTCATATGCGGGATATCCGGTTGATCTCAAAACAGTTCACGAGATCGCTTCAGAGAATGGCTGCCATGTGATCCACGATGCCTGCCACGCTCTCGGAAGCAGAAGAGACGGCACCTTCGGAATGGAATATGTGGATATGGCGATACTGTCATTCCACCCGGTCAAGCATGTAACGACAGGTGAGGGCGGCATGGTGCTCACCAACAGCGATGAGCTTGATGCTAAGCTCAGACTCTTCAGATCACACGGGATCACAAGAGACCCGCAGAGCCTGAGGAAAAACGACGGCCCATGGTATTATGAGATGCAGAGCCTCGGATACAACTACAGAATGACTGATTTCCAGGCAGCTCTCGGCCTCAGCCAGTTCTCAAGACTCAAAGAGAACCTCGCTAACAGAAACGCCATCGCAGCAAGATATCATGAAGGACTGAAAGACTGCAGCTTCCTTGAACTGCCGCCGCAGCTTGGATTCGATGCAGACGGAGAGACGGTACATTCATATCATCTCTTCACCGTAAGATGCTGCTCAGCGGAGGTCCGCAAGGCGCTTCATGCATATCTTCGCGAGAATAAAATATTTGCACAGATCCATTACGTACCGCTTCACATGCATCCATACTATATGGACAACTACGGGTTCAAAGAAGGTGATTTCCCTGAAGCAGAGGCATTCTATTCAGGCGAGATAAGCCTGCCGATGTACCACAGCATGACAGAAGAAGAGCAGAACTTTGTGATAGAAACTATCATGAAGTTTAAATAAACAGAGACGATGATCCCCATCTGAAACGGGGGGCATGATCTGACACAAGATACTCTAATCAACTAATTCAATATATCACGGAGGAAACACAGTATGTTCGCAGACAAAACCATTCTTATCACTGGAGGAACAGGATCTTTCGGTAAGGCGTTTTCAGGAGAGCTGATCGAGAAGTACAACTTCGGAAAGATCATTATCTTCTCAAGAGATGAGTTCAAGCAGGACCTGATGAAGAAAGACTTCACAGCCAAGTACGGTCCGGAAGCAATGAAGAAATTCAGATTCTTCATCGGAGACATCAGGGATAAGGAGAGACTCAAGCTGGCATTCAAGGGCGTAGACATCGTTATCCACGCAGCTGCTATGAAGCAGGTCCCTGCTTGCGAGTACAACCCTACAGAAGCTATCAAAACCAACATCAACGGAGCTATGAACATCATCGATGCAGCTCTCGAGACAGGCGTTGAGAAGGTCGTTGCACTGTCAACAGACAAGGCCGTAAACCCTATCAACCTCTATGGCGGCACCAAGCTCGTATCCGACAAGCTTTTCGTATCTGCTAACGCTTATTCCGGCGGCAAAGGCACAAAGTTCGGTCTCGTAAGATACGGCAACGTATCCGGAAGCCGCGGATCTGTTATCCCGTTCTTCAAAGACCTGATCGACAAGGGCTTCGATGAACTCCCTGTAACAGACGAGAGAATGACAAGATTCTGGATGACACTCGACAAGGCTGTCAAGCTCGTTCTGATGGCAGTACAGGATATGACAGGCGGCGAGACCTTCGTATTCAAGAACCCTTCATATAAGGTAACAGATATCTGCAAGGCTATGGCTCCGGATGCTAAGATGAAGATCGTCGGAATCAGAGAAGGCGAGAAGATCCATGAGGTAATGATCACCAAGGACGACTCCAGATCAACATATGATTATGGTGATTACTACATCATCTATCCTAACTTCGAATGGTTCGATTTCAAGAAGTCATTCAAGGAAGGCGGCAAACCGCTCGAGGATGGATTCGAATACAATTCCGGCAACAACACTGAGTGGCTCTCCGTTGAGGATATCCACAAACTGCTCATAGAGTACAATCTGATGTAAGAGGATCCCGATATGAAGACAGGATGTATCGTTCAGGCCAGAATGACCTCGAGCAGACTTCCGGGCAAGGTGCTGAGAACACTTGACTACACAGACAACACGAGTGTTCTCGGCAGTGTTGTCGAGAGACTGAGAGCGGCGAAGATGCTCGATCATGTGGTCATTGCCTGCACCACTAATTCAGATGACGATCCTCTGGTCGAATACGCTAAGAGAGAGGGCCTTGCATACTACAGAGGCAGCGAGAACGATGTGCTCGACCGCTTTTACAATGCGGCCACTGAGAACGGATATGACAATATCGTCCGTATCACAAGCGACTGCCCGTTCCTCGATCCTTCTGTTATCGATGACCTGGTAAGACTGTTTCTCGATGGAAACTATCAGTATGCAAGCAACTGTATCAGAAGGACATATCCGCACGGGCTTGACTGTGAGATACTGACCTATGATGTCCTGAAGTGGATGCACGAAAACACTGAAGACAAATTCTATCGTGAACATGTCACAAGCTATGTGACTCACCATCTGGATGAATTCAGGATCGGCAGCCTCGCGCTCGACGGCGAAGACTACAGCAAGGTCAGGATCACGGTCGACACGATCAACGACTACACACTGGCCTGCGTCATCACTGATTTTATCAGAGACAAAGAAAACAGATTCTCTTTCAGAACAGTCCTTGACTGCTTCAAAGAGCATCCGTATATCAGCAATATCAACGCTGACATAATGCAGAAGAAGAAATACGACACTCCTGAAGAAGAGATAGCTGCTGCCGTCAGAATGCTCAGGCTCCAGGAGATGGATCGTGCTGCTGCAATACTGGAGAAGAACAATTGAAAATGGTAATTTTTACTGAAGCCGGATTTGAATACGGCTTCGGTCATTTCTACAGAATGTCAGGGATCTGCGAAAGGGCTCTTCGTACAGGCGGGTGCGCTGAGATGCACCTGCGTGCGGATGAGGCCGCAAGATCCAATCTGAAACGCGAATATGTGATCTTTTCCGACTGGAAGGATCCCGCGGTGTACACAGAGATACTCGGACCTGATGTCACTCTCGTGATCGACTCGTATCATGTAGATATCAGCGAACTGGAGACTTACAAAGATCTCTGCAGGGATATGGTAGTCATAGATGACAATATCAGACTCGACTACCATGACATGAAGATCCTCAACCCGAACTTCTTCGGGGTATGGCTCAACTATCCTGAAGGCAGAGGCAACACCGTATATACCGGAAAGGATTGCACACTTCTGAGAGATGAATTCGTAATGAATGAAGACAGGGCGGCTGCCAGAGAAGTGTCAGATATTCTCATAACTATGGGAGGTACTGACCTTAAAGGACTGACAGCCGGCTTTGTTGAGTCTGTCCGCGAAATATCCTCTGATGTCAGGCTGCATGTGGTGTGCACTAATGCCTACCCGGATCTTGACAGGATCAGAACAATGCTTTCAGAAGAGGACAGACTGTATATCAACATACAGGCAGGCGAGATGTGCGGCCTGATGAAGCGCTGCGATTTTGCTGTTGCTACGGCTGGCGGCACTACCAATGAGCTTATCAAGATGCAGTGCCCTGCAGTACTTGTAGTCGTTGCGGATAATCAGATCCTCAATACAAGGTTCCTGTCGGAGAACGGATTCACAGAAGCGATATACGGTGAAGACAGGAGCGTGATCAGGGAGATGTTCTCTTATGAGAAGAGATCTGCCATGATCGACAAGCTCAAAACATTCCGCTCAGACAGATCAGGAAAGGATCTGCTCTGCGAGATAGCATTCGGTGGAGGAAACAATGAGTAACAGAGCAATGATAGTTGCGGAGATCTCGGCTAATCACGGACACGACATCGAGATAGTCAAGAGATCCATTCTCAAAGCGAAGGAGATGGGCTGCGATGCAGCTAAGATCCAGTCATATACCCCGGATACCATCACACTTGACTGCGATAACGAGTATTTTCAGATAGATACCGGAACTCTGTGGGACGGTACCACACTTTATAAGCTGTACAGCGAAGCTTTTATGCCGTGGGAGTGGCATGAAGAGCTGTTTGAATATGCGAAGAGCATAGACTTCACGCTCTTTTCCACGCCTTTTGATAAGACTGCTGTGGATCTTCTGGAAAAATGCGGCAATCCTGTATACAAGATCGCATCTTTTGAGATAACGGATATACCTCTGATCAGGTACGCTGCCGCTTGCGGCAAGCCGATGATCATTTCTACAGGCATCGCTACGGAGGAGGAGATAATGGATGCCGTTGAGGCGTGCCATGCTGCCGGAAATTATGATGTCTGCCTCCTCAAGTGCACTTCGGAATACCCGGCTAAGCTTGAGGACGCTAATCTGAATACCATGATCGATATGAGAGAGAGATTCGGCTGCAAGGTCGGCCTCTCAGATCATACTCTGGGCGATGAAGTAGCTGCAGCAGCGGCTGCGATGGGCGCGGCAGTGATAGAAAAGCATTTTATCCTTGACCGTGAGATCGGCGGACCGGACGCATCGTTCTCCATGACTCCGGATGAATTCCGCGCGATGATCGACAGAGTGAGACTTATAGAGAAGATCTGCGGTGATGTCACATATGAGATAACACCTAAGAAACAGAACAGCCGCAAATACGCAAGGTCGCTTTTTGTAGCGAAGGATGTAAAAGCGGGGGATATCCTGACAGAAGAAAATGTCAGAAGCGTCAGACCGTCGAACGGCCTTGCGCCAAAAGAGCTTGACAAGGTCCTCGGAAGAGAATTCAGCGAGGATGCAGAGGCGGGCACACCGCTTTCGTGGAATATCATTAAGTAAGGATATATATGAAAAGATTGCCGGGCAGCAGAGCGATATCGAATATCAGAGAATGTCTGATCAATTCGGAGATTTATAGTGTCTATTATAAGCGTCCGATCAGGGACGATATCGTTTTTGCTGAATCCAGAAACGGCAAGGATTTTGCCGGCAACGTCCTGAGGCTGGCCGTAGAGATCAATGAGCGTTACGGAGGCAGATATAAGATCTGCACCGCTGCGACCGCGGACTGCACGGATCACATCCGTCAGATACTCAGCTGCTACGGGCTCGACAATGTTCAGATCTGTGAATATGATAGCAAGCAGCACATACAGATGCTTGAAACAGCCGCATATCTGATCAACGATACCACCTTCCCTTTCAGATATGTCAAAAGGGACGGTCAGATATACCTGAACACATGGCACGGCACTCCGTACAAGAAGATGGGGAATGATAAACACGAGGGCAGGCATCTGATCGACAACATACAGCGCAACCTCATGCAGGCGGATTATCTGCTGTTCCCGGGCAGATACTGCGAGGAAAAGATGACTACCGCGCACTGCATAGAGGATATGTATCAGGGTGTCGTCCTGGATGAGGGTTATCCGAGAAACTCGGTATTCTTCGATCCGGATGCACCGTCAAGGGTGAGAGAGGCCTACGGACTGGGGGATAAGCGTGTATATGTATATATGCCTACCTTCAGAGAGAGGAGCGCTCAGCAGGATAACGGATCTGCTGCAGATCTCCCTATGATCATGAAGGAGATCGATGAGCATCTGACAGACGATGAGATCATGTACGTCAAGCTTCATCCGCTGGCTATGCAGGAGCTGGATCTCAGTTCGTACATGCATATCATACAGTTCCCGGAAGATATCGAGCCATACGAGTTCCTGACGGCATGCACCTGTCTGATCACAGATTACTCGAGCGTGTTTTATGACTTCGCCAATTCAAGGCACAAGATAGTCAGGTTCATCTACGATGAAGATGACTATTCAGCCAGCAGAGGACTGTACGATCAGCCTGTTGAGATACCTTTCCCGGCGGTAAGGACAGTCAGCGAACTGATAAGCGAGATCCGGAGCGGCATAGACTACGATGACAGCGCTTTTATCGAGTGTTACTGTACTTACGATAACGCCGATGCCGCAGAAAAGATAATAAGACATATATTTGAAAAAGCAGATACCTGCAGACATCACAGGATATATACAGAAAAAGAGAGAGTCCTGGTATATTCCGGAGATCTCGCGCGTGAGCCTCTGACAGGATTCCTTGAAAATCTGCAAAGTATGCCTGAGAGCAATACGGATTACTATATCTGTTTCTCGAGAGTTGCTCTGCGCAAGAAGAGCAATCTCGGGAACCTTGACAATTTGCCTGTGGGGTGGCCGGTATATGGTATCAATGGGAAGCTGTTTCTGACACTGCCTGAGTATCTGGCCAGAAGATCATCCCGCAGGGGAAGCAGCAAGCCGTCAGTTAATTCCCAGAAAGAACGTTATCTCAGCCGTGAGGCCAGAAGATCTTTTCTGAATACCAGTTTCGGCAGATTCATATATCTCTCCGGAGATAACCGCGATATCACTGAAGTGATGCAGTATTCAGGAGCTAAGAGCTCAGGCCGATGAGAAAGTCTGGGTATCCTGTATGCAAGAAACAAACAATACCGCCAAAAGAGAATACTTCTTTGAGCCTGCATTTGAGGGGACAGACAGATGTATCCTGTTCTCTGCGAATGACGGTTTTATCGCGCCTCTGGCTGTTATGATAAGATCCATAGCCGATCATATGTCAGCAGACAGATACTATGATATCGTGATCATGCACCGCGATATCACTGAAGCGCACCAGGATATGGTGAGAGGAATGGCCGAAGGCACAGATAACCTTTCGATCAGATTCCTGGATCTGACAGAATATACAGCAGGGATCAGTTTCTATACTGCGAACCGCGAGACTCTGACAGAAGAGACCTATTACAGGCTCTACGCTCCATGGGTCCTGAGCAAAGGCTACAGATACGCTCTGTATCTGGACGCGGATATGCTCGTAAGGCGTGATGTCGGAGAGCTGCTTTATCTGGATATCGGTGACAGCTATATCGCAGCGCTCCGCGATTACTGGGGCATCTGCAGCGTATACAAGCCGGGAAGCGATTTTGCCGAGTACAGAAAGTCGATCGGACTGACAGATCTCGATGGATATATCATCGCGGGGACTATATTGTTCGACCTTGACCAGTTCAGAGAACTTTTCAGTCTCGAGGGCATACTCAGGCTGGCAACTGAGACCAACTGGAGACAGCACGATCAGGATGTGGTCAATATACTGTGTGCCGGACACATACACTATATCGGCCCGGAATGGGGCATGGTCACAGATTATGGTGACAATATGTACCTGCCTGATTATCTGCGCAGGGATCTTATGATAAGTCCGGATGAGGTAGCGATCGTGCACTATGCCGGGAGCCGCAAGCCGTGGCACAGGATGATCCACCCGTATGGAGCCGACTTCTGGAAGACTGCTCAGACGACCGTCTTTTTCAGAGAGCTTCTCGACAGGATCAAAAAGACCGATATAAGAGTCATGGTTGCGCGTGCACTTGATCCACAGGGGATAACTGTGCAGGAAGAGACTGACGAAAACGGACAGGTCAGGTATCAGAGATCCTGGGGAGATTTCGACCTTGGAGAAATGGGCCAGGACTACTGCAGGGTCAGCGATGTGCGGCTTTCGGACGGAAAGCTTCGTATCGAAGGAACCGCCAGATACTACTGGACCCCTGATGGTGAGACACCGGACCTCTGCCTCCGTGCCGGAAGCAGAAGCTTTGTACTTGACAGAACGATAGAAGAAATAAGAGAAGAAGAAGGCGATTACACCTATACCGAGATACGTTTCCGCGGAGCCTTTGATGCTTCGGATGGTCTGACAGGAAAGAAGCTGAGGCTGGTCAGCACCATAGGCAGCAGGGAGATCCCTGTAAAGAAGATAACATACGGCAGACTCTCAGGACTAAACAGAAAGCAGAGACACGATTATATCTGCCGCGGCGGATACGCTCTGAGAGTCTTCAAAGATCATTTCAGCATCATCCGCTGCTCACACGCCAAGAGGTGGAAGCTGGAGATCAGAAATATAGGAGAGATCGTTTTCTCCAAGAAGCCATACAGGCTCAAAGGCATAATGTACAGACTGCTGAGTCTGCTCTGGCAGACAGATCCGGACAGGGAGATCTGGCTTGTGTCCGACCGCCTTGCGCAGGCAGGCGATAACGGAGAAGCGTTCTATGACTATCTGATGAAGGAGAACGCACGGCAGAAGTACTTCTTCGTCATCGACAGAAACTGCAGCGACGCAAAACGCCTCTCACAGAAAGGCTTCAGGATCGTGCAGCCGGGGTCTTTCAGACACAAGATCCTTCTGCTGAAGGCCCGGAAGGTCATAGGGTCGCAGACGGATATAATCTTCCGGAATCCGTGGTATCAGGATGAGCGCGCGACAGAGATCCTCAGAAGCCTGATCTTTACGACGGACTTCGTCTTCGTGCATAGCGGCATGCTCCAGACAGACTGCTCTAAACTGCTGTCAAGGACAGAACAGATCATTTCTGCCTTTGCAGTTTCGACGCAGCAGGAGAAGGAAGAGCTTCTGAAAGCATCCTATGGATATCCGGATGAGGCTGTGATCATCAGCGGACAGCCTAAGTGGGACAGTCTCGGCGACAGCAGGGAAAAAATCATCTGCATCATGCCGACCTGGAGGAGATATCTTGTGACCGGGCAGGATACCCGCGACGGCAGATGGAAGCCGGTTGATGATTTTGCCGGCAGCAGGTATGCGGAATTCTACAGAAATATCGCCACAGACAGCCGGCTCGCAGAGGAAGCGAAGCGGCTGGGATACAGGATATGGCTGAGGCTGCATCCTTCATTCAGCGAAGAAGCCTTTGAAGCTCTGGGTCTGTCTGATACAGTAGAGATCAAAGGCCGCGATATGACATATGCTGAGATCGTCAGCAAGGGCGCTCTGCTCGTGACTGACTATTCTGCTGCAGCGTGTGACTTCGCTTTGCTCAGAAAGCCGGTCATTTACGCGCAGTTTGACAGAGAAGAATTCTTCTCCGGCAAACACATGGTCTCACAGGGAGCCTTTGATTTTGAGAAAGACGGCTTCGGAGAGATTGTATCGACAGAAGACGACCTGATCACCAGG
The DNA here is from genome assembly GCA_902786355.1 of uncultured Eubacteriales bacterium. Lineage (GTDB taxonomy): Bacteria > Bacillota > Clostridia > Peptostreptococcales > Anaerovoracaceae > Crickella. Next base: position 97,034 of record CADABZ010000002.1, read on the forward strand.
GTAATAGAATACATGCAATCGGACTGTAGAATGAAGGAAGAATACCGCAGACGGGCCGATGAAATGTTCGGAGATAATGACCGGAAAAACAGTGCAAGGATATATTCGGCAATAGAGTAAGCAGCGATATGCTGGCCGGGGGGTTCGAAAATGGGATTGATACGTGACATCAGGAAGAAGATGAAAGAGAGAAACGACGAAAGGACGATCGCCAGGATCCAAAAGAACCTTTCAGTGCTGTCATCTCTTGATAATTCAGAAGATTGTTTCCCATATGAAAAGCAGGTCATGGCGGATATCCTTTCCCTGCCGAAAGACAAAGAAAAGAACGACGGACTCCTGCAGCCTCTTCATCTGTACTTCATGACCCTGTATCCGAAGGGCAGACTGTCGCTGGATGAGACTGCGGATAATAAGTCGATCGGGCTTTTCACAGATGAGTTCATCGCTCATCCGAGACTGATCAAGAACCGTTTCTATTATGAAAATCTGCAGAAAGTCATACTTATGCTCATTCTTGCCAACCTGAGCATACATAATGTGCAGCACGCGCAGAAGCTGCTTGATCAGTACTATGTCATCTTCAGAGAACGATACAAGGCAAGAATGTATGTACAGATATTGTCGAGCAGCTGTGGCAGGATGCCGATTGGCAGGATAGAGGAGCTCTTTGCTTCATGCGGTGAAGCGTATGTAAAGGAGTGTACAAAGCTCAACTATAAGGCAGACTTTCTGTACAATCTGTATCTGCTGAGCAGCAGGACAGGAGTAAGCAACCCTGAGTTCGACAGGCTGCTTGACGACATATGCAGGAGATTCAACGGCATGCCTTCTCCTGTGATCATGCAGCTGTTCAGGGAGTTCTGCTATAACAATGAGAATGTCGGGCGCGTCCGTGCCTACCTTGATTCTCTCGGCGAGACCGAATACACCAGAAAGTATGCTCTTGAGATCGAGACACTCAGACGTCTCTGCGAAGGAAGGGAGCAGAAAATAGAAAAGATTTCCAGACTGTCTGCCGGAAAAGGACCTGCGGAGGCAGCCGTAGGCTATCAGATCAGCAGGATCAGGCGGAACATGGCGGACAAAGACTATGAGCTTGACGATCTTCTGAATGATATAGACAATGCAGTCGAACATTACAGATCTGTCGCGGCGAAGGCATCTTCACTTGAGGACAGACTCGTAGCCAACAAGGACATATATTCTCTGCTTCTGATGAGACCGGAAGTGGAGTATTGGAAAGAGTACAGAGACAACTTCATAAAAGTCATCCCGGATGAAAAGGACCGGGTCGATGATGCGGTGTTCGTTTTCGTCAATGAACATTCGCTGGTGAACGGTGCGGTTACATTCCCGTTCCTGCTTGAGGCAAGACGCAGGGGAATACCATGCTACTCCTTTTCGCCTAAGATCCATCTTGACTTATGCAGTCCGGAAGATGAGTTTTATGAGCTGCAGGGATGGTGGAATGACGGAATAGATACACGGTACTATCAGGATAATGACATATCCTCCGTTGAGATCGATATACCGGGCAAAAGGATCATCTGCAGAGGCATGAATATCTATCAGCCGATATTCGAGATCATTTCCAGACATCAGTTTACCTACAACTACAACTATGAAACTGATGCATGGGCGAGATACAGGACAAACGCGCTCATCAAGATGTACAATACTTTCTTCAGATATATCAGCGACGTCGAGAAATGGGCACTCAGCAACGGCAAGAGAGTGTACTTCATCTCAAATGCTCCTCACATCCACTATGCGGCAGCCTTCCGCATATACTGCGAGGAAAAAGGATTCCGAAACGGACTGAATTATATCTGTACATCGCCGGGCTATGATAATTATTTCCTGAACGCATCAGATCCTCGTTCAGAGACTACTACTGCACTCAACCTGACCCGCAATCTGAATTCGAGGAATTCATTCCTCGGAACTCCGGAAGGGTTTGAGAGATATTACGAAAACAACAAGTGGCGTCTGCCGGAGATCCGGCAAAAGATGCAGAAACATCTTGAGGCACAGCGTGGCAGAGACAGGCAGAGAGTTCTATACGAGGCTAAACAGAACGTGCTTGAGCAGATCCGTAAAGCAAAAGACGAAGGCAAGACGATCATTCTGCTCAATGGAAAGGTCATAATAGATCTTGCCGTAAAGTATACTCAGGGCTGCGTCCATTCCGACATGAGGGAATGGATCACGCACGCTGTGGATTTTGCAAACAGAAACAGCGACAGTGTGCTGCTTCTTATCAAACCTCACCCACATGAAAACAGAGTAGATCTTACTCTTACCTCTGAAAAGATCGATGATCTCCGATCACTGATCGATGTAGAAATGGGAGACAGTGTGATCTATCTTGACAATGACATGTTCACTAATTCCGAACTGACGCCATACATGGACATAGGACTTGTATGGAACGGCACAAGTTCACTGGAATTTACTGCTCAGGGCAAAAAAGTTCTTGTAGCAGACGTGTGGGGACATTATGATTATCCGATAGGATTCGTATTCCCAAAGACGATAGAAGAATATGAGAGCTATATGCTTGATCCTTCTCTGATACAGGAAAGGGAGGATATAAGCGACAGAGCGATCACCTTCCTTGAGTATATGGGAAGCGACGATGTGAGGATACGCAATCTGTATTCACAGACTACACTCATGAACTTCCATCAGTTCGAATCATCTGTAGACTCGGAGGCCGTAGATGAGTTTGTCAGAAACGGAAATGAACATCTCAGAGAGAAATTCAGCGAATTGTTATAGACACTAAAACAAAAGAGGGGTCACAAAAGCATGAAATCACTGGTAGCTATGACTTATTATCAGCTGATGCATTCTATCGCATTGGCACTGACATTTGATGAAAAGCCTAATCTGTATTTTTCAATGGATTTTCTCAATCCGGATGAAGTACTGCTTGAAAGGATAGCAGGTACGGGTGTTTTTAATGAGGTAAGAGGTATCACCTGGAGAGGGGAATTTCCGGAATTAGTCAAGGAACTCAGAAAGACATACAACGCTCCTGAAGAGGTAATAGACGAGCTTGGCTCATCACTTTTCGACAAGTATCTGGAGCCTCAGTATGAAGAAGACTTTGAAAACGCAGACAAAAGCGATGAGATCTTCATCTATAATGACTTCCAGTACCACTACTACTATATCTGCAATCACTTTGAGAATATAGTCGGAGTCGAGGACGGATACGGGTCGCTCCAGCAGCAGATAGGTATCCACAGATTCAAAGGAGACAAGGAAAGGCTCGAGCCGTTTATCGAAAAAGGATACTACCCGGAGCCGCTGTACAGACACGAGAAGGTCAGAAAGATCATCAGCAGCACTGATTTTGAGGACCTTGATGAATACTACAGGTCCAAGCTCGTCGTCTGGGACTATAAGGATATAGTCGCGCAGAATGAAGAAGAATTCAAGAAGGCTCTTCTTTACATTTTCGATGTGGAGAATATGGGAATAACAGGGAACAGCTCCCTGTATCTCGGACAGCCTCTCGACAGATCAAGATATTGCAACGCTGTTGACAACTATCTTCTGTGCAGGAAAATAATCAGAAATGAAAACATCGATGGGCTGAACGTGTACTATAAACCTCATCCGGCTGAAAGAAATGATCCGAGGGTGTACGGAAGTGAAAAGGCGAAAGTCCTTCCTAAGGATTTCCCTGTCGAGGTATTCAACTATCAGGATCAGAAATTTGACAGACTCGTCACATTCGGATCAACCGGAGCGTCTATTGCTACCTGCGCTAAGGATTCAAGAGTATACTTCACTCAGACTGAATTCACCAGGAAGGATGTCACTAACGCCATCAAGGAAGAGATCGCTGATGAGAAACTGGCGATCAACATGTTCATCAAAGCAAAAGAGATGACACCTGAGACTTATATTAATGTCTACAGCTGCATCTTCAGGAAGGCGTATGTCAGGACAAGTCTCTATCTGCTCATTCCGCAGGGCAGCCTGGAAGAATACAGAGAATACTTTGACCGGGCTCATCTGCATGATAGAGTAAAAGAATATAAGGATCAGATCAGCGGCACGAGGGAGGAGAAACTCTGGCATAAAGAGCTGGGATGGATCAAGACCTGGCTTGACAGATATGATCCATATATCGAATTCTGTGAAGTGGCTTCCTATGATGACTGGACGATTTACAGAGAAGTCATGAGCGGCAGAAAGGATTATGATTATGCGATGCTGCTGGATGAAGGCAATCCGGGATTCGCTCTTACCAATGAGATCGCGGGATCTCTGAGAGCGCGCATCCATCCGGTCATATTCTTCAGACTTCAGACAACTATCACCAACGCCAACAACAAACCTGTTAAGATTGCTCTTAATCCGGGCTATCTGGGAGATAACTATAACGGAGATATAATCAACAAGGTCTGGCACCGTGAGGTATTAAGACGTTTTGAGGAAGAGGGAGAGCTGACCAGGGAAAATCTGGGACGCCTGACTGCCGATTACGTTGGGTATATAAGGAAGAGAGAAGATTTTACACTTAATGTGACCGCCGACAGGTTCTTTGAGATCGAAGACGGAAAGAGCTATTTCGGCGAACTGGCGCAGCAGATCATCAACGAAACAGAAGAGGTCACAGAAGAGGTCACAGAAGAGATCAACGGCAGACTTGCGAACGTAGTCTATGACTATTATGACTGGCTGGTCGTAAACGGCAAAAGTCCGTTTACACTCTTCGCTTCTGATGTGGTAGAAGATCTTATCGAGGACAAGGACTATCAGTTTGAAGTATATAAGATCTTTGCTGATGCGATGCTCAAGGACCGCGCAGTTTCCAACTCAAGAGGACTGATACAGGATATCAATTTCTATCAGGGAATGAAGCCGCTGATCGATAAAGCGGCGGAAAAAGGACTTCTCACAAGGATGGAGAATGTCCAGAGAGTAAAAGACAAGATCCGCATCAAACGCAGGATCAGGAGGATGTACAGGAGAATCTTTAATAACAGTGGAAACGATAAGAACAATAATAAATGAACACATATCGTTCAAAGCGCAGATATTCAATCTGGCAAAGTCTGATCTGATCAAGACGTACAGAGGAGCAGCTCTTGGCTGGGCATGGGCGCTGATCAAGCCGATGATCACTCTGTTCGTCTTCTGGTTTGCTTTTACAATCGGACTCCGTTCAGGAAAGCCGGTAGAAGGCTATCCGTTTTTCCTGTGGCTTGAGTCAGGATTCCTGCCATGGTTTTTCATGTCGGAACTGATCACAGGAGGTGCAGCGTGTATCAGGAAATACAGTCATCTCGTCACCAAGATGAAGTTCCCGATATCGATAATCCCGACATATGTAAATATTTCGCATCTGTATACGCATATATTCCTGTGTGTTGTTACTGTAGTGCTGTTCATGTGCTTCGGATACATGCCGGATAAATATCTGCTGCAGATACCGCTCTATATGCTCATGATGTTCATGTTCTTTACGGTATGGGCTCTTTTTGCCGGGCTGCTTTCAGCAATCAGTAAGGATTTTCAGAATCTTGTCGGGTCATTGTCACAGGCTATTTTCTGGATGTCGGGTATCATCTACAATGTCGATACGATCCAGCATGACTGGGTCAGACTGCTGCTCAAATTCAATCCTGTCACTGTTATCTCAAGCGGATACCGCAAGGCTTTTATATACAAGCAGTGGTTCTTTGAAGACAAGATCGAATTGCTGTGCTACTGTGTAACACTTCTGGTATTTACTATGGGCGCCCTGTGGGCATACCGCCGGCTCCGCAAAGAAATCCCGGATGTTCTGTAGAAAGAGGATGGTAAAGCATGGAAAATGAAGTAGTGATACGTTTTCAAAACGTAACCAAGATATACAAGCTGTACAAGAGCAGCCGGGACAGATTCAAAGGCCTGTTCTCCAAGAAGATCAAATACAAGGAAAACAAAGCCATCAACAACCTCTCCTTCGAAGTCAGAAAAGGCGAGAGCGTGGCTCTGTTCGGGCGCAACGGATGTGGTAAATCCACGACCCTCAAGATGGTAACAGGTGTTACCTTTCCTACCGAGGGAGAGATATATGTAAAAGGCAAGGTCAGCGCTTTGCTTGAGCTGACTGCTGGTTTTGACAATGAGTCCACGGGACGCGAGAACATCGGCTTCAAGTGCAGCCTGATGGGCATGACAGAAGAAGAGATCGCGGCCGTTGAAGAAGATATCATCGAATTTGCTGATATCGGAGACTACATAGACCAGCCGCTGAGATCCTATTCAAGTGGTATGAAGGCAAGACTCGGCTTTGCCATAAGTGTCAACTCCAATCCTGACATACTGATCGTAGACGAGGCACTAAGTGTCGGAGACAAGAACTTCCAGAAGAAGTGCAAGGACAAAGTCGCGGAAATCATGGCGAATGATGACGTTACGCTGCTGTTCGTAACACACTCATTGTCTACATCCAGAGATTTCTGCGAGAGAGGCATCGTTCTGGAAAAAGGTGTCAAAAAATTCGACGGACCGATTGATGAAGCGATAGACTTCTACGATCCGGCCAATGCTGAAGAGAGAGCAGCCGCAAGGAAGAGAGCAGCTGCCAAGAAAGCAGCTGAGGAGAAAGCAGCTTTAGCAAAAAAACAGGAGGCATAGAAAGTGCACGAAAGAACGGTACAGGCTGTGTACAAAGCTACGCAGGCTATCAACGAAGAAGTAAGTAAGGTAATAATCGGTAAAGAGGATGTCATCCGTAAGGTGCTCATGAGCATCCTTGCCAATGGACATATCCTCCTCGATGACGTACCGGGTGTCGGAAAGACTTCCCTTGCGATCGCTCTGGGAAAGACACTGGGCATGAAGTATAACAGGATCCAGTTCACACCGGACGTGCTGCCGTCAGATATTGTCGGCTTCTCCGTATTCAACAGAGAAGACAATACTTTTGTCTATATGCCGGGAGTCATCAACAGCACCAACCTGGTGCTCGCAGACGAGATCAATCGTACTTCCAGCAGAACTCAGGCTGCGCTGCTTGAGGCAATGGAAGAGAAACAGGTAACAGTCGACGGACAGGCTCACAAGCTGCCTGATCCTTTTATCGTTATCGCGACGCAAAACCAGGTCGGCGCAGCCGGAACACAGGTGCTTCCTCATGCACAGATGGACAGATTCCTCGTCAGGCTGGCGATAGGCTATCCTGACAGGGACAGTGAAGTGGCAATAATCCAGGGCAGACAGACCATGGATCCATACGCTTCCGTAAAGCAGATCCTCGATACCGAGGCTGTTCAGGCTATGCAGACTGCGACACTTCAGGTGACGATCAAAGAACCTCTTGTCAGATATATCGCTGATCTCGTTGCCGCAAGCCGCGACAACCAGAACATAGAACTCGGCATCAGCCCGAGAGGAGCGATCGCTGTCAGCCACATGGCCAAGGCGAGCGCACTGATGCAGGCAAGGGACTATGTGACAGAGGATGATATCCGCGGAGTGTTCACAGATGTATGCGCTCACAGGATCCTCCTGACACAGAAGGCCAGAGCAGCCGGAACTTCAGCTCAGGACATCCTTGGTCTGATACTCGATAATGTGAAGTCGCCGGGCAGTATATAGGAGTCAGATTACTCAGATGTTGATCAGAAGAATAGTATGCTGCATCCTCATAGCTGCAGCTGCAATATTATATCTGTTCTCCAACGAGACTGTGACACTTGCTCTTCTTATAACGGCGATCGCTGTTCCCGCGGCATCGCTGGGGCTGCTGAGATTCTCAGGAAGGAATATCAGCATCAGCCTCGAAGGCAAAGCTCCTTCGGCTGACCACCGCAATGTCCTTCTGACCATGACCAATCCGGATATCATACCGGTCGCTTCTGTAGATGTGGAAGTAAGGTGCGTCAACAAGAGGACAGGGGAGACTGACGTCTACAGGATCAGCAGGCCCCTGCCGCCGAAAGGCAGCTGTGAGACAGAGCTTGAAGTCATTCCGGGACATGCCGGCAGATATGTAGTATCCATAGTATCCGCTGAGATCGCGGATACTCTCGGTATATGGAGCAAAAAAGCAGAGTGCTCAGGAGAAGAGCGCCTTACTGTGATGCCTGAGATGTTCGACATACAGCTCGCATATACAAGCAGCGCGGCTATGCTCGAAAACGACAGATACAGAGCGCATGTCAGGGGAAATGACCCGGGAGACATAACCGGAATCAAAGAATATGTGCCGGGAGATCCGGTAAGGAACATACACTGGAAACTGACAGAGAAGACAGATAAGCTTCTTGTCAAGGAACTTGGCAACCCGGTCACCGACCAGTTTCTGGTCATACTCGACACAGCTCCGGACATCGCGCAGGATCCTTTTGCTCTTGATGCAGCAGCATCAGTCTACGCGTCGGTCATACAGTCTATACTCAGCGACGGATATGTCCTGTCCGCTGCATGGACAGACCCTGATACCGGAAAAGCTGTCATCAGAAAGATACAGGACGAGACAGAAGCATCTGCTGCAGCGGATGAATATCTGGCTGTGCCAAGCGCGGGCCCTAGCGCTTTCGGCAGGATAGAAAGGGACATAGCTGAGAGCAGATATGCTCATATCATAATAGTAGGCTCAAGGATACCTGAAGGCATCGAAGCCATTACCAACGGTTGTCAGGTCACATTGCTTCTCTACGGAGCAGAGGGCTCGACAAGCGAGACAAATCTCACTATAGCCGGTTTCCACAGAGGCTCATATCAGAAAGAGCTTGCCGGCATTGAGGTATAACACGATTTGAAAATAAAACTGCCAGAGATACAAAAGAAAAAGAAGACTGAAGAACCGGATGAGGGGATGATAACCTTCGGCCTCTACGAATCTGCTCCGGACAGCTTTGAAGTCAGCGTCAGAAATGATGAGCCGATATTAAAGTGCCCGGATGAGGATGCAGAAACGGGATGGAAGAACTATCTTGTCCTCAATATTTCAGGTGCCTGTATTCTTGTGACAGTGTTAAGCATATTCCTCACCGCCGCATACGCAGGAAGCCTGATACCTTTTACAGCTGCAGGGATGATCCTCTATCTGGGGATCACCATGGCAGAGGCAGTAAAACCCGGAAAACTCAGATGGATAATAGCCGTGGCCGCAGCAGTGATACTCATAGCAACCGTGGCTGTATGGCATGCGAAGATCGGCGGAGGGCTTGCGATCCTTTCAGGATATTTCTACGACATGGCAGAGCAGGCGCAGGCATATCTCTATGACAGATTCACCGTATCCGAAGAAGCCATGATGTCTTCAGTGCTCTGCACCCGCCTTGCGGTGATCTGGCTCTCATGCCTCGCAGGTCTGATCCTTGCGTTGCCGCCTGCACGTTACCGCAGAGGAGTCTCTGTATTCCTTGCAGGATTTGTGATGATTGCTTTTGCCTACTACGGGCTGATCCCATCATGGATATGCATCGGGATACTGATCCTCGCCGGCATCATAGCAGTCTCAAAAGGCAGTTTGCTGTCATCAGTACCCCTGCTGCTGATAGCCGTGCTCCTCTTTGGCGCTGTGATGCTGATCTCTCCGGGAGAAAGCCTGACGATATCCAGAGCGGATGAGACCTTCAGGGACAAATTCGCACTCAGATCTTCATTCATTGAGAGTCCGGAAGATCAGATGAATGATCTCACCGAGCTTCAGAAGGAAGACTTGCTCGAAGAAGAACAGGAGCAGCAGGAAGAAGAAAACAATTCAGCTTCTTTGAAAATGATAAGGACCATTGCGGTGCTCTTCTTCATACTTGCCGCTGTCACAGCGGCAGCCGTGCTGCTGTGGAGAAAGCTGAAGAAGCGCATAGATATGAACAGAGCCGGAATAGATGCAGTGGATAACAGGGAGGCAATCAAAGCCATGTTCCCGTACTGTGTCAGATGGCTCCAGTCATACGGCATAGAAGCAGCCGGAAAGCCATTCTCTGCGCTCACGCCGGAGGTGAGAGAAGAGATGAGCAGAGAATACGCTTACAGATATGAAGACATGTATGACCTCTGGCAGGAAGCATCGTACAGCGACCATGAGATGTCAGATGACCAGAGGAAGGAGATGTCCGGCTTCATGCATGAAACTATCGACATTATCAGAGAAGGATCAGATTTTAAAGACAGGATCCTCACTAAGATCAGATACGCCTTGTGATAACAGCGAGTCTGTACTTCACTCTTTACCGAAGGAAATAATGGAAAGAAAAACGAACCGAAAATTTCTCAGGATACTATGCATCGCGTCAGTGCTCGTGCTGATGCTGCTTTTGTGCGGCTGCAGGACAAGACTGACCAACAATGATGAGGTAATCTCCGTGGCCGCTGAAGAGGATATGTTCAAACAGGCGGAGTATGAGATGAGAAGAGACGAGCTCGGACTTGGCAAAGCACCGAAGCCTTTCTTCAATGGATTCGGATCAGCACCTGAAGAGGAAAACTTTGCTGAAGGAAGTGATGATATGCAGGCGCTCGAGGAGTACGAGCCTCCTGATGAGAATGAGAACGTCATAGAGGTGGATGACACAGCACCGAAGAAAAAAGCCAGAGGGACAAGCAGGAAATCTAAAGATGGATCCGGTGAAAGTGAAAGTGAAAAAGAAAACTACGAACCGGCGCCTCAGCTGATCACAGTAACATTAGATCCAAACGGCGGGGAATGTGAGAAAGAAACCATAGAGGTTGAAATCGGGGAACCATATGGGAAACACGAAGAACTTCCGGTTGCCACCAGAGAAGGCTACAAGTTTACAGGATGGACAAGGACCTATGATGGCAAAGTGGTAAACATCGATGCAGATTATACTGTTGATGTAACAAAACCACATACACTCAGAGCAACATGGGGACAGGAGGTCTTTAAAGTAACATTCGATTTAAACGGCGATGGTGCAAAGGTCGTATCCGGAGAGACAACCATGTCTATCCAGAAGGGAGGAAATTATGGCAAGCCTCCTGAAGTCGACCGCAGAGGATACCTGCCTGAGGGCTGGTACACAGAAGCCGGAGATGGAAAGGGAACTAAGATAGAGGCCGGAGACAAGTTTACCGTCAACAAGGATCAGACACTTTATGCTCACTGGAAGAATGATCCGGAAGGCTACTGGAGGAAGAAACTGGAAAGCACTACTGCCGGTCTGGATAAGACAAGCAGGATCGTCTGCAGCGTTGAGACTGATGATGAAAATCTTTGGGCTCTGATCGAGGAATGCGGAGGCAGAGCGCCTGAAGGTGATGAGGAAGATCAATTTGTTGTAGCCTTCGCTGATGACATGAGTCAGGCTGAAACTATTGCAGAGAGACACCCGGGAAAGAAAGTGGTCGTTGTATCGAAAGAACCGGCTGCTGCGGATGACGGAAGATCTCTGTACTCCAGGCTGCTTCTTCTGAACGCTCTGAATAACAACGGATATGAAGAGGCTATCAGCGGATCCAAAGAGGATCTCAAAGTAACAGATGAAGACGATACACTTATTAAAGTGATAGATAAAACCGTGAAAGAAACGCCTGCTCCTGATCAAGGCGGGAACGCTGCTCCGGATGCCCCTGAGGCAGGAGCGGGATCCGGTACAGGACAGGCAGTGGAAGGATGATCAACGTGGATACTGCAGTTAACAGAAGAAAAGGAAAAGTCGCTATCCTCAGCCGTGAGAGCGACAGCAAGAGTCTGGACATCAGGATGCTGGAAGAAGAGCTTCTGAAAAGAGGTCTTCAGGTTCGCACACTGACCAAACTGTTCACCAAGGACAAGAGCCAGGGAGATTCGTTTGGCTATGTCAGACACATGCTGAGTCAGGCTGCGGCCATGGTATGGGCGGATGTCGTCGTTGTCGACACATACATCATCCCGGTCAGTATGCTTCCGCATACTGGCAGGACCAAGGTGATCCAGATGTGGCACGCACTGAGCGCAGTCAAGAAATTCGGCTGGCAGACAGTAGGCAGCGAGGACGGAACAGATGAGAAGACCGCGCGCCTCATGAGGATGCACAAGGGCTACGATTATGTGATCGCGCCCAGCGATGCCACCGCTGATATTTTTGCAGAGGCATTCGGCACAGACAGAAGCAAGGTCGTCAGACTCGGGCTCCCGAGGGCAGACTACATACTTGATGTAACGCAGGGCGACGGAAGATACAAGGCCATGGGTGCTGTATATGCGCTCTATCCTCATCTTGCAGAGAAGGACAAGACCGTAGTGCTCTACGCCCCGACCTTCCGCAGGGGAAGTCTTCCTGATGTTAAGAGCCTGGCAGACGCTCTCGATCCTGAAAAATACGAGCTGATCGTCAGACTTCATCCTCTCTACAAGGCCGAAGGAGAACTTCCTCAGGCAGAGCATGTCATATATGAAGAGCACATCCCGACATATGATCTGATGGCATGCGCAGATGCAGTGATAAGCGACTATTCATCACTTGTTGTCGAGGCGACCATCGCTGACAAGCCGCTGTATCTCTATACCTACGATATTGACAGCTACAGCAGGACAACAGGCCTCAATATGGATTTTGAGAAAGAAGCCATCGCAGATTATGTGTTCAGAGATGCAGGAGAGCTCGCAGCTGCTATGGACAAGCCATATGATTTTGAAGCACTCAAAGCGTTCAAAGACAAGTACATAGAGGTCGAGCCGGGACACTGTACAGAACAGCTTGCGGACTTCATCCAGTCACAGATCCGGTAAAAATAACCTTACAGGCAGGTAAAAAGTGAACAAACTCGCAAAAAAAGCAAAAAAGAAAATATTCGATCTGGCTAAGAAGAACAAGACCTTTCGTGTCGCCGCCAGAGCCGGGAGGGACGCAGCCTACCATGCCAAGATGGTGATGGACGAGCCTTTTGCCCGTATAGACGATAAGCTGGTCTACTTTCAGACCTTCTCAGGCCGCGGATACAGTGATTCGCCTAAGGCCATGTATGAGTACATGATGAAGGCGCCGGAATACAGCGGTTACAGATTCATCTGGAGCTTCAAGGAGCCTGAGAAATACAGCTTTCTCAGAAACGAGCGGACGGATATCGTGAAGTTTCGCACGAGAGCGGATAACAAGGCGCTCAGGAAAGCTAAGTACTGGATATCCAACTACAGGATGCTTGATCATCAGCATCCGCGCAGGGGACAGATATACCTGCAGTGCTGGCACGGCACACCGCTCAAGAGGCTCGGCTACGACCTTGAGAGCAGCGACAATTCGATGAATTCGATCGAGGAGATCAGGAGCAAATACCGCACGGATGCAGCAAAGTTCTCTTATCTTCTATCGCCATCTCCTTTTGCTACCGAGAAATTCTCTACAGCATGGAATCTCATTGAGACTGGGCAGACCGGCAAGATAATAGAGGAAGGCTACCCTCGTAATGACAGACTGATAACAGCAGGACCGGAGGAGAGGGCTGAGATAAGGAAGAAGCTCGGCGTTGATGACAAGAAGGTCATCCTCTACGCTCCGACATGGAGAGACAATCAGCATACGAGTGGAGAGGGCTATACTTACAAGACTGAGGTAGACTTCGACAAGCTCAGAGACGAGCTCGGAGAAGAATATGTCATTCTCTTCAGAGCTCATTACCTGGTCGCAAACAGCTTTGACTTCGACAGATATGCAGGATTCGTCAGGGATGTCTCCTCATACAGCGATATCAATGATCTCTATATAGCGGCCGATATACTGATCACAGATTACTCCAGCGTATTCTTTGACTACGCTAATCTGAAGAAACCTGAGATCTTCTACATGTATGATCTCGAGGAATATGCAGGTGAGCTGAGAGGCTTTTACATATCCCTCGATGAGCTGCCGGGGCCGATCGTCAGAGATGAGGATGCTCTGATCCGTGAGATCAGAGCCTGCAATGACTGGAAGCCGGATGCAAAATACGAAGCATTCTGCGCGAAATACAACCCGAAAGATGACGGGCACGCGTCCGAAAGAGTGCTCGCGAGAATCATCCGCTGATAAGAGCAAGGGAGAGAAATTGCAATCTTCATAGAAAAAGCCAATAAATAACAGATACTATAAATTGTCATTCATCTCGAATAATATGCTGTTCATCAGAAAAGCTCCTGCAAAGGAGCTTTTTTGTTATCTTTTGGAAAAAGAAGGCGTCACAGTTTCTTATTGGATCCGATAGTGTTTTTCAATTTCAGGAACTCAAGAATATCCTCTCTTAGATAGGAAGGTGCTTCGCGTAATTCATGAAGGAGTTCGATTTCATTATCAGAGAGCGCTGAATATTCAATCAGCGTGTTACCGATTATATAGTCAACAGAAACGTTATAAAACGAAGAAAGCTGAATAAGAATATCTATGGATGGTTCCCGCTGACCGGTCTCATATCTTGAGTAAGTAGCAGGGGAGCAGCCAATCACATCAGCAATTTTTCGCTGTGACAAATTGTTCTTTTTTCGAAGTTCACGCAAACGCAATGTCATGGTTAATGATTATTAAGCTCTACACTTTGGGGGAGCAGAGCTTTTTTCGTTCTATATCTAGTCCAATACAAATTAAGCTGTGAAGCTATTTAATTCTAAAATAGGAACAAAGCGCTATATACTACCGATTTGGCAGTTTTTGGCTTTACTGGCTACCGAATTGGTAATATAATATTTCTAAATCTTGTGCCTTTAATGAAGGAGGAAAGAAATGGAGAAGAATAAGAGGTTTATGAGGCTGTTGGTGACGCTGATTGCCGCGTTTACGCTCATCGCCGGCACAGCAGTTACATCTTTTGCTGCAGAAGCTAACCAAAATGTAACAAATGATCGTAATGGTGTTGTTCAGGTAAAGGTCGTATTCCAAGGAAATGATGCAGATTATTTGGTACAGTGGGGATCTGGATTCCTTGTCAATGACATGACAGTTCTCACATGTCATCACGTAGTATATGTTGATGATGAAACGCTCCAGCTAATTAGAGAAGATGAGCATCTTGGCCCTATGGTTTCTGGAAAGACAGATAAACAGATTCGGGACAAAATGGCGTTACAGGTTACTGTTTACTCTGACAGCAGTGTATCAGCAGAGGTTATAGAGGGCGTTAGCAGCCGTTCCGCTGATTTTGTAGCGTTGAAACTGAAAACTGCGCTTGTCGACTACTCTCCTCTCACAATAAGAGATACAAAAGATAATCCAGTAGTACCGACAGAAGCCTGTTATGTTTTAGGATTCCCGTATAAGATGATGTATCTGAAGGGAGATAATGCAAACAAGTTTGCCCCTGAAAATGTAGAGGTTACACCTGGAACGGTTAAGCAGATGGATACAAATAGTGATGGTTTTGTAAATATTACGATGACAGGAACCATCTCTAGTGGTTATTCGGGTGGCCCAATGGTGGATAATGATGGAAATGTAATCGGTATTGCAACAGGGAACGATGATAACCAGTCATTTGCTACAGGCTCACACGAATTTGTAGCTGTCCTTACTACAATAGGAATTGATTTTACAAAAGCCGATGGAGCTCCATCTGTAGATGAAGAGAAGAAAGAAGAAGCAAATGCTGAAGAAGAGGTTAAGGAAGAAGTTCCTGAGCCTGTACAGCCTGCAACTCCGGCAGAGCCAGAGAAGAAGACTAACTATGTTCCGTTCATTATCGGCGGCGCAGCAGTAGTTCTTCTCGGAATCCTTGCAGCAGTTCTTCTTTCACGCAAGAAGAAGAACGATGCACCAGAACCTGCCGGTGCAACATATGCTGCAGGCGGTCCTGTACCGGTTAATCCTGTTACAGGAACAGGAAGACCTGCAGGTGGAGCACCTGTAGTACCGCCAGCTGTCTCCGGAGGATATCCGGGAGGCCCTACACCTGATACAAGCGTTCTGAATCAGGGCTCTAATGAGACCACAGTTCTCGGACAGGGCGCAGGAGAGACTTCTGTACTGGCTGAGACACATATAATGGGTCATCTAATCAGAGAAAAGAACGGCGAGAAGATCAACATCACAAGAGAGAACTTCAAGATAGGACGTGAACGCAGCAGAGTTGATTACTGCATCAGTGACAACACAGCTATCGGACGTCACCACGCAACTATCATCGTAAGAAATGATGAAGCATATCTTGTTGACCAGAACAGCCGCAACTTTACATTCGTAAACGACGTTAAGGTTGCGCCTAATGTAGAGACGAAACTGCAGGAAGGCGATAAGATCAGCTTCGCAGATGAAGTATATACATATCACGTAAGATAAAATGCTTTTTTCATAAGACCCTCACCCTTATGAAACGCTGGTGCTGTACTGATGGAGCGCAGCACCAGCGCCTTATAACGTTATAAGGCTAGCTTTTTAATATGAATTGTCAGGAGATAAAATGGAATTTCTTACAGCCAGTTATACCGATGTAGGAATAAGGAAAAAAACCAATCAGGATTCTATGATGATTCTTAGGGCGGAGAGCATCGGCCATAAGATACTCTTTGCATCGGTCTGTGATGGCATGGGAGGTCTTGCCAAAGGAGAACTGGCTAGTGCGACGATGGTGCGCGCGCTTGATGCATGGTTCCGGGAACGATTTCCGGTATTGCTGGCGAAAGGCTTTTCTCCGGATGATATCTGGGACGAATGGGAAAAACTGATCGAGTTCACTAATCGGGCTATATCTAATTATGCCACAGATAACAGAACCAGTCTGGGAACGACGTGTACCGCGCTGCTTCTTCTGGACAACCTGTTTTACCTTATGAATGTCGGAGATTCCAGAATTTACAGACTCGCAGATAATATCTATCAGCTTACTAAAGATCAGACTGTTGTCCAGCGCGAAATAGATGCAGGAAGAATGACCTATGAACAGGCAATGGTCGATCCTGAAAGAAGCGTTCTGCTGCAGTGTATAGGTGCGACAGCAGACGTACATCCGGATTATATGTCAGGAGTTGCAAATCAGGGAGATGTATTCATGCTTTGCAGCGATGGATTCAGGCATAGAGTTGATGCAATGGAATTCTATCAGGTCTTTCATCCATCATTGATGTCTACAAAGCAGCTAATGGAGCAAAGACTTAAAGAGATGACAGATCTGAATATTCAGCGTGGAGAGGATGACAACATCAGCGCCATGCTGATCAAACTGCTGTAGTATCACATGCTCACAGCATCGAAAGGATACCTGTATGCTAGAAATCGGTTCGGTTCTGGACGGCAAGTACAAAATACTGAATGAAATAGGCCACGGCGGGATGAGCGTGGTCTACTTGGCTTTGAACGAAAGAGCTAATAAAACATGGGCAGTAAAAGAAGTCAGGAAAGACGGTGGAAACGACAATGAGGTTGTAAGTCAGGGATTGATCGCTGAGACTGAAATGCTCAAAAAGCTCAATCATCCCAATCTACCAAGCATTGTAGATGTAATAGATACGAAAGACACGTTCATTATTGTAATGGACTACATTGAGGGGCGGAGCCTTCAGTCCGTGCTTAATCACACAGGCGCACAGGATCCGGAAAAGGTGCTTGAATGGTCTAAGCAGCTTTGCGATGTGCTTGGATATCTTCACAGCCGCCGTCCCGCAATCATATACAGAGACATGAAGCCTGCCAATGTCATGCTCCGACCGGATGGTCAGGTTGCACTTATAGATTTTGGTACGGCAAGAGAATACAAAGAACATAGCCAAGGAGATACAACATGGCTGGGCACTCGTGGCTATGCAGCACCTGAGCAATTTGGAGGAAGAGGACAGACTGACGCCAGAACGGATATCTATTGTCTTGGCGCGACTATGTATCACCTTCTTACAGGATACAGCCCTGCGGATACGCAATTTGTAATATATCCAATCGGACAGCTTGTTCCGTCTCTTGCCGGTAGTGGACTTGAAAAGGTTGTTGCGAAATGCTGTGAACCGGACCCTGCCAACAGATATCAGAGCTGCGCAGAACTGATGTATGCGCTTGAGCATGTCCATGACGAAGATGCTAAGGCTATAAATGAGCGTAATCGTAAATGGAGACTGTTCGTAGCTAGCTGTGTTATCACTGCGATTGGTCTGGTCGGCATAATCGGCTTTGGCATTACAGGAATAGTTGCCGAGAACAAGACCTATGACAGCAAATATAAAGCAGCACAGACCATTGATGACAGCAAAGAAAAGCAGGAAAAATGTGCGGAATTGATGGACCTGAAACCAGAAAAAGCGGAAGCATATTCATTAATGCTGTCTGCTATGGAGGAACCTGCGAGTGAAGCTGGAGAGAAGATCACTTCGTCAGAACATAAGATTCTGGAAGATGCTTTTGTAAAACATAAAGAGGATTTCAGAAAAGGCAACAGGAAGCAATATCTGGATTTCCAGTATCAAAGAGGGGTGGATTACTTCAGCTATTTCACTGGGAATAAGGCTGTAACGAAAGCAATCCTTGATGATATCAGCAATGATGAAAAGATAGACGACGAGGATTTCAGGAAAAAAGTATCAAAATGTCTGAGTGTTTTCTGCAGCATTTATATCCTTGAAAGCACTCCGGATAATGTTGAAACCGGAGGCACGAATTTGTCAGACCTCATGACTGATGATTCAGATAAAACGGGTAAGAATGACTATGCTGAGCTATGGGAAAGCGTAGAAGGCATAGCGTCAGATCCTAAGAAAATAGATGAAATAACCGGAAGTCCGATTCTTTCAGCAATTCTTTACAGAGAAGCAGCAAAACAGATAAGCAGTTATTCTGTTCTTTTCCAGAGCGGAGGAGTATCAAAAGAGAGCATGAGAGCACTGATGACCGCGGCCGAGCAATATGTTGATTCAGCAGACCGAGGAGCAGACTCGAAGTATTCTGCCGCACTTGATGAAGCAGAAGAAGCTATAAGTGAAGCAATACTTCAGCTGAATCGAAAGAACACGAAAGACCCAGGCCTGGCTTCAGACCTGTCAGCAGAAGAGTCACAGCCGGATTCCGGAAGCACTGAATAAGGAGGTCGATCATGCAGATAGAAACTTTACTTCAGGTCGCCTCAATATGCTTCCGAGTCAGTATCGCACTCTTTCTGCTTGGAGCAGTCATCACGGTACTGCTTTACCGGAAGCTGAATATAAAAGAAATATATCTCATACGTTCCGGAAAAGCAAAGAGACGCCAGATCGGAGAGCTTGAACAGCATAATCGGGAAACCGGCAATCTCAGAGATTTTATTGATCTTGACTATACGACAGGCAGCCTCAAAAAACTAGTTAGAAAAAAAGAGCAAAAGACAGAGGCAACAGATCAGGACTCTCAATTCAAAAGAGAAATTCACAGCGGCAATACCGGTGTATTCAGCACACCATCAGGAGAGATTAGTGCGCCGAGCAGAGGCCAGGATGATAAAGTATCCGGCAGCTCATTCATCGCACTTACGGGTGATAAGCCGGCAACAGAACCAGCTGAAGGCAGTCCATCCCCGGTATCAGACGAAGGAGAGACTGTTAAGCTGTCAGATATGATTTCCGCAGACTATAACGCGCGTATCAATACAGCGTATCAGCAAGGGAATACAGGAGATATAGCGGCCCCTGCACCAGCAGAACCAATGGTACCTGTAAACATTATTTCTGCTGAACTCATCATTCATACCAATGAAGTCATAGCGATATGACACCCCCGAAAAGGGATATAAGGAAATTTTATTTATCAGAGGTAATCAATTATTACCAGAAGGAGAAAGCGATGAACAAGAAGAAAGGCAACACCAGCCGGATCCTTGCTATTCTGTGTGCATTAGCTATGATAGTGACCGCATTTCCAGCAGGTCTCTGGGCCGGCGGAGCTTATGCAGCAGACGAAAATGCATCGGTTGCAGCAGAGGCAGAGCCCGCTGCAGGAGAAAACGAGGCAGAAGAGCCTGGTGGAGCAGATCAGGCCGAACCACAGGAACAGGCATCTCAGCCTGAGAATGACCAGCCTTCAGTAGAAGGTGAATCTAAGGCAGAAGAAAAGCCGGTAGTCCAGGAGACAGAACCTGAAAAAGAGATCACTGAACCTGCTGAAAATGCTGAGGTCGATAAGGAAGAGGCCAAAGCAGAGGAAAAAGCAGAGACAGAAGAACCTGATGCAAAGGAAGACACTGCAGAGGAAGATGTCTTTAAGGTCAGATTCGATTTCGCGGAGAACTATGCGAACTTCAATCAGATAAATGATGAAACCACAGAACCAGGTGGCAAATTTACTCTGCCGAAAAAGCCTGAAGCCAGAAAAACTCTGTACAAAGCGGGCGACGGCAAGGAATACTACTTCACAGGCTGGAAATATGATGGTGAAGAGTATGAGCCAGGCGATGCTGTAGTTCTTGATTCTGATACTGTATTCAAGGCTGTATGGAAACAGACATATACAATTGAATTCAGTACTAAAGGAATCGTAGCTGATGAGGTCGAGTCTCAGACAGAAGTGTATGGAGAACCGGTTGTACTTCCGGACGAAACCGCCAAGAAGGCCGGATATGATTTTATCGGATGGACACCGGACAAAGGTGAAACCGTATTTGCACCTGGCACATCTATCGCAGCCAGCAGAATACAGCCATCAAGGTCAAAGGCGCAGATGAGACTTCTTGGTGTCACAGAAGACACTTCCAGGCCAGATGTGTATATTGAGATCGAAGAACACTTTCCGAATGAGGAAGACCCAATAATGGGCTATGCGACATTTAAAGTTACAGCATTCGACAAAGGCTCAGGAGTCGATAAAGTAGAAATAACAAATAATGATACTGGTGACACGGGCTGGCAAGAGATCAGTAACGGGGAAGTAGTAAAGGGTTATTATAATCGGTTCCTACATGCAAGAGCTTTTGACAAAGCAGGTAATAAAAGTGAACCAACGTTTGTCATTGTAACAACAGGAATGCAAAAGCATTCAGCTGCTGAGTTTACTGATATCAAAGTAGATGGGAAAGAAGCAATAGCACAAGACGGAGAAATAGATGCATCAAATGTTGCAAAGAAGGAACACACGATAGGCTTCTCCCTAAGCAAAGAGGTGTCTGCATTAAGGGCTTATATAGATGATAAAGAGATAACTGGTGATATCGCTGGAGATTATGCCAGTGGATATACTCTTAACTTGTCAGGAGATGATCTGAACGGGGAAAAAACTGTCTCGATAGTAGCGAGGTCAACCTTCACACATTCAGATCTGGCAATAAAACTTGCCTTTGATAATGCGAAACCATCTGTCAAGTCATTCTCGATGAAGGGTGGTAATAGTTTCGGTTATTACAACGCATCTGGAGACTGGACTCTGGAAGCTGAGGCTGATAAAGAACTTGCTTCCGCAGAATTCAATATCGGAGGAGAGAAGTTCCCGGGAAAAGTAGAAGGCAAGAAGGCCAGCGCAACTATTACTAAGGAAGAAGTAGAGGAAAAGTTCAAAGGGGCAGAGGGCGAATATGAAATCTCTGTTGCTGCAAAAGACACAGCAGATAATGAAAACGAAGAAGATGATCAGAAGCTCGCAAACGTTGAGGCTCCTGAAGGGTTGTATTCAGACAACAAGATCATCATAGACACTGTTGCACCAAAACTTACAAAGGTTGAAACTACTCCATCAAGTTTACTAGATCCTAAAGATAATAATTATTATTATCAGAAAGCTGCGTCAACTACATACACTATCAAAGATAGTTATCCTGATACGATGAACCTCAGCTACAAGAAAGATGGCGAGTCGACAGATCCAATAGTTGAAAAAGAAAAGAATACTATAACAGCTGATTGGAAAGGGGATTTCACATATAGTGATATTACTCTCACAGCTACAGATAAAGCAGGAAATCTTCTTGAAAATGGCTCTACGCCGAGCACTGAGGACACAGTAACTGTCGAAAATGGTATAGCCGCATTTACTTATGGAAAAGTAATAGATACTAAGGCACCGCAGGTAACAGTTAACTATGATTCCAATGCTAAACTTTATGTATATGAAGATGGCGTATTTGTAAATGATACCGTATCGTTTAAGCTCAGTATAGAGAAGGACGATAACCTTGACAAAGATGCAGTCAGCGTCAAACTGCTTAAAGATGGAGTAATCGATCCAAAAACTACCATTGCGATTGATACAGCAGAAGATGGAAAGCTGGAGGCAGAGGGAGTCATCTGTCTAAAGGATAGTGAAGGACTGAATGATGGTGAGTATTGCCTGCAGATAACAGGAACAGACAGAGCTGGACATGCTGTACAGATCACTGAAGTAAAACCTGAAAATGCAAAGATCATGAGTGGAAAATGGCCAGATGCAAAAGAAGATAATATCAATGTCAAATTCGTTCTGGACAATACAGCACCGAAGTACACATCTTCAGACTTCTCTGAGGTTTCAGAAGGCGCGTCCCCTGATGGCAACACTGCATATTATCAGAATGCAGTATCAGGAAAGTTCACTATTAATGAAAACAACTTCGCTGAGAATAGAATAATAGCAGGTTACACAAAGGCAGATGGCAAACAGTACAGTAAAGTAGAACTAAAATGGCCAGATAAACCTAGTGCCACTGGAAAATGCAAAGGCAAAACATATACTGTTGAAACCCCTGATGAAGCAGGTGTATACAGACTGCTTATTACGGGAGAAGATAAAGCCGGAAACCTTCTTGAAAAGGAAAAAGATGATACATCGGATATTTACAACGAAACAGAACAGAATGCTGATGGACAATTCTGGTCATTCAATAAGGTCGTAGATAAAGATGATCCTGGCTATATTCTGAGCATTTCTGATACTCAGGGTGAATATTACAGAAAGATAGTAGATGTAAGAGATAAGGATGCTGCAGGAGAGGAAAAATACAAGCCTTTCAGAAAGAACAGAACAGCAAGCATCGTAGTAAAAGGAGATGACGCTTCTCCAGTAAAAGTCAGCTATGACATTCTTGCAATTGACAGTAATGGCAAGGCCGGAGAATGGAAAAAGGTCAATGACATACCTTATACTGCTGATTACGCCGACAATCTTTCTGTACCATCAGAAAAATCAGGAGAAACGCAGTTTAAAGTTGCTAATATCACTGTCATGGACAGATCCGGGCGTAAGGTGGAACTGGGAATGAGCAACCCGGTTTATCTGGACGGAACGAGGCCTGTTAATGATATTATTCAGCCGATTGCAAAGATAAAATCAACTACTGCTATCACCAAGAGAGTACAGAATAAAGATCTTTACAATAAGTCAGTTAATCTTTCGTTTGAAGTGTCAGACCCTAACGAGAACAAATCCAGTTCCGGGTTAGCAAAAGTCTGGTATGAAGCATACATCGATGGAACTGTCGTAGATAAAGGCGAACTTGATGGTACAGATGGATATTTCCTCAATTTAAGTGAATCTGAAGCAGAGCAGGCAGCCAAAGAGGATAAATTAACTTATAAGAAGAATGCAGCAATAACTATTCCTGCAAAGAGCAAGTATGAATCAAACAACATCAGAATTGTTCTGCATGCGATAGACAATGCAGGGAACGAAACTAGTACCAGCACCGTTTTCGGTATAGATTCTGTTGGCCCAGAGATTGTCATTAGCTATGATAATAATTCGGTTAAGAACGAAAAGTATTTTAAAGCGAACAGAACTGCGACGGTAACCGTTACAGAAAGAAACCTCGGAACATATAGCAAAAAAGTGAATATAAAGACAGAGGTTGGTGTTCCAGGCAGTTGGTCTTACTCTGAAGGAGGAAGTGCCAGCGGAAACAATGATAAATGGATAAAACGCCTGTATTACACAAAAGATGGTACATACAACATGACTGTATCAGGCACCGACGCACTTGGAAATCCGGCACATGTAACTTATACAGGAACTGCGAACAGACACTTTGTTATTGACAAAACGGCTCCGCTTCTTGCGGTTTACTTTGACAATAACAGTGTCCGCAATGGCAAGTACTACAATGCGGACAGAGTAGCTACGATCGATATCAGAGAGCTGAATTTCAGAGATTCCGATGTCACTATCAAAGGCAAGGCTACCGCTCCTAGGGGTGGTGCTATGGGATTCCCGTCACGCAGCGGATTCTCATCGAGTGGTATCAACAGATTTGCAACGATCCCGTTTGTCAGGGAAGGACGTTTCAACTTTGATGTTGATTTCGTCGATCTTGCAGGCAATAAGGCTAAGACCGTTTCGATCAGCGAGTTTGTAATCGACAAAACAAAGCCTACTGTCAGAATCGAGAATGTCATCGACGGTGGCATCTATCGCAACTCGGTAGCACCGAGGGCGGTATTTGATGATGATAATTTCAGCCTTGGCGATAGCTCGTTCCGATTCACAGGAGTCAGAAAGATAGATAGATCAGAGCTTGTGTCTGCCTTCAGATCCAATGGAGAATATGGCGGAGTATATATACTCAATGATATCCCTCAGATAAGGGCTAATGATGATATCTACACCGCATATGCAACATCAACTGATATGGCCGGAAATACAACAACTGTACAGGTAATATTCAGTGTCAACAGATTTGGATCGACATACGACTACAACAATGATAAAACCACAGAGAATCTTGTAGCTAAGAAAACAGGCCGCTTCTACACTAACAAAGCCGAAGATCTTCAGCTGAGAGAAATCAACGTCAATCATATCAAGAATTACAGTCTGACTCTCGACAGAGGCGGAAACAGTGTCAAGCTGAAGGAAGGAAAAGATTATACTGTTACTAAGAAAGAATCCGAACAGGGTGTTCAGTATATCTATAAGATAAGCAAGGACGTTGTCACCGATGAAGGCAGCTATAATATCGTAGCCAAGTCTGAGGATGAGGCCGGAAATATCAATACTAATGCGGCAATCAGATCCGAAAACAAGGACAGCGAAGTGCCTGTAAGATTCGTATACGATGTAACCAAGCCGGTGATCAATGTTGTTGACCCAGGAAACAACAAGGTCATAGAGCTGAAGAAATCACCATACTATGGTATATCTGCTCTTGACATAGGTATCAAACCGGATGATGATTGGGCACTTGGCGGAAAGATCAAGCTTATACTCAGAGACGGTGAGAACGAGTATGTTGAGGAGTACAGCGGTAAAGAATTCTGGGAGATCATGGGAGAGAACAGTGACAAGAAGTTCTTCCCTGAGACGATCAAAAGCGGAAGCAGGACGAAGACTCTTGATGTAACCGTATGGGATGCTGCCGGTAATGAAGAGACCGCTCATTACGATATCACAGTACTGAATGGCGTAGGAGATGTAGCAAGACGTTACTGGTATCTCCTGCTGCTCCTCCTTGGAGTTGCAGCTGGCGGATACGCTTACTACAGACATCGCAAAAACGATGACGATGATGAGAAAGAGGACGACGCTGCATGACCATGACCTGTGATATCTCAATGGCTCAATAGAACGCACAGAGAGGTGCCGCCTTAACCGGCAGCACCTCTCTTCGTATACGCAAAAAAAGTTAGACCAGGAAAGCAAAACAACAATGCTGCGGGCAGGAAATATCATTAGCGGAACATACCAGATAGTCCAGGAAATAGGCCATGGCGGAACAGGCGTGGTCTATTTGGCTTACCACATCAATCTGCAGAAGTACATAGTTCTTAAACGCGTTACAAAGCAGATACATAGCATGGAGGCTCTGAGACGAGAAGCAGATATTCTGAAAAATCTGCGGCATACTAATATACCCCAGATATATGACTTTGTTATAGAGAACGGGGAAGTATTCACTGTGATGGATTATATCGAGGGGGAGTCTCTTGATAAATACATCGGAGGATCCAACTTCCACTCTGAGGAACAGCTTTTGAAGTGGTTTAGAGAGCTGACAGATGTTCTTGTATATCTTGGCAGCAGGAAGCCGGCAATAATACACAGCGACATCAAGCCCGAAAACATAATCATCACACCACAGGGGTCGCCTGTACTTATTGACTTCAATATTTCTCTGGGTCAGGACGACTCTTCAAGACTGGCTGGTATCAGCAGAAACTACGCATCTCCGGAACAAGGATACATCTTCGAAGAAATAGGCAAAGGCCGCACTCCAACTATATCATTAGATGTGCGTACAGATATATACAGTCTTGGAGCGGTATTCTATACCCTCATTACAGGGATAGTTCCAGACTGCAGATACGTTTTAAGCAAGCTCTCATCTATGCAGGGTCTGATTTATTCCTCTGCATTCAAGGCAGTAATAGATAAGTGTATAGAATGGGATCGCGAAAAGAGATTTAAAAATGCCGCCAGGCTTTCATCTGCAGTAACGAATCTGTACAGAATGGACAGAAACTATCGTAAGTATGCCGCCCTCAGGGTTGCGAGCTGGATAATCAGCGCCGGAGTTTTTGCCTCGGGATGCTTTTGTGTTCTTCACGGAATGCAGATCAATAACAGCGTGAAGGTACAGGAATTGTACAGTAATGCAGTTGCAGCTACTAGTGAAGGAGATTTCGGAACGTCAGGAGAAATAGCAGAGGAAATCGTAAGTCACAGAGTTTTATACAGTCAACTCGATACAGAAAAAAAGGCTGAAATATACCATGCACTTGCGGATTCTGAGTATGTATCAGGCAACTACAATGATGCTGCCGAAAATTACAGAAAAGCGCTGGAGATCCTCGAAGGAACGGAAAATAGCAGGACATCTTCGTACAGATCAGATCTGGCATTGGCATATCTGAGGAACGGAGATCTGTCCGCAATAAAAGCGCTGAATGCAGAATATGAGAATGACGGACCTGAGGATGATAATATGCGGCTGATTAAGGCGGCTGCTTTGAAGCAAAGCGGCGATAATGAAGGATGCAAGAAGATTGCTGACAGCATTATCAATGAAGCAGATGATCAGGAGATAAGAGCTAAAGCTTGTGTCATTGCTGCACAATGCTGCAGCCCGGATCAACTGACAGACAAACTTCGGTATATGCGGCAGGTAACTGAGTACAGCGGTGAACTGCGATATGTAAGGGAATGTGCTGCTCTTGAATATGAATGTGCCGGACGACCGGGAATAACTGAGTTTGAAAGAAAAGCGGGTGCAGAGAAAGCTGCAGCATTATATGAAAAGATTTGCAGTTTTCCATCTGCACAGAGCACAGACAGGATAAACCTCGGAATCTCATACTATTATGCAGGAGATTATGACAAATCCCTTGAAAAGCTGACTGAGGCAGCAGGTTATAGCAATGATTACAGGATCCGTATGTATCAGGCTCTTGCTGCTGAGAAAACGGGAGATAAAAACAGTGCAAGGAATTACTGTGCTGATGCGATAAATGAATGCAGAAAAGAGAAGAGACAGGGATGGGAAGATGATTATCAGATACTTCAGGAACTGTCGGGACGGTTGTACTAGAAGGAGAAAGGAATGGAATCAGGCACGATATGGATAATAACCGGAGTCGTACTTATGATAGCAGGAACCGGATTCTTTGCTGTAACGCACACGGCGATTACCAGATGGATCCGCAGCTTTGAAAGACTGCACGAATAGAGAAGGAGGGCGGCACTATGAGTAAGAAGTACAAAATAGTAATGCTGGCAGGTGCAATTGTGGCTGTGATGTTGATAGTTGCAGCAATTGTAATAGGTATGCATAACCAGGCTATGGCTGCATACAGTGCTAAGCTGGATGAAGCTGATAAGATGCTGGCAGCAGAGGATTATTCAAATGCTGTCCTGAAGTATCAGGAGGCAATATCAGATCAGCCTGAAGAGGAAGAAGGCTATCTGAGACTTGCTGTAGCTTATGAAGTATCCGGCAATCCTGATTATGCGAAAACCACTATACAAAATGCACTGACGATTCTGCCTGGCAATGAAAGACTTACAGAAAAACTCAGTCAGATGGAAGGTGACAACATAAAAACTAATGCTCTTGCATTAGACAATTCACTGCTTACAACTCTATCTTCCAAGAGCTTTTATGATTATGGAAAGACAAATGGAGTTGAGAAAGTCACTGTTATAAAAGATGGCGCAATTGCGGTAAGAATCAAAGGCGTGAATGCAGATCTTATTTTCCGCAACACCAGTGAGCAGCCTAACGCAGTTTCAGGGAACGGGCCTAATCCGGACAGCCTGCCTGCTGAGGTTCACTTCGATAACATTCTAGCAGTTTTCGGTGGCGTTTCAAGTATGACGATAGATGACCTGAAGGATCTTGGCGTAAAGGATGCAAAAGTTGTCAGTCATCAGGATTACGGGAAGGCTGTCACATTTACACATGAACTGTACAGCTTCACTATAGAATGTGATGAGGAAGGAACGGTCCGGGAAGGTGCTGCTAATTCTGTATTAATACCAACGCCATCCGTAAAGGCCGGAGGTAATGTAGAGATAAAAGGAGTAGCGATCAATGCTGTTACAGGTGATGGCATAGATAATGCGAAACTTACTTTCGTCAAAGGGAGTGACAAGTATGAAGTATCGACCGACTCCAGCGGACATTTCCAGGCCAAGCTGGGCGCAGGAGATTATACCGTAGAGTGTCGTGCCGAGGGCTTTATAGAGGAGAATAAAAACGTCTATGTCCCATCATATTCCAATAACTGGACCTGTGAGATAGTAATGTCTCCGGAAATAAATGCGAAGGAAGCGAGATTTGTTCTTACATGGGATTCGGCACCTGCCGATCTTGACTCGCATCTTGTAGGCAACGGAGTCCACACTTCGTGGCTGCATATGGAAGAAGGAGATATAGCCTCTCTTGACCTTGACGATACTAATGGTTATGGCCCGGAGACGACGACTTTGTACGACTTGAACGGGCATTATACGTTCGTTGTTCATAACTACAGTCAGGATGCACCGCTTGCTGACTGTGGTGCAGAGGTTACGGTATATCTGCCTGGAGAGGAACCGGTAACTATCTCTATCGGAGGCGATGGCGCCGCAGATACGTGGGTCGTCTGTGAGATCGATAACGGAAAACTGAATGTCATTAATGAGATTCAGGATTATGGCCTTGATTTGATAATGTAGTTAATTCATACGGAATGTGGAAATATATAGTAACAGTTTTTTTAATATCGGGAGCGCTGGCGGTCATACTGATCTCCGCACGAAAGAGAAAAAAAGCCGCTGCAGCGAGGCTCAACGCTGCAGCGGTCCTCCTGCGTGAGGGACAGCTAGATAATGCTATTTCCCGTGATACGGCCCAGGATATCGGCAGAATAAGACCAGTGTTGGAAGTGAGCTGGAAAGATGACTCAAATAGATCATTTCTCTTTGATCCGACTTCACCGGTAAGGATCGGTAAGGACCCGACAAAGAATAATATCTGTATTCGCAAGGGAACGGTAGGATCGGAGCATTGCCTGCTTGTGATGTATCATGGCGCTCTGACACTTCAGGATCTTAAGTCCAAGAATGGAACCTACATCAGGAGGAATGGAAGAAGGTATCGTATAGAAGGCAGAGTATATGTCAGAAACGGAGATCGCATTGAAGTTGGAGGTCTGACTATGAAGATAAATCTGTTTATGTATGATGCGGCATACATTTGATATCGAGGTGACAGGGATATGATCCTACTAATTTACAACGAAAAAATATGCCGGGAAATTCTTCTTCCTAATGTTTATGATACTGACTGGCCGGTCGAACTCAGTCATACTGCATATGATCTAAAAGCTGATATCACGATCAGACTGGAGAACATGGGTGGAGTCTGGTATCTGAGAAAAGGCGCAGGATATGATATCGTCAGACTTGGAGAAATGGATGATGAAGAAGGCTTTGTTGAGGGTGCGGTTTCCGAAATACGCACAGACAGAGGAGAACATATATACATCGTTGCTTCAAGAAGCCAGACGGGTTTCAATGTGATGAAAAAATACGATCTGGTCGGTACTGATCACAGTATCACAGTAGGATCGAAAGAAGATAACACTATCTGTTACAGATTCCGTGGGCTGATATCAGGCCAGCATCTGAAGATCAGCAGATCCGGCAATGCCTGGGTACTGACAGATACAAGCACTAATGGAGTATTCGTTAATACCAGAAGAGTTAAAGGAACTTTCCGTCTGGATTTCGGAGAACATATCAGTTTTTTTGGCTTCCACTGCATTTTTCTGGGGGCCTATCTTCTTGTGGGGTGTAACTGTGGAAGCCTGACTGTAAATGAAGAACGATTACATCCGAAGCCAGGTTCGACAGAAGAGGAGAGAGCAACCGCTGCGGTGAGAAGAGAGCATACAACGAAGTACTTTAATCGTGCACCGAGAAACAGGACGGCGTTGTACAGGGATAAGATAGAGATCGAAGCACCTCCGCAGCCAAGGCAAGATAAACAGAAACCAACATATCTTATCATAGGACCGGCATTCTCTATGGCAATTCCTATGATCATTGGCTGCCTTATGATGATACTAGCTTCATATCTCAGAAGGAAAAGCGGTGGAACGATGGGAACAAGCCCATTTCTTTTCATGGGATTAACGATTGCTGTCGGAGCAGCGATTGTCGGAGCAGTGTGGGCTGTTCTTAACCTCAAATATGATAAACAGCAGAAACTGGCGGAAGAAGAGCAAAGGTTCAATGCTTACAGCAGCTATCTTGTCGCCATCGCCGGAAGACTCAGAGAGTATTACATATACAATACCGATTCACTCAAACGGAGATATCCATCGGCATCTAGATACCTTGAATATAATCGAAACAGTCCTGCTCTATGGAACAGGAATACTACGCATGAAGATTTTCTCTTTCAGCGTTTAGGACTTGGCGAACAGGATTTTCAGGTTGATATTACAATTCCAAGAGAAAGGTTCAGCCTTGTAAGCGACTCTCTTCAAGACAGGCCGGCGCAGATAAAGGAAGAGTTCAGAAAACTTGTCAATGTCCCTGTCGGAGTCAGTCTGCTTGATCACAAACTCCTCGGAATTGCGGGCCCTTCGGACAGACATGGAGCTACATCACTGATGCAGGTGATGGCTGCCGGAATAGCCGCATCTCATTCATATACGGATGTCAAAATGGTCTTTCTGTATGACGAGAATGATAAGGATTCCCTGCCTGACTGGGAGTGCATGAGATGGCTTCCTCATGTATGGTCAGAGGACAGAAAAATAAGGTTCATGTCTGGAAACAGAATCGAACAAAGTGAGATTCTCTTTCATCTTGCTAACGTGATCAGATCCAGAGCTGAAAAGGGAAATGCAAGAGATAATAGAAATACAGTTCCAAAACCTTACTATATTATCTTCGTATCCAAACCATCTCTGCTCCAGGGTGAGCTTCTGACTAAATATATATATGACAAGAACGCGTCATATGGAATAACAACTGTACTGCTGGCAGAGACACTGCAGCAGCTTCCTAATGCGTGCGATATTGTAATAGAGAACGATAGTTATTTTCATGGAATCATAGATCTTAACAGGGATGATACTAAACGAAAACAGCCTGTTCATTTCGATCATGTCGAACGCAACGCACTTGAATCTTTTGGGAAACGACTGGCTAATATAAACATCAAGGAGGTAGAGGTCAATACTGAGATTCCGGACAGACTTGGTTTTCTTGAAATGTATGGTGTTCACAGACCGGAAGATCTTAATGTAGCGGAGAACTGGAGAAAGAACAGGACTTATAACAGCATGAAGGCACTTGTCGGGCGCAAAGCCGGAGGGGCTGACTGCTATCTTGATATACATGAAAAAGCACATGGCCCGCACGGGCTGATCGCAGGAACAACAGGATCAGGTAAGAGTGAAACTCTGCAGACTTATATTCTGTCACTTGCAGTCAACTACAGTCCGGACGATGTGAACTTTTTCATAATAGATTATAAGGGCGGCGGAATGGCGAATCTTTTTACTGGACTTCCACATCTGGCGGGGAAGATAACAAACCTGTCAGGCAATCAGGTGCACCGCGCTATGATCAGCATCAAAAGCGAAAACCTTCGCAGACAGAAGCTCTTTGCTCACTATGGAGTGAATCACATAAACGCATATACACGTCTGTATAAGGAGCATCAGGCAGATGTACCAATACCGCATCTATTTATAGTTATCGATGAGTTTGCAGAGCTCAAGAGAGAAGAACCAGATTTTATGAGAGAGCTGATCAGCGTAGCTCAGGTTGGACGAAGTCTTGGAGTACACCTGATCCTCGCAACACAGAAGCCGTCTGGTACGGTTGATGATAATATCAAGGCAAACGCAAAATTCAGATTATGTCTGAGGGTACAGGACAGACAAGACAGCATAGATATGCTAGGAAGACCTGATGCGGCATACCTGACACAAGCGGGAAGATGCTATCTTCAAGTTGGAAATGATGAGATATTTGAACTGTTCCAGTCAGGATACAGCGGAGCTATTTATACAGGAGAAGTACAGATAGCATCAGCTGCATCCATGATAGGCAGGACAGGGAGAGTAGAACTCATGGGAAGACCTGTTCGAGAAGCTGATGACGGGGTAAAAGCAGTGACTGAAATGGATGCGGTCATCAATTATCTCAAGACTACTGCATTCAATGAAGGTTATGACATATCGGGACAGCTCTGGATGCCTGTACTGAGCGACCATATAGTACTGAGAGATAGAACAGTCGGGGCTTGGGATGATCATGACAGAAATAAATGGGAACTTAGAGCAGTCGTTGGAAGGTATGATGATCCGGCAAATCAGATGCAGGGAGATCTGAGCATAGACTTTTCAGAGGAAGGTCACCTCGCAGTTTGTGGAAATGTAGTGAGCGGTAAGAGTACATTCCTTCAGACAATGATCTATTCTCTGATTACAGTTTATTCTCCGGAGCATCTGCAGATGTATATCCTTGATTACAGCGGACAGATGCTTACTACATATGCTGGTGCGCCTCATGTAGGCGGAATAGTAACAGACAGTCAGTCAGACAGGGCTGATAAATTGTTTGTAATGCTTGATTCGATCATGACTGAGCGCAAACAGATTCTCAGAGGAGGGAACTTCGCTCAGTTCAGACAGAATCAGGGAGAAAAGATACCTGCGATACTTGTTGTAATAGATAATTATGCATCGTTCAGAGAGAAAACTTCAGACAAGTTTGATGCCCAGATATCCAGACTGATCAGAGAAGGTATCGGATATGGCATTTACATGGCTATTTCTTCGGCTGGTTTCGGAATGTCTGAGATACCGACGAGAATAGGAGATCATATCAATAACGTTATCTCGCTGGAACAGCAGGATAAATATAAGTATATGGAAGTATTGAGGCAGTCGAGACTGCAGCTTTTGCCTGAAGGTGGTATCAAGGGGCGCGGACTTGCTGTGATAGGGGACAAAGTCCTCGAATTCCAGACAGCTCTCTGTCTTGACGAGGAGGATGATTTTTCCAGGGGACAGAGAATCGAGCAGTTGTGTGAAGAAATGTCATCAGGATGGAATGGTATCCTGCCTAGGAAGATCCCTGAGATTCCTGAGAATCCGAGAATGGATCAATTGTCAGAGGAGCCGGGCTATTCAGAAGCTATCGGGGATAACGGACTTCTGCCATTTGCTTATGACGCAGTCGATGCTTCGATTTATAGCCTGAAACTAATGAATCACTACTGCCTTGCTGTGACAGGAAGAACAAGAACTGGCCGTACTACAATACTGAGATCCATTATATACAGCGCAGCACGCAAAAACTCAGATGTAGTTATTCTCGAGAAGAAGAAAGGTGACTTCTCCAGACTCGAGCAGGATGCAGAAGCATACGGGTGCACATATGCCGGAAATAATGCTGAAATATATAAGTATTTTTCATCACTTCTGCCTGAATTTTCGAGGAGAAAC
This sequence comes from uncultured Eubacteriales bacterium, assembly GCA_902786355.1. Taxonomy (GTDB): domain Bacteria; phylum Bacillota; class Clostridia; order Peptostreptococcales; family Anaerovoracaceae; genus Crickella. The sequence continues at coordinate 130,755 of CADABZ010000002.1, forward strand.
AAGAAAAAGCAGGAGCTTATAAAAGCCGGCTGCACAGAGGAAGAGGTTTCTGCAGAAATGATGAAAGAAAAGCCTGTGTTCATATTCATAGATGAGCTGGCAGATTTGATTCATATGGCGTATAAACCTGATGCCGGTGTCGGTAGCATAAGTGGATTCCTGGAAAACATCCTGGAAAAAGGAAGAGGTCACGCGATTTATTTCATAGCAGGACTGAAAGTTGAAGATGAAGCAATGTTGACAGCATACAAGGCGTACAAATTCTTCATCTCATACAAGAAAGGCATGCATGCTGGTGGTAATCTGCAGGGGCAGAAGCTTTTACAGTTCCAGAACATACCATTCACTGAACAGGCGAAGCCAAGGAAGAAAGGTTATGTTTATGTAAGTGATGATGAGGATGAAAGTGTAGGACATGCTGTCATTGTTCCGGTTCCATAATATGCTTAAGGGACTGGCAATCAGCTGTCGAAGATGTTTTTAATCAGGAGAATCAACATGATCGTGATGGTCATATCTGATGCACCTGCTTCCGAGCGAAGGGCAATAACGCAGAGCGCAGAGAAACAGGCAGCATATCACACAGATGAATACTGGAGATTCCTTGAAAGCGGGTCGGTCATTGAACTTGATAAGTCGCTTGAGGATATAGATAAGGTGGACATGATCTGTCTGGATATTACAATGCAAGGGGCATTGGAAAAAGCAGAAATGCTTAGAAGAGATTACGGTCTGGCATATCTGACGCTGATTGCTGATGCCAGCATCTCCCCCGTTCAATATATAAGACCATCGATTCAGGCAGAATCTCTCATGCTTAAACCATTGGACAATAAACAGCTTGACACAGTGCTGGGAGAAGCCGTTCAAAGCTATGCCAGAAGGATAGAGACACCTGAAGAGAAAAAAGTTTTCGTTGCAGAGCATAAGGGGGGCAGAGATCTTATCGAGTATGAAAGGATACTTTTCTTTGAATCAAGAGAGAAAAAAGTATTCCTGTCTACAGAGCGTGAGGAGTATGGCTTCTACGACACTCTCGATGAGCTTGAGAAAAGGCTTGATGAAACATTTATAAGATGCCACAGAAGTTACATCGTTAACACAGTGCATATTTCCAGGGTAGAAATATCTGCGGGAAAGGTATTACTGGATGATGGAACAGAGCTGCCTCTATCTCGTAGCTGCAAGCCGGCGATGAAGGAATATCTCGACAAAAGGAGATCCCATGGAAATAGTTAAGAAGAACATCGTGATTACATTTGATGAGTTAAGGATCCTTTTATATAGTCAGGGATTTCGAAGGTGTGAAGGCGTGTATATGCCGGAAAAAGATTTTTCACAGCAGGACATTATCAGAGCCCTTCAGAAGCTCGGAGAAAACGGTCTCCTGATGGTCGGAAAGGCAGAACCGGAGGCAGAGGCTTTGCCGCTGGTATTTAATGCTGATCCTGCGGATGAAGAGGAAGTTGCAGAAAAGCCTGAAGAAGAGTTTTTTATAAGGAATGATCTTCTTGAGATGATCAGAATAATCGGTGAGCCCGATGGAACCGAGATAATGAGGGTCGATCCTCAGACCAGAATATTCTGCTATTACTCAGAAAGAGGCATAGTAACAAGTCAGCGGTATCCAGGACGGAAAGAGTACCTCAGACTTACTGTATATTCCTCAGAAGAATTTGAGAAATGGAGAAGCGAGTTTGAGGAGACCGAGCTCTGCAGCACAACGTTGGAGGCTCCATTATGATAATAGTAACGGTAGAAGTGCCAATGATGGGAGTCAGCTACGACTTTCAGATAGATGAAGATGTTCCTCTTGGAATCGTACGCAATGAGATTGCAGACATGATAACAAGAAATAGTCAGTGTGTGCTTAATGGAAGCATAAGCGACCTTGTGATGTGGGATAAGAAGAGAAACATAATTCTTGATATGTGTAGAACAGGTTATGAAAATGGTCTGGAAACAGGCAGTGAATTGGTGATCGCATGAACAAGGACAGAGTGAAAGAAGAAATGCTGCAGGAAATCATGAGTTACGGTGTTGCCGCAAATGAAATCCGTGATACGGCAGAGCTTCTTAACAGTATTTGGAATGATGAAGCCGGTGACCGGATATGTCAGCGAGTGAAAAACCTGACAGAAGAAATGAATGATAATTATGAAAGGCTCAGAAAATGGATTGGATCTGGATCATTATAGGAATGGCTGTGGTCTGCTTGTTTGCGTGCATCGCGGCAGTTGTGACAGTGATCAGAGCCTCTTCATCCGGTAACAGGGAGAAGAGACCCGGGTATCAGGATGTTCTGGTCAGGAATGGAGTAGATGTAAAGGCTATGAAATATATACACGGCGTATCTCTTTTTCCGAATCAGGATGGAATAGAGGCTTTTCCGACTGTTATGACAGAGGATAATCTGAATAAGTGGACAATCTCGCTGACAGATATCGCTTCCGAAACCAGATACAGAAGCAGCTTCTCCGGACAGCTAATCATAGGCAGAGATCCAGCTGCATTGGGTGGGGACAGAAAGCTTATCCTGGGAGACTGGGGAGTTTCCAAAACACACTGCAGGATCATAAGCAAGGGGAATGAAGTTGAACTGGAGGATATGGGCTCCAAGAACGGCACTTATCTCAATGGGTCGGTCTTGTCAGGAAAAAGTCTGCTGCACACAGGAGATAAGGTGACGATCGGGAATACAACTTTCGCAGTAGATATCAGTAAGGGGTAAAGGTGTGGAAACAACTATTATTACGACAATCAGCAATACTGCTGCAGAATACAAAGCTTATGCTGAGAGGCTCAGTGATACTCTCGAATATTGCATGCTCATAAGCAGAACTGCCGGGGCAGGAGATGAGAACCTGCGCCGCTGCATCGATGCAATCTCACAGCATATACAGGAACTCAGAAATGTCGCCAGCGCGATGGAAGATATAACTGTAAATTACAATAAGCTGCACAAGAGCATAGACAACGCGGTATACGATATAGAACAACGCACGGGAGATACAGAGTTTGGAATCAGTGAATTCGGGAACCTGAGCAGGCACGAAAAACTGATGCCTATTCACCGATGATTGATAAAGACTGCCATTCAGTCAATAAAATATGTCATTCATCAGAAAAAGAATAACTGAAAAAAGGATTTGCTAATATCTAATTGTCAAAGGGAGCAGGTCTCCTGAAACAGAAAGAGATATAACAGAATGACAGGCATATGCCTATAGGGAGGATGACATGGCAGAATTAAGTGTAATAATTTCGGAACTGAGATCCAAAGCCGACGAACTCGATGGACTCAATCAGCAGTTCTATTCACAGGTAGGCTCACTTGAAGAAACAGAAGGTGCCCTGAATGGAATGTGGGAAGGAGATGCAAGAACATCATTTCACACAGCCTTTACCAATGATGTGACTCAGATGCACAATTTCTACAATGCGGTCGGAGCATACGTTGCGACACTGGAGAATGCGATCGCACTGTACGAGCAGGCAGAAGCACAGAATGTCGAACTGGCGGTAGCTAGAAACTATTAAAGAAGATAGCGAAGGAAGCTGTCTATATGCACTAAGTAACATCAGACAGGATCACAAGGAGGAAATACAATGGAAGGAATTATTAAAGTAACACCTGAGGTGCTTATCAATACATCTACCGAACTCAGCAGTGAAGGGTCTCAGATCGGATCGCTAACAACGCAGATGATGGATCTCATCAACGCACTGCCATCGACATGGGTCGGAGAAGCTGGAAACGCATTCGTCAGCAAGTTCTCCGGACTCAGCGATGATATCGAGAGAATGGTCAGTATGATAAACGAACACGTTGAAGATCTGAACGAAATGGCACAGACGTATATCAATACAGAACTGCAGATCGAAGATATGACACAGTCGCTGTCATCAGATGTAATTGTCTGATCATCATATATGAAAGGTATACGGATTCGAAGAGGCGGTGGTTTACACCGCCTCTGACTAAATCAGAACACAGGACAGGGGTCAGACATGGCAAAGGTTATAAGATTCGATACTGACAGATTGAATGAGGATATGGTCAGCATCAGCGAACTCATAAAAAGCATGAGAGAAAGAGTACGCAATCTCGAAAATCAGATCACAGAACTGGAAGGAATGTGGACAGGCCCGGGAAGTGATGCCTTTAGAAATGCACTCAGATCAGATCTTGTTGGGCTGGTTATGGTTATTGAAAATCTGGAAAAACTCAATGGCTATGAGGATAAGGCTTGTGGGAAATTTCGGCGATGTGAAGATAAGGTAAGTGCGGCAATTGATGAGATACGAGTATAGCGGAGGCGTTATGGATTTTCAACTTAAGGTATCAACAGAAATACTGAAGGCACAATCAGACGAGCTCAAGGCTAATATAGAACAGATCAAACAGGATTGGAGTGAAATTCGCACTATTGTTGCAAGAACCAAAAGCTACTGGGAAGGAAAAGCATCAGATGAACACCAGCGGCGTCTTGAAGCACTTGCAGATGATGCAGATACCGCAATAGCGAGGCTGCTGGAACACCCGGAAGATCTTCTGGAAATGGCCGGGATTTACGACAGTACAGAAAGCAGAATTATCAGTATTAATGAAGGGCTGCCTGCAGATGTTATAAGTTGAGGAGATTATCGATGAAGACAGAACTATCAATTTATCTTGACTATAGGAATGCAATGACACAGGCCCGTCAGCTTGATGAAGCCGCTGGCATTCTCTCCCATCAGGCAGAGAACCTGGATAATTGCTGCATAGAAATTGCATCAGCATGGGATGGAGAAGATTCGGAGAATTACATACGTAAGGCGCGGCTGCTGGGAGAGAAACTCACTAATGCAGCCAGGAATACAAGGATAGCTGCTGACACGATCAGAGGGATCGCTGAAAAAACTTATCAGGCAGAAAAGACAGCACTGCAGATAGCATCAGCAAGAACATACAGGTGACGATATGGAAGTAAGAGTGATACCCAAATCTCTGCGTTCATCTGCCGAGAGAATAAAAGGGGTAGCTGCAAACGCAGACCGGGCTGCACGAACGATCAGAATGGCTTCAGATAATCTTGATATCAGCTTATCTGGTTATGCAGTCATTTCAGGAAAACTTAATGGCTACAGCGAGGGAATTGAAGCTATAAGCAGAAATACAAAAAAGCTCGGTGAGGCCGGTGTTGCTATCTCGCATCTATATGAGGATGCCGACAAAGAGCTTGCTCAGGATGAGGGCTTTATGAGTAAGGTTGTCTGGGGTGTGATTGGAGAATTTGGAGCTTTAGGGAGCCTTGCTACGGCAGGAAAAGATGTTATTTATGGAGAATATGGAAAGGTCGGAGGCACATTAATAGATCTGGTCGGAGGAGCAGTTTGTCATGATGCCAAACCTAAATGGTATGAACCATTCAAGATATCTGAAGAGGGCTTTAAGGGAGAAGTGAAGGAAAAAATGGCCTCCAAGGTTGCATGGGCAGCTGCTATAGCAGAAAATGGATGGGACAATTATAAAGAACACGGTGGTTTAAATCTACGTTTCTTTGAGGAGACAGGAGTAGAAAGTGCTATCGATGTAGGAGAAGGAGCTTTGCTATATGCCGGAGCGGCAGCTGCAGTAGGAGCCGCAGGGGTTGCCTTTGGATTCACAGCACCGGTGTGGGCTGTAGGAGCAGTGGCTGCTGTTGCCGGGATAGCTGTGGATGCTGGTCTGGACTGGATAGTGAAAAAAGCCACTGGGGATCCTGACGCGAGCTGGAAGGAAGCGGCATCAGATTTTATCTGTGATACCGGTGAAGCAATTGCAAAGGAAGCAGGTAAAAAATTCAACGATGCTGTACAGGGAATCAAAAAATTTGGATCTCGTATACGCTGGGGAAGTTTCAGCCTTGGCAGCGCAGGCGGACGCTGATAAAAAAGAATACAGTACACCAAATTAAAAGTATAATAGATCTGAGATTGACAGGGGAGGATATGAAATGAAAGATAATATCAGAGAGTTATTGCCTATCGGGTCAGTAGTTTTGCTGAAAGAAGCGGTAAAGAGAGTTATGATCTACGGCATCATGCAGACAGATTCTGAAACAGATGAAGAATATGATTATCTTGGTGTCATATATCCGGAAGGCAGTATGGGTGAAGGATCGTCATTCTTCTTCAATCATGAACAGATAGACCAGGTGTTTTTCACCGGATACAGCGATGAAGAAAGAGATTCATTTATAGATAAGCTAGAAGTTTTTTACAAGAGTCAGGAAAAGTAATATCAAAACCAGAATCAAAGAGGTGTCAACATTGTGGGCACCTCTTTTCCAATGGAGCTCCAATGGAACAAATCAACCACAGCGCCCTTCTTGCCCAGCGCATGTCGCAAAACCGCAAACCGTTGAAATTTCAATGTAAAGAGGGCTTTACCGTAAAGCGGACTTCACTAACAGAATTAAAGATATATGAATGATAAGATTCATTGAACTGCTCTTATCCTGATAGATAAACTATAAACTGTCACATGTATTCATAATCATGAGATAAGGAGCAGAAAAATGAATAAATCAAGAAGAAGACGATTATTTGTCTTGCTTCTGACTGTCACGGCGCTGGTCTCAGCTACTGTTTTTACATACGCTGCAGGCAGTAAAGTAACTATTTCCGGATATACGGCGCCAAAGACACTCAAAGCAGGACAGAGCTTTACTATACGCGGAACGGTAAGCTCGAATGTAAAAATCAAGAGAGTGGAGGTAGGCATAGTCAATGCCTACAATCAGTGGACTCGTTATAAGTATGACAACAAGAATGTAAACGCGAAAAGCTTCAATCTGAGCAAGGCAGACAGCTCGCTCTCATTCGGCAAGCTCAACCACGGCAGCTATAAGTACAGGATCTATGTACATACGACCGACGGGAAAGTGCATACAGTACTCAATCAGAAATTCTCTGTAAGCAAGGCCACGGCTAAGACTGCTGCGGCAACAGAAGTAAAGATAAGCGGACACACTCTGCCTAAAGCACTTACTGCAGGACAGAGCTTTGCGGCTAAGGGCAAGCTGACCTCGTCATCAGTGATCAAGAGAGTCGAGATAGGCATCGCGGTAAAAGGCGGCGGCTGGACATCTTACAAGTATGACAACAAGAGTGTCAATGCTAAGACCTTTGATATCAGCAAGGCTGACAGCAAGCTGAAATTCAGTGCGCTCAAGGCAGGAACCTACTGCTACAGGATATATGCGCACACAGCAGACGGCAAAGTCCACATCGTGCTCAACCATACCTTTACGGTAACAGCCAAGAAGGCGGCAGCGACTACAACAAGCAAGTCAGCTACAACCGGCGGCGTCAAGACAGCTGTCGGAACAGGCAACAACACCGAGAAGGAGAAAATGACAACTGACACTTCTGCCAAAACGGCGACGAAGGTCAACAATAAGATCACTCTCGTAGGCGTTAACAAGCCGGGCAATGGCAAGGTCGGAATGACGTTCACACCGACCGGTCATATCAGATCGACAGAAGTCATCAAGAGAGTAGAGGTCGGCATTGTATTCGGACCTACCAACAAGTGGACAGCATACAAGTACGACAACAAGACCGTCAACAAGAACACCTTCTATCTGAAGTGGGCTGGCCCGAAGCTTAAGTTCAACCTGCTGCCTGGAGGAACATACCGCTACAGGGTATATGTCCATACAGCAAGCGGGACAACAGTAGCTCTGAATCATACCTTCACAGTGAAGCCAAGCAACAAACCGCAGCTTGCGGTCAACTGGGCGAAGAAGATCGCGGCAGACAACTCATTCTCATACGGCGCGAAACCTGCGGCAAGCGATGTAGGATGCTACTTCTGCGGAACCAACAAGTACACAAAGCCTAAGGGATACGAAAAAACATATGTCTGTCTGACATTCCTCGGAGCAGCGTACGCGCACGGAGCGGGAGACAAACAGATACTGAGTAAATGTCAGCGGTGCAAGATGACGATGTACTCAAACAATGACAACTTCAATGTCTTCGACTGCTGGGTCAAGATCGGGCAGTGCTATGAACTGCACACCAAGGATCTTCAGCCGGGAGATGTCATAGTAGACTGGTCGAGCGATAACGGCAACGGACATGTATGGATGTTCGCCGGAGGAGATACATATGTAGATGCTGAAGGTCTCGGCTGGAGCCATGACTCCATCGCAGTCAGAGGCGGAGCGGAAAGCTATCTGCGCTGGTGCGGAAGAGACGACAGCAGAAACTATGTCATGAGATACAGATTCTAGGCAGTAGCCAGCAGGATCATACCTGAGAAAAAAGAACTGTTGAAGGACAATAAAACAAAAATAATAGCAGGCGGCTCAGGCCGCCTGCTCCTTTATTGAGATCGAATCGATCGCTGATTTCATTGCTTTCTGCATGACTTCTCTGGAATCGTTGTCATACAGATTGCCTTCGAGGACGTATACTCCTATGCCCGCATCCGTCTCGATGGCGAAGTAGTATGTGGAACTCTCATATATAGCTGAACCGGTGTCATCTTCAGACCCGGTCGTTGAGATCAGGAAACCCGGTATATTTCCTGAGTCGAGCTTTTCTCTTTTGACATTTCCTTCTTCACCGGTCTTCCATTTCTTGAACCATGATGCTGCATTCTGGCCGGGCTTCCTGTTCTTCGCCGGGACGAAGGAATCTTTGTACAGTGACAGATCATAGAGGACTTTTCCATCATCGTTTCTGTATGATGCCGTTATGGAACGTGGGATCGTAGGGTATTTTCTGTCGTCCTTGCTCCAGGAATAGGAGATGTTATAGGATACATTACCGTCTGCAGGAACACTTACGGTGACATCGTTGACGATAAGGGCGCCGTCACTGGCGCTGATCTCATCAGCAGCATCTGCATCTGCGTAATTGATCTTGTCCTGTGAGTTGAGAGAGACTGAGTGGAGTAACAGACCAATCATTATCACTCCCACAATGAGCTCCTCGACTATCAGGAGCAACAGCTCCTTGCGCCGGAATCTCCTTCCGAAGATCTTCGGCTGTCCCAGACGGGGATTATTGTCAAGCTTGCTTATCAGCCTGTTGATTATATTGTCTTTTGTCATTTTGTCCATTGTTGTCCACTGCGCATCTTAGATGCCGGTTATGGCTTGCCGCGCAGCACCCCCGATGCTTGAACTGTCCGGCTTTCGAAAACCGCTGGTATATACGATCTGCAGGCATCTGCTAACTCACATATTTTACCAAAATGGGAAGCAATTACACAATAGCTATGTTATAATGTTGCAGGTCTAAACTAATGCCAGGGAGTTCTGAATGTTATTTTCCAGCAATACATTTCTGTTTGTTTTTCTGCCGGCTGTAATAGTCATCTATTATGGACTGCTCAGAAGTTCCAGACTTCTCCAGAACATATTCCTGTGTCTGGCGAGCCTGTTTTTTTATGCCTGGGGCGAGCCTCGCTTCGTTCTGGTCATGATGCTTTCGATTGCAGTAAACTGGGCAGGCGGGCTTCTGGTCTCATCGGCGATGGCTGCGGGCAAGGCAGACAGGGCAAAGCTGCTGCTTGGCATCAATATATTCTTCAACCTTCTGATCATATTCATATTCAAATATCTGAATTTCACAGTCGACAATATCAACGCGGCATTCGGAACAAGGATCATAGTTCCGGAGATAGCTCTGCCGATCGGGATCTCATTCTTCACATTCCAGGCGATCTCGTATGTTGTTGATGTCTACAGGGGCAACGGAGAGGCGCAGAAGCACATCCTCAATGTCGGCCTGTACATTTCGTTTTTTCCGCAGCTGATCGCAGGTCCTATAGTAAGATATGAGACTGTTGCAGAACAGATACATAACCGCAGAGAGACGGTCGATGATTTTTGTGACGGGATAAAGCGTTTTATGATCGGTTTCTGCAAAAAGATCCTTATCGCCAACAATCTCGCTCTGGTAGCAGACAAAGCATATGAACTCGTCGCGGACGGAAGCCTCTCGACAGGCATGGCCTGGCTCGGAGCTATAGCATACACACTGCAGATCTTCTATGATTTTTCCGGATACTCTGATATGGCTATCGGTCTGGGAAAGATGTTCGGCTTTCATTTTCTGGAGAATTTCGACTATCCTTACATATCGGGATCAGTCACAGAGTTCTGGCGCAGATGGCACATGTCTCTTGGAACATGGTTCAGAGATTATGTGTACATACCGCTTGGGGGAAGCCGGGTAAAAAGCAGGGCACGCCACATATTCAACCTTTTCGTAGTATGGCTCTGCACCGGCATATGGCATGGAGCGAACTGGACATTCATACTCTGGGGACTGATGTATTTTGTCCTGCTTGTATTCGAGCGCTTCTCCGGATTCAGTCAGCTTGAAGGCAGAGGCGCGAATGTCTGCAAATATATATACACGATGTTTTTTGTGATCATGGGATGGATACTGTTCCGGGCTGATGACCTTCAGACAGCGGCTGCGTATATGAAGGCCTGCTTCGGTGCAGGAGGCGCACCTCTTCTGGACAGCAGTTTTATCGAATACGCGCGGCAGAACATCTCCTATCTGGCAGCAGGAATACTGTTCTCCGTGCCGGTCGCACCAGCGCTCCGGAAGAAGATAAAACCATCGCTTGTTACAGATATTATTTATATATTCTGCCTTACAGCGCTTTTCCTTGCATCGATATCCTTCCTGGTCAAGGGCAGCTATAATCCGTTCATCTACTTCAACTTCTAGGAGGAGACCAATGAAGAAGACAGGTAAAATACTGATCGCTGCGGTCTTCCTTATGATCATATTCCTCTTCGGAAGCACGACAGTAATCAAGGCAAAAAGCGATATCGCAGAAGCGCTCAGAAATGATTCGCTGACGGAGATACCTTCAGCGATAGATGCAGCGCTTACTGAGAATTTCAAGAGCCGCGGCAACTGGATCAATCTCAACGGCCTCTTCCAGAAGATGGCCGGAGTGACGATAATCAGGGATGCCGGGGATATTGATGTGTATAAAATGTCTAACGGACAGCTCACATACGCCTATCCTGACAATGACATGACATATGCTGCAGAGAAGACTATTGAGCTGAGCCGGTTTGCCAGAGAGAACGGCGCAGACTTCCTTTACGTTCAGCTCCCTTGCAAGGCTTATTCAGATGAACTCATGCCGCCGGGAACTCACACATACGGCAATGCCGATTCGGATGAAATCATTTCCGCGCTCGAGGACAAGGACGTGGCGGTGCTCGATCTCAGAAAGGAGATAGAGAAAGCAGGCTTCAGTATTCCGGAGCTTTTCTTCAACACAGATCACCACTGGAGACCGCGGACTGCGCTCTGGGCGGCAGGCATCATATCCGGCAGACTGTCAGAGGCTGTCGATGGATACGACTATGATCCTTCTATATATGATACGGAAAGGTATGAGAGTACTCTGTATAAGGACTGGTTTGTCGGATCTCTCGGAAGGAGGACAGGCAGATTCTTCGGGGGCACTGACGATTTCGAGACACTGATCCCGAAATTCGATACGGACTTCCATGTGTACACACAATCGCAGACAGACGGAAAAGAGAGAGACAGAGAGGGTCCTTTTGCCGACTCGCTGATGGCACTCGGATATCTCGACGAGAAAGACTATTTCAGCGACATGACATATTTTACATACATGGGCAACGAGTACAGGCTCAGCACGGTGACTAACAGAAAAGCGCCGAATAACCGAAAGATCCTGCTTCTCAGGGATTCGTTCTCGTGCACCCTGCTGCCGTACCTGTCGCTTTCAGCCGGCGAGATCACCGCAATCGATATGCGCTACTACAGCGACCTGAAGCTCAGAGATTATATACGGGAAAATGACTTCGATGCTGTCGTTGTCGCATACAATCCGAGCATGTTCAGAGAGGACGGCGCCTTCGATTTCGACAGATAGGCTGAAGCATAATTTTCAGTAAATCTTCAGATTCTTATTGTTGAGAAAAAGCCTCTCTATATGCTAAAATTTATGGAGTTCCATTTAACGCAGATGCAGGATAATCAGGGAAAGGATCATGATGAGAAAGAGATATATCACCCTTCTGGCTGCGCTGTGTCTGGTCCTTATAACAGGACTTCAGATGGCTTATGCAGAGGATGAACTTGATTTCACCATTGATAATACGAGGATCGTGACCGGCGACAGGGGTGCTACATATATCGAGGGATCGGTCGACAAGGCGAAAGGGCAGACACTTCAGGTCAGGCTTGGTCTTCGCGTGATCGCGGAGAAAGTCATGCCGGAGTCGGGCACTGCTGAGACCTTCAGGATCAAGATCCCTGAGAAGTATATAAGTGAGCACAGACTCAGCGTATTCAACTTCCTCGAGAAGAACTCCGAGGGCGTCACGACAGGCAAGGACAGAGTCGAGATAAGCTGTGTAGAGAGGGAAGATCAGGAGATCAAAGTCGGCGAGAAAGAATACAGCCTTACTTATCCCGGCGAGGATACGGATCTCAATGCCAAGGCCTCTTCGGGAGAGGAACTCATCTACTCGTCAAGCAATCCGGAAGTAGCTACAGTCGATGAGGATGGAAAGATAGTCACCTCCGGAGGCGGGGATGCGACCATCACTGTCAGGCAGATAGGCAATAGCCAGTATGGCGAAGCGGAGAAGAAGGTCAAGGTCTCTGTTGAGGAGCTGGATGCATATACGATCACATACCATTCCTCTGCTGATGACGGCGATGAAGAGATCAAGCAGATCGTCGCTACAGAAGACACAGTCAACCTCGATGAGAATCCTTTCATCAACGGCGATCATCAGTTCCTCGGATGGGCAAGATCCGATGATGGACTCGTAGAATTTGACGACTCTGAGCAGGTCAGTGAGCTCGGTGAGACAGGAGACAATGTTGACCTGTATGCTGTATGGACGGGTGACGGAGCCAGAGCAGCTGTCGCATGGGCCTGCAAGATAGCCGCAGATGATTCTTTCACTTACGGACAGAAACCTGAGACAAGCAGCATGGGCTGCTACTTCTGCGGTACTAATCAGAGACTGAAACCATCCGGATTCGAGAAGACCTATGTGTGCCTCACATTTGTCACAGCGGCCTTCGCTCACGGTGCGGAAGACCCTGAGATGATGAGAGACTGCAGCAGCGGCAGAGACGCAGTTGTCTGCAATGACGACAACTTCTACAAGTATTCCTGCTGGAAGAAGGTCGGATACTGCAGCGACATGACGATAGACGACATGCTGCCGGGAGATGTCATCAGCTGGTACAACGAAGATGGCTATGATAACGGACACGTTGCTATCTATGCCGGCAACAACATGATCGTTGACGCCGAAGGTATCGACGCATGCTGGAGCCCTGAGTCGATCGCTCTCAGGAGCAACGAGGGAAACTATGCACTCCGCGATGCAGCCAACCATCACGGCCGCAGCTACGTAATGAGATATGTAGGACCGAATGCCGGAAAGTAATCGGACAGATGACGGAAATCATGATATAAAGAACTCCGACGAGAGATAAAGCTCGCCGGAGTTTTTATATTCCGCTAAATCATAGCGGGAGATTTTGTTGAAATATCAAAGAAAATGTTAATTGGTGTTGTATAATAATTAATAATCACAAACTATCTGCCTACTAGCGATTCGACAGGACATGGTGAGATATGGACAAGATAGCAGTTCTGATTCCATGCTTCAATGAAGCTGCAACTATAGAAAAGGTAGTAAGGGATTTTCGTGCTGCTTTGCCCGAAAGTGTTATCTATGTATATGATAACAACTCGACTGACGGGACACCTGAGATAGCGGAAAAAGCTGGTGCTATCGTAAGGCATGAATACCAGCAGGGCAAGGGCAATGTGATCAGAAGGATGTTCCGTGAGATCGAAGCAGAATGCTACATCATGGCGGATGGGGACGATACATATCCTGCCGAACATGCCCGTGAAATGGCAGATGCAGTACTTATCAGAAAAGCGGACATGGTGGTGGGAGACAGATTGTCATCTACTTACTTTTCTGAAAACAAGAGACCTTTTCATAATTTCGGAAACTCGTTAGTACGGTCAAGCATCAATGCTCTGTTCAAGAGCAGGATCAAAGACATAATGACCGGCTATCGGGCTTTCAGCTATCAGTTCGTCAAAACTTTTCCGGTGATCTCGCAGGGCTTTGAGATCGAGACCGAGATGACCATCCATGCTGTAGACAAGAATTTGTTTATAGAAAATGTGGTGGTAGACTATCGCGATCGACCTCATGGCAGCGAATCCAAGCTCAATACTTTTTCTGATGGTTTTAAAGTGCTGAAGACCATAGTCAGATTATGGAAGAATTATAAACCATTAGCTTTCTTCTCGGCACTTGCCATTATTCTTCTTTTACTTAGCACGTTTTTCTTCATCCCGGTGTTTGCAGCCTATCTGAAAACGGGACTGGTAAGCAGGATCCCGACCCTGATAGTATGCGGGTTTACAGTAATGGCGGCAATACAATCATTCTTCTCCGGACTTATTCTGGACTCTATCAACCAGAAACACAGACAGGATTTTGAGATCGATCTGATAAATGTGTCAGACCGGTATGAACAGAATAAAAATACAGATGTGTCAGACAGGCATGGCCGCAACTGACATATTGATCACTCAGATAATCATGGATGAAATGGATATATTCGACAGAATCATGAGGCTCCCTTTGCTTAGGCTTTTTGAGCCGTTTTACAGAGCGCACAGGGAAGTCCTGCTGTATCTTTTCTTCGGAGGGCTGTCCTTTGTTCTGAATATAGCGCTGTTCGTCATTCTGAACGGCTTACTGCATATCAATGAACTTATCGCGAATGTGTTCTGCTGGATCGCCTGCGTTCTGTTTCAGTACGTGACCAACAAGACATGGGTGTTTGACGGAAAGACAGGCAGCACGAAGGAGCTTTTAAAACAGATGAGTTCATTCTTCGGGGGAAGGCTTTTTACCCTTGGGGTCGAAGAGGCGATCCTTGCAGTATTCATTACATGGCTTGGCTTCAACAACGTGACAGTTAAGATCGCTGCGCAGATAGCGGTCATCGTTCTGAACTACATAATCAGCAAGCTGGTAGTCTTCAGGAAATAACAGACTGAGCTCTTCGGAAAATGGCAGTAAAACACAGAGAAACAGAACAAAAGAATAAGATATGGGAAACGATATTGGCATGCCTTCTGGCCGCGATGATGGTCTGCGGTCTGTTCATGTCACTCCTTCCTAAGCAGATTTCGATAACAGGACCGGCAAAAGAGCATCTGGCAGAGATCGTCATAGCTTTTGCTCTTGCCCTTGTTGCGTTTCGGGTTCTTATCAAAGCTCTTTTCAGGAAAGCTGATAGTCTGAGCAGCGCCGGGATAGGTGCCGAAGGAAAGACTGCTGACGGCCCGCCGGCATTTATGAGGTCATGGAAAAAAACATCTCTTGTGATTTTTGCGTGCTGGCTGCCATATCTGGTGATCTGCTATCCGGCAGTCACGAGGGACTATGACTATTTCTGGCAGCTGCTGATGGGCACGGGCGTGTTCCCTCTGTCGAATCACCACCCAGTACTAAGCAGTCTGGTGATCGGCCTGCTGTACAGGACCGGTGCTGCGATAGGCGGCGCTTCATTCGGTCTTGCGTTCAGTATGTTCGCGCAGGCGATATTTCTGGCGGCGGCAGCCGGCTTCAGCCTTAGTTATATCTGTTCAGTTAACCGCGTCAGAAGAAAACCTGCGATAGCGATGCTTATGCTGATCTGCTTCAGTCCGGTGTTTCCCGGACACGCAATGTTTCTGGTGAAGGATACTGTATTCACGGCTTTGGGGATATTCTTCTTCACGATGTGCTATATGCGTATCAACAGCATCACACAGAAGAAGCCTGCTGCGGTTATCGCGTCGTATCCTTTTATCGTAGTTACTGGGTTATGTTTCTCTCTGTACAGAAACGGAACCAGACCAGTAACGCTTATGATGTTTGCAGTGCTGCTCTTCGTAGAAATCAGAAACAGAGATAATGGAGATACAGACCGCGGATATCTGGTGAAATGGGGGGCTGCACTTATAGCTTTTCTGATGATGCTGCTGCTGTGGAACGCGTGCCTTTCTGCAAAGGATGTATATCCGACAGACAAGAGAGAAGCTCTGGCAATGCCGACAAGGCAGATCATACGTACCATACAGCTGCATCCGGAGGCGCTGACAGGTGAAGCTGAAGCAGTACTCAATACGGCATATCAGAAAAAGCTGTCAGAGGGGCTCACTATCCCTGAGATCATCGGGAAATACGATGACATGAATGCTGATTACATCAAGATCGATTTTGTCAATGACGAGGGTTTCCTGCCGCGATATTTAAAACTATGGATATCAATGGGTCTTGATCATCCGGACTCGTATATAGACGCTTTTCTCAGAGGCACGGACGGCTACTGGTATCCATTCAAAAATCCGCATATTGAAGCGCAGGGCAGAATAATACACACGGTCTGCACAACTTCTCCGGATGAAGATTTTGCCAATGAAAGAATGCGGCAGCGCCAGTTCAAAACACTGTTCGTTCCGACAGTAATGTCTCTGGAGCATGCAGGGATAGACACTGAACAGACCTTCGAGGATCTGTTCCCTCAGTATCCGTGGCTTGAAGAGCTTATGAATGTAAAACCGGCATTTCCGAAGGCAAGAGCATCTTTTGGCGAAATGCTGGCGGCGCTTGAGAATGTACCATTTCTTTCGATGCTGCTCGCGCCGGGAACATATCTGTGGATAATGCTCATATGCTTTGCATATATGTTTTCCAGAAGAAAAAACGGCCGTCATCTCTGGCCGATTCTGATGATCGCTGCTATAGCGTGGCTCTCCCCTGTCAATGGGTATACAAGATATGTCCTGCTGATAGAGATCTATTCTATCCTGCTGACAGGGATGTGCTTTTCAGAGGAATCAACTGAGAGATATAGTTAACTGTAAGCGCCAAAGCGCCCGGGCAGGAACAGGAACGATCAAATGGAAAAAATAAAAACGGCAAAAATTCCAATAATACTGGCGTGCGTGATGCTTCTGCAGTGTCTTGCTCTCGGATACTGGCAGAGCCATCGGGGCAATTTCTATATTGACGAATTGTACTGTCTTGGCTATGCCAGCTCATATACGGCGGAATCAAGTTTCTATATCCCCGACAGCGAGATCTGGAAATATGACGCATGGATGGAGTCGGATGCTATTACGGATCTTCTGAAAGTAGATGAAAGCGAAAGCCTGAACGCGCTGCCGCTGTCAGAGAGGATCGGGCTGCTGCTTCACAAGAGGCAGTATATGGGGTTTCTGAATCTTATAATGTCTCATCTTGGCTATGATGCTTCGTTCTATGAGATCGCCCGGCATGTCCTGATAATGAATATCCTTTTCTTCCTGTTAGCTGAACTGCTGCTGGCGTATATAGTCCGGAAACTCACAGGAAGTGACTGGATAATGCTGCTCAGCATCTTAATGTTCGGATCGTGCGGACTCATCATGGGCATGTGCGAGTACATCAGGTTTTACATGCTGGCAATAGCCCTGATGCTTGCCGTAATATGCTGTCATCTGAAGCTGTGGAATGAAGAAAACAAGATTAAATGCCTCGGATGGGAGATGGCAGGGTTTATCTGTGCGTATTTCGGACTCAAGCATTCTGAATTCTTCTTTGTGATCTGTGGATTCTTCTTCTCTATATTCATCATCGGACTGCTGTGTAAGAGAAGATGGATCCCCGCTCTTCTCTATGTGCTCCCTCTTATGGCAGGGGTATACAAACTTATCTATCAGAAGACCAATCTCTTCTACATAGTGACGCATCTGTCAGAGTACGCGAAGCAGACTCATGGGCTGCCGCTTGTATCATATAAACTGACACACATTACATCGCAGCGGGTCGGGGAAACACTGCAGGCAATATATGGTGTCATCACTGACAAATGGTTCGGATCGCCTGTTGTCATGGCAGGATTCATCATCCTGCTTGTTGCCGGTCTGTACTGTATCAGGAAGGCAGATAGAACAAATGAGAGGACCGGAAAGCCAGAAGCCTGCAGCAAAGGTTTCATGAGGATCCTCTTCGCAACAACGGTCCTGAGCATAACATTCAACTGCTTAGCAGATCTTCGGCTGGACAGGTATCAGTCCTTCAACATAGTTCTGATGATGATCCTCTTGTGGTGCTGCATCGGAGCACTGAAGGACTCTTTCGGGGAAAACCGTTTTCTGATAGCCGTGGCACTGATAACCATAGCCGGAGCGCTGATCAGCCAGCAGCCGGGCAAGATGCCGTTTCTGTATATAGAACAATATCCGCAGAAGGAAGTTTTTGAAGAGTACGAAGACAGAGACAATATCCTGTTTAAAGGGACTGATCGCTTTGCAGTATACGATACAACAGCGCATCTTGGCAGAGGGACCAGAATGCTTGCGCTCAGACCGGAAACGCCGCTCGATGCAGTCCAGGATCTGCAGGAAGAGTTCCTTGCATGGGATGTTATCTCAGACGAGTCCGGCAAGATGCAGAAGGAACTTGATAACCTGGGATATGGCTATGAAATGATCGCATCGACACATATCAGCGATGTGTATCTGTGCACGAAGAAATGATGAATAAAGGACAGATAAGATCAGATAACGGAAATGATAATACCAGCCTGTCGATCGTAGTTCCTGTATACAATGAGGAGGGCAGCATCGCCGCTCTCCACGAAGAGATCGTCAGGATGTGTGAAGCCCATGCGGGAAAGGATTTACCGACGTCATGGGAGATCATTTTCGTGGATGACGGATCGGAAGACAGGACGGCTGAGATATGCAGTCAGCTTCAGCCGCTTATATATATCAGACTTGACAGCAACTGCGGGCAGACCGCTGCGATGGACCGTGGCTTCAAGGCTGCAAAAGGGGATTATATCGCGGCACTCGATGCAGACGGGCAGAACGATCCTGCTGACATCCCGCGCATGCTTAAATATCTTACAGACAACGATCTCGATGCGGTGTCAGGCTGGCGGAAGAAACGCCGAGACTCCTACGGTAAGAGAAGGGCGTCACTATACGCGTATCTGTTAAGGCAGCTGATGGTACATGATGGTATACATGACAGCGGGTGCACACTCAAAGTGTACAGGAGAGAATGCTTCAGTGATCTGACTCTCAGATATGATCAGCATCGTTTCATTCCGGCGATCCTGAAAATCCGGGGCTTCAGGATCGGAGAGATAGAAGTCAATCACAGAGAACGGACTGCCGGGACAAGCAAGTATGATCACAGACGTTTTGTCAGAGGTATCAGGGATCTTGTCCGGATCAGAGCAATGCCCCGCGGGAATATAAAAAGCAGGAAGAAAGGGAACGAATGAAGAGGATCGCTCTTGTCGTGAATACACTCTCATCCGGAGGAGCTGAGCGCGTCGCAGCAAATCTCAGCAGAGAACTGTCCGGCAGTTATGATGTGGATATAGTTCTGAATGACAGTGTGAACATAAGCTATCCTTATGCAGGCGAGATCATCGCGGTCGGCATGCCTCCGGACAAGGACAGATCAGGCTCTGCTTACCAGATCGCCGCGCTGATAAGACGGACTGCCTTGCTGCGCAGACTTAAGAGAGAGAAAAAATATGCGGCTGTATTATCTTTTTCTGATAACACTAATCTTTCCAACATTCTAAGCGGCTCGAAGTATGGAAAAACGATCATATCGATCAGATATTCCCTGACTGGCAAAGAGCTGAGTGAGGGCAGAAAAGACTTCCTGAGGAGAGCTGTTCTCAGGATATGCTGCCGCTTTGCAGATTCAGTCGTATGCTGCTCAGGAGAGATCAGAGATCAGATAGACAGAGCGCATTACTGCAGTAAAGACAAGCTTGAAGTCATATATAACGGTATCAGTAAAGTTCAGAGTATTGAAAAGAGCGGCCGGGAGCGCTCTCTGAATAATAAATCCAGAATCATAACGATTGGCAGGCTGTCTGAGCAGAAGGCCCAGTGGCATCTTCTCTTCGCTTTGAGAGAGCTCACAGACAGAGGTTTAAGAGCGGAGCTGATTATACTGGGTGAAGGTAAGCTGAGACAGCAGCTTGAAAAGCTGAGCAGAGCCCTTGGTGTAGACGGAAGTGTATCGATGCCAGGATGGATAGAACATCCCGAAAGCTTCATGAGATCAGCGAACGTGGCGGCGTTCACATCGACATTCGAAGGCTTCAGCAACGCGATAGCGGAATGCCTGTCATATGGGATCCCGTGCGTATCGACAGATCATACTACCGGAGCGAGGGAACTGCTCGCTCCTGACACACGTCCTCAGGATAAGATCAGCGATCATATAGAATACGCAAGGTATGGGATCCTTGTGCCTGTGTGTTCTGGCGGTATCGATGAAACGATCAGCTCCGGAGACGATACCGGCACCTGCCGCGAAGCGTCCTTCGAGGAGAAGCTTCTTGCTGACGCCTTGCAGGAAATACTTACAGATACAGATCTCAGTGAGCGTTACAGAAAGGCAGGAGAGGACAGAGCGAAGCAGCTGTCATGGGAAGCTGCGGCAGAACAATGGGCGGAGATCATAGAGAGATGATGATTCCGGAAAAAGTAAGAAAAAACAATATATTGTTCGGCTGCTATCTGCTGTCGGAAAAGGTCAGCGGCATTATTCCGGACGAACTCTTTCTGAAGCTTAAATACGCATGGGTATTTCGCCGCAGGCTCGATACACAGGCTCCTCTCACATACAATGAGAAAATTCAGTGGATCAAGCTTAATTACAGGCCTCCGCTTTTAACGAAGCTGTCGGATAAACTCGGCGTAAGAAGCTATGTATCGGACAGGATCGGCGCAGAACATCTTGTCCCTCTGCTTGGAGCATGGGACAGCTTCGACAAGATAGCGTTCGAAGATCTGCCGGAAAAATTCATATTGAAATGCACGCATGACAGCGGCTCGGCCACAGCTTTCACCGGCGATCCGGATACAGATATAAAGAAGATCAGGAAACACATTAATATGAGGATGCGGAGGAATTACTACCTTCACAGCCGGCAATGGTCTTATAAACATGTCAGGCCGATGATCATTGCAGAACCTGTCCTCTCATGTGCAGATGGAAGGCCTTTTGTGGAATATAAAGCATTCTGCTTCGGCGGCAGGGCAGAGTGGATAGCAGTCTGTAAGGGAAAGGCAGGGACAAAGGAAAGAACCAACGATATCTACAACAGAGGACACGGCTTTATAGATATGAGAATGAGCCGCCCGAATTCTGAGGGGGATCATGATCAGAGGCCGGAATGCTGGGATAGTGTGATAGAGCTCTCTGAAAAACTGTCGGAAGGAATCCCTCACGCGAGAGTCGATTTCTACGACATAGACGGCAGGCTCTATTTCAGCGAGATAACACTGTATCCGGACGGAGGGTTTGTCCGGTTCGATCCGCCGGAATGGGATCGGATATTCGGAGAAAAGCTGATTCTTCCGGAGCCTGCGGTAGAAAAAAGAACAGAACGAAAATGAAGAATTTGATGTTCATTGTCTCAAGTCTGGCCGGCGGCGGCGCTGAACGCGTGACGGTCAATCTGTGCAGCGCACTTTGCGCGAGATATGATGTGACGCTTGTCACGCTTTTTTCCAATGCAGACAGCTACACGCCGGACAAGAGAGTTAAGATCGTTCGTTATTCTGACTATGTACAGAAGAAGCCGTGGATCATCAGGAAGGCAATGAAGGCGGCGGGATATCTGCCCAGATTCATATGGGTCAGATCTGTCAAGAAGGCTGTAAAACCTGCCGCAACGGTAAGCATGCTGTCCTTGCCTAACATCATCAACGCGGCTGTAAGCTGCGGCGACTTCAGGATCGTTTCAGAGCGGGCGGATCCTGAGGTTATAGGCGGCAGATATATGCGGTATGCCAGGCTTGCCATGGAGGGAGCGGATCATGTGGTCTTCCAGTCGAAGAGAGTACAGAATATGTTCCCGCACAGGATACAGCGCAAAAGCTCAGTTATCCTGAACCCTGTCGCTGTAGAAGTCCGTGCATCGGAACAGAAGGAAAAAAGAATAGTCACAGCAGGCAGACTTACAGATCAGAAGAATCACAGGCTGCTTATCCGGGCGTTTGCCCGCTTCAGCGAGAGCCATCCTGATCATGTTCTGGAAATATACGGCAGCGGACCGCTGAAGGAAGATCTTGAAATAATGTCAGCAGCACCGGAACTATCCGGCAGAGTGAGGCTGATAGAATTCTCGCATGATCTTCATGAGAGGATCCGCAGCGCGGAGATGTTTGTGCTTTCGTCTGATTTCGAAGGCCTGTCGAACGCTCTCCTTGAAGCGATGATGATGGGGCTTCCGTGC
This sequence comes from uncultured Eubacteriales bacterium, assembly GCA_902786355.1. GTDB lineage: Bacteria > Bacillota > Clostridia > Peptostreptococcales > Anaerovoracaceae > Crickella. The sequence goes on from CADABZ010000002.1 coordinate 153,108, forward strand.
ATTTCAACAGACTGCGCCGGATCAGATGAGGTGATCATCAGCATGAAGAACGGGATACTGGTGCCCGCCGGAGATGAGGAAGCCCTGAAGGAGGCCATGACAAGGCTCGCTGATGATGCAGAGCTGAGAGAAAGAATAGCTGATGAAGCACAGAAGTCATCGCAGAGATTCCATGCAGACACAGTAACAGACCAGTGGATAAAACTGATCGAAGAGAACAGCTGAAAAACATGAATATCCTGATCGTATCACATGAATATCCGCCGGTCGGCGGTGGCGGAGCCAGCGCGTGCCAGGCTCTTTCGGAAGCTTTTGCCCGCAAAGGCCATCGCACGCATGTCCTGACTGTCAGCTATGGGCAGCACGCTTCATCTGAGATCAGCCATGACGGCAGACTTAAGGTCACACGGGTCGATGCGAAACGCCGCTCGCCTGACAGCGCCGGTGCAGCCGAGCTTCTCGATTATCTGAGAAAAGCTGCCAAAGCCGCAGACAGGATCGTTCCGGCAGAGCATTTTGATATATGTCTGTGTTTCTTCGGCATACCCGGAGGGGTGCTGGCAAGGAATCTCAGGAGGAAATACGGACTTAAGTATATCGTCAGGATGGGCGGCGGAGATATTCCGGGTTTCCAGGAGCGGTTCAAAGCGCTCTACAGGATGACAGAGCCTGAGCTGCGCCTGATCTGGCGGGATGCAGAGGCTCTGGTCTGCAACAGCTCGGGATTGAAAGAGCTGGCGGAGGAATTCTGCGGCAGATATCCGATACAGGTCATACCTAACGGAGTGGATGCGGAGAAGTTCCATCCGGAAGAGTGCGTGAACTCGTCGGCAGGGACAGACAGAGTGGAGCTTCTGACTGTATGCAGACTTATCCCGAGAAAGGGGCTTCAGGATCTGATCCCGGCGTTAAAGAATATAGAAGAAAAGACCGGCAGGAAGATCCGGTGGACTATCGCAGGAGATGGCCCTTACCGGGATCATCTGGAGAGCCTGGCGATAGAAAACGGGACACTGGACCGCATAGTTTTCGCAGGTCATAAGGATCGCGAGGAAATCAGTCAGCTGTGCAGGAAAGCGGATATATTTGTTTTTCCGTCGCAAAAGGAAGGGATGCCTAACGCTGTCCTTGAGGCGATGGCTGCAGGGCTGCCGGTCGTCATGAGAAAAGACTGCCAGGGTGCTGCTGAGCTGATCTCTGACAACGGAGCCGCGTCAGAGCGAAGCATAGCCGGAACGCTCAGCGATGTGATTGCCATGGGGCCGGACCGGTGGAAGGAAATGGGACAGGCGAGCCGCAGAATAGCAGCGGAAAGCTATGCGTGGAGCCATATCGCGGACAAGTATATCGAGCTGATGGAAGAGATCATTTCACAGGGACAGACGAATGGGTAAGAAGATCGAAACAGAGGGAAAAACAATACTCGTCACAGGATCGCCCGGGTTTATCGGCGCCGCCCTTGTGAAGAGGCTGCTCAGAGAGTGTGGCTCAGGGCATATCATCAGCCTTGACAACATGTGCGACTATTACGATACTGCGCTCAAGGAGCACCGCCTTGCCGGAATAGAGAAAGCTTCGGAAGTCTGCGGTGCGAAGCATACTTTCATCAGAGGATCTATTGCAGACAGCGTGCTTATCAGAAGGGTATTTGAAGAATACCGTCCGGATATAGTCGTCAACCTCGCCGCGCAGGCAGGGGTCAGGTATTCGATAGATCATCCGGACACTTATATCGAATCCAATATAATCGGCTTCTATAACATTCTGGAAGCATGCAGGCACAGCTATGATAACGGATCCGAAGGAGTAAGACATCTGGTATACGCTTCTTCAAGCAGTGTCTATGGGGGCAATACAGAGATCCCATATTCTGTTGAAGACAAGACTGATATGCCGGTGAGCCTCTATGCCGCTACTAAGAAGTCAGATGAACTTCTTGCTTATGCATATTCGAAGCTCTACGGGATACCTGCGACAGGGCTGAGATTTTTCACGGTATACGGTCCGGCCGGCAGACCGGATATGTTCTACTATTCAGCAACCGAAAAGCTGAGAAGAGGTGATGCGATCACCCTCTTCAACTACGGAAACTGCAGAAGAGATTTTACATATATAGACGATATCATCGAAGGGCTTCTGAGAGTATTAAAGAGTGCACCTGAAGAGAATGGCAGCTTATCCGCAGCTCATGCAGTATATAACATAGGCGGGGGAAATCCGGTAGAGCTTACCGAATTCGTATCAGTTCTGACAGAAGAGCTTATACGGGCCGGGATCCTTCCGGAAAGGTTTGATCTGACAGAGCATGTCCGGATGGCCGGGATGCAGCCGGGGGATATGACTGAGACATATGCGGATACTGAAGCTTTTGAGCGCGATTTCGGATTCACTCCGGAGACAGAGATCAGAGCAGGGCTGAGAACCTTCGCCGAATGGTATAGCATGTACGTACAGTGAAAGAGGTGGATGCAGTGAGAATAACAGTTGCCGGAGTCGGTTTCGTAGGGCTGTCTATGGCCGTCCTGCTTGCACAGGAACATGAAGTCACAGCTATAACAACAACAGAGTACAAGGCTGAAATGCTTAATGATCTCCGCAGTCCGATCAAAGACGATGAGATCGAGAGGTTCTTCAGCGAAGCTAAGAAAGGGCGCCGAAGGCTGGATCTGAAAGTCACAACAGACAAAAGCTCAGCATACAGCGGGGCAGAACTTGTTATAATTGCCGTTCCGACAGACTATAACGAGGATCTGCATGAGTTCGATACCGGGGCCGTAGAGGATGCTATAGAGCAGGCTCTTAAGATCTGTCCTGATGCACCTATCGTCATAAAATCCACGATCCCGATCGGTTATACAGATAAAGTGCGTGACAGGTATAAGGCAGACAACATCCTTTTCAGTCCGGAATTTCTCAGAGAATCGAAGGCTCTGTATGACAATCTGCATCCAAGCAGGATCATCGTCGGCGCGCATGAGGGAGAGCGGGCTGCTGCGGAGAAGTTTGCCGCTGTACTTGCGAGCGCCGCGAGGGTCGAAGAGGACCGTGAAGGGCTGCCACACAGAGAGATCCCTGTCCTGATAGTCAGTCCGGCGGAAGCGGAAGCTGTCAAGCTGTTTGCCAATGCGTATCTGGCCGCCAGAGTGAGCTTCTTCAATGAACTCGATACTTTTGCGATGACAAAGGGACTGGATACCGGAAATATAATAAAAGGAGTCTGCCTTGATCCGCGTATCGGTGATCACTACAACAATCCTTCGTTCGGATATGGAGGATACTGTCTTCCTAAGGATACAAAACAGCTTCTGGCTGATTATGAAGGGATCCCGCAGAGCATGATGGGGGCGATCGTAAGCAGCAATGTGATCCGCAAACAGTTCATAGCAGACGATATCAAAGCAGAAGCTCCTGAAGTTGTGGGAATATACAGGCTGACCATGAAGACCGATTCGGATAATTTCAGAGCATCGGCGGTGCAGGATATCATCCGTGATCTTATCGCTGAGGGCAGGAAAGTCATCATATATGAACCTGTACTTGAGGACGGAGCCAGTTATCTCGGAGGAACGGTCGTAAACGATCCTGAAAGATTCAGGGCAGAGAGCGATGTCATCGTAGCAAACAGATGTCAGGATGATGCGCTGAAAGATGTATCATATAAATTATATACAAGGGATCTGTTCAGAAGAGACTGAGCTGCATCGGGAGATACCGCGTATGAAGAGGAGTCCGGACGGACCGAGTTCAATGAAGTCCGTAGGAATAGCATATGGAAAATGCAAGGGGACCATTAAGAGGATCCTGGGGCATGCTTATTATGCTGCAAAGCTTCTGCCTGTGCTGAGACCGGCCGGAACAGATAAGGACAGCATCTTTGTTATGGTCTACTCTCTGCACGGAGGGGGCGCTGAGAGGGTTGCCGCCAATCTTGCGAACGGACTGAGCGAGACTTATCATGTGGTCATGTTCTGTTTCAGAAAGAAAAGCAAAGAATATCCGCTGGAAGAGGGGGTCGAAAAAGTATATATACCAACCAGACTGTACGGCACGATCGAAGAGCGGCAGAAGATGATGGAGAGCTATGTAAGGACATATAAGAAAGTCCGGAAACCGGCTGCGGCTATATCGTTTATGTATTCCATGAACCGGATGAATGTACATACGGCAAGCGGGGAGACGGTTATATGCTCTGAAAGAAACTATCCTGTAAAGAGAGAGCCTGAACACATGGAGGAGATAGCCTCATTATACAGAGAAGCTGATCATGTGGTGTTTCAGTCTTCGACGGTGCGGGACCTTTTCGATGAAGAAACCGCATCTCACAGCAGCATAATACTGAATCCGGTCAGTGTGTCATGTCTCAGAAAGGAAAAGACAGCTCGCCGCATAGTCAATATAGGAAGACTGAACCCGCAGAAGAATCAGGCAATGCTGATCAGAGCTTTTGCGGACTTCCATGCCGCGCACTCAGATTATAAGCTTTCGATCTACGGAGAAGGAGATCTGTATGACGAGCTTGAGGCCCTTGCGGAATCGCTTGGTGTTTCCGGGAGCGTTATTTTACACGGCAATGTGGAAAACATCCATGAGGCAGCATCGGACTGCGAGATGTTCGTGCTGTCCAGCGATTATGAGGGTCTGTCGAATGCCCTTCTCGAATGCATGATGATGGGTATGCCTTGCATATCTACAAGATGCCCGGGCTCGGCCGATGTAATACAAAACGGAGAAAACGGCATATTGACCGATGTCGGAAGTGAAGAGCAGCTTTCTTCCGCCATGGCCCTTCTTGCCGATAACGCCGGACTGAGGGAGTCGCTCGGAAGAGCGGCGAGGATAACGGCAGAGAATTTCAGACAGGAAATAATAACACGCCAATGGGCCGATCTCATCGGGAATCTAAGGAGGGCCTCAGATGATAAATGATGCGGACCGTCCGATTGCAATACAGATATCGGGTGTTGACAAAATCTACAGGATAGGGGAAGTCGGCAGAGGGACACTGCAGGCAGATCTGCAGTCCTGGTGGGCACGAAAGCGCGGCCGCGAGGATCCCAACAGTATCATCGGAGAGCCGGAGCGTAAGTACGGCGACCTTTTCTATGCTCTGAAAGGCATAGATCTTACTGTGCATCAGGGTGAGCGTCTTGGCCTGATAGGCGGCAACGGCGCGGGCAAAAGCACTCTTTTGAAGCTGATCTCAAGAGTAACGGCTCCTACCGCGGGCACGATCGATCTGTACGGCAGGGTCACTTCCATGCTTGAGGTTGGCACGGGCTTCCATGGCGAGATGACCGGGCTGGAGAATATATATCTTAACGGCACAATATTGGGGATGAGCAAGAGGGAGATCGATGATGTGCTCGAGAAGATAATCGATTTTTCCGAGGTTCGCGAATTCATCAACACGCCGGTGAAGAGATACTCAAGCGGAATGTACGTAAAACTGGCATTTTCTGTGGCTGCTCACCTTGACAGTGAGATCGTGATCATGGATGAGGTGCTTGCTGTCGGTGATATCGCCTTTCAGCAGAAGTGCATAGACCGTATGATGAGTGCGGCAACAGATGAGAACAGGACGATCCTGTATGTCAGCCATAACATGAATACAGTAAGGCAGCTGTGCGAGCGCTGCGTAGTGCTCGATCAGGGAAAGATCATATATGACGGAGATACGGAGGAAGCCATCAGATTCTATAGTGAACATCTGACGCGAAGCAGAGGCATGGCCGGCGATCTCAGCTCATATGTGAGAAGGAACAGAGGCCTTAGCGGCAAGTGCGTCGCAGAGCAGATCCTTACAGATGAAGAAGCTCTTAAGATGGATGAGTCGCTGAGATTTCTGGTCAGAGTGAGAGCATATGAGGAACTTGACGGCGTCCGTATCAGGCTTGTTGTATCAAACTCATCCGGAACAATAGTGGGAATGGCATATTCTGATGCATGCTGCCTGAACGAAGGAAGCAGCGAGATAAGCTGCGAGCTGGACACATCAGGGCTTGCGCCTGATGCGTATGCATGTGATGTAGCGATCTTCGGATACGAGGATAATGTTCAGGTCAGACATGATTTCATAAGCAAAGTACTTGTCTTCAGAATAGAAGAGAATTACAGGTATTTCGGACAGACATGGAAGACCAGAGCCTGGGGAAATACAAGACTTGGAAGCATAAGGATCACAGAGGTAAAGCCTGATGAGCAGAAGTGACTGGGACAGACATATAGAATGGAAAAGCGCAGTGCTCTGGAACAGACAGTATAATAGCGCTGAGGATGTGAAGAACAAGGGGTCTTCTCTTGGGGTCTCGCGGGAAATGTTCATCGCAGAGGCCGGAGATGATATGATCCGTGTGAGCATGGTGCCCGGAGCGGGCAAAGTGACCGACACGGGATACGATCAGTTCGCCTGCTGTGCTGCAGAAGTGCCGGCGGGGTATGATGTGAGGATCTCAGCAGAAATAAAAGCTGTCATTTCCGGCGGCGGCAACAGCAATCAGGAAGCATGGGGCATATTCATACGGGATACGCTGGCTCGTGATCCGGAAACAGGATATCCATATTCGAACATGGCTCTCGCAGGGGCCTTCAGAGGAAGAGCAGATCTGTTCGTCAGAGAGGGTATCGATGCTGAGAGTATAGAGCAAGTGTACAATCATTCCCTTGTTCCGGCAGACAGTGAAAGAGCCTTTTCGAAGTTCAGGGACGTTCCGGGAAAATTCAGGATAGAACTGGCAAAACTGGGCGGATGCATAAGAGCCGATATCATCGATGAAGACGGAAACCACCTGCTGCGAAGGGAGGAAGGAAGTCCGGATGAATTCGTATCGGCAGAAGACGGCGGAGTCATGATGCGCATCAGCGCAGACACATTCCTCAAAAGAGAACCTTCACGCTTCTACATAGGATTCATGGCTGCACGCGGCAATGATATATCGATAGATACCGATACAATCAATGTAGAGCTGATACTGCAGGAGCAGTCAGAGAACGGATATATATACGCGTCTCCTGATGGAAGCTGCAGCGGGAATGGCAGGCAGTCTGCTCCGTTTGATATCCGTACTGCCATCAGACAGGATCGCGATATCTTTCTTCTGCCTGGAGTATACACACTGAATGAAGACCTGATCATAGAAAAAAAGATAAGCGGAACAGAATCTTCAAGGAGGCGGATGAGTTCTGAAGCTGCGGTCCTGGATTTCTGCGGAAGGGATGCTTCTCTGATCCTCGAGGCAGACTACTGGGATATCGAAGGACTGACTGTTACAGGTGGAATGGGATTTCAGATCCGGGGAAGCCATAACAGAATAAAGCACTGCACTGCACATCACAACAGAGAAACGGGTATCCTTATCAGGCACAGATATAACGATGGGCCAGTATCAGAATGGCCGGCCTTCAATCTGATCGAGGACTGCCTCTCGTACTGCAACCGTGATATATCAGAAAACAATGCCGATGGTTTTGCCTGCAAGGTATCGGCAGGAGAAGGTAACAGCTTCGTCAGATGCAGATCATACCTTAACAGCGATGACGGATTTGATCTGTTCTCCAAGAACAGAAAGACGGGTGCTGTCAGCCTGACAGACTGCGAGGCGGTCATGAATGGCTATAAGTGCGGCCCGGACGGCGATCCTGTGACGACCGGAGGCAACGGCAACGGGTTCAAGCTCGGAGGAAGCGGGATCAGCGTCAGACACAGAGTGAAAAACTGCTCTGCCTATGATAACAGAAGATATGGATTTACCAGCAATTCCAACCCAGTGATGATTCTTGAGAACTGCTCGGCAGCAGATAATGTCAGAGGAAACTACTCGTTTTATTTTACCGGCCCTGCTGTGACCCCTGAGTGGATAATGACATCCTGTACAGAAGGGGACGATGCCGGATACAGCAGGCAGCACTGGCTTGAAGAACATCCTGAACTGAACTTAAAACCGTGAAGGCTGAGGTTATTATGGAACGAAATGCATCAGCACAGAGAATAAGAACTGATAGAATCAGGAAAAAAAGTGAAGACTACTTTGATAAGGTAGCGGCAACCAACATGAAGATACCCGAACCGGTCAGGTGTTACGAGTGTGTGCTTGACAGACTCGGGGAATGCCCGGGCGGAAAGCTTCTCGATATCGGATGCGGCACCGGAATCATGCTGGCAGATATTTCAGAGAAATTCGGGGAGAGATTTTCTCTGCATGGTCTGGATCTTTCCGGCGAAAGCCTGAAGATTGCAGGAGAAAAATGCGGCGGAGCGGCAGAGCTGACGAAAGGAGATTCAGAAAATCTTCCATATGAAGAGGGCAGCTTTGACATCCTTCTGTGCATGCACAGTTTTCATCACTATCCGCATCCGATCAAGTCTCTTCGCGAGATGCTGAGGGTACTTGTGCCGGGAGGTGTACTCTTTCTTGTCGAGAACGATCATGCTGCTTTCAGGCGAGCCAGAAAAAATGTCAGACAGATCCTGCTCAGATACCCGGGCGGGGATATACGAATGTATTCACAGAAGAGCCTTGCCGCTCTCGTTAAGATGGCGGGCTTCACTATAGAGGAACAGGAAAATATTGCGAATCACTCGCAGATACTCGTGTGCAGAAAATAGATGGATAAAAGGACAGAGCATCACACCCATATAACGGCGGACCGGAGTCCCATGAGCATGAACCTCGGAGAGGTATGGCGCTACAGGGATCTGATTATGCTGTTCACAAAAAGATCTTTCAAGCTGATGTACAAGCAGACCGTGCTCGGACCTCTGTGGATCGTTATAAGTCCTCTTCTCACCAGCATCATCTATACTGTCATTTTCGGAGGTATCGCCGGCCTGAGCACCAATGGCGTCCCGAAATTCCTGTTTTACCTGTGCAGCCATTCTCTGTGGGTGTTTTTCGCTGACTGTCTTAACAAGAACGCGTCTGCATTCCTGACAAATGCGAACATCTTCAGCAAGGTATATTTCCCGAGGCTCACTATACCTGTGTCCAACGTCATCACATCAGGCATACAGTTTCTGATCCATTCCTGCCTTGTGGCAGTTCTGATCATCTGGAGCACCATCAGAGGAGATGTTCATCCTGAATGGAAACTTCTGCCGCTGCTGATACCGCTCCTGCTGTTTACGGCAATGATGGGCCTGGGCCTTGGCATACTGGTATCGAGCGTGACAACAAAATACAGGGACCTCTCGTTCCTGGTAGGATTCGGGCTGTCCCTGTGGATGTATTCGACTCCGGTGATATACCCTCTCTCGCAGGTAACGGGAGGGATGATGCGAAAGATGCTTATATGGAATCCGATGACGGCTCCGATGGAGCTCTTCCGTCTGATCATGCTTGGCAAGGGAGATGTGCTGATACAATCAGTGATATCCACGGTCATCTTCGCTGCCGCAGCCTTCGCCGCAGGCGTGATGGTCTTCAACAGAGTAGAGCGGAGCTTCATAGATACGGTATAACAGACGCCTGCTGCCACGGAAGTCAGAAGCTTTTGACTGCATCTGCGATTATCTGCATCTCTTCTTCTCCGTAGCGCTGGTCTACAGGGAGAGGCAGGATGTTCGCAGACCATTCGTATTCAAGACTGTCCTTCGGCATTTTATCGATAAGATAAGTCCAGTTGGTAGGAACGAATATCTTCTTCGAAGCAAGGTATTTTCTGAGGGCGACTCCGCCCTCGTGATAATACGGATAAGCAAAAGGACACTCAGGCATATGCTTTATGAAGGGGTTTCTGCCTGAAGCTGCCTGCTCACCGGCAGCCGGATCGGTCCCCGTGAGCAGCCTGCTGAGAGTGATATAGTTAGAGCATCTCTTCTCGCGGACATGATCGTAGTCAATTCCCCTGAGAATATTCTGCGTAAACGCCGACATCTGTCTCGGGATCTCAGACGCAAAAGTGTCAGAGACCGCGAGCATTTTTTTATAGTAAGCCCCGGCGTTCTCCTCAAGGCGGCCGGTCAGATGCCTTATCCTGTCACCGGAATGATCCTCCGGCAGATCTGCTGCTGAGGCTGCTATATCTGAAGCGACATACGCCCCGTCGCTGAGGCCGAAGTACTTCCTCGCTGTGTATATGGTATGGACACCGCTGACAGGTTTGTCGTAAAATGCCTGTGCGTTGTCGACGATGACATTAGGGTAACGGCTGCGCCATAAGCAGATCTCGTCATATGTCAGCTGGCCGTAGAAGCTGACAAGATAGAGGATATCGCTGCTGCAAGGGGCACCTTCGCTTCCCCATACCGGCTGCAGATCCTCGTCAAGGCGATATCTGACTACGTTGAATCCTGCAGACTCAGCACTGTCAGGGACTGATCTGCAGATGTATTCAGGGATATAGACTCTGCTGTGCGGAATATTCTCAAGGAGCCATACGAAAGCCGTGCGTCCGAGATTGAGATGGTGAAGATCCGGATAGAGTTCGGATCCCTGCATGTGTTCAAGCTCCATATATCCGCCGATTTCCTTCATAGCCGTGATTCCTTTCTGCTGTCTGTATTATGCTCATAGTGACCGGTTCCTCCTGCGAAGACTCCGCAGACGGAACATAAGCACTAATAGCTTGCCTTCTTGTAGATGCATCGCAGTTGCGATATAATTATACGAAATGTCAGTAATTTTAAGAAGGAGTTCGTTATCAATGCTTGTATCAATAATAATACCATGTTACTACTCTGAGAAGACGATTGGCAAGGTCGTCGACATGGTTACAGAGGAATTCAACAACAACGAAGGCTACGAATGTGAATTCGTACTCGTTAACGACGGCTCGACTGACGGCACATTCAATGAGATAGTAAAACTCAACAGGAAATACCCTAATGTACGCGGTATCAACCTGATGAGAAATTTCGGACAGCACAATGCCATCATGGCAGCGCTGCGCTATACCAGAGGCGACTATGTGCTGGGAATGGATGATGACATGCAGACCCATCCGTCCCAGATATTCAAGCTAATCCACAAGATCGAAGAAGGTTATGACCTTGTATACGGCATATATCCTGAGGTCAAGAACGGGCCGATCAAAAATCTGACCAGCATCATCAACAGGAAGACCTCGAGGATCATGCTGAGCAGGCCTAAGGAGATAGAGTCAAGCAATTTCTGGATCATAACCAGAGCGGTCAGAGATGAAGTAATCAAGTTCGATACTTTCAATCCTTATGTCGATGCGGTGTTCTACAGAGTTACCAATAATATAGGCATGGTTCCGGTAGAGCATTTTAAGAGAGAGTACGGACATTCGGGATACACATTCAGGAAGCTTCTGAAGCTGTGGATGGCATACTGGAATTTCTCCGTGATACCTCTGAGAGTTTCTTTCTTCGTGGGAATATTCTCCTTCATAGCAGGACTTGTATTTACTGTAGCTATAATAATCAACAAGATAATCTACCCGAACCTCCCTGTCGGCTGGTCGTCCACAATGTGCGTGATCACCCTGCTGTTCGGAGTAGTGCTCATGGTGCTCGGTATCGTAGGGGAGTATCTGGGCAAGATAATACTGATACTTAACAAGACACCGCAATTTGTCATACGGGACACTGTGGGCATCGATGAGCCTGAGAAATAAGCGGTATCGGCATAGACACAGGCAGGAGCAGGAAGCCTGTGGACAAGAAACACTGAGAGGTAGATTTTATGGATAAAATCATGATACTTGGAGCCAGCGTATATCAGGTACCTCTGATCAGGACCGCCAAGCGTATGGGCCTGTATACTGTAGTATCAAGTATGCCGGGAGCATATCCCGGTTTTGATTATGCTGACAAAGCATACTATGTCAATACTGTAGACAAGGAAGCCATACTGGACATATGCCGCAAAGAAGGCATCAGCGGGATCTGCACTTCCGGAACAGATGTAGCTGTTGCGACCATCGGTTATGTCAACGACCAGATGGGACTTTCCGGCATCAGCGAGGAAGCGGCCAATAAGGCATGCGACAAGTTCCGGATGAAGGAGGCTTTCGCAGAAGGCAATGTTGCAGCTTCAAGATATGTCCGCGTCACAAGCCTTGACGAAGCATACGAAGCTGCTGAGAAGATCGGCTATCCCGTCGTTGTAAAATGCGTGGACAGCTCTGGAAGCCGCGGGATCAACGTAGTCGACCGCCGCGAGGATCTTAAGGGAGCCTATGACGAAGCCGTAAGGTATTCCCGCAAGGATTATGTCCTCATCGAGAGCAAACTGAGCGGACATGAGATCGGTGTGGACGGAATGGTAGTGAATGGCGAGCTTATTCTGCTCGCTCCGCATGAGAAATTCACATACAAGTTCAGAGGCGCAACTATGCCTGCGGGGCACGCTTTCCCATATAAGTGTTCTGACAAGGTGTATAACGAGATCGCTGAGCAGATCACCCGCGCGACCAACTCGCTTGGGATCGACAACACAGCTTTCAACTCTGATGTGTTTATAGACGGAGATGATGTATACATCATCGAGATGGGCGGCCGCGCCGGAGCGACATGTATACCTGAGCTCATATCCATCTACTATGGATTTGATTTCTACGAGCAGATGATCAACAACGCTCTCGGAAAACCTGTCGTGATGCCGGAAGGCGCTGAAAGGGTGCCTTGCATGGCAAAACTCCTCATGAGTCCGGTCGACGGAACGCTGACATATATAGATGAAGAGAAGCTCGACGCTATCAGGGATGAGGGCGTCACAGTCAAACTCGATTATGGTGTCGGGAATAACATCGAGAAGATGTACAACGGAACGACAAGGATCGGGCATGTCATCGCGAAGGCGGATGACGAGAGCGCATTTGACAGGATCAAGGACCGCGTATACAGCGCGATGTATGTAGACGGCAGATCTCTGGAGGAATTATGGAGAGAATGACTGATTACCTGAGACTCCATCTCTGCGTAATGGTGTTCTCTTTCACCAGCGTTTTTGCCAAGGCAGCAGCCAACTCATATAACAGCGAAGGCTTCATGAGCCCGTGGCTGTATATATATTCAGTGCTCATGCTGATGGTATGCGTGGTATACGCATTCTTCTGGCAGAAGGTCATCAAGAAAGTCGATCTTCATGTGGGATATGCCAACCGGAGCGTCTATCTCATATGGGGACAGCTTTGGGCTGTGCTTTTATTCGGGGAGCATCTGACTTTCAAGAATCTTATCGGGCTTGCGGTAGTCCTTGCCGGTGTGATCACGGTATCGCTCAATACACCGTACGGAGAGGAGGCCGCATAATGAACATCTACATATTCCTGCTCTTCGCGGCTACATTTTTCTCAGCCGGATCACAGATACTGCTCAAGCAGAGCGCCAGGATGGAGCACAAGTCCTGGATATATGAGTACCTGAACTGGAGGGTGCTGACCGCATACGCGATCTCCTTCGCAGTGCTCTTTGTCAATACATTTGCCTACACCAAGGTAGACATGAGGTTCGGTCCCGTGATCGATACTTTTACATATGTCTTCGTAATGGTTCTGTCATTTCTCCTGCTTAAGGAGCATTTCAACATAGGGCAGCTGATCGGCAATCTGCTCATCATCGCAGGTGTGCTGATATACACTATTTAAGGATTCATACAATGACACAAGGCGGCCCGGGGCTGCATAACTTACAGGAATAAACACACATGGCATTTACTTCGCTGCTATTCGCATTGTTTGCGGGCATCACGATAATCATATACTTTCTGTTTCCGCTGAAGAAGTATCAGTGGACGGTGCTCCTGTGCGCAAGCTATTTTTACTATGTCTATAACAGCTATAAGTACACGGTCTTCATACTCTTCACGACACTGACGATATTTCTCGCTGCGTCTGCTATAGACAGGATATCAGCGGAGACTAAGCAAAAGGTCCGCGAGATGAAAGGAGTATGGAGCTCAGACGAGAAGAAAGCTTTCAAAAATGGAGCGGAAAAACGCAAGAGATCGATCCTGATCATCACGCTGCTTCTCAACTTCGGGATACTCTTCGTGATCAAGTATCTGAACTTCCTTGCGGGAGGCCTGATGCATCTCTTCGGGCATACTTCAGGAGATGTCAAGATCATCAGCCTGCTTCTGCCACTCGGGATATCCTTCTATACATTTCAGGCGACAGGTTACCTGATAGATGTATTCAGGGGCACGATCAGGGCAGAAAAGAACCTCTTCCGGTTCGCTCTCTTCGTATCTTTCTTCCCGCAGATCATACAGGGACCTATCAGTGCCTTCGACCAGCTCGGAGAGCAGCTCTTCGCAGAGCATCGCCCGGAGTGGCACAGATTCAAATCCGGCGGGGAACTCATACTGTGGGGACTGTTTAAAAAACTCGTTATAGCGGACAGACTGTTCGCGGCTATCAATACAGTTACCGGCGATTATACATCGTATCCCGGCGATATGATACTTTTCGCCGCACTCATGTATGCTCTGCAGCTCTATGCTGACTTCTCAGGAGGCATAGATATAGCCAGGGGCGTTGCGAGAGTGATCGGCATAGATCTTGAAAACAACTTCAGGCAGCCGTATTTCTCCCGATCCATCAATGAATACTGGCGCAGATGGCATATCACGCTCGGTGCGTGGATGAAGAAATACGTCTTCTATTCGCTTGCCGTATCGAATCTCTTTCTGAACATCAGCAAGAAACTGGCAGGCACAGCATTCGGGAAGACAGCTGCCGGAAAACACATATCGCGAACACTTCCGACAGCATTCGCGTCACTCATCGTATTCCTGCTGATCGGAATCTGGCACGGAGCCAACAGCAGGTACATAGGCTTCGGTCTGTGGAACGGTCTTGTGATCATGTTCTCGACACTCATGGCGCCGGCATACGAGAAAGCGATCAAAGCGCTGCATATCAGGGCCGAGTCGGCTGCGTGGAAACTCTTCCAGATGATCCGCACCTTCATTGTAGTTCTGATCGGATATTACTTCGATATAGCGCCGGATTTCAGAGGCGCCATAGATATGATGTACAGATCTGTATCCGATCTGCACATGAACCTCTCGCTCAGTCAGATCCATGATCTGGGTCTCAGCCTCAGTGACTGTGCCGCAGTGATGTATGGAGCAGCAGTGATGCTATGGTTCAGCATCAGGCTGGAGAGGAGCGGTCTTGAGACACCGGGCGATCTGCTCGACCGCAGACCTGCGTGGCTTCAGTGGATAGTGCTGCTCATCGGTGCAATGTCTGTGATCATGCTGGGAATATACGGCTCCGGATCTGAAGGCGTTGATTTTGTATACATGGGATTCTGATGAGAAGAAAAGATTCAGGAAAGAGAAAAAATATAAAACGAATAGCAGGACTGGCGCTCTTCATCGCGGTCATAGCCGGGATCGTCCATGTATCTCAGCAGCTTTTTGCCAACGACGGCAGCAGCGAATCGGTCAGGCTCCAGGGCTTCTACATGGAAGAGCCTGATTCACTCGATATAGTTGTCATGGGCGCGAGCGAGATTATGAATGACTACTGCGCCCCTGAGGTCTATCGCAAGCACGGCTACACCAGCTATCCGTATGCCTTCGCGGTCAACTCAGTGCCGCTGTGGAAATACGAGCTAGCCGAGATAGAGAGGACGCAGCATCCGCAGGTCCTGATCATCGAGGCAAACGGAGCTCTGTACACAGAGGATAAGCTTATCGATTCGAAGGACTGCGTCAGGCTTCTCGGAGACAATATGCCTGTTTCTGAGAACTGCATCCGTTATGCTTTTGAGAAGACTGATCATCCGATGGAGACGATCTTCCCTGTGCTGAAATATCACTACAGATGGAGCGACATCGGAGACGAGTCGGTAAAAGACAGGCTGCTGATGATGCAAAACGGCTACGCAAGGCTTCGCGGAGCTATGACGCCGCTCTATCATACCGAATTCAGCTCGGACAATGTCTATCCGGCCGACGGGACGACGGCGGCCCTCAATGAAAAAGGCGAGGCGGAGCTCAGGGCATTTCTCAAGGTGTGCAAGGAGTCGGAGATACCGCACATAGTGTTCGCCGAGTTCCCGCACATACTTGATACAGAGAAAGCATATTACAGGCATCAGAGAGCCAACCGTGCGGCTGAGATCATACAGGAAGAGGGTTTTGATTATATCGACTTCACACGTGAGATCGATGCCATCGGACTTGAGTATCAGGAGGACTTCTTCGATACTCACCACATGGTCGCGACAGGGCAGCGCAAGCTCTCAGACTATATCGGTAAGACGGTCAGGGATCGCTACGGCATCACTCCAAAGCCTCAGTCAGACGAGAACCGGGCGACATGGGAGGACAGCGCAGAGCTAATAGAGAGCTTCTACAGGTGTTATGAAGAATACACGCAGGCTCATTCTGACAAGCCTCATGAGGAAGTCGACCATGATCTCAGCGATACACGAAGAACTATCGAAGAACTCGATGCAATGGGCCGATAGGTAAATGGAACTGGAAACGGTGACACAATGGAAAAAAACGAAGAAAAAAGAATCCTTATACTCGGCGCGGGCAACGCGCAGATAGACGCGATAGAATACTGCAAGGCACACGGCTATAAAGTCGTCGGCTGCAGCTATACGACAGTAGACTGCGGCATACCTCATCTTGATTATTTCGAACAGGTGGACATCAAGAGCATGGAAGGTGTGGCGGAGCTTGCGAAGAAATACGGCGTCAGGGCCATCTATTCGGTCGGCTCTGACCTTGCGATGCCTACAGTGATGAAGGTCAGCGAGATGCTCGGACTCCCGCATTTTATCTCTTATGAGACAGCAGAGACCTGTCACTCCAAGGGAAGGATGAGAGAGACTCTCGGACAGGGTTTTGAAGGCAATGCATCCTTCATAACGGCCAGAAGTCTTGAAGAGGCGCTTGAGTATACTGATTTCCCGGGGATGATGAAGCCTGTGGACTCGCAGGGACAGAGAGGCTGCTTCAAGGTTGAGTCCGCAGAGGATATAAAAGCGAATTTTGCACGCTCCCTTGATTACTCGTTCGAGGGACGTGTCATCATAGAAGAGTTCATCGACGGACCGGAGGTATCCGTCAATGCATATATGCAGGACGGGGCCATGAAGTTCGCCCTGGTCAGCGACAGATACGCTTTTGATGAGTATCCGGGAGGGATCATCAAAGAGCACCGCGTCCCGTCGGCTTTTGCCGATGCAGAGGCCGTGCGCAAATGCGAGGATCTTGCAGCGCGCGTAGCTGAGAAGATAGGCATCACAGACGGTCCGGCATATTACCAGATAAAGCTCAAAAACGGTACGGATCCTGTTCTGCTGGAGGTCACTCCGAGACTCGACGGATGCCACATGTGGAACCTTATCAAACACTACTGCGGAGCAGATCTTCTGGATGCATGCTTCAGGCATCTTCTGGAGGGAGAGTCAGTTCTTGACGATCACTATGAGATGCCGGCAGAGCAGTACAGCCTCAGGTTCATGAGCAAAGAACCTAATACGCATTTTGACCGGAGCGAATTCGATGTCAGCGGAGCGGAACACGTCTGCTATTATTACGATGACGGAGACAGGGTGCTCAGAATCAACGGATATATAGAGAAGTGCGGATACACGATCCGCAGGATAGGCTAACAGGAAAGACAGCGAAGGAGAACAGCAATGAGTCTGCAGAAGAAACTCAAAAACGTCTATACAGTATGGTACCTTCTGACACTGAAGAGATCTCTTGACGGGGATCCGAAGAAGATCAAAGCAGATCAGAACAGAAAGATACACCGCCTGATGAAGAGGGCTTACAAGATCCCTGTCTACAGGGAGAAGTTCGAGCAGTCAGGAACGACACCTGATGATTACCACTGCGCAGAGGATCTCGTGAAATTCCCGACACTGACAAAGCCTGAGCTGCGTCTGTGGATGCAGACAGAGTGGGATGATCATCCGGAGATCCACGATGATATCAACATCCTCAGCACGAGCGGTTCCTCCGGGACGCCTCTCAAGATGCTCTATACACAGAAAGAGCAGGCATGCAGTGATGCCAACTGGGCGAGAGCTCTCTCGGCAGCAGGCTACAAGCCTCTTCGCGGCAAGATGTATTCTTTCTCAACAAGCCACAAGGGACCGAGGAAGAAGGACAGAGACTCCATCGTTCAGAAGTTCGGCCTGATGAGACGTAAGGTAGTCGGCGAAGACCATATCGTTGGCGACGGTATTGCTGATCTCATCAAAGACATCAACGAATACAAGCCTGATCTCATCTGCCTGAGACGTAATGTCATGGTCAGGATGGTCGCTTATGCTGAATCTCACAACCTCGAGATCTGGAAGCCTAAGTTCTATGCGCCTATCAGCGAGATGGTCGACGGCGTGACCCGCAAGATGCTCGCCAAGGCTCTCGGACCTGGACTCATAGACGCTTACGGTGTATCTGAGATGGGAAGCTTTATCTATGAATTCCCTGGAGTCGGCTACAGATATGTCGCCAACGATATCGCTGTTGCCAACGTATACAATGACAAGAACGAGCTCGCTGATGACGGACGTATCGTTGTTACATCGCTGTATAAGCATACATATCCGCTGATCAACTACGAGACTCTCGACCTCGGAAAATCATTCGTCAAGGACGGCATCAGATACTTTACAGATATAGAAGGCCGCATGAACGATCTGGTCAAGCACGAGAATGGCGCTGATTCATCTGCTCTGCAGCTGATGAGGATCGCCAACCATACAGTCGGGCTTTCCCAGTTCAGATTCATCGAAGAGACATATCACGACATGAAGATCCAGCTCGTATCAGATCCGTTCAACAAGACAATGACCAAGGAACAGATCGAAGAGAGATTCATCACCGAGGTTCAGAAGCTCTACGGAGATGAATTTAAGATCACCATTGAGTGGCTTGATGAGCTGCCTCCGGAAAAGACAGGGAAACAGAGATGTTTCGTCTGCAACGTAAAGTAAGTAAAATAAGAGAAAAGGCCGGGACGGGGTCCGGACCTTTTCTTTTTGAGAAATGGAAGTGACTGGGGATGTGGAAGAAAATATTTGAACCTGTAGATATGACGGTCGGCGACCCCGTCCGTCAAATCGTAAAATTTATGATACCGATGCTGATCGGCAATGTGTTCCAGCAGCTGTATAACACAGTCGACAGTATCGTTGTAGGCAAGTACATAGGAGACAATGCCCTTGCGGCTGTCGGAAGTGCGGGACCTATAGTCAACCTCCTGCTGGTTCTCTTCATGGGAATATCGGTAGGTGCGGGGATCATGGTATCCCAGTATTTCGGTGCAAGACAGAGAGATCATCTGTCGAAAACGATCGGATGCTGCATCACTCTGACTTTTATTGCGTCCGTGATCGTTATGATCGTAGCACCGCTTATCACGATGCCGCTCCTCAGGCTCCTCAACACACCTGATGAGATCATAGTCTGGTGCGATGACTACCTCAGGATCCTCTTCCTCGGTATAGCTGGATGCGCCTTCTACAATATACTCGGCGGAGTGCTCAGAGGTCTCGGAGACTCGATCTCGGCTCTGATCTATCTCATCGTTGCGACGATCCTCAATATCATCCTCGACATATTCTTCGTCGCTCAGGTTGGGATGGGGGTTGCAGGTGTAGCTCTGGCTACTGTGCTCGCCCAGGCGGTATCGGCGATACTCTCTTTGATCAAGCTGGCAAGAAAAGGGGATGTGTTCGACCTGAAGGTGGAATATCTGAAGCCGGGAAGCAAGTACGTCAGAGAACTTGTCCGCCTCGGACTTCCTTCGGGAATAACCCAGGCTATATTCTCGCTTTCCATGGTAGTGGTCCAGTCTCTTACCAACAGCTTCGGGCCTATGTGTATCGCTACCAATGTAATAGTCATGAGGATCGATGGTTTCGTAATGATGCCGGCGTTCTCATTCGGAGCGGCCATGACGACTTTTGCCGGACAGAATATAGGAGCCGGACAGCTCAGCAGGGTCGAGACAGGAGCAAAGAAGGGAACATACGTAGCAATGGCGACATCGGCTGTCATCACTGTCCTCATATTCATATTCGGAAAATATCTGATGGCACTGTTCACCAATACTGAAGAACTGATCGAGCAGAGCTATCACATGATGCTGATAATGGGAACCGGATACATAGCTATGGAAGTCACGCAGTGCCTCCAGGGCGTCATGAGAGGCGCCGGAGATACAATGGCTCCGATGTGGCTGTCTATGATAACCACAGTTCTGATCCGTGTCCCGCTGGCATATCTGATGACCTGGATGACAAGGTCGCCTGAGCATCCGCAGGGACAGTTCTACATGATGTTCGTATCGATGCTCATCACATGGCTCATAGGTGCCGCAATGACATACGCGGTGTATCGTGCAGGCCGCTGGAAGAAGAAAGCGCTTGTAATGTAGCTTCACATAAGACAGGAGAACGATCATGAGAATTGCAGTAACAGGAGCAAGTGGATTTATCGGAACTGAGCTGCTCGCGCAGCTGAGAGAATCAGGCAATACGGTAACTGCTCTGACAAGAGGCAGCACAGAAGATACTGTATCTGATGCACAGGTGCACTGGAAGACGACGGATTACACCAGGGAGTCTCTTACAGAAGCCCTTGCCGGCTCGGACGCCGTGGTACATCTCGCAGGAGTCAGAGGGACGACTCCGGACCCTGCCGACTATGTGATCAACGAGACGATGACGGAAAACATCCTCGAAGCAATGACCTCTGCCGGGGTGAAGCGTATTGTCTTCGCCTCCACCATCTCCGTGTATGATGATGAAAACCTGATACCGTGGACTGAAGACACTCCGCTCAAAGGAAGGACGGCATACGGTGATTCGAAGATAAAATGCGAACAGCTTATACGAAAGCATGCAGATGAATCCGGCATGACATACGGAATCGTAAGGATCGCACAGGTCCTCGGGCTGGGCGAGAAGCGCCGCGCGATGATGAATGTCTTCATAGACACGGCCGCAGCCGGGGGGCAGCTCCGCGTCATAGGCAGGAGCGTTGTAAAGCGCCAGTATCTGTATGTGAAAGACCTCGCGAAGATCCTCACTGCGCTTGCATGCGGAAATGACAGTTTCAGCGCGGATCAGAACATCACCGTCAACGCCGGAATGCCTCAGGCATATACCAATCTCGAGATTGCCGGGATCGTGAACAGAGTCTTCGGGAACGACACACCTATCAACTACGATGACTCGAAGGAAGAGACCATAAGGCCGTCGTGGATGGATATAAACAGGCTCAAAAAAACCCTCGGCATAGAGCCGAAGGATATGGAAGAAGCAATGACCGAGATCGTTAGATCTTTCTTCTGATTTCTTTTGCCACTCCTAATATCTCAAAAGGAACATCGCCACCCTTACTGACCTGGATCGGTTCGTAGTCAGGATTGATAGGCTGCAAGATCACAAAGTCCGCCATATCGCGGACTTTTTTGAATGTGGCATCATTGTCGCCTACGCGAACAGCACAGTCCGAGCCGGAGTCGCAGGTGTTCTGGCGTTCAAAAAGAACTATATCACCATCTCTGTATTCGGGAAGCATGGAGCTTCCCTCTATCCTGAGTGCGAAAAAGTCGCTGCTCGTATTCTTACCTTGACCTTCTATCTCAATATAACCATCAATATCCTCAATAGCCTCGGCCGGCACACCGGCAGGGATCCGTCCATATACAGGGACTGATGATGAATGACGTTTGTTTTTACTGACGTTGAGAGAATCAGAAAGATCAATATAAGTAAAATCATCAAGGTCGACTCCAAAAAGTTCTGCCATACGCACAAAGACCTTCAGAGGAGGAGTCGATACACCGGATTCCCATTTTTGTATTGTCGTAAATGATTTGTCTGCTTTGTATCCAAGCAGGCTTGCCAGATCTTCCTGAGAATAACCAGCACGTTTCCGCAGGAATCTGATGTTGTGCGCAATATATAACATACGTTATACCCCCCATAGAGAATCAGCTTTGCAAAGATGTAAGAAAAATGGCGATTAGAAACATCCAACAAGTCCCTTTGCTATAAAGAATCTTCATATTGATAAGATTATAATAAACACGAATTATATTCAATCAAAATTGAACAAAAGCAGCCTAAAGACTCAAAAGACGAAAAAAGCATTAAATTATATTTGTTACTTGAATTCTATTCAAGTATAATCAAAATTGTGGGAGGTATTGATCAGATGCAGTATTCACTTAAGGAGTTAAGAGCCCGAAAAAACTGGACACAGCGACAAACAGCCGAGAAATTAGGTGTATCAGTGCAGACTTATAATGCATGGGAAAAGGACATCTCCAGAGTAGCCGTTGGCAAAGTGATTGCAGTAGCAGAACTCTTCGGAGTGAAGCTGTCAGAGATTAAGATAATTAAACTGTAAGGAAATATGTAAAGGAAAAGGAATATGAATGAAAAACATTGTTTCTGCAATAAACTGACAATTGTTATTTTTCTTGCGCTGCTATTTTTCACATCCGCAGTCATCTTCTCTTATGCAGGCACACAAGAGAGTGAGCCTAATAACTCAAGATACGAGGCGTGCTATATTAATATGGGGACTACTATCTACGGTAGCACTACGGATAATAGCGGGAATGATAGAGAAGATTATTTCAAATTTGTTCCACCAGCTTCCGGGACCGCAATATTGACACTATATGCTGATTATGCACAATACCAGCCAGATATTACAGGTGCAAAGGTGTGGATTAGTGATTCTGACAACAGACAGATAGCAGATGCCTTCGATGGCTGTGTAACCGCATCCGGAAAGTCAGTTTCATTTTCGGTTGCATCTGGAAAAACCTATTATATTCGTTGCTGTGGTTCTTATTATAATTTTTATGAGGCTGTCGATTATCATTTTACTTTGGGGTATGCTAAACCTTCAGGAAATGTGACAATAAAGAATACGATTGCCAACTCTGCCAGAAAGACAAATACAGTTGTTTGGGACAAATCCAAAATCAGAGGGGCTAATGGCTATGAAATCAACTGGAAAGCACGTGGCGCTTCGAAGTGGGCATCAAGAAAAGTAGGCAATGTAACACGTGGAGACACATCTGGCCTGACAATTGGAGGACTTTATGAAATCAGAGTAAGGCCATATCTGGCACTTTATTCTTCCTCTTATGTCGTATATGGTTCATGGTCGCCGACCGTTTATAGATACTTTTATACTACTCAGAGAATCCGACTAGCGTCCAAAAGCAAAGGAAGCTTCACCATGAGCTGGGCAAGGGATGGCAAAGCCTCAGGTTATCAGGTTCTGTACACAACGAATAAAAATGGTTCCGGAGCAGCGAAGAACATTAAGACAGTTGGTTCTCTTGCTAGTAGTATCACTGTACGTGACATAAAGGTGAATGGCAAAACCACTCGTCTCCAAAGTGGTAGAACCTACTATGTTCAGGTTCGAGAGTACAGAAAAATCGGTTCTAAAACATATTATGGTAATATTTCACGACCAGTTGCAGTGAAAGTAAAATAGTTCAACCATTTGAAGGATCTGGAGAGCGTCTGTCCCGCATCTCCAGATTTTTTATAAATATTAAATATAGAGAAAATGTACTGCTCAAAATGTGGAAAAGAAATACCTGCCAGTGCGGCTTTCTGCCCGTACTGCGGAGCAAAGACATCAGAAGAAGCTGCGAATGATTCCGGA
>CADABZ010000003.1 GCA_902786355.1 uncultured Eubacteriales bacterium
ACTTGACGAGGACAAGCTCGGGGAGCAGTTAAGTATCCCCGAAGCGAGAACTTACAGAAAAAAGAAGAAGTAACAGATAGGAAACGCGGTTGGCAGACCCGTTTACGCGTTGTACGCGTCACGCGAGGAGTGTAAGGGCTATGCCCGTAAAAACAACAACCCCGCGTTTGACGCGGGGATGGTTTTTCGATTGAGGAATAATTGAGCGCATGTTATACTATACTTCGGTCTGTTTTAAGGTTGAGTTGATACAATACTGAAAACAGACAGAAATCAGAGCTGCGATCAGACTGCAGCAGGATGGGGGAGAACTATGATCCACGATAACGTCTGGACTACTTACAGTGAAAATGATATTAAAGAACTCGAATCACTGAGTTCTGATTATATTGACTTTCTTAATAACGGCAAGACTGAGCGTGAGTGCACACAGCTGCTCATTGAGATGGCCGAGAGAAACGGATATAAAGATCTTAGCAGGATCATAGAGAATGATGAGAAGCTCAGCGCAGGCAGCAAGGTGTATGCTGTCAATATGGGCAAAGCTGTGATGCTTCTCAACATAGGAGAAGACATAGTCAGGGACGGTCTGAACATACTCGGAGCCCATCTTGATTCTCCGAGGCTGGATATTAAGCAGAATCCTCTCTATGAGAGTGACGAGATCGCTTATCTGGATACTCACTATTACGGAGGAGTCAAGAAATATCAGTATGTCACTCTGCCGCTTGCTCTGCACGGAGTAGTCTGCCTGACCGACGGGACAACAGTTAAGATCAGTATCGGAGAGAATGATGATGATCCTGTTTTCTTCGTAAGCGATCTTCTGATCCATCTTGCTTCAAAGCAGCTTGAGAAAGCAGCAGCTAAAGCCGTGGAAGGCGAGAATCTCGACATTATAGTCGGATCAAAGCCTCTCATAGGTGAAGAAAAAGATGCAGTCAAGAAGTGCATTCTCAGTCTTCTGAAAGACAACTACGGTATTGAAGAGGATGACTTCGTTTCAGCAGAGCTTGAAGCTGTTCCGGCCGGAAAGGCAAGGGAAGCAGGTTTTGACAGGAGCCTGATCCTCGGATATGGCCATGATGACAGATGCTGCGCATATCCGTCTGCTGCCGCGATGTTCGATGTTCCTGATGTCAGAACTACAGCCTGCGGTCTTTTTGTAGACAAAGAAGAGATAGGCAGCGTAGGAGCTACAGGAATGGAATCCCACTTCTTCGAGGATATGATGAGGGAAGTCCTTGACAGAATGGGGATATACTCTGAAATCAATCTTACAAGATGCCTGCGCAGAAGCAGGATGCTTTCATCAGATGTAAGCGCTGCGTTCGATCCACTGTATGCAGATCACTTCGAAAAGCAGAATGCCGCTCATCTGGGACACGGGCTTGTTTTCAACAAGTACACAGGATCCAGGGGCAAATCCGGCTCCAATGATGCCAACGCTGAGTATATAGCACGTCTCAGGGCGATCCTCGAAAAACATAACGTTGCATTCCAGACTGCAGAACTCGGAAAAGTGGATGCAGGCGGCGGCGGTACGATAGCTTACATACTCTCGCTTTACGGAATGGAAGTCATCGACAGCGGTATAGCAGTGCTGTCCATGCATGCTCCGTGGGAGGCAATCAGCAAAGCTGATATCTATGAAGCATACAAAGGCTACAAAGCTTTCATTACAGAAGGTTAACAGGAGATAACAACACAAGAATGAGACCGGAAATAATAACTTTACTGATGGCAATGGTTCCAGTTATAGAACTAAGAGGCGCGATCCCGTATGGTGTGATCGCCGGTCTTGATGTGCATGTAGCATTCATCCTGGCTGTCATCGGCAATCTGATTCCTATACCATTCCTGATCGTATTTACACGAAAGGTGTTTGAATGGCTCAGGACCAAGAGCCTGAGGCTTGACAGACTGGTCTGCAGGCTGGAAGCCAAGGCAGACAAGAATAAGGAGCTGGTAGAAAGATATAAGTTCTTCGGTCTGATGCTCCTTGTAGCTATACCTCTTCCGGGGACAGGAGCCTGGACCGGAGCACTTGTAGCAGCTATGATGGATATGAGACTCAAAAAAGCTATGCCTGCCATAATCGTAGGAGTCATTATTGCCGGTATAATAGTTACTACACTCACATACGGAGCAGGAGCTCTGTTCTGATCTTTACTGCACAGAAAACTGCTTATAACAAATCACCCGCATTCTTCTGAATGCGGGTGATTCTTATATGATCAGCGATCTGTTATTTTGTCTTGCCGAGCTCCTGAGCTCTCTCTGTAGCTCTTGCGACTGTATCGATGAATGCGCCGCGTACACCGTGCTGCTCGAGAGTGCTTACTCCTACTATAGTGTTTCCGCCAGGGGAGCATACCATATCCTTGAGCTCGCCAGGATGCTTTCCTGTCTCAAGAACCATTTTAGCTGCTCCGAAGACAGTCTGAGCTGCAAGTCTCTGAGCTGTTGCTCTAGGAAGTCCTTTCATTACTCCGCCGTCAGCGAGAGCTTCTATAACGAGGTAAATATATGCAGGACCTGCTCCGGAGAGTCCGCATGCAGTATCTATAAGATGCTCAGGCATCCATTCAACGATACCGATGGAGGAGAAAAGCTTCTCTGCGAATTCTTTTTCATCTGCTCTGAGATCAGTTCCGGAATCAAGAGCAAAAGCACCGGCGCCGACAAGGGCAGGGGTGTTAGGCATGAGTCTGAGAAGTCTGAAATCTCCGGCAGTCCATTTGCGGAGTGTATCAGTTGTAACACCTGCCATGATGGAGATGAGAGCCTTGCCGTCAAGAGTGTTTCCGAGCTCCTTAAGTCCGCCTTCTGCGTACTGTGGCTTGAGTGAGCAGACAACCATGTCTGATACTGTGCCAAGCTCCTCATTGCTGCTTACAATGTTGCATCCGAGTTCTCTGTACTTTGCTTTGATCTGTTCAGAGAGGTCATATACATAAGCGTCTTCAGCTGCAACGACACCTGTTTCGAGTGCTCCGGAAAGTATTGCGCCGCCCATGGCACCTGCGCCGAGAAATCCGATCTTCATATTACGTCCTCCATTATTGATACTTGGATTGATACTTCTAATATTTATACCGCAGTTCAAACTGCATTACAGGTACATTATATATTATTTGAACTCTTTTTCAATAGATATTATTTGAATAAAAAGCAATAAAAAAGCGGACTGATACAAAACCGGCTGATCTTACCTGTTCAACTGAAGCAGGCAGGTATATAAGCTTGTTGGCTGAGTAAATGTCCGCGTATAAACACTGCATGAAAATTGGTCATACAGTGGAATGTAACAGTCCGGAAAAGGTTCCGGACTGTTATTAACTGAGATATCTGAATACACCTCTGACCTTGCCGACGACTGATACATCTCTGGAGATAATAGGTTCCATGTTGTCGTTCTCAGGCTGGAGTCTGATGTGGTCTGATTCTCTGTAGAATCTCTTGACCGTAGCACCGGATTCAAAGTCGTCATTGACAAGTGCTACTATGATCTCACCATCCGATGCCTCATGAGCTTCCTGAACTATGATATAGTCTCCGTCGTTGATGCCTATATTGATCATACTGTCGCCATGAACAGTCAGGATGAAATTGTTTCCCGAACCGATGAATCTGGCAGGAACAGGCATTTCGTCAACGATGTTCTGCTCTGCGAGTATAGGTTCTCCTGCAGCTACTCTTCCGATAACAGGAAGAGAAACGATAGACATATCTTCATTGCCTGATGACTGGTTGTGAACAGTTCCCATATCGACAGGAAGTACTGTACGAGGCTTCGCCGGATCCTTGCGTACGAGCCCTTTTTCCTCAAGTGCTTTGATATCACTGTGGACAGTAGATGTTGACTTGATATTCAGCGCCTGGCAGATCTCTCTGACAGTAGGTGAGTAACCCTTGGCGGCGATTGTTTTCTTCATAAATGCTAGGATATCCTGCTGCCTCTGTTCGCTTTTTTTCATAATAAGTCGCCTCTTTTCTGAAGATAAAGCCCCTCCCGGGCAGGGCCTGCGAAGATGTTATCTGTATTTCATGCCTACGAGGTCATTGATGTTGAGCTCTTTGCCATACTCGTTCCAGTCATCATATATGCGGCCTGTCTGCCTTATTATGATGTCTCCTACAACTCCGTCGACCTTTGCGAACGGCAGAGTCTTGTGATATGTTATCTTGCTTCCGTTTCTTTCGAAAACATATCCTGTTCTGAAACGTTCTTTTTCAAGTGGATATTTGTATTCGCAGATCTCACTGATAAGCTTGAAGAGGTTATCATTATCTGTATCGAATACATTATCGAGGTTCAGATACGAGTAGTTGGCACGGAGCTGGATCTCGTGACCGCTGAATCTGTCCAGGAATTTCATGAGCTTCTCTCTGGTCTCAGGATCCTTGGCGTCTTCAAAGACAACACAGTTGATTCTGGTCCTGAACTTGAAAAGGTCAAAGATCTCATCCGGACATTCCTTGACATAGTGCTTAAGGTGTCTTGAAACATTGATACAACTGATCCTGTCTGCATACCTGTTGAGAATATCTGCCACATCCTGTATTGACTGACCTTCGCCTACCGGCATAGTGGTGTTGATATAGATATGGTGGCCTTCCCTGATATGATCAAGGATGTTCTGAAGAGAATCGAGCTCAGCGAGAGGCTCACCGCCGGTGAGGACAACATCATTCTGCGGGAAGATCCTGTCCATTAGATCGAGTGCCTGGAAGCATCTCTCAAGATTAAAACCGGATGTGTCACGGTATTCTTTCTTGTTTACACAGAAAGGGCATGCATTGTTACAGTCGTACGGAACAAACATGGTCACTGTAGGACCAACTTTAGGAAAAACATTGCTCATCTGCTACTCCCAACTAAAAAATAAATGCATAAAAAATGCACGATATAGTGTGTTTGCAAGTATTTTAGCATACGAACAACTGTTTGTAAACACTTGCCGGATATAGTTTTTGATTTATCAAGATGCATAATGTATACTATGAAATATAAATAAAACAGAGGGAATAAAGGGGAGTTGAAGAGAAATAATCCAATTGTTAACTGGCTTTGGACTACAGTGCTTATGATGGCGCTTTGGTTTATTATGTCCGGAAAAACAGAACCTAAATTCCTTATTCTCGGCACAGCATCAAGTATGCTCATATCCCTGATCTGTCTCAGGACACTTACAGCGAAGGCTGTCAATACTGAGAGAGAATACTTCCTGCTTAGCGTGAACATTCCGCGCTTCATAGCGTATTTTGCCTGGCTGCTCCTGCAGATTGCATCATCAGCCTTTTATGTTGCAAAAGTTTCGCTCTTCAGAACTTCGGAGGTCGAGCCTTCAATCGTATGGTTCAGAGCAGATTACGATAATCCTGCAGCAAGGGCAATGCTCGCTAACTCTATCACTCTCACCCCGGGCACGATAACGATCGATATAACAGAGGATGGTTATTATTCTGTTCATGCACTGACGGACAAGGTCCGTGAAGGTGTTATGGACGGATCTATGCAGGCAAAAGTCGCCTGGCTGTACGGGGAGACGATCGACTTTGAACCTGCGTCATTTGACGATGTCAGAGCAGAATCGCTCAGGAAGAGAGCTGTCCCGACTAAGATGAAATACAGTGGCAGGAGGAAAAGCCAATGACGACTTACTTCTGGTCCTGCCTGCTTGCAGGCCTTCTGGTCATACTTATAATCATGCTGATCATGATGTTCAGAAAGAAAACTCTTCTGGACAAGCTTAACTATGTCTTCGCAATGAATACTGTTATCGTGCTTCTGATCCTGGCTGTGGGATTCAAAGACGGACGTGAAGACATGTATATAGATATCGCACTCAGTTACTCGATACTAGGATTCGTTACTTCTGTTATTCTGGCAAAATATATAGGAGGGCGCAAAAGATGACAATACAGATGATCATTGCTGCTTTCCTCATAATTGCCGGATTCCTTATGATGGCCGCCTCTCTGACAGGCATTATCAGATTCCCGGACTTCTTCACCAGGCTTCACGCGCAGGGTGTAGGAGATACTCTCGGGGCATTTCTGATCCTCGCCGGAATGGCTGTATACATCGGCGCAGAGCTGCTTTCTGTCAAGCTGCTTCTGATATTCGCCATTATCGTACTGACCAATCCTATCGGCACCAACCTCATGATCATAGCCGCGATCAACAGAGTCGACTATCAGGGCTATGCTACGGAGCTCGAGGGGAATACAGAACCAGAACCGGAACCAGAGCCGGAACCAGAGCCTGAGCCAGAACCGGAACCTGAGCCAGAACCGGAACCAGAGCCAGAGCCGGAACCAGAACCTGAGCCGGAACCAGAACCTGAGCCGGAACCAGAACCTGAGCCGGAACCAGAACCTGAACCAGAAACGAAACCAGAAACAAAGCGGCAGCAGAAGAAAAAGAATCAGTCCGGAAAGAAACCACGCAGGCGCAAACCTTCAATGAAGATGAAAAAGAGCGAGCTTGTCGAGGAAGCCGTGAAACGCGGCATTGAGATCCCTGAAGGGGCTACCAAGAAAGTGATTCTTGATCTTATATACAGTAATAAGAAACAGAAATAGAAAGGCTGATATGACACTAATACTTCAGGCAGTGCTTCTTGCAGGACTGATAGGAATAACGATAGCGATTATATTCGGCAAGGACCTCATGGTCTCTGTCGTGATTTACTGCGCTTTCAGCTTCCTTACCATGCTCCTGTACAATATCATGGGAGCTCCTGATGTAGCATTCACTGAAGCAGTAATAGGCGTTATATCCACTGTATTCTTCATCATAATCCTCAGGTCGATAGACAGAAAGACTAAATGAGAAAAACGATTACCGTGATCTTGTTAATAGTTGCAGTAATAATGCCTTTCCTGGCATTCGATATACTGCCGGTGATAGGGGACCCTCAGTCGGCCCCTAATACTCACGTGTCCGATTATTATATCGAACATGCCATTGAAGAGTGCAATTCACCTAACATGGTCACAGCAGTCATCGTAGACTACAGGGCATTCGATACAATGTTCGAAACAACAGTAATGTTCCTGGCAGGCCTGTCTGTTGTCATAATCCTTGCCAACAGACCTAAGAAGAGGATACCGGCACATTCCTCTCTCAAAAGAGTCAGGCATTCAGGAGGCAGACCTGTCTTCGAGACCGTCAACAAGGATGTAATGATCTCTGTTATAGAACCACTCATACTCATATATGCGATATATGTCCTGTTCCATGGAGAGGTCAGTCTGGGAGGAGGTTTCCAGGCGGGAGCTCTTATAGGAATGACATATCTGCTGGATGTCATGGTGGTCAAGAGAGATAAGCCTATCTTCAATCTTTCCAAGACAAAAGCAGCAGCGATCGCAGGATTCGGACCGCTTATATATGCACTTACAGGCATCGTCACTATTCTGGGCGGAGGCCTTTACCTTGAATACAACAAAATACCCCTGTCTGTGCACCAGGCAGAGCTTCATTCTATCGGCATTACAGCTGTAGAGATAGGAGTAACTATAGGGGTAGCCGGAACGATAATCACAATTCTGAGCGCACTTATGGAGAGGACATCTTTCGATGATGACAACGATTAATGCCTTTCTGGCAGCAAAAGGAATATATATGCTTACACTGGCGCTGCTTGCTCTGGGAGTGGCAGGTATTATCGTGTGCAATAATTATATGAAAAAGCTCATCTGCATGAATGTTATGCAGGTTGCTGTCATATTCTTCTTCCTCTGCCTCGGACAGAAGTCTCCGGGCACCATTCCAGTGGCGGTGGATACTGCTGTAAAAGCGTCTGAATATATCAATCCGCTGCCTCACGGCCTGATGCTGACA
This sequence comes from uncultured Eubacteriales bacterium, assembly GCA_902786355.1. Lineage (GTDB taxonomy): Bacteria > Bacillota > Clostridia > Peptostreptococcales > Anaerovoracaceae > Crickella. The sequence goes on from CADABZ010000003.1 coordinate 7,856, forward strand.
GCCATCGTAGTCAGTCTCGGTACGACAGGTGTAGGACTTTCACTGCTTCTGAGGATCAGAGAGAAGTACGGAACTATAGAAGAGGATGACCTGCTGAGAAGAGAAGAGCTTATGACAAGAAAGAAAAAGGACGGAGGAGACAGAAATTAATATGACTGAGAACATACCTGTTCTGATAATACTTCTGCCTCTGTGCTCGGCATTGCTTTGTCTGGCGCTTACTGCCGCCGGAAAGAATCTTGGCATTATTTTCGTCAAGATTTCATGCCTGGCATCTTTTATGCTGTCCTGTATCCAACTTCAGATGGTTGTGACCGGAGGGACGATCCACTACGCGATAGGAAACTATGCTGCGCCTTTCGGGATAGAACTTGTCATCGATTCGCTGAATGCAGTTCTTCTCGTATGCTTCTCGCTCATCGGCTTCCTGACGCTGATATTCGCAGACAACTTCGGAGACAGGAAGAGACCGATGCTTGTCGGCGGAGCATGCGCAGAGACCGCACTTCTTATTACCGGTCTTCTCGGAATGACATCAACAGGAGATGTGTTCAATCTGTACGTATTCCTTGAGATCACATCTCTTTCGGCATACTGCCTCATATCTCTTGGCGGAAGCAGGGGCGTTGTATCTGCCTTCAGATACATGCTTGTCGGAACGATAGCTGCCACATTCTATCTTCTCGGCATCGGTGTACTGTACGCAGTTACAGGAACCCTCAACATGGGGGATATGAAAGAGATACTGAGCCAGGGCGGACATGATGATGCAATGCTGACCGCCATGTGCTTCCTTATCCCTGCTTTTGGCATCAAGATGGCACTGTTCCCGTTCCATGGATGGCAGCCTTCTGCCTACACCCATGCTGAGCCGGGAAGCAGACCTCTGATAACCGGAGTCATGGGAAAGGTCCCTGCGATCGCTATGTTCAGATTCATATACTGCATATATGGCACGGATTTCAGATTCGTCAGGATAGCACTGATCATACTTGGAGTCTTCTCTGTTGCCGGAATGCTGTATGGATCTCTCATGGCAATGGGACAGACTGATCTGAGGAAGGTGCTGGCGTACTCGTCAGTAGCTCAGATGGGCTATATTTCGCTTGGATTCGCTATAGGTACTCCGATCGCACTGGCAGGCGCTTTCCTGCATATGATCGGCCATGCCTTTATGAAAGGCGGCCTGTTCTTCTGCACAGGAGCTATAAGATACAAATACGGAACTACGGATATCAATGACTTCGGAAGAATATACAAGCAGATGCCTCTGACCTGCGGACTTCTTACGGTGGCTGCATTGTCCATGATAGGCATCCCGCCGACAGCAGGCTTTTTCAGCAAATGGTATCTTGCTCTTGGCGCAGCCGGCCAGCAGGACTGGATATACATCGCAGTACTGGTAATATCCAGCCTTCTCAACGCTGTATATTTCTTCAGACTGATAGAGAAAGTATTCATACGCCAGAGCTCAGAACTCAAAATGAGATGGAAGAGCGAAGCGCTTGAGCTGCCTGTATCTGTCATCCTTCCGATAGTTGTATGCTTCGTCGCTATTCTCGGCATAGGGTTATTCAATGTCAGGATCGTGGACATACTTCTGATGACGCTTGAGGGGGTGGGACTATGATCAATCTCATGGCTCTTGAATACAGACCTCTTATAGCAGTCCTCATATCTCTGACAGCTTCAGGCCTCATATATGTTCTCGGAGAGCATATCAGGCCGAATGCAAGAGAAGGGATCACCCTGACAGCGGCAGTCCTCAAAATAGCTGCAGTATATTCAATGATTCCTGCAGTACTGGCCGGAAAAACTATAAAGCTGGAGCTGTTCAGTATCGTTAAAGGTGTTTCATTCGCGTTCAATGTGGATCCCGCCGGCATGGTTTTTGCATGCGTGGCATCCACGCTGTGGATACTGACTTCCATCTACTCCATAGGTTATATGAGAGGTCACGGAGAGAAAAATCAGACCGGATACTATGCGGCATTCGCTATGTGCCTGTGCGCAGCGACCGGCCTCTGCTTCGCGGCTAATCTGATCACATTCTTCATATTCTTTGAAGTACTGACAGTAGCTACATATCCTCTGGTAGTCCATTACAGGGATGCAGAGGGAACTGTATCAGGCAGGAAGTATCTGGCTTACACTCTTATCAGCGGTCAGATATTCTTCGCAGGCATAGTCATCATATATGCAACAGCCGGAACGATGGACTTTGTTCCTGGCGGATTCATCAAAGAGGGAATGCTTCCTATGCCTTGGGCACTCATCGTATTCTTCATGATGGTTGGTGCCGGCATAGTAAAAGCAGGCGTAATGCCTCTTCACAGCTGGCTGCCTGCAGCGATGGTCGCACCGACACCTGTCAGCGCTCTTCTTCATGCTGTAGCGGTCGTCAAGGCCGGAGCTTTCTGCACTCTGAGGGTCGTCCTGTACGTCTTCGGTCCTGAAGCGGCAAAAGCCTGCCACGGAGCTGATATCCTCGCATGGATGGCGGTATTTACGATAATAGTTTCTTCGTTTATTGCAATGAGGAAGTACAATCTCAAGGCGAGACTGGCTTTCTCCACTGTAGGGCAGCTCTCATATATCATACTCGGTATATGCATTTTAACGCCTTACAGCACAGCAGGAGCTTTGTATCACATAGTAGCTCATGCATTCATGAAGATCACACTGTTCATGGCGGCAGGAGCGATATTCGTTACGACACACAAGAAGGACATACGTGAGATGGTGGGAATAGGCAGGCGCATGCCTGTAACTATGATGGCCTTCACGGCTGCTTCTATCGGCATTGCAGGCTTCCCGTTCTTTGTTGGTTTTGTCAGCAAAGCCAATATCATCATGGGAGCTGTAGCTATGGGCAAGCCTGTATTCGTGGCTACACTGATTGCAAGTGCACTGCTTGCACTTACGTATCTCATGCCTGTCGTTTTCATAGCTTTCAAGAAAAACGTAGACAACCCTGATTTTGCTGAGTACGGCGAAGCATCATATGCAATGCTTATTCCGCTTGTAATAACAGCAGTCATTTCAATAATTCTCGGTATCGCCCCTAATGCCGGTCTGCATCTTTTCGATCTGTCACTTATGGCCGGCAATCAGATATTTACACCGCTGATGTAGATAATCAGGCGGGGCATTAATTCCGGAGCATGTATGCTTATTGAAACTCTTGAGTATCTGGGAATAGCGTTCATCTGCTCAGTGATCCTGATCATACTGAGCAAGATCATACTGCAGTATCTCATTAGGAGACCTGCAGACTATTATGATGCCCAGGAACTTCTGCAGGAAGAGATGATGCTCAATGATGCCGGCATAAGTATTACAACGGAGCATGATACTAATCCGGAAGGCGAGATCCTTGAAGAGACACATCTTGAGTCGCAGCTCGGTTACTATGATGCGCCGAAACCCGAAGAAATCCTTGCAGAGGTACCTGAATCAGTCACTGAAAGTCTTGAGGACATACATGTACACACAGAGACGCCATCTGAGGGCGAGGATGAATCCGAAGAGATGCTCGATGCTTATGAAACTACAGATGACAGTTCTGAAGATATCAGTATAGATGAGATCGAGGCTGAGGCTGCTGCAGAACCGGAAGCAGAGGAAGAACCAGCAGCTGAGGCCGAGCCAGAACCAGAGGCAGAGGAAGAGCCTGCAGCTGAGGTCGAGGCAGAACCAGAGGCTGAAGAAGAGCCTGTCGCAGAGCCTGAGCCTGAGGTTGAAGTCTATACAGAACCGGAGGCAGAAGAAGAGCCTGCGGCTGAGGCTGCTGCAGAACTGGAAGCAGAGGAAGAACCAGCAGCTGAGGCCGAGCCAGAACCAGAGGCAGAAGCTGTTGCAGAACCGGAAGCAGAAGAAGAGCCTGAGCCTGAGCCAGAACCTGAACCGATTGGCTTCAGCATAAAGGCAAGGACTACGAGAGAGCGTAAGCCTATACGGAAAGCTGAACCTGAACCGGAAGAGCCGGCTGCTGATGATTCCGGCGATGATGAAGTCCGCGGATGGGATGAAACGTATGATGAGATAAGAGACAGTCTCCAGCAGGCATACTCCAGATCAGAAGCACGGAAAAAACCTCCGAAAGATGATGCCGGAAATACGGACAAGGAGCCTTCTGACAGATCCGGAAAGAAGAAAAAGAAAAACAGGCACAGAAAACAGAAGCCTTCTATGAATATGAACAAGAAGACTCTGACTGAGATTGCTCTCTCTAAGGGTATAGAGATCCCTGAGGGAGCGACCAAGAGAATGATACTTGATCTGATACAGGAAGAGAAAAAGAAGTAATGGCAGGATTATCGAGCGAAAAATTAATGATGATGCTTCATCCGGGGATCATAATGATCGCGTTCGGTTTTATTGTCATGCTTATGCCGAGAAGCTTCAGGAAACCTCTGTCGGTTATAGCACCGCTGGCGGCGACCTGGGCATTCCTGCAGATGAGTGAGAAGAGCAGTCTTCCGTATGAGCTTGCATCATATATCAAAATGGAGTTCATACATATGGACAGCCTCGCCTGGGCATTTATGCTGGTGTTCTGCATAATAGCAATACTCAACAGTATATACGGCCTTAAAGTGCAGCACAGATATGAATGCGGCATGTCAATGGTATACGCAGGCAGCGTCATGGGCGTTATTCTGGCAGGGGACTGCATATCTCTTATAGTTTTCTGGGAGATCTCAGCTTTCGCATCTATGTATGTTGTCTATTGCAAGCATGACAGAGTAAGTGCCAGGGCTTCGTTCAGATATTTTCTTGTTCACGCTTTCGGAGGCAACATGCTGCTTGCAGGCCTCATTATCTATATGTTCCACTATGGAAATGATCTTGAGCACCTCGGTGTCTGCGTAGGAGAGCCTTGCTTCTGGCTGATAGCCATCGGTGTGGCAGTCAACGCAGCGATACCGCCTCTGCATGCATGGCTGCCGGATGCATATCCTGAGTCTACAGCTACCGGAACTGTGTATCTGTCATCATATACGACAAAAGCTGCTATATACCTGATGATAAGGCTTTTCGCAGGGATGGAGAGCCTTGTATGGGTCGGCGCTATAGTTGCCATATACGGCGCCTGCATGGCGATCATGGAAAATGGTATACGCCGGCTTCTGGCTTACCACATCATAAGCCAGCTTGGAATGATGATCGCTGCAGTCGGTGCTGGAGGTGAGCTTGGTATCGATGCGGCCACAGCACATGCTTTTACGAACATACTTTTCAAGGGAGTCCTCATGATGGGTGCCGGAGCTGTGATCTATTCGACAGGACGAAGCAATATCACAGAGCTTGGCGGTCTTGCCAGGAAAATGCCTGTTACAGCGGCATGCTTCTTTATATCTTCACTGGCGATTGCCGGTCTGCCGGGCCTGTCAGGTTTTGTCAGTAAAGCTCTCATCATGGATGCCGTGCATGAGGGAGGATATACGATACCTGCGCTTCTTCTGACGGCAGGCGGCGTCGGAACTCTTCTTTCAATAACACTCAAGATCAACTGGTTCGTATTCTTCGGGCCGTGCGAGGATGAGGCTGCATCAGAAGTAACAAATCCTGTGCCTTGGACAATGAACATTGCAATGATAATGGGCACAGCCGCAACGATTGCAATAGGCCTGTTCCCGGATAAGTTCTATGCTCTGATGCCTTACAGAACCATCGTAGAGCCTTATCATTTGGGGCATGTGCTTGAGTACATTGCCATCTTCATAGGAGGCTCGATACCGTTCTTCCTCTACATCAGGAAGATGAAGCCTCATGATGAGATCACTCTGGACTTTGACTGGTTCTACAGAAGACCTTTCAATGCCCTTATCAATTTTGTTGCGAAAGTTCTTGAGAGGATCTTCAGATGGTTCGATATCCATGCTACGAGGACTGCAAACTATCTGAGACTTCACTTCGGTGATCCGACACTGTGGACTTCACAGAGCCGGAATGTCAGGATCAGGAACTTCTCATTCGAAAACGAAAACAGACTTGTCGGCGACATAATCACTGTTATCGTCGCGGTATTCGTTACGATGCTTATAATAACAGCGATAGCTGTAAGGTAGGTGCAGCAGTGGAGATCATAAGAGCAAAACATTCAGGTTTCTGCTTCGGTGTAGACAGAGCTATCAATCTGGCATTTACAGAGGCAGAGAAAAAAGGCAGAAAGGGCAGACTGCTCTGCTGCGGCCATCTGATCCACAATAGAGCTGTTGTGGAGAAACTCGAGTCGATGGGCGTCACCGTCATCGATTCTCTCGAGGAAGCAGCTGCAGGAGATACTGTTATCGTCAGATCACACGGAGAACCGCAAGAGTTCTATAAGGAAGCTGAATCACGCAATATACAGCTTATAGATACAACCTGTGTATTCGTCAAGAAAATTCATGACATAGTCAGAGAAGCTCATGAAAACGGCAGACCTGTTATAGTGATCGGAGACCGTTCGCATCAGGAAGTTAAGGCAACGACAGGGTGGTGCGGCTATGAGGCGACAGTCATAGGCAATACAGAAGAAGCTGAGAAATATGCTGCTCTGGCAGCGAGTAACGATTCTGATCAGAATACACCGGTGATCGTATGCCAGACTACTATCCGCCATGAGCTTATGCAGGAAATAATTGGCGTATTTGACAGATATGGATTGAATTATGACCTGAGAAGGACTATCTGCAATGCCACACGGGACAGACAGGAGAGCTGCCGTGAGCTTGCGAAACAGGTTGACCTGATGATAGTTATAGGCGACAAACACAGTTCGAATTCACGAAAACTATTCGAAATCGCCGGCAACAATTGTGAAAACAGCATATTTATAGAAAATGCTGAGGATTTTCTATTGAAAGATGGGGAAAAATATACTAAAATTGGCTTTATAGCGGGCGCGTCTACGCCCGAATGGATTATCAAGGAGGTTATTTCTAGAATGAGCGATAATGTCACTAAGAATATGGAACAGAATCCTATGATGGATTTCATGGATGACATTGAGAAATCTTTACGTTTACCAAAGCCGGGCGATGTAATTGACGGCAAGGTTGATCAGGTTATGGACGATGCAGTTATCGTCAACATGGGATGCAAGAAGGACGGAATCCTCAGAGCAGATGAGGTCGTTCTCGAAGAAGGTCAGAAGCTGTCAGATATTTTCAAGGAAGGCGACGACATCCAGGCTAAGGTTATCAAGTCAGATGAGGGAGAAGGCGGAATCCTTCTTTCCAAGAAGAGACTCGTTGCTGTTGAGAACTACACAGAGCTTGAAGAAGCTATGGAGAATAAGGAAGTCATCAATGTTAAGCTTGTAAGAGCCGTAAATGGCGGTGTCATCGCAGCTTACAAAGAGATCACAGGCTTCATCCCTATGTCCCAGCTTTCTGACAGATACATCGAAAACGCTGACGAGTTCCTCGGACAGAATGTCGATGTAAGAGTTATCAGAGTTGATACTAAGCGCAACAGAGCAGTGTTCTCACGAAAGGCAGTTCTTGTTGAGGAAAAGCGCAAGGCTGTAGCTGAAGTATGGAGCAACCTGAATGTCGGCGATATCGTCGAAGGTAAGGTAATGAGATTCACTGACTATGGTGCTTTCGTAGATATCGGCGGAGTAGACGGACTTCTCCACATCTCAGAGATTTCATGGGGCAAACTCAGACATCCTGAAGAAGTCCTTAAGATCGGCGACATCATCAATGTCAAGATCCTGTCTCTCAACGAAGAAAAGGGCAAGATCTCACTCGGTCTCAAGCAGACTCAGCCAGAACCATGGTCACTCGTAGGAGATAAGTATCAGGTCGGCGATGTTCTCGACGGTAAGGTTGTACAGACCAAGGAGTACGGAGCATTTGTTGAACTTGAAGCTGGACTTGATGGTCTTGTACACATCTCTGAGATCGCTAACAAGAGAGTTGAGAATGTAAGCGATGAACTCAAGGTCGGCGAGACAGTCAAGGTCAAGATCATGGAGATCGATCCAGAGAAGAGAAGAATCAGCCTGAGCATCAAAGCTGCTATACCTGCAGAGGATGCAGCTGAGGAACCTGCAGAAGAGCCTGCAGAGGATGCAGCTGAGGAAGCTAAGGACGAAGAATAATCGTCAATTTTCCATATGTAACAAAGACCGGGTTCATCAGAGTCCGGTCTTTACCTTTTGATTAGGGAGAGATCATAATAAACATGGATTTCAGATTTTTCAGAGCAATGATCACCGGCAAGACCGGCAATATCGCGATCAGCATGATCGACAGGAACAGGGGGACCACATGGGCAGGAAGAAAAGCTCTTGAGATCGATCCGGATCTTCTTACACGTTTTGCCGGCATCGATCCGGAAAGAGTTATTTTCGTGACCGGAACCAACGGTAAGTCGACAGTCAGCAACATGATCACTCATATACTGAGGAGCAAAGGCTACAAGGTAATCTCTAATTCTGAGGGGGCTAATCTTAAGACCGGTGTAGCTGCAGCGCTTGTCAAAAAGGCATCTCTGTCCGGTACAGTCAGAGCGGATTACTGCGTTTTTGAAACTGATGAAAGATATCTTGCTCAGATCAGGGATCAGCTGCCATGCAGCAATCTGCTGGTGACTAATCTGCAGAAAGATCAGGTCCAGCGCAACGGCGATCCTGACTTTGTCTACAGAAAGATCGCTGCTGTAGCAGATAAGCACAAAATGAGGCTCTTCCTTAACGGGGATGAGCCGAGATCGTGCTCGCTTGCAGATCACTCAGACAATGTTGTATTCTACGGTGTCAGCAGGCACTCTATGGCATTCACCAAGGATGATACCTTCGTAACTCTTCCGTGTCCGAAGTGCCACAGCCGTATACGCTTCGGCTATTATAATAACGACGGCATGGGTGCTTTTAAATGCGACAGATGCGGCTATACGAACAATAACGGCAGAGAAGCTGCACAGTACAGAATCACTGAAGCTGATTTTGATGCCGGTACATTCAGGATGGGTGAAACGGCTTTCCTGATGCCTTATAAGCAGACATATATGCTGTACAATTATGCAGCGGCAACAGCTGTATGCAGAGAGCTCGCCGGAATAACTGAGGCTGAGTCTGCAGCGGCGATCAGAAGCTTCAAAGTTCCTGAAGGACGTATCGAAGAGATCACTTCCGGCAGTCAGACGATAAAGTACTACAGATTCAAGCAGGAGAATCCTGAGACGCTTCAGAATTTCCTCAGCGCTGTCGCAGCTGATCCGGAAGAGAAGGTAGTGATCATCGGATTCGGCACTGTAAGCGACTACGATCCTTATTATGTCAATTCATTCTATGCTTTTGACTGTGACTACTCCGTCCTCAAAAAAGCAAACGTCAGAAAATATATCTTTGTTACAGATACTATAGCTTATGATGCTGCAAACTGTTTCATCTACGGAGGGGTAGATCCTTCAATGATAGAGATACTGCCTACCAGCGATGAAGAGGAAATATTCGATGCTATCAAAACCTGTGGCTGCAGCAACATATATCTTAACGTCAAGCTTCACATGTATGAAGAGCTGAAAGAATACGCACGCAAGGAGATGTAAGACATGGCAGACAGAAAGATCAATATCGCCTGGATGTATCCTGACACTCTCTACCTCCACGGAGAGAGAGGAAATATAATGGCTCTGGTGCGCTTTGCCATGGAGCTTGGTCTTACACCTCATGTCAGAAGGATAGATCTTGGAACTAAGGACTTCGATCCTATGGAATATGATATCCTGTTCTACGGACCGGGAGAAATATCGTCATTCCGGAGTGTGATCCGTGATATTTCGGGATATAAGAGAAGTATCGCAGAATACATCTCTTCAGGAAAGGTGCTCATAGCAACCGGAACTTCGATGGCTATGTTCGCAGAACGTATCATCAGATCCTCTCCTGATACAGAGAATGGCGCCGGAGAGGTGATAGACGGCCTCTGTGTCATTCCGGCAGATGCTTTTGAGAGAGAATACGTATACGGAAACGATCTGCTTATCAGGGCTGAATACGGCGGCTATTCAATGGAGCTGATCGGCAATCAGATACAGATGACAGATATCAGCTTCACTGAAAGCGGTCAGTACAGACGTTTCGGAACTGTCATATACGGCAGAGGCAATAACGGCCATGACGAACTTGAAGGTGCTGTACACGGCAACTCCATATTCACTAACATGCTTGGACCGATGCTTGTAAGCAATCCATGGCTCACAGTACAGATACTGAGGATGGCTGCTGCAGCAAAAGGCACAGAGGTCCTCGCTCTGGATCCTGATTACAGCCTTGAGATCAGATCCATGGAACTGAAGAAAAATTTCATTGATGATAAAGAATCTATATAATACAATCATCAGCGAAAGGAAACATATACATACATGAATACACTTAGATTCTATCTGGCACTGTGGGCATCCAAGCTGTCAGTTATACTGATCAACATCATAGCAAAGGGAAGAGGAACCAATCTTCCCGGCCAGGTCGCTCTTGCGATAGATCCGCAGTTTGTCAGGCATCTTCGCGGCATAGACCCGGCAAAAGCAGTTTTTGTCACCGGGACTAACGGAAAGAGCACTACAGTAAACATGCTGCATCATGTCTTCACTTCATCCGGAAGAAGTGTAGCAGCTAATCTCGACGGAGCCAACATGCTTACCGGAGTCGCTACTGCACTCATCAAGGACAGCACTCTTTCCGGAAAAGTCCGCTCTGAATATGTGATCATGGAGACTGACGAGCGTTATCTGAAGTTCATACGCAGACAGCTTCCTGCAAAGCAGCTTGTGATCACCAATATACAGAAGGATCAGACCCAGAGAAACGGCGAGCCGGGAGTCATATTCCGGAAGATTTCGGAGGCCATGGGCGACGATCTTACAGCTTTTGTCAATCAGGACGAGCCAAGGTCTTTTGCTCTTGGCAGCTATGCCGGAAGGACTGTCAGCTACGCTGTCCGTGAGAACAGCAAATCCTACCATAAGGAAGAAGACTTCTTCTCGGTCACTATGCCATGCAGCAGATGCCATGAGCCTATCGTTTTCCGTGCACACAATATTGAGAATGTAGGGCCTTTTGTATGCCCGTCGTGCGGATACGGAGCTGAGAAGGAGGCAGATTACATCGCAGATACTGCAGACTTTGAAGGAGGCAGCTTCACAGCAGGCGGAAAGAGTTATCCGTTCAATTTCAGCACTCCGTACTTCCTGTACTGCTACATCTCGGTTCTCGCTGTATGCCGTGAAATGGGCCTGACTGAGGATGAACTCTACAAAGGCTTTGAATCTTTCTCAGACCTCAGGGGAAGGCTTGCAGATAAGGAGATCGCAGGCAAGACACTTCACTACATCAAGATGAAGCAGGAAAACCCTGAGACCATACAGTCATCTCTCAACCTGGTCGCTGAGGATAAGAACAGGAAGATCTTCCTCTTCGGTCTGGATGAGACTCTGGACTATTACCCGCCGTTCACCAATACACTCGCGCTGTTCGACGTAGACTTCCAGCCGGTCCTCGATTCCGGACTGGAGCATTTTGTGTGCATGTCGGAGGCAATAGGACGCGCTGCAGCGGTCAGAATGATGTATGACGGGTTCGACTCTGAACACATGACTGTCAGACCTTCAGGATATGAAGAGGACGTTAAAGCGGCACTGGAGCCGCTTGGAGACTATCCTGTGTATCTTGTCGAAGAGATCCCGTATTATAAGAAACCGAAAAAATAGAAAAAGGAAGCTTTATGTCATCAGATTTCAATAAATTCAATGATATCAGAAAGAGCGTGAAGGACAGGACTGCTGTCCTCAGTAATCTTGAGGCACTCGGACTGCCGGAAGATACCCGCGCTCTCAATATACTCTGGATGTACCCCGATGTTCTTAATGTTTTCGGCGGCAGAGGCGACCTTATGGCGCTGATGAGGGTATGCACGTCAATGGGAGTGCCTGCGAGGATGAAGAGGCTTGACCATCTTGCTGATGCTATACCGTTTGAATGGGCTGATATGATCTATTACGCCAGCGGAGACCTTACCTGCATGGAGGATATCCTGAAGGTAACTTTGCCTGTAAAAGACGATCTTAAGGCATTTGCAGAGCGAGGCGGGATGATAGCTGCGGTAAGCAGCAGCGGAGTCATACTTGCGGATAAGTATGTCAGAGCTGACGGCACAGAGATCATAGGGACAGGACTGCTTTCGATGACCATGACAGAACGTGAGAAGGTGCACGGAGATGATCTGTGGTTCCGGACAGGATCCGGCATGGAGGTCACAGGCAATCAGATACAGCTTCTTGATGTAAGCCTTGCTGAAGGCCAGAAGGCTTTCGGGACAGTCATCTACGGCCGCGGTAATGACGGAAACGGCGAAGAGGGTGCACGTACGGGCAACGTCATATATACAGGATGTGTAGGACCTGTTCTCGTCAGAAATCCATGGCTGGCAGCAGATCTCATAGAAACTGCTGCAGATGCTGCCGGAGTAAAACCTGCAGGAGGAGAATTCAGCCTTCCTGATGAAGCGATAGAGCAGGAGCTTCTGTCAGCCGAAGAGGCCAGAGCATTTATAAGAAAAAAGATGTGATCATTCACCAGGCTGCATATCCGGCGGAGAAGATCAGAAAAGAGGACATATCAATGAAAGACAGAAAAGACCTGCTTCCGGTACTTATCGGAGGTGATTTTGCCGCTTACAGTCAGGCAAGGACATTTCACGAAGCTTATGGGGTAAAGTCACTGGCTGTTACTACAGCCGGCAACATTCTCAATACCAGGACGAGTATTCTTGAGACTATTGTTGAGCCTGAACTTACACAGACACCTGTTTTCTTGAAGAAGATGAAGGAGATCGCAGAGAACTATCCTCAGAAGCACAAGATAGTCCTCGGATGCCGCGACTGGCAGGTCAGGATAGTCATAGAGAATAAAGATGAACTGGAAGAGATGGGATTTATAGTTCCATATATCGACAGACCGCTTCTCGATCAGCTTGTGCTCAAAGAGCACTTCTATGAGCTGTGCGACAGATATGGTGTGGCATATCCTAAGACTTTCGTATATGATTTCAGTAATCCGGGACCTGTAGAGCTGGATTTTGATTTTCCGGTCATAGCGAAGCCTTCAAACAGTGCAGCTTACTACAATACATACTTCGAAGGACAGAAGAAAGTATATAAGATCGGAACCATGGAGGAACTTCTTGAGCTCCTCGAGCGCGTAGGGAAGTCGGACTATCCTGATAAATTCCTGATACAGGAGTTCGTCCCGGGAGACGATACAGGCATGCATCTTCTGACATGCTACTGTGACCGCAACAGCAAGGTCCGTCTCATAGCAGCCGGACACACTATGATGGAAGACCATGAAGAGAATTCGATCGGAAACCCTGCCGCGATTCTGTCAGAGGTGCTTGATACAAAAGTCACGGACAGCGCTGTAAGACTCCTTGAGTCAGTCGGATATATCGGTTTTGCCAATTTTGACATCAAGTATGATCCGAGAGACGGAGTGTATAAATTCTTCGAGATCAATACAAGACTCGGAAGCAGCAGTTACTATGTGACAGGTGCGGGGTACAATACGGCAGAGTGGTATGTGAAGGAATGGCTGGATGGAGAAAGCTTTGACGGATGCATCACTGCAGACAGGCCGCATCTCTACACCAAGATACCACAGTCGATAATACACGGATATGTGAAGGACAGAGGGCTCAGAGAAGAGGTCGCAGAGCAGTATAAAGCATGCAGAGTCAGCAATCCGATAGACTACCGCTCTGACAGGAACCTTCTGCATCATGCATATGTCAGATACTTTATGCACAGACAGAAGAAGCGTTTTCTTACCTATTTATAGACGAACAGTATAAAACACAGGGGGCATAAATGTTCAATCCTTTTAAAGACACAAGCAAGAGTTATAACGGGAAGAGGACCCTTGCAGGGATATTATGTGTCATCGCAGGCACATTCATCCTTACAAGTTTTCTTCCTCCGGAGGTAGAGAATTTCGGATTTTTCTCAACTCTGCCGGCGATTTTCCTTATCACTTATATATTCATCACACAGCGTATAGTAGAGTCTCTGATCCTCGCTTCACTTATGGGTGTCATCATGGTCTCACGGCCTGAGACAGTAGGTGAAGGCACATGGCTCGGGAATATCTTCACAGATTTCAGTGATTCACTTCTGGCTACCATGATGGATGAGGATATCGCATGGCTTATAATCGTCTGTGGACTTATGGGAAGCATAATACAGCTTATTGAAAAAGCAGGCGGAGCATATGCGTTCGGAGAATGGGTAGCGAAGAGAGCCAGGACCAAAAAGTCTGCTCTTATCTGGACGTGGATACTCGGAATAGTGATATTCATCGATGATTATCTGAATTCGCTTACTGTAGGAGCCTGCATGACACCTGTTACAGACCGTCACAGGGTCCCGAGAGAGTTTCTTGCGTACGTAGTAGACTCAACGGCAGCACCGCTCTGTGTACTGATCCCGATATCAACATGGGCGGTATTCTGCGGACGTATTCTGGAGGCTAATGACTGGGCACCTGCAGGTGAAGGACTCAAGTATTTTATCAAGACGATCCCGTTCAATTTCTATGGATGGTTCGCAGCTCTTATCGTGCCTCTTGTCATCCTGGGAGTCATTCCGATCGTCGGACCTATGAAGAAAGCCTTCAAAAGAGTCGAAGAGGGAGGACCGCTTGCGCCTGAAGGAAGTGAGAAGATAGATATCCATGCAGGAGCATCTATGGACGTACCTGAAAATCCAAGCATCTGGAACATGGCTCTTCCTATCGCAGTGCTGATCATCTCTACTGTCGCTCTCGATATGGATATGCAGGCGGGCGTTCTCGTTACTATGGCGTTCATGTTCGTCTTCTACCTGGCTCAGGGTGTTGTCGATGCTGAAGAATTCATCGATGTATCCCTTGAAGGACTCAAGAACATGATACTTCCGCTGATCCTGATGGTGCTGGCATTCCTGTTTGCTGAAGTCAGCAGCCAGATACATTTTACTCTGTATGTGATCGAAACAGCTACGGCGATCGTATCACCTAAATTCCTGCCGCTCGCTGTTTTCATAGCACTGTCGATCACTGAATTCATCACCGGAACCAACTGGGGCATGTATATTATCGCTCTGCCTATAGTTATTCCTCTGGCCACTGCAACGGGTGCTGATGTGACTCTTGCGGTCGCAGCTGTACTCAGCGCCGGAGTATTCGGTTCTCATATTTGCTTCTACTCAGACGCTACAGTCATAACATCGGCTGCTACAGGCTGCAATAATTTCGATCACGCTACCACACAGCTTCCGTATGGATTCCTGGGTGCAGCTTTGTCAGCGATATGCTTCCTTATAGCAGGACTGATCATGAACTGATCACTGCAGAAACTGGATTCTTGAGAAATGAAAGAACAGGAAAACGGAATCGAAAAATTAAGAACACGAGTGTTCAATATGGTGTCGGTCGGAGTCGTAGATGACCCGATCAATCAGGGATATGATATAGTCAGCACTACGCTGCTGCTTATCAATATCTTTGTGAGCTTTGCGATGACATTTGAAGACTTTTATAAGGCTCACTCTGTCGAACTGAAATGGATCGAAGCGGTGACAGTGCTCTTTTTCGCTATAGATTATTTCCTGAGACTTTTCGCCGCACCAAGAATGTATCCTGATAAAACTCCGGGAAAGGCCATGCTGTCCTATGTATTCTCAGGATACGGTATAATAGATCTTATGTCTTTCCTGCCGTACTATCTGCCATGGTTCTTCCCGGCCGGAGCCACAGTATTCAGGCTCTTCAGAGTGGCAAGGATATTCAGGCTTTTCCGTATCAATGCTTATTATGACTCACTGGGAGTCATCGGAAGAGTACTGATCGGCAAGAAAAACCAGATACTCGCATCCATTTTCATCATTGTTATGCTGATAATGGCATCAAGCCTGTGTATGTACAGCGTAGAGCATGAAGCTCAGCCGGATGTCTTCAAGAATGCTTTTTCAGGCATGTGGTGGGCAACATCAACCATGCTGACTGTAGGATATGGTGATATATATCCTATAACAGTTCCGGGGCAGATCCTCGGTATCCTGCTTGCTTTTCTGGGTGTCGGACTCGTTGCTATCCCTACCGGTATCATATCCGCGGGATTCGTTGAAGAGTATCAGAAGGTCAAGAGACTGCAGGACATCGAGAAGGAAGAAGCGATACATTTCATTGAGATAGAGCTGAAATCAAATGACCGCTGCACCGGCAAGATGATCAAGGAGCTCGGTATGCCGAGAAGCATGCTCATAGCGACGATCATAAGAGACGGAATGACGATCATACCGAGAGGAAGTGTTGTCCTCTGCGAGGGAGACAAGCTGATCATATGCGCTGAATCTGTCAAGGATGACTATCTGAATGAACTCAAGGAGATCGAGCTCAGAAGGAACCACCACTGGAATGGCAAAAAGATAAAGGAACTTGATATCTCGAGGCAGTCATTCATCGTTCTGATCGACAGAAAGGGGAAAATGCTTATTCCTGACGGTGAACTGACGCTGCGGGAGGGAGATAAGGTGCTTCTCTATTCCAAGGAGAGCAAACAGAAATTAGAGGATTTTGCCAGATTCTAGATCTTATCTGCTTCTGTCAGGCTTCCAGAAGCTTTTGAAGAACAGCATCAGGACAGGGAATATCTCAAGCCTTCCGCACAGCATCTCAAAACACATTACAAGTTTTGACAGAGGCGAGAACTCTGCTGACAGGACACCGGAGCCTGCAAAAGCCCGTCCGGTATTGGTGAGCATAGCCTGAGAATAATTGAGAGCATCAAGTATGCTCTCATTTTTGTTGTCAAGAGAGATGACGAGAGCGGATAAGATATATATAAGCATGAAGAGGAATATAAAAATATTGGCCTGGACAAGCTGCTCAGGTTTTATGGTATCCCTGCCGAAACGAAGCGGCCTGACAGCTTTCGGATGCGAGTATCTGAAGAGGCCGAAAGAGACGGTCCTCAGACCAATCTCCATACGCGCCTGCTTGATGCCTCCTGCAGTGGAAACAGCGCACCCGCCCAGGAATATCTGCAGCACTATAAGCGCCTGACACAGAAGAGGCCAGCTGCCGCAGTCTGCGACGATATAGCCGGATGTTGAAAGGAATGAGACTGTCTGCATCAGAGATTCTCCTGCGGCTTTGGCTGCAGGGGTATGATCTGTGAGGATGATCACGGCGGATATGACTGCCGCAGTGATCAGTATCCTGGAAATATACATGATATTTTCCATTATCCTGCTGCCGGACACAGTGCGTCTGGTCAGCAGCATGATGAAGAAGGATATATTGATCGATCCCATGAGTGCGAAGATGGTGATGATGATCCTGACAGCAAGGCTCTGACCGGTGATAACACCTCCTGAGATATGCAGGAGGCCGGCAGTGCTTATATTGCTCAAAGCCGTCAGAAGTGCTGCAGAAGCAGGCATGCGTGCGATGAGAAGCAGAACAAAATGTACAGCTGTCAGTGCGGCATATACATTGATTATGAGCCTGTAGGTGTTTCTGAATGCTGCAGAGGAGGTAAGGAATTCCGGACCCGGTATTTCGGCGGATATGACGCCCGTGCCTCTGAAGCCGCGGCCTGCGAAAAGGCTGGCTGTGATCAGAATAATTCCTATTCCTCCGAGCCAGTTGAGTATAGAGTGCCATAGCTGCAGTGAATACGGGAGCAGGCTGATATCTGAAGAGCTTATACCTGTTGCAGTAAGACTTGCTGCAGCATCGAACAGAGCATCGATAAAAGCAATATCTGAAATGCATGCAGAATACACCCCTCCGGTCATCAGGATCAGTGCGAGCCAGGTGAATATTACAGCCATATAGTTGATCCTCGGGTGGACTGTATATGTGCCCGGAGAAGTAAAATGCCTTGCAATAAAACCTGCTGCTGTGAATATGCAGGCGGCAGCAATAAGAGGGCGGAGAGTATGCTGCTCTCCCATGACAAGAGCGGCGATGACAGGAGGCAGTATGCTGAGGCCGTACACCATTACCGCAGATGAAATTATTCTGATCAGATAGTTTGTGTCTTTATTCATCAGACTCTGTCAGGCCTCCAGAAATATTTAGTGAAAAGAACCATGAAAGTAAACAGCTCAAGCCTTCCTGCGATCATAAGAAGTGAAAGCAGTATCGTGCTGAAATCCGAATAGAAGTGGAAATTGCACACCGGACCAGCGAGATCGAGTCCCGGTCCGACATTGCTGATGCAGGTAAGAGCTGCTGTAAAATTCGTTACGAGATTGCCGTCTCCTGTGGCCGAGAGAAGAAGGGTAGCTCCCGTCAGTGTGAATATATATGCTGTCAGAAAAGCCAGAATATATGTAAGAGTTTCAGGCATCATCCTGCGGCGGTTATACTTGATATCATCTATGATGTTCAGATGAAGGATACGCATTATCTCGTGTTTTATCATCCTGAGGAATACTATGACCCGGACAACCTTGATACCCCCGGCAGTAGATGAGCTGCATCCTCCGGAAAACATGAGGAGAACAAGTATCATCTGTGCGAAAGCAGGCCACAGTATGAAATCGGCCGATGCATATCCGGTTGTCGTCATTAACGTGACAGCCTGGAATGCAGCATCAGTCAGAGCTTTTCCAAAGTCGGTGTATCTGCCTGCGGTCATAAGCGATGCAGTTATCATAGCTATAGATGCCAGCAGAATTATGCAGTATGCTCTGAATTCATCATCTCTGAGCGTCTTGCGGAGATTGCCTCTTAACGCAACGAAGAAGAGGTTGAAGTTAGTACCTGCGAGGAACATGAATACAGTAAGGATCCAGTAGATGTAATAGCTGTTGAAATGCATGACTCCGTCATTGTATGTTGAATAGCCGCCTGTGGCCATGCATGTCATAGCGTGGCATACGGCATCATACAGTCCCATGCCGCCCGGAATAAGAAGGACAGTAAGAGCGATCGTAAGGATGATGTAGGCGGTATACATGAGCCTTGCGGTACCTGAGAAACGCGAAGAAACTTTAGTCATTACCGGACCCGGAGTCTCGGCGCCTGCTATGCTCTGTCCCTTGATCCCGAAGTCAGGAAGGAGGGCAGCAAAAAGCACCATGATCCCCATGCCTCCGATCCACTGTGTCAGGCTCCGCCAGAACAGTATGGATTTTGGCAGGGACTCGATCTCTTCAAGAATAGTAGAGCCGGTGGTGGAGAATCCGGAGCATGTTTCGAAAAAGGCATCTGCAGCATCAGGAATGCTTCCTGTGATCAGATATGGAAGGGCTCCGATGACCGAGGCAACGAGCCATGCAGAGGATGCGATCATATAACCGTATCTCTGCCTGAGCCTGCTGTCATGAAAACGGAGTCCGCTCGTCTTGCGGAATACAGCCCCCGGAACTGCGCAGACAGCGATAGTTATAAGAAAAGCGGCAGCACAGCCTGTTTCTCTGTATATCAAAGCTACCAGGAGGGGCGCCGTGAGACACCCGGCCAGGAATATAAGAAAATATCCGTAAAAGCCAAGTACTGCCTGTTTCATGTGCTGTAACAACTATGTAATATCAGAATGATGAAAGAAATGAGGTTCTCCTGAACAGCTTTTCAACATATCCGATGTGAGATACAAGGCATACAAGGATGACCCTGTCACCGGGAAGGATACGTGTATTACCATCAGGAATAATGGCCTCTGAGCCGCGGTGGATAGCTGCGACCAGAATGTATTCAGGGAATCTGAAGTCCTTGAGCGGTATATTGACACAGCTCATGCCGGATTCAACGTGTATCTCCATGAGCTCAGCCTGTCCCTGAAGCAGTACGGAGGATATGACTCTCTTGCTGCCGCGGATAGACTTCAGTATCGTTGATGCAGTTATATCAAGCGGATTGAGGACCATATCCAGATCGAGAGTTGAGATGAGATCATTGTAGCTCTCGTGGCTGATCTTGGAGATAACGTCTTCAACGCCGTGTTTTTTTGCTGTGAGGGCCAGAAGTATGTTTTCCTCATCGTAGCCCGTAGCAGTGACAAAAGCGTCCATCTGGTCGAAATCTTCTTCTGCAAGGAGGTTGATATCTGCACCATCGCCGTTGAGGACCATAACGTTGCGGAGCTGCTCTGCGAGGTAGTGGCAGCGCTTCTTGTCCTTTTCTATGATCTTGACCTGTGAGCCGTACTCGGCAAGCCTTCTGGCCAGATAATACCCGGTCTTTCCGCCGCCTATGATCATAACCTTGCGTGCATCAGAAGAACGGAGCTTCGTATGGACTATCTTAGCCAGGGCGAAGACCTTCTGCTTGTTGCCGATCAGATAGATGAGATCGTCTGCTTTGACAACATCATTACCATGAGGAATGATCAGTTTGCCGCCGCGGGAAATGCTGACCATGATCATATCAGGCATCATAGCCCTGAAATCGATCAGTGACTTTCCGACGAGCATTGGAAGGCGGGAAGCTTCGAACTCGATAAGACCGATATTCTGAGATGTATAGATGCCTTTGCTCAGGGTGTATTTTTCAATGAGGTAACGATATATTTCAGAAGTGATGAGTATATCCGGATTGACCAGCATATCGATACCCAGATGCTCGCATATGAAATCTATCTGGCTCATATGTTCAGGATCCCTGACTCTTGCAGCGACGCGGGGGCACCCGAGAGTTTTGGCAAAACATGCGGCCAGTATGTTGGTATCGTCCGATGTTGTGCAGCTGAAAAGGAAGTCGTACGTGTCGACATTGATCGATCTGAGCAGCTCGATGGTCTTTGCATCGCCTGTTACTGTATACACGTCATACTGCTGTGAAAGTGTGTTGAGCTTTTCTTCGTTAGTATCGATAAGCGTGATATCGTAATCGCCGTCAAGAAGTGCTTCTGTTATCCGGATACCGAGTTTTCCGGCTCCGAGAATAGCTATCTTCATTTTAAAACTCCGTTCGTTAGATTAAACTATAGATATAGAATCAAATATGCGTTTATTATATAATACCCGTTAGGCTCAGGCTTTATATTATAACAGAACAGCATGATCAGGAGAATATATAAATGAATATAAAGATGGTTGCCCTGGATCTTGACGGAACCACTCTTAACAGCAGGCGCGAGATCACGGAACGTACAAGAAGAAGTTTTGAAAAAGCTGCAGAAAAAGGCGTGCATATCGTAGTGTCAACAGGACGTACATACAGTGCTCTGCCTCCTCAGCTCGAAGAGATACCTTCGATAAAGTATGCCATCACATCAAATGGTGCTCATATCAATCTGCTCGAAAGCGGAGAGAGCATATTTGATTCTTTCATATCAGAGAAAGCAGAGAAGGAGATCCTGAGACTGTACAGGAAATACGACTGTGAGATCGAGATATTCGTAGACGGACAGGCTTTTATGGACGAAAGCTATTACGAGTACATAAAAAAGTACGGACTCAAGCACCGCAGTGCTGAATATGTGCTCTGGAGCCGCAGGCCTGTAAAGGGTATCGCTAAGAAGCTGACAGATAATTCAGGAAGGATAGAAAATGTCAATTATTGCTTCAGCTCAACCGATGAACTCGAAAAAGCAAGGGCGGAGGTAGAAGCCATTCCTGAGGCAACCATAACATCATCTTTCCTGACCAATCTTGAAGTGGGAGGACCTGATACCAGCAAGAAAGCAGCCCTTGAAGAACTCATGAAAAGGCTGGGCATAGACAGAAGCGAGCTTATGTGCTGCGGTGATGCTCCTAACGATATAGCTATGATAGAGTTTGCCGGACTCGGTGTCGCTGTAGGAAATGCATGGGGCGGAACAGCAGAACACGCTGACTATATTACCGGCACAAATGATGAAGACGGGGTAGCACAGGCGATAGAGAAGTTCGTACTGTAGAGGATTACAGAAACTGAAAATCTTAAGAACATGGCAGTTGTGCCATGTTTTTTTGTGTTCTTTTTATGACGCGTGAGATTTCTGCAGGAATGAGGGATGATCCTGTTCGACAGTTTTCTGCAATAGTGCTACCATTCGCGTACCGGCAGGAGAAGCGGCTGCCGGGGCATGCCGAAGACCATTCAGACAGATCCATGGAGGTAAGTGAAATGAGGAAATACTGCAGACGGATCGGAGATCATGGAGAAGAATTTGCTGCCAGGATGCTTGAGGATTCCGGGTTTCGGGTCATCCATCGGAATTACAGATCCAGGACGGGAGAGATTGACATCATCGCGCTCAAAGACGGGGTCATGCATTTTGTAGAGGTCAAGACAAGGACCGATGATGAATACGGTTACCCGTCGGATTCAGTTACTGAAAGCAAGCGCAGCAGCATCAGACGCACGGCTGAGTGCTATCTCTCTGAGAGGCATGCAGTCTGGCGCGAGATCTCTTTCGATGTAATGGAAATATCAGTTAATCTGATCGAGAACTGCATGTAAGGAGTTATCAATGTTCAGCAGAATCAGAACAGCAGTATGCAGAGGCATAGAGGGGAGACCTGTATATGTCGAGACAGATATATCAAGAGGACTGCCGGCCACGATAATAGTAGGCCTGGCTTCAGTGACGGTCATGGAAGCCAGGGAAAGGATCAGAAGCGCGATCATCAATTCTGAGTTTGAGTATCCGAGGGGCAGGATAACTGTCAATCTCACTCCCGCGGGTTTCCGCAAGAACGGCAGTGGTCTTGATCTGCCTATTGCGATCGGGATACTGACCTCATGCGGCTATGTGGATCAGAGTAAAGCTTCGGAATACGGTCTGATCGGAGAATTATCACTGGAAGGGAGTGTGCTCGGCACAGATGGTGTGCTGCCTATGCTCATAGGCCTGAAAGACTGCGGGATCCGCCGGGCCGTTATACCTGCGGCCAATACTATTGAGGCATCACTGATCGACGGCATGGAGATATATCCCGTCAGTACGCTTACGGAGACTGTAAGACTGATCAACGGATGGGGACACAGGAGAGCTCCTGCCGACGTCGGGAGCGAGAGAGAGTCGCTGATAGCCAGAGCCCAGACGCGTTCTTCGGCTGCAGGAGACTTCGGAGATATACACGGTCAGGAGAATGCCAAGAGAGCACTGACTATAGCTGCAGCCGGACGGCACGGACTTCTCATGGTAGGAAGTCCCGGATGCGGCAAAACTATGCTTGCCAGCAGACTTCCGGGGATAATGCCCGAAATATCAGAAGCCGAAAGAATAGAGACAGCTATCATATACTCTGCTGCCGGGATAACAGACGAAGAAGGGAACATCCCGCTCGTGCGTCCGTTCCGGCATCCTCACAGCACTATCGGCAGAGCCGGCCTCGTCGGAGGAGGGAGCATTCCTGTACCAGGCGAGATAACCCTGGCGCACAACGGAGTCCTGTTTCTTGATGAGGTATGTGAGTTCGGCCGTGAGGTAATAGAATCGCTGAGGACACCAATCGAAGAAAAGCGCATAGTACATTTCCGAAGAGGCGAAAGCTACACATTCCCATGCAGATTTCAGCTGGTGATGGCTTCAAATCCCTGCCCGTGCGGGTTTTACGGTGACAGTGAGAAGGTCTGCAGATGCAGTGAAGCTCAGCTGGCAGGATACAGAAAGAAGCTGAGCGGCCCGATGATGGACAGGATAGATATGCGCATCAGCATGGAGCGGGTGGAGTATGACGATCTGAAAGGAACAGATAAGGCCCGAAGCGAAGTGAACAGTGAGGAGATGCGGAGAGCTGCCGGCACCGGGATAGAATTTGCAAGGGAACACGGAAGGCATATAAGCAATGCAGATATGAGTGACAGAGACATACATATGTACTGCAGCCTCGGCAGGAAAGAAGACCTGTTCATGAGCAATGCATACAGATCGCTCTGTATGTCTCCGAGATCGTATAACAGGACTCTTAAGGTTGCCCGGACCATAGCTGATATAGCCGAAAGCGAGAATATAACAGAAGAACATCTTGCTGAGGCCCTTAGTTACCGCATAACCGAGAGCGTCAACAGCTGAGCTTACAGGAGAGTACTATGAAAGAAGGAATCATGCGTATCGACATCAATTCTTCAGACTATCCGGCCAGACTGAGAGATATTCCGGATCCGCCCAGGCAGCTTTTCTGCATGGGTGATGTTTCTCTGTTTGATTTTGATACGATCTCAGTAGTCGGATCCAGGAAGTACACACTTTACGGCAAGACTGTTGCACATATGATAGGAAAGCGGCTCGGAGAGTGTGATGTGCCGGTCGTGTCAGGACTCGCATATGGTATAGATGCTTTTGCACATGAAGGAGCTCTTGCTGCAGGAGGCAAGGTCATAGGGGTGCTTCCGGGAGGACTTCTCAATGTCGCACCAGCCGGTAACATACCTCTTCTGAGAAGAGGCCTTGATGGCGGAGGACTCATGATAAGTGAATATGAGCCGCATGATCATGCAGAAAAATGGAAATATCCGCGCAGGAACCGCATAATAAGCGGACTCAGCAGGTGTACTGCTGTGGTGGAAGCCAGTATGAACAGCGGCTCTCTTATAACTGCCCAGCATGCTATGGAGCAGGGGCGGGCCGTGTTTGCGGTGCCCGGGAATATCAACAGTCAGTTCAGCATCGGATGCAATCTGCTCATAAGGGATGGAGCTTATCCTCTCATAATCATTGATGATCTCATCAGGTATCTCGGAAGAGATCCTGCTGCTGTGACAGAAAAGCAGCTTTCTATGGGTGATGATGAACGTGCAGTTTTCGACTCTGTGCAGAGGTACAACGGAGCTTCACCAGACAGGATAGCTGAGGATACAGGCATGAAGACTTCATCAGTCAATTCGATCATTACGGTAATGGAAATCAAAGGACTTCTCCGTACATATGCAGGCAGGATATATATAGCAGAATAATTTTGGTCTTGCAAAACGATATCGTCGTATAGTAAAGTATTTTTCCGTAAGGAAGAGATTA
The DNA here is from genome assembly GCA_902786355.1 of uncultured Eubacteriales bacterium. Lineage (GTDB taxonomy): Bacteria > Bacillota > Clostridia > Peptostreptococcales > Anaerovoracaceae > Crickella. The sequence continues at coordinate 32,785 of CADABZ010000003.1, forward strand.
TTTCATATTATATATAGATAAAAGGAAGATAACTAAATGGCAACAACTCAGAAGACTACTGTAAAGAAATCTGCGGCCGGAAAGACATCAGCCAGGAAAAGCACTGGCAGGAAGACTGCGGCAGCAAAGAAACAGGACAGGACCCTTCTGGTAGTAGAGTCACCGTCCAAAGCTAAGATAATAGGTAAGTACCTTGGATCGAAGTACAAGGTGCTTGCATCTGTAGGTCATGTAAGAGATCTGCCGAAAAGCAGGCTGGGTGTTGATGTGGAGAATAACTTCGAGCCTGAGTACATCAATATCAGAGGAAAGGCAGATACGATCAAGGAACTCAGAAAGGAAGCCCAGGCATCCAGCAAAGTCCTGCTTGCAACGGACCCTGACCGTGAGGGAGAAGCTATATCTTGGCATCTTGCATATCTGCTCGGTATAGACGAGGACTCTGACTGCAGAGTAATGTTCAATGAGATCAACAAGCAGACAGTCAGAGATGCTATCAAAGAGCCTAAGCCGATAGACAAAGCTCTTGTTGACGCGCAGCAGGCAAGAAGGGTGCTCGACAGACTCGTAGGCTATCAGATAAGCCCTCTGCTGTGGAAGAAGGTCTCAAGAGGCCTTTCAGGCGGACGTGTACAGTCTGCAGCCCTCAAGCTTATATGCGACAGAGAGAACGAGATCAATGCTTTCATACCGGAAGAATACTGGTACATAGCAGCAGATTTCGGTGACGGCTTTGTTGCTGAACTCAGCAAGATCAGCGGAAGAAAGGCGAAGGTGACTTCTGAAGAGAAGACGCTTAAGATCAAAGCTGAACTTGACGAAGGGAAGTATATTGTCAAATCCATCAAGGAAGGCAAACGTCAGAACAAACCATACGCGCCTTTCACTACTTCGAGCCTGCAGCAGGATGCATCCATTAAGCTGGGATTCCAGACATCCAAGACAATGCAGATTGCTCAGCAGTTATATGAAGGCGTTTCACTCAAAGGAATAGGCGCAAGGGGTCTTATAACATACATAAGAACAGATTCTGTAAGAGTTTCTTCACAGGCTAAGGAAATGGCCGGCAGCTACATCGAAGAGAAATTCGGAAAAGAGTACACATCAAATAACGTATACTCCAACAGAAATAAGGCTATGCAGGATGCTCACGAAGCGATAAGACCTTCGGATATAACTCTTGAGCCTGAGATGATCAGAGATTCTCTGACTGCTGATCAGTTCAAACTTTATGATCTGATCTGGAGGAGATTCATTGCTTCACAGATGGCTGCGGCAAAGTACGACACTGTGACCGTAGATATCGAGAACGGCAAATACGAGTTCAGAGCCAGCGGATCAAGAATGACTTTTGACGGCTGGAGAAAAGTATACAATACTCAGAATCAGGACAGTGAAGTCACTGTGCCGGCTATACATGAAGGGGACATTCTCGAACTTTTAAAGCTTATCACAGAGCAGAAATTCACCCAGCCTCCTGCAAGGTTTACTGAGGCAAGCCTCGTCAAGGAGATGGAGGACAAGAATATTGGCAGACCTAGTACGTATGCTTCCATCATCTCTGTACTCATAACAAGGAAATACATAAAGCGCATCAAAAAGAGCCTTCAGCCGACGAAGCTCGGTTTTGATGTTATCGGCATACTTCAGGATTACTTCGCGGACATAGTGGATGTAGAGTTTACCGGGGAGATGGAGGATAAGCTCGATGCCATAGAACTCGGAGATACCGATTGGAAGAGCGTTATTGCAGACTTCTACAAAGGCTTCAGCAAAGAACTCGAAGCTGCAGACAGAGAGGTAGAACGTATAGAGAAGGAAGTAGTCCTCTCAGACGAAGTATGCGAGCTCTGCGGTAAACCTATGGCCATCAAGGAAGGACGTTTTGGCACTTTCCTTGCATGTACGGGGTATCCTGAGTGTAAGAATACAAGACCTATCATCAAGACTACCGGAGTCAAATGCCCGAAATGCGGCAAGGATATCGTTGAAAAGAGGGGGCGCAAGACAGGCAAGGTGTTCTACGGCTGCAGCGGTTATCCTGAATGCGATGTTTCATACTGGGACAGACCGACAGGAAGAATGTGCCCGCAGTGCGGCTCGATGATAGTGGAAAGCAAGGGTAAAACGGCTAGATTCAAATGCTCCAATCCGGAGTGCAGATATAAGGAGAAATAAAATGATCCAGTTTCATGCAACAACCATATGCTGCGTAAAGAGACCTGACGGCGATATAGCAATAGGCGGAGACGGACAGGTAACAATGGGCGAGACGACCATAATGAAAAACGGCGCCAAAAAAGTCAAGAAGATCTATAAAGACAGAGTCCTTACAGGCTTCGCCGGTTCGGTCGCAGACGCTTTTAACCTTACAGAAAAATTCGAAAACAAGCTCGGAGAGCATGCAGGCAATCTCAAGAGAGCTGCAGTTGACCTGGCTCAGTACTGGAGAACAGATAAGGCTATGAGAAATCTCGAAGCTCTTATGATAGTAGCTGACAGCGAGGATCTGCTTGTCATCTCCGGAAATGGTGAAGTCATAGTTCCTGACAAGAATGTCGTAGCTATCGGTTCCGGCGGAAACTATGCTTATTCTGCTGCTGTTGCACTGTATGAAAATACTGATATGGATGCGGAGACAATAGTCAGAAAGTCGCTTGAGATAGCATCCAACATATGTGTATACACTAATAACAATATCTCTGTAGAGAAGCTGGGGGAGGATAAGTAATGGCAGATATCAAGAACATGACTCCTAAGCAGATCGTAGCAGAACTCGACAAATACATAATAGGCCAGGATGAGGCCAAGAAATATGTTGCGATCGCTCTTAGAAACAGATACAGAAGAAGTCTTCTCTCCGAGGATATGCGTGAGGAGATCACACCTAAGAACATTCTCATGATGGGGCCTACAGGCGTCGGAAAGACAGAGATCGCCCGCAGACTCGCAAAACTCATGGACGCACCTTTTGTCAAGGTTGAGGCAACCAAGTTCACAGAAGTCGGTTATGTCGGCAGAGATGTCGATTCAATGATCAGAGATCTTGTTGAAGCCAGCATGAGGCTAAGCAAACAGAAGAGAATGGATGAGAATACCGAGATCGCCGACAAGATCGCGGAGGATATCATCGTCAAAGCTATGATCCCGGGCGGCCCTGAAGAAAAGCAGAGCGGCGGTGTTCAGCTTGGCAATATATTCGGGAATCTCGGATACAAGACACAGAAGCAGGAATACGAGGAACGCCAGAAACAGCAGTATGAACAGAGCCAGGAGTACTCAGATATCCAGATGGCGCGTGAACAGGTAAGATCACAGCTCAGAAGCGGAGTCCTCGAGGATGAGATCGTAGAGATCGAGGTCGATGATGTGCCGAAGACCAATCAGCTCGATATGCAGAATGAGGGCATGATAGCGATCGGAAATATCTTCGACAACATGCTGCCTAAGAAGACAAAGCGCAAAAAGTGCAAAGTCAAAGACGCCAGAAGGATACTGAGGGAGCAGGAAGCTCAGAAGCTGATCGATATGGATCAGGTAACTGATGAGGCTCTCGAGAACGCAGAGCAGAACGGCATTATTTTTATCGATGAGATAGATAAGATCGCCAGCGGCGGCAGCATGAGATCGGGCGCTGATGTTTCAAGAGAGGGCGTGCAGAGAGATATCCTTCCTATCGTTGAGGGAAGTGTCGTTAACACAAAATACGGCCCTGTCAAGACAGATCATATGCTATTCATAGGAGCAGGCGCTTTCCATGTGTCTAAGCCTTCAGATCTGATCCCAGAGCTGCAGGGAAGATTCCCTATCAATGTCGAACTTAAGAACCTCGACAGAGAGGATTTCAGGAAGATCCTTACAGTGCCTGAAAATGCTGTTACAAAGCAGCAGAAAGCTCTTCTTGAGACTGAAGGGGTACACGTAGAGTTCACAGAAGACGGCATCGATGAGATCGCCAATCTCGCATTTCTCATGAATGAAGAGACTGAGAACATAGGAGCGAGAAGACTCCATACTATCATGGAGATCCTTCTTGAGGATATAAGCTACAATCTCCCTGATCCTGAGCTGACAGAAGTAGTCATAGACAGAGAGATGGTGCAGGATAAGCTCCATGAAAAGATCAAAGAAGTCGATGTAGACAGATATATTCTCTAGATCACAGGAGGCAGAGCTTCCTCCGGAGTTCCTATTATCATGTTATTGTACAATTCTATCTATGAATACGGATGCGCTGAATACGTCGTGGAAAAATCACGCTTCATTGCTCATGCAATGCCCGTCTCATCTCTAGAGGAGGCGAGAGCTTATGTTGCCTCTGTCAAAGAAGAATACCGTGATGCAACTCACAACGTACCGGCAATAATAACGGGACCGAAACAGGAAATCCAGTGGGCCAGTGACGACGGAGAACCAAGCGGGACATCAGGTCTTCCTATGCTTAAACTGATAGCAGCGGAGGGCCTGACCAATCTTGCTGTTGTAGTGACAAGATATTTCGGAGGGATCAAGCTGGGGACCGGCGGACTTGCAAGAGCATACACAACTGCTGCAAAAGCAGGGCTGGATGCCGCGGGCCGCTGCAGTGTTATGGAAAGCTCGCTTCTGAGATATGAGTTCGAATACTCCTATCTCAGCAAGATCCAGAATCTGGCAGGAGAGGGGCGTTTTGAGCTGCTTGATCCTGAATACAGCGATGTAGTAAGAGCGGGCATCAGATGCCTGTCAGAGAATGATGCGGAGGTGAGAGGCATCATGACCAACCTTACGAGCGGGCAGGCCAGACTCCTCTCAGAAGAAAAAGGCATAATGCGTGTAAAAATCCGGTAACACGCACCCGGAAAAAATTGATAAAAAAATGATAAAAATTCCGGTTGACACGGTATATATGCTGTGCTAATATAATGAGGCGTCAAAAAAGACGGGCGCATAGCTCAGCTGGGAGAGCACCTGCCTTACAAGCAGGGGGTCATAGGTTCGAGCCCTATTGCGCCCACCATACACCTTTATGGCCGGGTAGTTCAGTTGGTTAGAATGCCAGCCTGTCACGCTGGAGGTCGACGGTTCGAGCCCGTTCCCGGTCGCCATTATGCTGATGTGGCTCAACGGTAGAGCAGCTGATTTGTAATCAGCAGGTTGGGGGTTCGATTCCCTCCATCAGCTCCAGGAAACGGAAGGTGCAGGTTTTAAAAAAAGGACTTGCATCTTCCGGACAAAAATTTCATAATAATACTTGTGATTCTTACCGGATGTATCCGGGAGATGATCAGGCAAATTTCGAGGGATTCCCGAGTGGCCAAAGGGGGCGGACTGTAAATCCGTTAGCTCAGCTTTCGATGGTTCGAATCCATCTCCCTCGACCAAATATGCGGAAGTGGCTCAGGGGTAGAGCATCGCCTTGCCAAGGCGAGGGTCGCGAGTTCGAATCTCGTCTTCCGCTCCACTTGTGCGGATGTAGTTCAATGGTAGAACTTCAGCCTTCCAAGCTGATAGCGTGAGTTCGATTCTCATCATCCGCTCCATTTCTTTTTTATAACACAAGTTGGGTATTTGTGGGTCCATAGCTCAGTTGGATAGAGCAACGGCCTTCTAAGCCGTGTGTCCGGGGTTCGAATCCCTGTGGGCTCACCAATTTTTATACGGTTTGACTGCTACTCTATATAATAGTGGGGTATAGCCAAGCGGTAAGGCAACAGACTTTGACTCTGTCATTCGTAGGTTCGAGTCCTGCTACCCCAGCCAATTGTGACCCATTAGCTCAGGCGGTAGAGCACTTGACTTTTAATCAAGGTGTCCGGAGTTCGAATCTCCGATGGGTCACCAATTCACTTTTATCCCAACTATTAAGTGGAGAGGTGTCCGAGTGGTTTAAGGAGCTGGTCTTGAAAACCAGTGATCCCGCAAGGGACCGTGGGTTCGAATCCCACCCTCTCCGCCAAGGAGATCATAGAGGCTTAAGAGCTTCTGCGCAGACGAATCTGCGAATGGAGAAGTACTCAAGAGGCTGAAGAGGACGGTTTGCTAAACCGTTAGGGTTCGATAAGGGCCGCATGGGTTCGAATCCCATCTTCTCCGCCACATTTATAGGGGTATAGCTCAGTTGGTAGAGCAGCGGTCTCCAAAACCGCGTGCCGAGGGTTCGAGTCCTTCTGCCCCTGCCAATTTACTAGAGAAAAATTAACTCTTCGGGGTGTAGCGCAGTTTGGTAGCGCAACTGGTTTGGGACCAGTGGGCCGCGGGTTCAAATCCTGCCACCCCGACCACGCTTCATTATGAAGCACATATAAGAGTATAGATCGGGGTGTAGCGCAGTTTGGTAGCGCAACTGGTTTGGGACCAGTGGGCCGCGGGTTCAAATCCTGCCACCCCGACCATGTTTACTCAATACTTGTGGGCCATTAGCTCAGAGGTTAGAGCAACCGGCTCATAACCGGTCGGTCCTTGGTTCGACCCCAAGATGGCCCACCATCTTTCTTCAATATGATATGCCCAGATAGCTCAGTAGGTAGAGCAGGAGACTGAAAATCTCCGTGTCCTTGGTTCAATTCCGAGTCTGGGCACCACAATAACTCTGATCGTTCAGAGTTTTTTTCTTGCTCAGATTTCCTTCCTCAGGCGCTGTAAAACGGTCTCAAATCGCTTATTTCCCACTTCTTATTTAAAGCTGTTAAGGTTAGGCTTAATACCTGTAAAGTTTAGTTGACTCTTTTTTTAGCTAAACCTAAAATGTCCATATCACGTAAAGTCGGAGCCCGTGCGGCTCCTGTTTCAGGATAATTTACAGGCGGGATCAGTATGGAAAACAAACTTGCACAAATCAGAAAAGAAAAGAAGATCGGACAAGGATATCTTGTCGACAGGCTGGGTGTAAGCAGGCAGACGATCAGTTCAATAGAAAACGGGAGGTGTACGCCTTCGCTTGAGCTGGCTCTTGATCTGGCGAACCTGCTTGGACTTCCTCTGGAGGAACTATTTATACATGAGAACAGGTTTTCTCAGAGCTGACAGCGATAAGTCCATGATCATGGCTGTACAGGATCATATGTATCACATCTGATCCCTGTACCATCTGATCATCAGGTCAGTGACCTGACCGTATGTCAGGACACCATTCTCCTGTCCATTGGATCTGAGATATGTATCATTGACCTTATCCTGGATATCAGAAGCACGGTTCTCATGTTCATGCCAGAATAAATAGTTGCTTGTAAGCTCCCTGATGGCTCCATCAGGGAGTTTTTCATATATTGAATCAAATGCCTCAGGATCCGTATTCTTCAGAGCTCCGCCGGCATAGCTCCAGGCTATCAGCCAGCCGCTTCTTTCGAAAGCCGGATCATCTGAATTTATGCAGGCAAGCCATCCTATATAATTCGCTTCTCCTTCGTCCATGAACCCCCTGAGATGTGACAGCTCGTGGCATGATGTGAACGGCATTTCAAGTCCTGGCATCTGTCCGTTGACATTTGCCTCTACAGTGAAAGGTGAGTATATCCCGCTGACTCCCATCATTGAGAATAAAGGTGACATGAAAGTAAGCAGCTTTGGCTCAGGATAGTAACCCGACAGCTCAGGATACTGTGAACTGAGAGATTCCATTGCGGATACTGCTTTGCTGCGAAGCTCGCCTCCCTCAGGGTATTCATCTGTGTCCTGTTTGTAACAATCACTCAGCTTTTCGGCAGTGTAATCACAGAATTCCGCAAGATCCCCTGAGCTTATATCTGTGCTGTCAAAACTGCTTTCAGAGATAAAAAGATCGCGGTAATAATTGACTCCGCAGTTTGCCGAGTAGAGAAATAACAGGATCGCAGCGAGGAGCATAAGATGGCGTACGAAAACGGCTGCTGATCGCTTCTCAGCGCTTTTCCGTCTTCTTATTATAGATATGACATCAGCTGCCAGTACTATCGGCAGAAGGGCACACAGCATCTCGGACGCCGAAAAAGGCAGGATGCCGAAGATCCTTCCCGTAAATGAAACTATCAGCGGATAGACAGTAACGGAATACCACTGAGCGAATCCCGGCATCATGCGGGCGGCGCACAGCAGAAAAGCTGAAAGCAACAGCAGCAATACAGCTGCGATAATATCTTTTTTACCGGTCTTTTCTCTTCTCATACTGAACATGATAACCTCCTTCACAGCTATTGTTCAATAGTTTCACATCCTCTTGCTTAAGCAAAATCGCCATATATCACGGAAAACGGCAGAAAATCAACTCTTTCTGCCGTCTTTTTGATGCCGTAATCTGTACTGAATCCAGTTCCGATTAGAAGTATATTACCTGTACGGGAGGAACCAGAGCATGAAAGTCGTGATCATGATGAGAGACAGGGAATTCCGCGATGCTTTTGCGGAGATGGTGTCGGAGAACGTCAGGGATATATATGCCATAGTGAACGGCAGCACAGGGACCCACAAGGAAGCAGTAATACTGACCGACATAATGCCTCATGAGCTTGAAGATGAAGCTATTGAAAAACTGAAAAGAAGAACGCTCTTCCTTTCATCCGTGCCGGTCAGAAAAGATCACGATGTCCGCTGCCATGTCATTTTCAAATACAGCGGCATGACAAGTATCATCTCTGAACTGGCATCGGTCTATGCGGAATGGACCGGAGACAGCGGATCTCTTGCCGCATCTACAAGGGTCATAGCTGTACTGAGTGAGGCTGATCAGCTGTGCGCAGAGAGATGCCGGACTCTCGCAGCCCAGATCATATATAACCATGGAGACTCGGTTCTCATCATACCGATGGGATATATCAACGGTCATATACAGAAAACCCATCCAGATGAAGGCGGTGCATTCAGACGGATGATGTACATGATCGATGAGGGCAGGGATTACAGACCTGAAAGCTTCACTGAATGTGACAGCTACGGGATCAGTTACATGAGACTGCCGGCAGGCATCAATCCGGTCTCAGGTCTCGATGAGGATTTCCTGATCAGGCTTATAGGAAGTGCAGGATCCCACTTTGACACAGTCATACTGGATATAGGCTCATGCTTCAGAGACGAGAATCTTAAGATGATCAGCAGAGCCGATAATATCATTTTCTTCGGAAACGGCAGAAACATAGGGGAGATATCGGACTATACCGGTGCGAAGGCAGCAGAGCGGATCCGGAAGATAGACAGTGCAGATACTAAGGACGAAACGATAGAGATCGACGACTATGTAAAGGAGATATATGGAGAGCCTTTCAAAAAGGGAGATAGTACTTAAATACTCAGAAGAGATCGACAGCATGGTCAGGGATATAAGACGCTGGATCACGGATAATGATCCTCCTCCGGAGCCGGACAGGATATTGAGCCGTACAGAAGATGTTTTCTTCAGTTCAGGCCTTCCGGAGAGGACTGCTATCAGAGAGATGAGTGCGGTCATTTCAGCTGTTTATGTGAGAGTCTCAGGCAAATACGGACTTCTCAAAACCCTCCTTGAAGATCCGTCTATCAACGAGATCATGGTGAACGGACCGGACATGATCTTCGTAGAGAAAGACCGGAAGCTTATCAGGGTAGATGATTCTTTTACATCCGGCGAAGAACTCGAAGAAGTCATAAGGATGTTCGCGTCAGATGTACACAGAGAGATCAACGAAGCGAATCCTATAGTTGATGCCAGGCTGCCTTCAGGCTACAGAGTCAACGGCGTGCTCAGGACCGTAGCTCTCAATGGCCCGATACTGACCATACGAAAGTTCAGAGAAAGAGAGATCGAGATGGATGACCTGATAGGTCTGGGGAGCATAACACAGGAGTGTGCAGATGATCTGAGAGCTCTGGTCAGGAGCGGCTACAACATATTCATCAGCGGCGGAACATCTTCAGGGAAGACTACATTTCTGAATGCTCTCAGTGCATCGATAGACCCCTCAGAGAGGGTGATCATAATCGAGGACTCGGCAGAGCTTCAGATCACACATATAGACAACAAAGTCCACCTCGAATGCAGAGCGCCCAACTCAGTAGGAAAAGGTGAAGTCACTATGGCCAGTCTTATAAGGACGAGCCTCAGGATGAGGCCTGACCGGATAATCGTCGGAGAGGTAAGAGGCCGGGAAGTAGTGGATATGATCCAGGCGATGAATACCGGGCATGACGGCAGCATGAGCACCGGCCACGGGAATTCCATCAGGGGAATGCTCAACAGACTTGAGACTATGTATATGACAGACTCACAGATGAGCGTAGCTTCGGTAAGAAATCAGATAGCCAACGCTGTGGATGTGTTCGTACATCTGAGAAGAGATGCTGACGGCAAACGAAGAGTCTGCGAGGTGGCCGAGATGATAGGCATAGAAGACAGCGAATACATTGTGAGCTATCTCTACACTACGGGAGAAGACGGAAAGCTCAGATCTACAGGAACAGGTCTTAAGGACAGAGAGAGGCTTATAAGAGCAGGCATGGGAGAACGGATGAATGACAGATCTCAGAACATACAGCTTCAATAAGACCGAGAGCATTATCTTCTATATCTGCGCAGGAGCAGCAGGCCTTCTGATCTCATATCTGATGTACAGGAACATTCTTTTCGCACCTGTAATAATCCCGCTGATCCCGAAACTCAGAGAGATGGCAGAGACAGCACTCGCTGACAGAAGGAGACAGAGATATGTGGATGAATTCAAGGATTTTCTGTTTATGGCTTCAACAGCTATCGGTGCAGGAAGATCCATGAAGGATGCCATAGCCGAAGCGATACCGTCGCTTAAAAGGATACACGGAGAGAATTCAATTCTTTCAGGCGAGCTTGGAAAAGCATACGAAAGGATGAACGTCGGTGGAGAACACGATATTACCGTCCTTATGGATCTTGCTTTTGCAAGCGGAGTCGAAGACGTATATGACTTTGTGACCATATATTCGATATGCAAGTCTACCGGTGCAAGCCTGATAGTAGCACTTAGCAAAGCTGCAAGTGTGATCATCGACAAAATGACAATAGACCGGGAGATACAGGAGCTTGTGAGGCGCAAGAAGAGTGAAGGGCTCGTAATATTCATCATGCCGGTCATAGTTATCCTGTTTCTGAATCTCTTCGCACCGGATTACATATCGCCTCTGTATGAGACGCTTGCAGGAAGACTGATCATGACATCGGTCGTCGCAGGTGCTGCAGGGATTTATTCGATGATACAAAAGATCGTAAGGATAGAGATTTAGATGGACGGATTCAGAAATATTATTCAGACAATAAGAAGCGATCAGGTCATAACAAGGAGACTGTACGCAGTGACTTTTGCAGCAGCGCTGTTCTTCCTCGTGCTTGCTGTAAAAGGCCCTGAAGAGCAGGGCAGACTCGTTACAGACAGCAGCGGCAATATACATGAGATACACCGTTATTCTGCATCAAGATCGGAAAGATATGATGTCACTGTATACATCGGTCAGGGCAGTGAACTGATCTCAAAAGATGTGACCGTGATCCTCAGAGCACTCGAAGAAGAGAAGAAGCTGGCCATCGATAAGAAAGAAACCCGTGACGCAGAGCTGGATGCTGAGATAGACCGGATGCTTACGGAGATAGAGTTCTCAGAAGATATGACAGTCAGGCTTCCGTCCAGGCTGTCTGACGGAACTTCAGTCGTATGGAAAGCTGTAAGACAGAAAGACCGTACCGGAATCATTCTCATACCGTTTATGTACATTATTCTGTGTGCTGCTGTGATCAAATCCGGACTTGATGCATCAGCTGATGAAGAGGGTACAGCGAGAAAAGAGATCATGAGAGGCTTGCCGAGATTCTGTAATCAGCTGTTTCTCATGATGAATGCAGGCATGATACTCAGTGATGCGTTCGAGACGATATGCGAAAGCTATATCGCATACGGCAAGGAAAACATGTCGGTCTTTGAACAGGAGCTTTCAGCTATATACACAGAAAACAAAGACCACAGGACAAGTACGGCAGCACTTCTCTCGGAATATGCTGCAAAGCACAATGTCAAGGAAATGATCCGGATCGCGACGATACTAACCGAGAACGAGCGGAGAGGAAGTGATGTTATAGAGAATCTGAGCAGAGAGAGCAAGTATCTGTGGGATGACAGAAAGATAGTAGCCCGTGAAAGCGGGAAGATGATCGATACTAAAATGTCATGGCCTCTTGGACTTCTGCTCATTCTACTGATAGTTATCACTATGGCGCCGGCCCTTCTCAGTATGTGATGAGGGGTGCGGGTAAGAAAAGGAGGAAAACTTATATGATCAGCAAATTAAAAAATGCAGCTGTCAGACTTGATATGGCTGTACGAAACAAGAAGGGTATGGAAATGGTGCAGGTTGCGATCCTGGTAGCGATAGCGGTCGCTGTCGGCATTATTTTCAAATCATCTGTGACAGAATTTGTAAACCGCATATTCGGAAACCTCGATGCGGCAAATTTCTGATCCGCAGAACGGAGAGATGTAAGTTCAGTTTGCAGCTAATTTCAGTGAGGTCGGGAGATGGAAGATGTGTATACGATCATTACGCTTGTCCTGCTCCAGGCTGTTGAAAAACAGGCACGCAGTTTGCTTATGCCGGACAATACGCAGCAGGAAAGGGACTGAACTTGTAGAAGCCGCTGTATCCTTCCCCATACTTATTCTCAGTGCAATGCTGATGCTCAGGATGTTCGTATTCTGTCTTGAGATACTGAGTACAGGAGTTCATGAGCATCTGGCCATGCTTGAAGCCTGGGACAGTTACCGGGGCGCAGGGATAAGCGGTTACTGCACAGAAAAAGACGTAGGAATGCTGAGAGGCGGCATCCTGCAGATGGATGTCAGCAAGAATATCAGCATCCGTACTTATCTTATCAATGAGGACGTTCTTGTAAGAGCAGGTGAGTTACTTGATTGACCGGATTCGAAAAATATCTTCTGGAATAAAGGGGTCGTCGACTGTATTTATGGCTATGGTATTCGTCACTTTTGCTGTATGTACAGCAGGAGCAGTGATCATCGCCAGAAATCTTACAGTCATGAGCGAATGCCAGACTTTCGGTCGTATATGGACACGGGCAGTCCTTTCAGAATATGACAGACATCTTCTTGAGGACTACGGATTAATGGCTTATTGGGGAAATGACACAGAAGTAGGCATAAAGATAGATGATTATCTTGATTACTCAGCCGCAGGAAAACTCGACATTTCGCTGGGAAGTACCGGATCGGATCTTACAGGATATGAACTCGGAGAACCTGATAATTTCAGAGATGCGCTGAGAAAAGGAGCAGCTGCATCTGCTGTCAGTTCGCTGATCGGAGGTAATGAAAGAAAACCGTCAGTAAGGGAGACAGGACGAAGTATAGGAAACAAAGTAGTTCTTGACACTCTCCCGTCGGGAGGGATAGGCGGATCTGTAGGAGGTGATTCTCTTGCAGAGCGCGCGCAGGAGCTCGGAGATGAAGAGGGTGTAAGAAGCGCCGCGGCCTCATCAGGTGCCGAAATAGCATTCATCTGGAAATACTTTTCCAGCTGCGTGACTGTACCTGATGACAAACCTCATTATTTCAACAATGAGATGGAATACGTGATATGCGGCCGCCCGGATGATGATGCCAACTATGAGTCGTGCCGGAGGAGGCTTTTTCTGATGAGAAATGCTCTCGATCTGATCTCCCTTTATAAAGATCCTGCCAAAGTGGAACTTATCGTTTCTGTAGCAGAACTGATAACCCCCGGACCCCTGGGAGCAGCTACTCAGCTTCTTCTGGCAGAGGCATGGGCAGCCCTTGAGGCAGAATCAGACCTTGATACCCTCTATGAAAACGGCAGAGTCCCGGTGTTAAAGACTCCTGAGCAATGGGTCACAGATCTTAGTGCTGTGCTGGACAGCGGGAAAGTCAGGGGAGAGCTGGATGAAGAATCACGAAAGCTTCTTGATGAAAAACGGGATGAGATAGACAGCATGTCAGCTGCGGAAAATGCAGCAGAGGTGCTGACTGAAGGACTCACTTACGATGATCACCTCCTGATAATGATCATGTGTCTTAGCAGCAACAAGAGATTGCTCAGACTGATGGATATCGTGCAGATCAACATGAAATACAGATATTACAGAGATTTCAACCTGATGGAGTATTACATCGGCGTCAGATTTGATCTGACAGCGAATGGCAGAGACTATGTTTTCGAGGATGCATACAGATAAAACGATATATCTATACAGAAGATGGCAGGCGCGTCTTGGCAGCCGCAGAGGCAGCTATATCGCAGAAGCAGCCGTTGTGCTGCCTGTATTCATCATAGCCGTTATTGTAATGAACTCTGTGATCCTCATGTACGCATGCATAGAAAGATGCACTTTCACTGCAGCAAGTGAAATGAGGAAATGCAGTGCTGAAGCAGCCCTGTCAGATACTGCTGCTCTGCTTCCATTCAGGATCAAGACAGAAATACAGGAAGATCACAGACAGATACAGAATGCCAGAGTGACGGATTACGGATACAGGGTCTCCCGATGGGGCCAGGATGAGCTGATAGTCCTGACTATCGATATGGATCTGAGAACCGCGAATCCGCTGGGACTTAAGGCAAGAGCAGATTATGACCTGTCAGTGGTCACAAGAGCTTATGTGGGAAAGATAAGAAACAACCCGGCCATGACTGCTTCAGAGATGGAAAGCGGAAGCTCTGAGCCTGTCTTCGTTTTCCCCAAGAGAGGAGAAAGGTATCATTCAGGCGGATGCGGATTTCTGAGGGCAGCATCAACATCAGGCGTGCTGACTTCAGCTGTAAGGTCAAAATACAAGCCGTGTCCGCTGTGCAGGAGCGGAAAGGCGTCATACGGATCGAGGATCTACTACTTTCCGGCAGCCGGTGAAGATTATCATCTTGGAGGCTGTCCGTCACTTCAGAGAAATTACATTGAAATAGATAAAAGAGATGCACTGGAAAGAGGATATACTCCGTGCTCAAAGTGCGGAGGATAAAACGCGGAGGACAACATGAATACTATCAGACACGGGATGACAGGCTTTCATATACCCGCGTATATGGAAGAGATACTTACGCATAACTACTGTCCGTATTTCGTAAGGATGACGATAGTCAGGGAAGGCGACTCCTACAGACTCTCATACAGACCTGGCAAATACGAGAAACTCAACACTGCAGCGCTCGATACATACAGAAGAGCAATGCTGATCAGATCAGTGATATCGATAGGCGAAGCGACCAGAAACTATCTGATCGGTCCTGAAAACTATCTTCTTGAGCCGGAACTTATATATTCGGCAGCCAACAGCACGCTGGCAGGAAATATGAAAATACTGTTCTATCCGGATATCAAAAAGCTGAGCTTCCCGCATAAACTGATGCTCTTTACAGAGAGGATCAAGAATAACAGCATCCGTGATGAGCGTGAACTGTTCAGCCAGTTCACCGATATCATGGAGACGGGAGATATCAATAAGGGCAAGATGTTTCTGGAAAAACATCTGCTCAGAATAGAAAACAGAACATTTAATAAGGCCGGTTAACCGGATAAGAGGAAAGATAAAATGAGAAAGACGATCAGAATAATAACAGCTGTGATGCTGATAATAATGATGACTGCTACGTCTTTTGCTCTGGCAGAAATTCCTGAGGAGCAGCCACAGAATTCATCATCAGTGACAGAAGTATCAGATGAAGCTGCTGATAAAACTGATGAGAAAGAAAACCCTTCAGAGCTGAGTGAAACAGAAGATGCGGCTCAGGATGAAGAGGTGATCACGGAGACAGCAGAAGGCAATACCGAAGATGGAGAAGTCTCTGCACAGCCTGAAGAGGCTGAAGCGCCGGCAGAGGAGACAACAGTAACCGAAGAAGCTCCGGCTGAGGAAGCCGGTAAGGTTTCAGTAAAGACTTCATCACCGGTCAGAAAAAGTGCAGCTGCAGTAAAGAGCGCAGGCTCAGGCGAGCCCTTTGCTTTGAAATCTATCTCCTGGAAGATGACATCATACCATGAGTTCTTTGGTGTCGGATATCACCAGAGGAAGATCACCCATATCAATGATACAGATGTAAATTCCACTAATGACATGAAATCTTCATATGCATTCTGTGTTGAACCTAATGAGGTCGGACCGGAAGGCTGGGATGCGGGTGTAGGAGCCTCATTCAAAGCAGAAGACGGCAAAAACGGGATCAGGATACACACTTTCAATGCAGATAATGCCGGCGATTTCGCGATGATGAGGAAGATGTGCTACTATCTGCCGGGAAGTTATGGCTGGAATTCAAAGACTTCAAAATGGTACAAAACCTACATGAATTCAGTATCAGAAAATGATTTCACTGAATATACACTGAGTGCTACGATACTGGCAAAGCAGTGGGCCAAAGACGCAGATGATCCTGAAGGCAATGCAAACTACGGATACAGGAGTCTCAGTGATAAAGGCAAGGAACTTGTTGATAAGTTCCTCAGGGAGGTGCCGGCTCTGGCCGATCCTCCGGCAGACTTTCTGGCGTTTTATGTAGAGAAGGAAAACACTCAGGACATCTGGGGAAGTCTGTATGCCGAACCTGAGAGCGGGGAAATCACACTGACCAAGAAGTCGGCATATCCTTCGCTGACAGATGCTCTTCCGGGCAATTACTCTCTTCAGGGTGCAAAATACTATGTGTACACAGATTCGTCCTGCAAGACAAGAGCAAAGGACCTTTACGATAATGATATAGTTCTCGAAACTGACAAGAAAGGCAGCGTCAAGGCTGTCGGGGCAGCTGTTGGCGATTACTGGATAAAGGAAGTTTCGGCTTCAAAAGGCTTCAGTCTCGACAAGAACGTATACCATGTCAAGGTGACTTCAGATAAGACATCTGAAGCAGCTTCTACTGAGCAGCCTGTATATGCATCATTTACCGCGCTGCTGGAAAAACAGAGCGAAGAATACGGATACAGACGGCTGACAGGCGCTGAGTACACACTCACATACTATGATGTGGATCCTTCAACGAAAGACGTCTCAGGCCTCAAGCCTGCTAAAACCTGGGTGTTTCGCACAAGGGAGGGGAAAGATCCTGACAGCAATGCTTCTGTAGCCTGCATAGACTTCAGCAAGGACAAGCCTGTGAGCGGCGGAAGCATGTATAAAGCCGGAGATAATGCTGTAATGCCTCTTGGTGTCTTTACCCTGAAAGAGACAAAAGCACCTAAAGGGCTCGCTGCTGATCCGAATACTTATCTTGGATGCTGCAAAGCATCAGGCGATTCATCTGCAAATGTGACGATAAATGGCTCCGATACTCTGTATGTGGATTACAGCGGCAGATTCAGGCTGCTTAATACAGAACTGGAGAAGACCGTAAAGCTTATAATACAGAAAAAAGATGCAGAGACCGGAAAAACTGAGCCGCAGGGACAGGAAAGCGAGTCAAGAAAAGCTGCATATGCATCACTTGAAGGAGCGGTGTATAAAGTCTATATGAATGATCCTGCGGAGGACGAAGACCCTGAAGTTGGTGAGATGATCACTGACCAAAGCGGAAGAGCGGAGCTGTCCACTGATAAAAGGACAGGAAAAGGACTTATGCCTGGGATCTACTATATTAAGGAGATAAAGGCATCGCCCGGATATGTTGCGGATTCATTAACTGAGAAAGAGCAGAAGAACAAGTATCAGGATGGAATGCATATAGTGAAAGCCAGAGCGGATGATGATCCGGATACTTCTGTATGCGAATATACAATTGATTCGATGGAAGCACCGCATCATACACTGATACACAAGACAGACGTGACGACCGGAAAAGAACTGCCGGGGGCCAAGCTTCAGGTCCTTGACTCAGAGGGGAACATCGTTGAGGAATGGGTCTCAACTGATAAACCCCACGATATCATCGCTCTTCCTGACGGAAAATACACACTGCGCGAACTTACTGCACCATATGGCTATGAGATCAGAGAAGATGCAGTATTTGAAGTAACGGCGGATAAAGTAATCAGTGAAGCAGTGATGAAAAACCAGCCTGTCAATGTGACTACGACTGCAAAGCATGCTGCAACAGATGCTCACAGCGGAGCAGCGTCAGGAGAGGCAAAGATCACAGATACTGTGAAGATGGAAGGCCTGTGCAAAAACGGGACCTACAGGATAGAAGGAACCCTTATGGACCGGAGGACAGGTAAGCCTGTAACTGATGAAAAGGGTGAGCCTTTGACGGAAGAAGCAGAATTCGCAGCAGATGCGGAAAATGTATCAGTTGATCTTCTGTTCGGGTTCGATCAGAAAAAGTTTTCGAAGGGTGCGACTGTGGTCGTATTTGAAAAACTGTACAGGGTCGAGGCTCCTGACGAAGGCGGGGAGAGGAAAGTCACTGAGATACAGAAGCATGAAGACATCAATAACGAAGATCAGAGCATCCATTACGGAGGTATAGCTTCGACTGAAGCAACAGACAGAAGGAGCAGTACACACAATATCTCACCGGACAGAGAAACAGTTATTGTAGACCATGTAAAATATAGCAATCTCTCTGTGAAAGACAGCTATATCCTGACCGGAGAGCTATACGATAAAACGACAGGGAAGCTTACGGGCATAAAAGCAACCGGCGAGTTTTCACCGGAAGCTTCAGAAGGACAGACGCAGTTGGAATTCTGCCTGGATACTTCTGAGCTTCAGGATCATACCCTTGTGGTGTTTGAGAAACTGTACGTCAGGACATCTTCTGAGGACAAAACTGTACTGATAGACACCCATGAGAATCCTGACGATAAAGCACAGACTGTGCATGTAGATAAAAGACCGGCAGGACCGAAGACAGGAGATAATACCGTCCTGCGTGCGTATCTGATGCTCGGTGCTGCGGCACTGTCATCACTGATACTGATGATCAGAAAGAGTCTTGAATGATTACATATAATCACGGATGAGCGGCTCGATCCTGTAGTACGGAAGACCTACTACGTTGTCGTAATCACCCTTGATGTGGTCGATATGTTTGCTGAAATATCCCTGTATCGCATATGAGCCGGCTTTATCGTACGGCTCTTCCATGGAGATATACTCATAGATATCATCATCAGAATAGTTTTTGCAGTGTACCTCGGTTATATCACTGAGGACACTGCACGAACCCGTGTCAGTATCTATGATAGCTACGCCAGTCACAACATAGTGGACTGTTCCTCGTATCTTATCGAGCATGCGAAAAGCATCTTCAGCATCTTTCGGCTTGCCCATTATCTGGTCTTTCCAGACTAATGTGTCGGCGCCGATGATTATATGACCGGGATATTTCTCATGGACAGCTTCATAGCAGGCCATGGCCTTGCGTTTTGCAAGCATTTCAACAGCATCTGTCATGCTGATGCCTTCAGGAAGAGTTTCGTCAGTGTCGGCCGGTATGACGATAGCATTGATCCCGTTTTTGCGAAGGATCTCTATTCGTCTCGGTGATTTTGATGCAAGAATTATTCTCATAATCAGTAATATAGGTGAATTTGCCGGTGATATGTGCTATAACAGATTGTGCAGATCATGAAAGATCTGTCTTTCGTGAAAGATTATAATTGTCAGACCGCTGCGAAGCAACGGCTATTGAAATTTTTACACTTAATGGCTTGACTTTATAGTGGACAGTGCATATAATATCTGAGGTCAAAGCAGAAGTTATCCGCTTCTCGCCTTGCAGACTAGCGTTGGCAGGGCTCAATATAGAGATGATTCTATTGATGCGGATACTTATGTGTCCGCATTTTTTATACGTACTGTTCCCCATGGATTATTGGAGGTAAGAACAATTAGTACTAAGGACAATAAACAGACTCAGATCAATGATGAAATCAGAGCATCTGAAGTTCGTCTTATCAACGAAAAAGGCGAAATGGTAGGCATCGTCAGCATTGACGAGGCTCTGAATCTTGCTGAAGCGGCTGATCTTGACCTTGTCAATATCTCGCCGAACGCAGTTCCTCCTGTATGCAAGATACTTGACTACGGGAAGTACCGCTATGAACAGCAGAAGAAAGAAAAGACTGCTAAGAAGAATCAGCATGTGACAGAGATCAAGGAGATCAGACTCAGCGCATCCATCGAGGATCATGATGTCCAGGTCAAGGCAAAGACCGCTACTAAGTTCCTGCAGGACGGAGACAAGGTAAAGGTCAGTCTGAGATTCAGGGGCAGAGAGCGTGATTACACACAGCTGGGATTTGATGCAATGGCTAAGTTCGCTGATCTGGTATCAGATTACGGCGTCATCGAGAAGCCTGCCAAGATGGAAGGCCGCAGGATGAACATGTTCCTGGCACCGAAAAAAGATAAAAAGTAAACAGTTTACATAGGAGGACCCAAAATGGCTAAGAACAAGATGAAGTCACACAGAGGCGCTATGAAGCGTCTGCACCTTACAGGCTCCGGCAAGGTCAAGAGAAATAAGGCATATAAGAGCCATATCCTTACCAAGAAGACAGCCAAGAGGAAGAGAGGCCTTCGCAAGGCTACAACTCTCACAAGTGCAGATCTGAAGCGTATGCTGAGATCAATGGCTAAATAATTCAGGAGGTAATGAACTATGGCAAGAGTTAAGAAGGGCGTTAATGCTCATAAGAGACATAAGAAAATTCTTAAGCAGGCTAAGGGATTCTACGGAAGAAGAAAGAACACATTCAGAGCTGCTAACCCTGCAGTAATGAGAAGCCTGAGATCTGCATATGCAGGACGTAAGAACAAGAAGAGAGAATACAGAAGACTTTGGATCGCAAGAATCAATGCTGCTTCCAGAGCTAACGGCATCTCCTACAGCAAGCTCATGAACGGACTTAAGAAGGCCGGCATCGAGATCAACCGCAAGATGCTCTCCGAGATGGCTATCTATGATGCAGCAGGATTTGCTACACTCTGCGAGACAGCTAAGAAGTACTGCTAATACGACGATGTAAGATGTGTCAGAAGGGAGAACCTTTTGACACATTTTTTTTACAAGGACCGGAGGTTATCATAATGAGTTACTTCATAAGCCATATAGGGGTCATATTTCTGGCGGCATGCTTCATTGCCGTCTGCGCAGTGGCATGGTGGTATCTGACAGACAAGAATGCCAGACTCAAAAGACAGCGTGCCGAGGCGCGCAAGGCTGCAGCTGCAGCCGCAGCAGTCGCAGAGCGCAAAAAAGACGAAAAAGAAAACGGACAGGACCCTGAAGCAGAGTAGGAGCGGGCAGAAGTATGAAGATCTATGTAGATGCCAGCGCAGCACCGGGCGGCAGCGGTACGCAGGAGGCACCATTCAGAACTATCCAGGCAGCAGCAGATATCGCTGTGCCTGGAGATGATGTTATTGTAATGCCCGGGATCTACAGGGAAAATGTCGATCCGAAAAATGCCGGAACCGAGGATGCACGCATAGTCTACCGTTCTGCTCAGCCGCATAAGGCTGTTATCACAGGAGCAGAGGCCCTGAGCGGATGGAAGAAGGACGGCGGTATCTGGACGGCCAGGGTGAACAACAGCATATTCACTGAGCGTAACCCTTATACAACAAGAGTCAGCGGAGACTGGTTCATGGCAGAATTCATCGCCCACACAGGCGATGTGCTGCTCAATGGCAAGTCGATGTATGAAGCTCTGTCTGTATCAGATGTCAGGAAGGGGCAGCCTTCTGCTGCTTCGTGGGACAGGGATTTCTCTGTCTATCAGTGGTATGCAGAGCAGGACGGAGATGAGACAGTTTTCTATGCGAATTTCCAGGACATGGATCCCAACACAGAACATGTCGAGATCACTGTACGCTCAGCGTGTTTTGCTCCTCAGAAGGAAGGCACAGGCTATATAACGCTCAGCGGCTTTACCGTATGCTGTGCTGCGACCCAGTGGGCTCCACCTACAGCTTTTCAGGAAGGAATGATCGCTCCGCACTGGTCCAGGGGCTGGATCATCGAGGATTGCGAAGTCTATGAATCCAAATGCAGCGGCATCTCTCTGGGCAAATATAGACAGAAAACCAACGATAATAAATGGCTCAACTGGAAATACAAAGACGGGACACAGACAGAGCGTGAGTGCATATGTCTGGCGCAGGCAGAAGGATGGTCAAAAGAAACTGTCGGATCGCATATCGTAAGGAGATGCGATATCCATGACTGCGGGCAGACCGGCATCGTCGGACATCTCGGCGGAGTCTTTTCACTTATCGAGGACAACCATATCCATCATATCAACAATAAGCAGAATCTTGCCGGCGCTGAGATCGGCGGGATAAAAATGCATGCTGCTATAGATACGGTGTTCAGGCACAATCACATCCACCACTGCACACGCGGCCTGTGGCTTGACTGGCAGGCACAGGGGACAAGGGTGACTCAGAACCTGATGCATGACAATACCATCCCTGTGATGGAGGAGGCACCGGAAAAACCGGACCTGGCGATAACACAGGCACTGGGCGAGGACATTTTTGTCGAAGTGTCACACGGGCCTACGCTCATAGATAACAATATCCTGCTTTCCGACCGCGCTGTTAAGATCGCATGCCAGGGTGTGGCAGCAGTCCACAACATCATCGCCGGAGGGCTTGTTTCAGTTGGAATGGGCACCGATAACGGAGCTCTTACACTGGCATCTCCAAGGTATACTCCGTATCATCTCCCTCACAGGACGGAAGTTGCCGGATTTATGACATTCCTGCACGGTGATGACAGATTCTACAACAACATATTCATCCAGAAGCCGGTAAGACCTGTGATGAAAATGCTGATGGATACGATGAGCGGGGACCGGAATGCCTGGGATGACTGCAATGTTATGGCAGGAACATTCAGATTCGACGGATATATGACCTTTGAGGAATGGGACAGGGAATTCGAAGGCTACTGCGGCATGGGTTCACCTGCGAGCGACCGCTACTATATTCCGCTGCCGGTATGGGCGGAAGGAAACATATACTGTAACGGTGCAAGGCCATGGGAAAAAGAAAAAGGCGCAGTGGTCGACACTGAGCATGAGATAACGATCCGCCTTGAGGAACACAGCGACGGATGGCATCTTTTTACCAACCTTGCAGATGCTGTCACACAGGATGCGCCTCATATGATCGATACAGATACTCTGGGCATGGCCTTTGAACCTGAGCAGAGATTCGAAGATCCGGACGGAAGCCCGATAACTTTCGATACCGATTACTTCGGGAACAGAAGAGAGACCGTCACCGCAGGACCGTTCGCGATTCTTGAAAAACACTATATGTTGTGATATTCTGTAAAAGGAATATCACTTTTTTGATTATCGCACTATCCGGAAATACATCATTAAGTGCTGAAATGCGAGATGGAGGTTGTCAGTTATGAAATGCCCGTACTGCAATTATGAGGATACCAAAGTCGTAGATTCGAGACCGGTTGAAGATGGGCTTGCTACAAGAAGAAGGAGAGAATGTGCAAAGTGCCACAGGAGGTTTACCACATTCGAGAAGATCGAGAATTCACTCCTTGTAGTAGTCAAGAAAGACGGGACGCGTGAGAGCTTTGATAAGAACAAGATCATCAACGGCATCATGAAGGCATGTCAGAAGACAAAGGTAACTTACGATGATGTCCAGAAGATCGCTGACAATATCGAAAGAGGACTCAGCAATACGATGGAGAAAGAGATCCAGTCAACGATGATCGGAAGACTCATCATGGACGAGCTCAAGAGGATAGATCAGGTAGCTTACGTGCGTTTTGCATCTGTATATCAGGAATTCAAGAGCGTTGATACATTCATAGACGAGATCAACAAGCTCAGATAGGATGCGCTTTCGCACAGAGATATCAGTACACAGGAAGAACAGAGGAACATACTGAAATGCTTAGAGTAGCAATTGACGGTCCGGGAGGCACAGGCAAAAGCTCCATAGCCAAAGCCATCGCATCCTTATTCGGGCTTGAATACATAGATACAGGAGCGATGTACAGATCGATGGGTCTCAAAGCGCTCAGGAAAGGCGTGTCTCCGGATGATGAAGAGGCCGTTAAGAAGATGCTTGAAGACACCACGCTCGATTTCCGTGACAATCACATGTATCTGGACGGAGAAGATGTCGGAGGCCTTATAAGGACTAACGAGATCTCCATGGCAGCATCGAATATATCAAAGCTGCCGTGCGTCAGAGCCAAGGCAGATGAGCTCAGCAAGCACCTTGCCGCTACCAGAGACGTGGTCATGGAGGGACGTGACATCACGACTGTCGTTATTCCGGATGCCGAGGTCAAGATATTCATGACAGCTGCACCGGAGATAAGAGCTGAGAGAAGATACAGACAGCTGCTGGAAGCAGGCAAACCGGCAGACTATGATCAGATCCTAGAGGAGATTCAGAAGAGAGACTATCAGGATTCGCACAGAGAACTCAATCCGCTCAGGCAGGCTGAGGATGCCGAATTCCTCGATACATCTGAAATGGACATAGATCAGGTGATCAAAGCTGTATCAGATATCATAACCGCAAAGACCGGAGTCAGACCGGCAGAAGTCTGATTTCTGCAGATAATCATTCAACTTCAGACAGACTGCATCAATAATTCACAGAGTATTCAGGCCTCGCTTCAGTGAGCGGGGCCTGAAATATGATATCATCAAAATGTGTGATTCCCGGAAAGGGAAAAAGATGCAGATAAAATCAATGCCCGAAAACGAGAGACCCCAGGAAAAACTGCTTTTCGCAGGCCCGGGAGCTCTCAGCAACGCAGAGCTTCTGGCTCTCATAATCAGAACAGGCACGGATAAGCTGTCAGCTCTTCAGCTTGCAGAAGAAGTGATCTCTGCTGTTTCAGAAGATGCAGGAGGCCTTGCTTCTGCTGATGTGCGGGAGCTTATGAATATCCGCGGGATAGGTGCGGCCAAGGCATGCTCGGTTGCAGCATCAGTTGAACTCTCAAAGCGCCTGCTTAGCGGATGCGTAGCAGAGAGAGCTGCCGGCCCGGCAACTGCACACGATGTGTATGAGCTTCTGTGTAAGGATATGATGAGTGAGAAGAGGGAGCTTTTCGTATCACTTCATCTCAACACGAAGATGCAGATCGAGTCGAAGCATATCGTTTCGATAGGATGCCTGGACTCAGCACCGGTGCATCCGAGAGAGGTCTTCAGACCTGCAGTGAGAAGCGGTGCGGCGGCAGTCATAGTCGCTCATAATCATCCGAGCGGTGATCCTGAGCCGAGCAAAGAAGACAAAGCCGTCACAGAGAGGCTTCTCAAAGCATCATCCGTTATGGGGATAAAGCTTCTCGACCATATCATTATCGGCCATGGCAGATATGTAAGCCTGAGAGAAGCAGGCCTTATTCCATGAGAGAGACAGAACCGGCCTGAGCGGGCAGGCCATCACATAAACAGTTCAACAGTACAGGCTAATAAACAAACTACAGAGGTAAAGCTATGAGTATAAGAACAGAAAGCATCAAAGTGATCGATTTTATCGATGCCCTGGGACTTGCAGGCATCCTTACATCAGTGGACGGCGAATCAGCTTGCTCATCAGTTATATCCTACGTTACAGATCCTGATAAAGCTGCAAGAGCCGGCAGAGAAGTCACCGGCGTCACCTACAATTCACGCGAAGCAGCACCCGGATCGCTTTTCGTATGCAAGGGGGCGCATTTCAAGGAAAAATATCTTGAGGATGCAATAGAAGCAGGTGCGGTCTGCTACGTCAGGGAAGACCCGAAAGGAAGCGGCGGACTTACATGCAGCATAACAGAAGATACCAGCTTCGAAAAAAGGCCGGGCTGCATCGGCATAACTGTCAGCGATATCCGAAAGGCTATGCCGGTAATAGCGGAGACATTCTACGGAAGGCTCTCAGATGAGCTCTGCATGATAGGCATAACAGGAACCAAGGGCAAATCCACCACTGCCTATTTCGTCCGCTATATCCTTGACGACTATATGGCTGCAACCGGAGGCAAGAGGACTGCTATCTGTTCAGGTATAGACAACTATGACGGAGTCATCGAAGAAGAATCACATCTGACGACTCCTGAGATCATGGAGCTGTATCAGCACATGAACAACGCTCTTTCAAGCGGGATCGGATACATGACTATGGAAGTTTCCAGCCAGGCTCTCAAGTATGACAGAGTCGACGGTATCATGTTCGACGCAGGAGCATTTCTCAATATAGGATCAGATCATATCAGTGCTATCGAGCACCCGGATTTCAATGATTATCTTGAATCCAAGCTGAGACTGTTCTCGCATTGCCGCAGGGCCTGCATCAATCTTGACTGCGAGGAGCAGGAGAGGATACGCAAGGCATCTGCAGACTGCCCGGATGTCATAACATTCAGCCAGAAGGACAGCAGCGCGAACGTATACGCGTATGATGTGGTTTCGAAAGAAGGCAAGGTAAGCCTGCATATCAGACTCAGGGACGTCAAGGGCGCGGAAGATTTTGATGAAGAGTTCACACTCGGTACATTCGGGACTATCAATGTCGAGAATGCTCTTGCAGCAGTAGCGCTCACAGCCCTTGCCGGTGTTCCTGCAGAATATATGAAGTCAGGACTTGCCAAGGCCAAGTCTCCGGGCAGAATGGAAGTGTTCTACAGTGAAGACGGCAAGCGCATAGCGATAGTCGATTACGCACACAACAAGCTCAGCTATGAGAGATTCTTTGAAACTATCAAAGATGAGTTCCCGGGCAAAAAAATGATGATCGTCTTCGGCTGCCCGGGCGGCAAGGCTTTTGCAAGACGTGAGGAGCTCGGAACTATCGCGGGCCGCAGCTGCTCATATACGATAGTTACGGAAGAAGATTACGGCGAAGAAGATGTCAACAAGATCTGCCGCGAGATAGGAAAGTTCGTTGCCGCTGCCGGAGGAAAATACGAGATCATCACAGACAGAGTCGAGGCTATCAAAAAGGCCATTACTCTGATGGATGATGACACGATTCTCTTCCTGCCGGGCAAAGGGCGCGAGACAAGAGAAAAGCGCGGCATAGAGTATATCGATACTCCTTCGGATGCAGACGTCGTGATCGAGTACATGAAATAAACGTTTCCGGAAGGACATTTGGATCAGATGAACAATTATACTTTTGATGAAAATCTAAGCAGGGAAGAATTCGGCTCGCTCCGGGATAATAAAAGCGTCAAGACACATTTTCTCGGTTCATACGCATGGGGCGAAGTATCAGGTGAGGGCAACTGGGTGCCTTACTATACCGGCGTCAGGAAAGACGGCGAGATAGTCGCAACGGCTCTTATCCTGCAGAAAAGGCTGGTCGCAGGCTATTCATACTGCTATATACCAAGAGGCTTCACTATGGACTGGAGCGACACAGAGCTCCTGAGATACATGACAGCTGCTGTTAAGGATTTCTGCCGCAGACATAAGTCTATCTTCTTCAAGATAGACCCGGATATCAGATACCATGTGATAGATGACAATGGCAGACCGGTTGACGGAGAGAATAATGAGAGACTGGTCAGAGAGCTTGAGGATCAGGGATATGAGCATCTGCCGCTGACATATTTCTTTGACAGCGAGCAGCCGAGATTCACATTCAGGATCAGGACAGACAGGGATATCAAAGACATCCGCAGCGGATATGACAAGATCGTAAAGCGCAGACTCAGGCAGGCTGCAGCTGACGGAGTAGAGATCGTCGAGGGCGGCAGGGAAGATGTCGATGAGTTCGTCAGACTCATGACCATGACTGAACAGAGACAGGGCTTCTTCTCACATCATCCTGACTATTATCAGAAGTTCTACGATATTCTCAGCAAAGAGGATATGGCAGGCCTGTATTTCGCAAAGATAGATATTCCTGCGCTCACAGCCAGACTCATTAAGGAAGAAGAGGATCTTGCCGCCGAAAAGACTTCACTGGAGTCTTCTGAAGGTCCTAAGAACAAAAAGACCGAGGGAAGGATCAAGAGCATCAATGAAAGACTCGGAGCAATATCACGCCAGCTTGATTCACTTAAGGACAGTCCGCAGAAGGTCGTCACTGCATCAGCTCAGCTGCTCGTCACATACGGAGATAAAGTATGGACCCTTTATGCAGGAAATGACATGGAATACGGAAAGTTCTACAGCAATTATGCGATGTTTGACTATTGCGTTGAGACAGCTCAGAAGACAGGCGCGCAGTTCCTGGACGCTTTCGGGACAGTCGGAAAGCCGGGCGTCGATGCACAGCTTGACGGACTTCACGAGTTCAAAAAGCGCTGGGGCGGTGAATATACTGAATTCATAGGTGAGTTCAATTACATAACCAACAGACCTGTGTACCTCGCATACAGCATACTCATCCCGATACGCAGAGCGATTGTAAGCAGAAGACTTCTGAAGGAAGTCGCATCCGGAAACAGATAACAGAACACTCATTGAAACTGAAAAGACCTCCATTTTGCCGGCGTTGACCGGCGAAAGGGAGGTCTTTTGTATTCAGTATGATCAGAAGGACAGAGCGTCCGCTGTCACTGATCTTCTTTCTCTGTATAGTACCTGCGGTAATTGCGTATGCTTCTCGCATCCAGCTTCAGATCGTGAATGAGACGCTTCGGATGCTTTTCACCGGCGTTTCTGAATGTTCCGCCGTATCTGCCCTGACGCACGAGCTCAAGAGCCCTGGATCTCATTTCCTTATCTTTAATGTACTTTCTGACTATGCTCAGCGGCACATCAGCCCAGAGGACTTCGTCATAGGATCTCTCGGTCCCTGATCCGGCATTCAGTATGACATCCTCAGCCACACATTTTGCCAGATTATGGCCTGCAAGAGTCACATAATAGCTGCTGCGTCCCATTCGAGGGTTGAAGTCAAACACCTTGAAGGTGCCGTCGCGCCTGTCGTATTTGAGATCCACATTGAAGTATCCGAAATAAGGAACTGCAGATACGAGCTTTTCTACTGTGTCATATACGCTGTCGTCGCCTGATGCGAGGATGACGGTATAGTTTCCGATCGCCATAGGATAGTAATCCTCGAGCAGAGGCTGTCCCATCGAGAGAAGAGCAGCCGTGCCGTCTGTGCGGATGTATCCGTTGACGACTCGCATATTATCGTCACCTCCCGGGATGAACTCCTGTATGAGCATCGCACCGCTGTATCCGGCATCATATGTTGAGGCTGCCGCTGCACTGAGCTCTTCCGGCGAGTTGATGATGAATGCTTTCTTCTGGCCTTCAAAAGGATGAGCGTTGTAATCATCAGCATCGTCCGGCTTGAGGACAAGCGGATATCCGAAAGGAAGCTCCGGAAGAGATGCATCACGGATGACGACCGTCTTCGGATACGGGATCCCGGCTTTTTCGCATATGCTGTAGAATTTTACCTTGGAATTGACAGCATCTACCGCCTCATAATCAGGGCATACCGATACATAGACAGGGTCGAGTCTGTCACGGCATTTTGACAGAAGCCTGGTATAGCTGTCTCCGCATGAGAGGAGCAGAGCCCTGCGTCCGCCGAACATAGGAGCGGCATCGTTGAGAACGGAGACAAAAGTCTCAGGTTCAGTGAAATCAGGGGTGCAGTGCACTTCGATGAAGGCTGAATGTGCAGTGTCGCTGAGAGGATAGTGGCCGAATGCATAGCTGCTGATGCCGTATGCCTCATGAAATGCTCTTGCCATGTTGTAGGCGTTGGTCTCTGTTCCGAGGAGAACAGGAACAAACCTTGAGCCTGTGTCTGTCATATCAGCGATCCTTTCGATGTCTGCCATTTCATGTCTTGTAGGAAGCAGCACTATACCTTCAGATATCCTGGATGCTTCAGGGCAGGAAGCTGCTGCCTCATCGCATCTGAACACTTCTCTGTCAGTAACACCCGGGAAAAGCAGGGGACGGCCCCATGTGCTGCTGTAAAAACCGCTTCTGTTAAGCATTGAGGAGAGACTCTCAGCCTCGGCCTCGCTGCCGGCTATCAGAGGGAACCACAGAAGAGGTTGGTCTGTATCAAGAGCAGCCTTCGGGACTTCGATCCCGGCACCTGAGCTCCTGAAATAATCACCGTAATACTTCACTGCCCTGGATCTCAGCTCTTCATTCTGATCGAGATCAGACATAGCAGATATGACGCGGGCTGCAGTCACTGAGCCTGGTACTGTAGGGTCAAGGAGAGTATCTCCGCTGAGTTCTTCTGCTGAGATCCCCGGAATGAAAGCTCTTCTGTCTGTCCAGCGCTGCCTCAGAGGCCGCCTTATCTTCATAGGCAGGTGATTGAGTATGCGGAATCTCGTGAGGTACTGAGGGACGGCTTTCTCCACCCGTGTATCTGCCGCAGGCAGTGACAGGAAGCTCTGGACGAGAGCTTCTCTGAGGACCTGATCTGACATTTCAGGAGATATCCATACGGCTCCGCCGAAAAGTGAATCGAGCATTTTCTCAAGACCGAATGAATGCACGGAAATATCCGCAGCCGGAGCGCCGTCAGGTGTCCTTGCCATGCGGCAGACACACTGCGCACAGTCCTCGATGACTACGGCGCCTGCACTGCGTGCTTTTGCCGCTGAGCGGTTGAATGAATCGTTATCTATAATGCCGAATGTATGCTGGATGACTACAGCGCGGGTGCGGCTGTCAGCTGAAAGCTTCTCAGGATCAAGCGAGAGCGTGGCAGCTGAGATATCCTGGTATTTTATGTCGAGATGCCCTGCGAGAACAGCCTCAGGTACCGTAGAGCATGTAAAAGGCTGTATAATGACATCTCCTAATCCGGAATGCCTTCTGATCTGTTCAAATACAGTCTGCATCGCTTCTCTGGCACGGAAGGTGAGAAACCATTCATCAGGATCTGTGCCGGTGCGCCTGGCAAGAAGGATCCTGAGATCTCTGCATTCTGATGTTTCATTATTTCTTATATCCTGCATCATCGTTCCTCCGTCAGTAAATGTATGGGAAAATTGTAACATAGGGCGCTCTGCAACACAATTGATGACCATTGACTAGACAGTTTTGTATAGGTATAATATTTGGGTAAATTTATGCAATTTGACAGCTGTAAGGTTCAGTTCCGGCTCGCAGATAATTCTATGATACATGCGAGAGCTGATAATGCTTGGAACGGGACATTGCCTGCAGCGAAGCAACTGTATATATTACAAATCTTAACAACATAAGGAGGTGCTTATGACACCATTAGCTATTATCGTCAGCATCGTCCTCCTTATTGTCGGTATACTGATTGGTTATATCTATCGCAAGAATATTGGAGAGAAGGCAATCGGAAGCGCTGAGATGCAGGCGAAGAACATACTGCTCGATGCGCAGAATACTGCAGAGAATCTGAAGAAAGAGAAGATTCTTGAAGCAAAGGAGGAAATCCACAGACTGAGAGAGGACTATGAGAAAGAGTTCAAACAGAGAAGGAACGAAGTCCAGAAGTCCGAAAGAAGAATACTACAGAAAGAAGAAAACATCGACCGTAAGCTTGAGAATATAGAAAAGCGAGAAAATGGTCTCGCCAAAAGAGAGCAGTCGATGAATGAAAAGCACAAAGAGATCGATTCATACATCGCAAAACAGGTAGCTGAGCTCGAGAGGATCTCCGGCTATACAAGAGATGAAGCACGCGAGATACTTCTCCGCGAGGTTGAAGGCGATATCCGCAAGGATGCCAGCGATATGATCGTAAGGATCGAGAACGAAGCCAAGGAAGAAGGCGACAAGAGAGCAAGAGAGATCATAACTACCGCAATACAGAGATATGCGGCTGATCAGGTCACAGAGAGCACTGTAAGCGTAGTAAGCCTGCCTAACGACGATATGAAGGGCAGGATCATCGGAAGAGAAGGCCGCAACATCAGAGCGATCGAAACTCTTACCGGTGTGGATCTTATCATCGATGATACACCTGAAGCTGTCATCCTCTCAGGCTTCGATCCTGTCAGAAGAGAGATCGCAAGGATCGCTCTTGAGAAACTGATCGTTGACGGACGTATCCATCCGGCAAGGATCGAGGAGATGGTCCAGAAGGCTACCAAGGAAGTCAATACCATCATCAAGGAAGAGGGAGAGCGTGCATGCTTCGAGACAGGAGTACACAATCTGCATCCTGAGCTCGTAAAGCTCCTCGGAAGACTGAAATACAGGACTTCATACGGACAGAATGTGCTCCAGCACTCCATCGAGGTAGCTACACTCGCAGGTATGATGGCTGAAGAGCTCGGACTTGATCCGAAGCTTGCAAGGAGGGGCGGACTCCTCCACGATATCGGCAAATCCATCGACCATGAAGTCGAGGGAACACATGTCGAGATCGGAGTCAATATCTGCAAGAAGTACAAAGAATCCTGGAAGGTCATCAATGCTGTCGAGGCACATCACGGTGATGTCGAAGCAACTACACTTGAGGCGATGCTCGTAGCTGCTGCCGATGCACTTTCTGCAGCAAGACCTGGCGCAAGACGCGAGACTCTCGAATCTTATATCAAGAGACTTGAGAACCTCGAGCAGATCGCCAACTCCACCAAGGGTGTCGATAAGTCCTATGCTATCCAGGCAGGCCGCGAGATCAGAGTCGCTGTCAAGCCTAATATGGTCAAGGACGATGAAGTGCCTATGCTTGCCAGAGAGATCGCCAAGAAGATCGAAGCAGAGCTCGAATATCCTGGACAGATCAAGGTCAACGTTATCCGCGAGACCAAGGCAACTGAATTTGCAAAATAGACTGTATGTAACAAAAAAGGCTCCCCTTAAGACGGGGAGTCTTTTACGGAAATGAGCGGTTACCAGATGATTTACTTAGACAACAGCGCCACAACAAGACAATATGATGAAGTGACTGAGCTTATGTACAGAATGGCGAAGGAGAACTACGGCAATCCTTCCTCTCTGCACACCCTCGGTTTTGACGCGGGGAATATCCTGTTTGACGCAAGAAGAGACATTGAAGACCTCATGCATCCGGGTGGTGAAGTGATATTCACATCAGGAGGCACTGAGAGCGACAATATGGCTCTTGTATCGACTGCGCGCAAGATGAAGAGAAGAGGAAACCGTATCCTCACTACAAGGATCGAGCATCCTGCGATACTTGAAACGTGCCGGCGACTCGCAGACGATGGTTTTGATGTTGAATACCTCAGTGTAGACAGGGACGGATGTATTGATCCTGAAACTGTCAGCGATGCACTCACAGATGACACCATCCTCGTTTCGATCATGGCTGTCAACAATGAGACAGGTACCATACAGCCGGTGATCGAGGCTGCGAAGGCAGTAAGAGAGCACAGCAGGAAGAAAGGCTTCAGGACTGTCTTCCATACTGACGCTGTGCAGGCATTCGGAAAGCTGCCGCTTGACGATGCAGATTTTGATCTGGTCTCAGTCAGCGGACACAAGTTTCACGGACCAAAAGGCACAGGCTTTCTGTATATGAACAAAGACCTCAAGCTTCCGGCTTTTATCACAGGAGGCGGACAGGAGAACGGATACAGGTCATCTACAGAGAATACAGCAGGAATAGCCGGCCTCGGACTGGCTGCGAAGATGTCATGCAGGAATATGATATCCAAGATGAGCCGGATGGGAGAACTCAATGACTACCTGCGCAAGGGACTCATGACAGAGCTTGACGATGTAGTTCTCAACGGACCTGAGGAGCTCGGATACACCCTCCATGACTGGGGGAAGAGATGCCCGGGCGTTCTCAATCTCACATTCAGAGGCACAAGAGGAGAGGTCCTGCTGCACACACTTGAGCAGGACAGGATATATGTATCCACAGGATCGGCATGCTCGTCTCACAAGACAGGAGACAGCCATGTTCTGCAGGCTATGGGACTTGATCATAAAGGTATAGAAGGGGCGATCAGATTCAGCCTCTCTGAGTTCAATACTAAGGAAGAAATGGATATCGTGATCGACAGGACTAAGGCTGCTGTCACGAGATTCAGAAAGCTGGGAAGTTTCAGATAGACAACAAGGAGCATCAATTGGAGAAGAAATTATATATCGTGAGATGCGGCGAGGTCGCTCTCAAGGGAATGAATAAGCCGTATTTCGAAAGGATCCTGCTCGAAAGAGTGATCAAAGCGATCTCATGCTTTGACGATGCCGAGGCAAAATGGATCGACGGACTCATGTTCGTCAGAGTGCCGGCTTCGGTTCCTGAGGACGACGTGATCGCAAAGTGCGTCAGAGTCTTCGGCGTAGCCAGCGTCAGCCCGGCAGTAGAGGCACCGAAGGACATCGATGAGATAGGCAGACTCGCTGCTGAGATGATGCAGCAGATCATCGATGAGGAAGGCGTTCACACATTCAAGGTCAAAGGCAAGAGAGCCGACAAATCTTTTGCCATTGAGTCACCTGAGATCGGAAGGATAGTCGGAGCTATCATTCTCAAGAAATGCAAAGTCCTCAGCGTCAATGTCCACGACCCTGATGTAACTGTTACTGTAGATGTGAGGCGCGAAGGTGCATATATCTTCAGAGACAAGATCAAGGGCTTCGGCGGACTTCCGCTCGGGACCAACGGAAAAGGGCTTATCCTCATGTCCGGTGGCATCGACAGCCCGGTCGCAGCTTTTATGATGGCCAAGAGAGGCATGAGCATAGAAGCAGTGCATTTCCATTCATATCCGTACACAAGCCCGAGAGCTCAGAAGAAGGTCGAGGAGCTGGTAAAAGTACTCGCCGGATATATGGGAACAGTCCGCATGCATGTCATCAACCTGCTTCCTATACAGGAGCAGATCGTTCAGCACTGCCCTGAAGACGAGACTACACTTCTCGTCCGCAGATTCATGATGAGGATCGCAGAGCAGATCGCACTTAAGAACAACGACATGATGCTGATAACAGGAGAAGACCTCGGTCAGGTCGCCAGCCAGACAGCGGAAGCACTTGTCGTAACTGACTCTGTAGTAACGATGCCGGTCATGAGGCCGCTTATCGCTATGGACAAGGTAGACATCATGGATAAGGCACGCGAGATCGGCACCTATGATATCTCGATACAGCCTTACGAAGACTGCTGCACAGTATTCCTGCCTAAGCATCCTGTAACAAAGCCTAAGCTTGCGAGGATAGAGCAGTCCGAATCTGCACTCGACGTCAAGGCTCTTGTGGATGCTGCTGTTGCATCCGAAGAGATCATAGATATCAGACCATAGGCTTTGCTTGACATTTGAAAACTATGGCGTTATGATTGGCGGGTAAAACGTTGACGAGGACAGTAGGTACACAATAGGGCCTTCCGAGAGAGGGATGGCAGCTGGAATCATCCTAAGACTCTGTGCACTGAACACCACCTCTGAGTGGCACCAATCCTGCCCGCTTTGGCCGCGTTACAAGCCTTAATGAGTGCCGGTATTCTTTACCGGAAAGATGGGTGGAACCACGGATACCTGAGAGTATGCGTCCCTTCTGACAATTCGTCGGAGGGGACTATTTTTTGTCACAGATATCGAGAGTATGACAAATTTAGTCCCGATGATGAACCACTATTCACGGCTTGTATTTTATGCCGTAAGATTCGCGGGCGCCTTAGTGCGGCGTTCCGTCAGAGAAAGAACAGAATAGAAGAAGGAGGAAATCACAATTGATTATCACACTGAAAGACGGAAGCAAGAAAGAATATGCTGAACCGATGATGGCGTTTGATATCGCCAAAGATATCAGCGAAGGTCTTGCAAGAGCAGCATGCATAGCAGAGATAGACGGAAAGGCATGCGACCTCAGAACTGTAATTGACCATGACTGCGAGCTGAACATCCTTACATTTGATTCGGATGAGGGCAAGAGGGCATACAGACATACATGTTCACATGTACTTGCTGAAGCTGTAAAGAATCTCTATCCTGATGCAAAGCTTGCTATCGGACCTTCGATAGACAACGGATTCTACTATGACTTCGACATGCCGCCTCTCACAAGAGAAGATCTCGACAAGATCGAGGCTGAGATGAAGAAGATCATCAAAAAGGGCGACAGACTCGAGTATTTTGAGCTGCCTAGAGAAGAAGCCATTCAGATGTACAAGGAAAAGGATGAGCCTTACAAAGTGCAGCTGATCGAGGATCTTCCTGAGGATGAGGCGATCTCATTCTACAAGCAGGGCGACTTCGTTGAACTCTGCGCAGGGCCTCACATCATGAGCACAAGACCTATCAAGGCTTTTGCCCTGACATCGAGCTCCGGAGCTTACTGGAGAGGCGATGAGCACAACAAGATGCTCACAAGAATCTACGGTACAGCCTTCACTAAGAAGGATGACCTGAACGAGTATCTTGAGTACCTTGCAGACATGAAGAACAGAGATCACAACAGACTCGGACGTGAGATGGATATCTTCACAACTGTAGATGTCATCGGCCAGGGACTGCCTCTCTTCATGCCTAAGGGAGCCAAGATCATCCAGAAGATGCAGAGATGGATCGAGGATCTGGAGGAATATGAATGGGGCTATGTCCGCACAAGGACACCTCTGATGGCTAAGTCCACACTCTACAAGATCTCAGATCACTGGTATCACTACAAGGATGGCATGTTCCTTCTCGGATATGACAATATCGACGATCTCATGGCAGCAGAGGACCGTTCTGCAGAGATTCACGGAGTAGAGGACCTGAAGCTCATCGAGAACGATGCCGACAGTGATGTAATGGCACTTCGTCCGATGACATGCCCGTTCCAGTACTATGTATACAAGGCACGCCAG
The DNA here is from genome assembly GCA_902786355.1 of uncultured Eubacteriales bacterium. GTDB lineage: Bacteria > Bacillota > Clostridia > Peptostreptococcales > Anaerovoracaceae > Crickella. The sequence continues at coordinate 69,372 of CADABZ010000003.1, forward strand.
AAAAGCTACAGAGATCTTCCTTACAGAATGGGTGAGACATCGACACTGTTCAGAAACGAGCAGGCAGGCGAGATGCACGGACTTACAAGAGTACGTCAGTTCACTATCTCTGAAGGTCATCTGGTAGTAGCACAGGATCAGCTCGAAGAAGAGTTCAAGGGATGCGTTGAGCTGGCAAAATACTGCCTGACAACACTCGGACTTGAAGGAGATGTAACATACCGCCTGTCAAAGTGGGACCCTGAGCATGCTGAAGACTACCTCGGAACAGCAGAGGAATGGGACCGCGTTGAAGGATTCATGAGAGATATCCTCAATGATATCGGCCTCGAGTTCAAGGAAGCTACAGGCGAGGCTGCATTCTACGGACCTAAGCTCGACATCCAGGCTAAGAACGTATACGGCAAGGAAGATACGATGATCACTATCCAGATCGATACATTCCTCGCTGAGAGATACGATATGTACTATATCGACAGAGACGGCCAGAGAAAGCGCCCGTACATCATCCACCGTACATCGATCGGATGCTATGAGCGTACGCTTGCATGGCTGATCGAGCACTATGCAGGCAACCTGCCTACATGGCTCTGCCCTGAACAGGTCAGGATCCTGCCTATCTCAGACAAGATCGCTGATTACGCTGAAGAAGTCCGCAAGGAGCTTCGCAAAAACGGCGTAGACGTTACTATTGACAACAGCAGCGAGCGTATCGGATACAAGGTGCGTAAGGCTCAGATGGAGAAGGTGCCTTACATGCTCGTACTCGGCGCGAAGGAAGCCGAAGACGGAAACGTTTCAGTACGTTCCAGATATCTCGGTGATGAAGGCGTAAAGCCTCTCGGCGAGTTCGTAAGCGCTATCTGCGAAGAGATCCGCACCAAGGAGATCCGCAAGATAGAAAAGAAAGAACAGTAAACCCGAATTATGCTGCTATTGTAGAGATATCAGCGTAAAAATGTTATACTGTTACGTGGCGGGCAGCATTGGCCTTTGTGCCGGTGCTGCCGCTTCATAACTTATTTGAGAGGTATGGCTGATGAGCGTAAAATATAAAAGAGTACTGATCAAGATCAGCGGCGAAGCACTTGCAGGTGAGGACAGATTCGGCGTCAATGCAGCTGAACTCGCCAAGGTTGCTGAGCAGATCAAAGAGATAAGAGATGCAGGCGTAGAGGTCGCTGTCGTATGCGGAGGCGGAAATTTCTTCCGCGGCAGGACAGGAGAGAATATCGACAGACCGACTGCGGACTATATGGGCATGCTTGCTACCGTCATGAACGGTCTTGCTGTGCAGGATGCACTGCTCTCCATAGGCTGCCCGGCCAAGCTGATGACATCCATCGAAATCAGAGATATGGCAGAAGGATATGCAAGACGCAAGGCGCTTGACTATCTTGATGAGGGCAAGGTCGTTGTATTCGGAGGCGGCACAGGAAGTCCGTTCTTCACAACTGACACCACAGCAGCACTCAGAGCCGCTGAGATCGGAGCAGATGTACTGCTTCTGGCCAAGAATATCGATGCAGTCTACTCTGCAGATCCGAGGAAGGATCCTGACGCAGAGAGATATACAGAACTTTCATATATGGATATCATTGACAGAGATCTCAAGGTCATGGACCTTACAGCAGCTACTCTCTGCAAGGATACCGGAACAAGGATATATGTTTTCGCACTTGCTGAAGAGGGCAACCTCATGAGAGTGATCAACGGCGAAAACGTCGGTACACTGATAAAATAACAGGAGGAAATCATGGCTGGCAAGAAAACACTCGAAGAGCGTATCGAGAGCACAAAATCTCACCTCAAGGAAAATCTCAACACTGTAAGAGCAGGAAGAGCTAATCCGGCTCTCCTTGACAGGGTAATGGTCAACTATTACGGATCACCTACACCTCTCAAGGCACTGGCTAATATCTCAGTTCCTGATCCAAGGACACTGATGATCTCTCCGTTTGATCCGAAATCAGTCAGCGACATCGAAAGAGCTATCAATGAGGCTAACATCGGCATCAATCCTGCCAATGACGGCAAAGTCATCAGACTTGCGATCCCTCAGCTGACAGAGGAGAGACGTAAAGAACTCACCAAAGTAGTCAAGAACTACGGCGAAGAGGCTAAGGTAGCAGTCAGAAACCTCAGAAGAGATGTCAATGACGAGCTCAAGAAGCTCCAGAAGGAAGGCGAGCTTACAGAGGACGATCTCAAGGATGAACTCGATGAGACACAGAAGAAGGTCGAGAAGGCTATCAAAGAGATCGATGCAATCATTGCTGAGAAGGACAAGGAGCTCATGGAAGTATAGCTTTCCTGCCCCGGCAGACAGCTGTGCAGACCATGAAAAACCAGCTTTTATTAAATCAGACAACGTGGCTTATTCAGAGCCACGTTTGTCGTGTTTAAAGGCCGGAGAAAGGGTTTTCTGATGGATACAAGCAAAGTGCCGACACATGTCGGAATAATCATGGACGGAAACGGCAGATGGGCCAAGGCTCATGGTGTGCCTCGCGTAATGGGGCATAATGCCGGAATGCAGTCTATGAAGAAAATCGTCATAGCGACATCGAATATGGGTATCAAATACCTCACCGTCTATGCTTTTTCAACTGAAAACTGGAAGAGGAGCACTGAAGAGGTAAGTGGCATTTTCAATCTTATCGTCAAGTATGTCAATTCTGAACTTGAAGAGCTCGATCAGAACAATGTCCACATCAATATCTTCGGAGACTACAGCATGCTTCCTAAGGCATCCATAGATGCGATCGACAAGATGGTCTCAAGACTTGCCGGCAATGACGGGCTGGTATTCAATATCGCTCTCAATTACGGCGGAAGAGACGAGATCCTGAGAAGTGTGAAAGAGCTTGCCAGGCAGTGTGCCGAAGAAGGCCGTGATCCGGATTCTATCACTGAAAACGATATCTCGCGTTATCTGTGGTCGGGAGAAGCCCACTTCGGCGTTCCGGATCCGGATCTTATCATCCGGACAAGCGGAGAGGAGAGGATATCCAATTTCCTGACATGGCAGTCAGCTTACAGCGAGCTTATGTTCACAGATACTCTCTGGCCGGACTTTGCTCCGGAGGAATACGCTGAGATGATCAGATCCTTCTCTGACCGCGACAGACGCTTCGGCGGCAGAAAAGAAACCGACAGATAACAAAGCCTTAAACATTAACCGAAAGGATAAAACTAATGAAGACAAGAATAATATCCGGTGTGATAATGGTGCCGCTCCTGCTGGTCCTGTACTTTGGAGGTGCAGTTCTGTGGGCTGCAGCCCTGATCATAGCCGTGATGGGCGTGAAGGAATTCTGCAACGGATGGAACAATCTCGAAGTACGTCCTTCATTCCCGGTATGCTGCGTGATGAGTATCCTGCTTTTCGCTACGTATTTTGCAGGAGGCCTTGCCGCATCTGAACCAAAGCATCATTTCGTGATGATGCTGGCGTGCATGTGGGTATTCGCTGCAGTAGCTGTATCGCTTATATACGGCTGGAAAATCAATGAGAGAGGCGCATACGATGCCGCTGCTACGGCAGTTTCTCTTGTGTACATACCTTTCTTCACCTATCACATGGTGCTGATAGATATGACCGAACACAGCAGATTCATATGGATAGTTGTTATCGCAGCCTTCGGTTCAGACATCTTCGCTTATTTCACAGGATATTTTCTTGGAAAACACAAGATGGCACCTAACCTCAGTCCTAAGAAGACTATAGAGGGTGCAGTCGGAGGACTCGCAGGCAGCACTTTATTCTGCGCGCTCTTCGGACTGATCTTCATGAAAGAGCATGTAGCGGTATGTGCAGTCATGGGTCTTGTAGGCGGTGCAGCCGGTATGGCAGGCGACCTTACAGCCTCGGCGTTCAAGCGCAAGATGGGCATCAAGGATTATGGAACACTGATCCCGGGACACGGAGGCATCATGGACAGATTCGACAGCGTTATATTCGTAGCGCCTGTCGTATATTACATTATTTTTGCAGCAGAGCTGCTTCTTGGAATATAAGCCGCTCATCCGGACAGGATACGGCAATTACCGGAAACAGACAGTGATACTACTATGAAGAAAATACTTATCATGGGGAGCACCGGCTCGATAGGGACGCAGGCTCTCGAGATAATCAGAAATAACAGGGAACGCTTCGCGGCCTGCGGTCTTACATGCAGAAGCAGGGTGGAAACGCTTATCGGACAGATACGCGAATTCAGCCCGGAGGCTGTATCTGTGGGAACAGCAGAAGATGCCGCAAGGATACAGGCAGAATTCCCGGGCCTTAAGGTATATTACGGAGAGGCAGGACTTGTTGAGATCGCTAAGATGGACTGCGATATAGTCCTCAATTCTCTCATGGGGATAAGCGGACTGGCTCCTACGTACACGGCTATCAGCCAGGGACGCGATATAGCGCTTGCCAACAAGGAGACACTGGTAGCAGGAGGTGCCCTGGTCACAGAGCTGTGCAGGCAGAAAGGATCAAGACTTCTTCCTGTGGATTCAGAGCACAGTGCCATATTCCAGTGCCTTGAAGGAAACGGCGGGAGCGCGTGCGGAAGGGCTTATGCCGACAGCGCAGAAAGCCTGCAGCGGCCGCTCAGGAGGATACTTCTGACAGCTTCAGGCGGACCGTTCCGCGGAAGAAGCGTTGAAGAGATGAGGGACGTGACCATTGAGCAGGCTCTGAACCATCCTAAGTGGAGCATGGGATCCAAGATCACTATAGACTCGGCTACCATGATGAACAAGGGGCTTGAGGTCATCGAGGCGAAATGGCTCTTCGATGTGCCTGCTGACAGGATCGACGTACATGTTCATCCTCAGAGCATCGTGCATTCGATGGTAGAATTCTGTGACGGTTCAGTCATCGCTCAGATGGGAATGCCTGATATGAAGATACCGATCAGTCTGGCGCTGAATTATCCCGACAGGATGCAGCTTCTGCCGGACTTTGCCGACGGATACGGTCATGATGATCCTGAGAGCAGAGTGACAGACGGCAGCCTGGATCTTTTTACAACAGGCAGAGAGCTGACATTCGAGAAGCCTGACCGCAAGGTCTTCAGATGCATCGATCTTGCATATGAAGCACTGAGAGAAGGCGGAGCAGCTCCGGTAGTGATGAACGGAGCCAACGAGGAGCTAGTAGCGATGTTCCTGGCAGGAAAGATAGGGTTCCTGGATATACCGGAGACTATAGAGAAAGTAATGGAAAAAGCAGACTTCCCGGCACCGCATACCGTGGAAGAGATACTTGAAACAGACAGGATTTCAAGGGTTATGGCAAAGGAGATACTGGATTGAAAACAGCTGTATTATTCGTAGTTATGCTGCTTGTGCTCATCATCCCGCATGAATGGGGCCATCTTATCGTGGCGAAACTCTGCGGCGTCAAGGTGAACGAATTCTCTATAGGGATGGGACCGCTGCTTTTCAAAAGGCAGAAAGGAGAGACTCAGTACTCGGTGCGTCTCCTGCCTCTGGGCGGCTACTGCGCACTTGAAGGTGAAGAGGAGGCTGTCGATGATCCGAGATCATACAGCAGCAAGACACCTCTGCAGAAGATAGCCATACTGCTCGCCGGCGTGACTATGAATATCATAATAGCCGTGCTGGCAGTGACACTTGCTTATGCGATCTCGGGAGTTCCTTCCAATGTTCTTTCGGCTGTTACACCTGACTCGCCGGCTGCAGCAGCAGGTATACAGGCAGGTGACAGGATAGTCGAGATCGACGGCACCCGCATAAACAGCTGGGACGATGTCATAACAGCTGTGGACGGATATCACGAAGGCGACAGGATGGAGGTCGTATACGTAAGAGACGGCAGCACTAAGGAAGCTTTCCTCGTGCCTGAGTACGATTCCAAGACCCAGAGATACATGATAGGCATAGTTGCAGGCACCACAAGGTCACCGGTTGCATGCATCAGAAACGGGATCCTGAGCACCTGGGAGATGAATAAGATGATGCTCGGGGCCTTCCAGAATATGATCAGAAAGGGCATCAACAAGGATGACGTAGCGGGACCTGTAGGACTGGTCAGAGTCGTCGACCAGGCTTCATCCTACGGCATCGGATCCTATCTGATGCTCCTGGCACTCGTAAGCCTCAACCTCGCCATATTCAACATAATCCCTATACCGGGACTGGACGGAGGCAAGATATTCTTCATCATACTCAAGATGATCAGCCTCGGACGGATCAATGACGACATGGAATACAAAGCAACAGTAGTAGGAATGGCACTGCTTCTCGCGCTGTTCGTATTCATAACATATAACGACATCATGAATATAGTAAAATAATACGCATATTCAGATGAACAGGAGTTACATATGACAAGACAGGTAAACTGCGGCGGCGTCCTCATAGGAGGAGGCGCGCCGGTATCTATACAGTCCATGACTAATGTCGATACAAGAGATACAGACAGGCTTGTAAGACAGATCGATGAACTTGCTGATGCAGGCTGCGAGATCGTAAGATGTGCAGTTCCTGACATGGAGGCAGCAGAATCGCTTGGCCGTGCGAAAAAACGCGTAAGAGTGCCTCTGGTAGCCGACATACATTTTGACTACAGGCTAGCGATAGCTGCCATTGAGAACGGAGCAGATAAGATCAGGATCAATCCGGGCAACATCGGCAGCACTGACAGAGTCAGAGCGGTAGTTGAGAAAGCGCGTGAAAGGAACATTCCTATCAGAGTCGGAGTCAACTCAGGCTCACTTGAGAAAGATCTCATAGAGAAATACGGAGGGGTCACAGCAGAGGCTCTGGCCGTGAGCGGGGCCAATATGCTCAGAGTGATCGAGAATATGGACTATGACCAGCTCGTAGTTTCTATAAAATCATCCAATGTGAAGATGAACTATGATGCTCACATGAAGCTCAGAGAGCTGACAGACTGTCCGATCCACATCGGTATAACAGAGTCGGGAACCCCGAGAAACGGCGAACTCAAATCCTCCGTAGGCATCGGATCACTCCTGCTTGCAGGCATAGGCGATACTATGAGAGTCTCTCTGACAGCTGATCCTGTCAAAGAAGTGCTTCTTGCAAGGCGCATACTTGAGACTGTCGGAATGAGGGACAAGGCGATAGAGGTAGTATCCTGTCCTACATGCGGCAGGACTGAGATAGACCTTATCGGACTTGCTAATGAAGCAGAGGAAAGACTTGAGCCGATAGCTCTGAAGAGACGCGAGGCAGGTCTCAGGCCGCTCAAGATAGCTGTTATGGGATGCGCTGTGAACGGGCCGGGAGAAAGCCGCGAGGCTGACTACGGCATCGCGGGCGGCAGAGGCGAAGGCCTTGTATTCTCACACGGTGAGATAATCGAGAAGACAACAGAAGACAGGCTGATAGACAGACTTATAGAGCTCGTATCAGCTGAACAATAGCAATATCATGTGTCGCCAGGCAGAAGGCCGGGCGGCACATCTTATGAACAGAAAGGCAGAAAATGATCAGGATACCTGCTGACGTACTTACACCTGAAGAACTCAGCGAAGCTGCAGGCAAGGATGCTTCAAATCTGGACATCGAGATAACCGGAATATCAATAGACAGACAGAGTCTGGTGCTCAATATAGACATCAAGCTCAATTTTGTCATGCCGAGAAATCTCGAGAGCCTGATGAAGGAGAGGATCAGGACCAAGATAGGTGCAGCATGCAGGATAATGGTCAATTATATGTATACCGGTATCAGAATGCCTTCTCCGGACAGTGAAAGCAGAAGCGATAACGGCAATTCAGGATCCGGCAGTTATTCCGGCGGAGAAAACGGAGGCTACAGAAGACGCAGCTCTAAAGAGGAGCCTGCCTTTGAGAACAGCCGCGGGGAACTCATACTCCTCGGCAAGGATTTCAGCGATGCTCCTACAGCGTTCAGAGAGCTTGAGAATTATGTCGGAAGCAAGGACAGAGTATGCATTGAAGGAGAGGTATTCAAAATCGAATCCCAGCCGATCAGATCCGGCAAGATCCTGATCAGCATCCTTATCGCAAACAGCGTCAGGACATTCTGTCTCAAGGCTTTTATCTCTTCTGACAAGAATACCGAGATCGGGGAGAACCTCAGCGAAGGCGATATGATCAGAGCAAAGGGCCCGATCGAGTACGATACATATGAGCACGAGAACATAATGATGGTAAATGCCATCAAAAAAGTCGAGAAGACTTTCCGCCAGGATACTTATCCGAACGGAAGGAGAGTCGAGCTTCACTGCCACTCCAAGATGAGCGACAACGACGGCTTCAACGAAGTCGAAGACATAGTAAAAACCGCTGCATACTGGGGTCAGCCGGCCGTGGCTATCACGGACCACGGAGTAGTTCAGGGCTTTCCTGATGCCGCCAAGACAGCAGGGAAGCTGGCTAAGGCAGGAAAGAACATCAAGATAATATACGGAGTCGAAGGCTATCTGTATCCTGATGAAGATGCCATTCTCGAGGATGGTACTATAGATATCAAAAAGAACAGGTCTTATCACATAATCCTGCTCGCTAAGAATCAGACCGGACTCAAAAATATATACAAGCTGGTCAGCCTTTCTCACATAGATTATTTCTACAAGAGACCGCGCCTTCCGCGCTCAGTGCTCGAGGCTCACAGAGAGGGCCTGATCATCGGAAGCGCATGCGAAGCCGGCGAATTATACCAGGCTGTTGAAAGAGGAGCTTCTGATGAAGAGCTCGACCGCATCGCATCATTCTATGATTACCTGGAGATACAGCCTCTTGGCAACAACCAGTTTATGGTCAATGAAGGCAGGGTCAACAGTGTGGATGATCTGATTGCCTTCAACAGGAAGATAATCGAGATCGGCGACAGGCTCGGAAAGCTGACTGTTGCGACGACAGACTCGCACTATCCGACGCAGGAGGCTTCAATATACAGAAACATCATCATGGCTGGTATCGGATTCAGGGATACACCATCAGATTCTCTTTATCTTCGCACCACCGACGAGATGATGAAAGAGTTCGAATACCTCGGAGACAGGGCTGAAGAGATCGTCGTCACCAATACCAATAAGATAGCGGATATGATCGACGGCGACATACTGCCGGTCCCGAAGGGGAAATTCCCGCCTAAGATCGAAGGTGCTGAGGATCAGCTCCGAAACAGCTGCTACGAGAAGGCGAGATCCATATACGGCGATCCGCTGCCGCCTGAGATAGAAGAGAGACTTGAAACAGAGCTCAGCTCCATCATAGGCAACGGCTATGCAGTCATGTATATCGCCGCCCAGATGCTCGTTACAAAATCTAATTCAGACGGATATCTCGTAGGATCCAGAGGTTCTGTCGGATCGTCATTTGCAGCAACGATGGCCGGCATCACAGAGGTCAATCCTCTTGCACCTCATTACATATGCCCGGAATGCAAACACTTCGAGTGGTCGGATGAACCCGATAAGTACGATACCGGATATGACATGCCTGAGAAAATGTGCCCTGAATGCGGCACCAGGATGAAGAAGGAAGGCCTTAATATTCCGTTTGCCACATTCCTCGGTTTCAAGGGCGACAAAGAGCCGGATATCGACCTTAATTTTGCCGGTGAATACCAGCCGGTGGCTCACAGATATGTAGGTGAGATCTTCGGGGAGAAAAACGTCTTCAAGGCCGGAACTGTAGCGACTATAGCTGAGAAGACGGCATACGGGTACGTAAAACACTACATTGATGACAACAACATCAAGGCCAACAAGTACGATATAGATTATCTTGTAAAAGGATGTACCGGCGTCAAGCGTACGACCGGCCAGCATCCGGGCGGTATCATCGTAGTCCCTGACGATCACGAGATATATGAGTTCTGCCCGATACAGAAGCCTGCCAACAAGAGAGATACGGACGTCATCACCACACACTTCGATTATCACAAGATCGATGAGAACCTGCTCAAGCTGGATATCCTCGGCCACGATGTGCCGCAGCTTATCAGGCATCTGCAGGTGATGACAGGGGTCGATCCTATGACGATCCCGCTCGATGACAAGAAAACTCTGAGTATATTCACATCTCTCGATGCGCTGAATATACAGAATGAAGACTATAAATTCACGCACGGCACCTACGCGATACCGGAATTCGGAACGAATTTTACGCGGAACATGCTCGACGATATCCATCCGACAACAGTTTCCGCTCTGATCAAGATGTCCGGATTCTCGCACGGTACAGATGTATGGACCAACAATGCGCAGGATCTGCTGCGAAACGGGACAGCGACGATAGACGAGGTAATTTCATGCCGTGACGATATCATGAACTTCCTCATCGCCAAGGGGCTTCCTAACAGTGATGCTTTCAAGATAATGGAGATCGTCCGTAAGAACAGGGTGCTGAGCGAAGAGCAGCTTCAGATGATGAAGGATCATGGAGTCCCTGACTGGTATATCTGGTCATGCGAGACCCTGAAATACATGTTCCCGCGCGCACATGCTGCTGCATACGTTATGATGTCGATACGTATGGCATGGTTCAAGGTCAATTATCCTGAAGCTTTCTATGCAGCATGGTTCTCCTCCAAGGTCGATAATTTCGATGCAGAATCGATCTGGAAGGGGATCCCTGAGATAGAACGCAGGATGGAAGAGATAGAAAAGCTCGGAAATACTGCTACAGCGAAACAGAAAGAGCACCTGACGGTATATGAAGTCATATATGAGATGTTCTCAAGAGGATATGAGTTCGCAGAGCCTGTTCTCGGAACTGCTCAGGCATGCAGATTCTCAGTAGTAGACGGCAAGGTAATGCTGCCGTTCAATGCTGTCAACGGCATAGGAGATACTGCTGCGGAATCTCTTACCGCTGCGTATAAGGAGAGAGTCTTCTCCACGATCGATGATGTCAGATCGAGAACGAAGCTCTCTGCAACCAACATAGAGGATCTGAAGAGACACGGGCTGTTCGCAGGTCTGCCGGAATCAGCACAGATCAGCATTTTCGATCTGTAGGGATATCAAGCTCCCAGCGGCATTCACGGTAGAAGTAGAGAAGTCTGTAGTCTATGTGCCTGCCTTCACGGACAGTGGTGCAGTCATACTGGATGCGGGTGACGCCGCCGGCGCCGAGCCATTCGATGTTGCGGATATCAGTCACGCGAACAGTGGTCTTGACGCCATGCTCAAGAACCTTGAATCTTATCGGCCGGGGCGACATCGCACCTATATCAAAAACAGCAAGCACATCCACAGGCTGCCTCATCAGTAATACATGCTCCTTTCGGTCCCGGCAGGATAATTATACCGAACAAGTGTTCTGAAATCAATATGCGATATGATGAATAAGAAGATAGAAGATAATTTTGAATTCAGAGATATAAGGCCTGAAGAATACGAGAGGGCCGCAGAGATAGAGGCGGAAGTCTTCCCGCCTGAGGAAGTCGTTGATGCAGATGATGTTATAGCACAGGCAAGGATCTCGCCGGACTGCTTTATGGTCGCAGTCGACAGAAACACCGGTAAAGTGGCAGGCTTTCTGTATGGCCTCGCGACAGACGAGATGAGATTCAGGGATGAATTCTTCACTGACAAGAGCCTTCACGACCATGACGGTGATAATATAATGCTTCTCGGGCTGGATATCATGACTGAATACCAGGGCAGAGGCCTTGGGCGCGCTGTAATGGAACACTATATCAGCCGGGAGAAGGCAAAAGGCCGCAGACGTCTCGTCCTCACATGCCTTGAGAACCTTGTGGGAATGTATAAAAAATTCGGATATACAGACCTCGGGATCTCGGATTCCAGATGGGGCGGCGAAGAATGGCATGAAATGGAGATCGTTCTTAACCGCTGATACAGAAGTTTTGAGACAAGACAGGATATATACAAGCTCAAAACAAAAATAAGAGGGGGAAAGTAATGAACAGAGACTTTGCAGAGATCAGAAAGCACCTTGGCTTCGGAATGATGCGTCTTCCGATGAAAGACGGTGCTATCGACAATGATGCTGTCTGCGCTATGGTAGACCGCTTCCTGGAGAGAGGCTTCAATTATTTTGATACAGCGCACGGATATCACGACGGAAAGAGTGAGATCGCAGTCAGAGAGTGCCTTACGAGCAGACATGACAGAAGTGAATATATTCTGACCGACAAGCTGACAGATGAGTATTTCGCATCAGAGGAGGACATAAGGCCTCTGTTCGAAAGCCAGCTAGAGGCATGCGGTGTCGATTATTTCGACTTCTACCTGATGCATGCTCAGAATGCGAAGAACTTCGAATATTTCAAAAAGTGCAGAGCATATGAGACTGCATTTGAGCTTAAGAAGGAAGGAAAGGTCCGTCACGTCGGTCTTTCATTCCACGATAAGGCAGAAGTCCTCGATATGATGCTGAATGAATATCCTGAGATCGAGATAGTACAGATACAGTTCAACTATCTTGATTATGAAGATCTCAATGTGGAAAGCCGCAAGGTCTATGAAGTGTGCCGTAAGCACGGCAAGCCGGTCCTGGTAATGGAGCCTGTCAAGGGAGGCAACCTTGTGAATCTTCCTGATGAGGCGCAGAAGGCGCTCGATGATCTGCGCGAAGAGACAGGGTCAGACTGCAGCAATGCAGGCTATGCTCTGAGATTCGCAGCAGGCTTTGACGGCATGGAGATGATCCTCTCAGGCATGAGCGATATGGACCAGATGGAAGACAATCTGAACATCTTCACGGAGTGCGATGGGGATTTCAGGCCGCTTGAAGAGAGAGAACACGAGGCTCTCAGGAAGGTCGCTGATATATTCGGATCAATGGGCTCAATACCGTGCACAGGATGCAGCTACTGCGTTGAGGAGAATCACTGTCCGATGGAAATCAGTATCCCTTCAATGTTCCGGAGCTTCAACAGTGATCTGCTCTTCGGCAAGCTCGATCCGTGGATGACATACGAAGCCATTACATCAGAAGGCCACGGCAAGGCAAGTGACTGCATCAAATGCGGAATGTGTGAAAATGTATGCCCGCAGCATCTGGAAATAAGAGACCTGCTTGAAAAGGTAGCTGATCGTTTCGAATAATATGCTATACATAATCAGACACGGCGAGACAGCCAAGAATAAGAAGAAACTCCTGCAGGGAAGAAGCGACCAGCCTCTGAACGACAAAGGACTTAAGCAGTCCGCAGAGGCCGGAAAGTTTTTCCGTGCAGAAGGGATCATTTTTGACCATGTATACTCGAGCCCGCTTATAAGAGCAGTGCAGACTGCAGGGCAGATACTCGGTGAAGACAGTGACAGGATCACTATCGATGACCGGCTCATAGAGATGGATTACGGCCCGTATGAAGGCATGGATCTTGAGCATCCGGCTCCGGAGGTCATGGCGTTTTTCATGGATTTTGCAGGAACAAGGGCACCGGAGGGTATGGAGCAGCTTGAAGAAGTCACAGCAAGGCTTGGAGATTTTCTTGAAGACATCATAGAAGAAGCCAGAAGCGGCAATGTGCTCATATCCACGCATGCCATAGCTATGAAAGGTGCCCTCGAATATCTCACTCCTGAGTCAAAGGGCAGCTACTGGTCAGAATATATCGGCAACTGCGATGTATATGCAGCAGAGGTCACAGATTCAGGATACGGCATTCCGTATCCTCTGAAGCAGAGATAAGATCACATAAGCGGTCATGAGCAGAGCAGAGAGAAACAGAACACTGAGAACAGAATACGATGATTATACGGTATGGCTTGCACTGTTTGACGCAGTGCCTGTCATACTTTTCATGCTCAGCGGGCTGGTGATCTACTCCATGTTCGGAAGCAGACTCTTTATGGCAGGTGTGCTCATGTCTTTTGCCGGAGGGATGTGCAAGGTCATATGGAAGCTGATCGCTGCAGTAAAGAAGCGAAATTATGCCTTGCTGACTTTTCTGTTCCACCTGCTTCTGCCTGCCGGCTTCATTCTCATGATGCTCTCGGTCGTCATTCCTGCCGCAAAGCAGGGTGCCAGCGGAGTAGAGCTCAGAGACAGTATAGCGGCACAGCTGTGGCGCAGCCTGACGATGCAGCCGGCTGTGTGGTGTTTTCTGGCAGGTTTTGCGGGACTGTGCCTTATGGGATATCTCAGCGTCAGGATGGATGACAGCGCCAGGGCCAGCTGGATAGAGCAGAGCATCAATACACTCGCTCAGCTGGCGATACTTGCAGGGGTCATATTAGTATATACCGGAACTTTCTATCCAGCATCAGATGCCGCAGCAGTTGCTCTGTCAGATACAGATACTGTCAAGGTCGCTGTACTCAGGTCAGATGATAAAAGCGCAGCCGGCCCGGAGGCGGATGAAGGAGACGATATGGTATTCTTTGACGGCCCCGGAAATGACTCAGCACTCGTGTTCTATCCGGGAGCTAAGGTCGAGCCGGCCTCATATGCTCCGCTTATGAAGAGGATATCAGAGAACGGAGTGGACTGCTTCCTGTGCAGTATGCCGGCGAATATAGCTCTGCTAGATAAGGACATGGCTGAAGATATCAAAGCATCGTATGACTATAAGAAATGGTATATAGGCGGCCACTCCCTGGGCGGAGCGACTGCTGCCATGCTTGTATCTGACAGCGAAAAAGCTTCAGGCTGGGACGGCCTGATCCTGCTGGCGGCATATCCGACAGACCGGATCTCAGTACCAACACTGTCGGTATACGGCTCAGAAGACGGGGTCCTTAACAAGTCAAACTATGATAAAGCAGCCGAGGAGGGCATGTGGCCGGATGATTTCACCGAAGTAGTCATAGAAGGCGGGAATCACGCGCAGTTCGGAGATTACGGAAAGCAGGAAGGTGATGGTCAGGCCTCTGTAAGCGCAGAAGAGCAGCAGAGACAGACCGCAGAAGCGATTGATAATTTCGTAAAATAAACGTTAATGCATGTCCGGGCCATGGGCTGTGCTCATGAAGATGTCGGAGGGTTTTACAAGGCTCATACCTTGCTTGTAAAACAGCTTGAATGGCTTGAGAAGGACGGATGTCTCATACCGGGCAGCTGATGCTGCTTGTAAGATAGAGATAACAGCTGAACTGCATGACAGATGATGCAGTTCAGTTTTTTTTATTGCGTGCTTGACAAATAATGAGCATATGATAATATATTCATATGAAAAGTTGTTCATGTGTTTCGGAATCTGCAGTCAGATGCCGGATGAAAGGAGATATGTATGCCTAAACAGAAAGAATATACACTCAAAGGCCTGTCTGAGCGGGAACTCCTGGAGCTGGCTGATCTGTTCAAGATGTTCGCAGATTCTACAAGGATCAAGATCCTCTACGACCTGTTCGACGGCGAGAAGAATGTGACTGAGATCTGTGAGGATATAGAGATGAATCAGTCTGCTGTATCTCACCAGCTCAGGGCGCTGAAGACAGCGAAGCTCATCAAGAGCAGGAGGGACGGGAAGTCAGTCATGTACTCTCTTGATGATGATCATGTCAAGACGATCATTGAGATGGGCAAGGAACACATTGAAGAGTAACTTCCGGTACCGCCGGGACTTCATCATCTGAAAAGAAAGAAGGATAGTAAAATGAAAAAGAAATTCAAACTGATCGACCTGGACTGTGCTAACTGTGCTGCTAAGATGGAAGATGCCATCAAGAAAATCGACGGAGTCACTGATGCTTCTGTAAGCTTTATGACTCAGAAGATGATGATCGAAGCAGATGACGCAGTATTCGACCGTGTGCTTGACGAAGCAGAGAAATGTATAGCAAGAGTAGAGCCTGACTGCAAAGTAGTACGTTAAAATGAGCACTCTTACCAAAAAACAGAAAAAAGAGCTGATAAGGATCATAATATCTCTGGCGATATTCGCATGTCTTATGATAGCGGAGCATGCCGGTCTGCTGCCTCGTACGAAAAGTGCCCGGCCGTTCATTGTGATCGCCTATCTGGTGCCATACTTCCTCGCAGGGTATGACGTGCTTCGCAAGTGCTTAAAAGGGATAGCCAACAGGCAGCTCTTCGACGAGAGCTTCCTTATGACACTTGCCACCATAGGTGCTTTTGGCTGCGGAGAGCTCGAAGAGGCAGTGGCAGTAATGCTCTTCTACCAGGTGGGCGAGTTCTTCCAGAGCTATGCGGTAGGCAAGTCGAGAGGCGCCATAACCGAGCTTATGAGTATCGCGCCTGACTTTGCCAACAGAGAGACTGAGGATGGTTCAATCGAGACGATCGACCCGGATGATATCGAAGAAGGAGATATCCTTGTCATCCGTCCGGGTGAGAAGATCCCTGCTGACAGTACGGTCATAGAAGGAGAAGGCCTCATCAATACATCTGCACTGACAGGCGAATCCATGCCGAGAAGTGTAAGTCCGGGAACTCAGGTCATATCAGGCTGTATCAACGGAGATAACCTGCTCAGAGTCAGGGCTGACAAGTCGTATGATGATTCGACTGTAATGCAGATCCTCGAGCTTGTCGAGAATGCCGCATCCAAGAAATCCAAGACTGAGAGCTTCATCACGAGATTCGCGCGCTACTATACTCCGGCAGTCGTAATAGGAGCAGTCTTTCTGGCATTCATACCGCCGCTTCTTTCTGGCGATTTTGCAGGAACATTCGGGACATGGGTCCTGAGAGCCTGCACATTCCTTGTTATCTCGTGCCCTTGCGCTCTTGTAATATCGGTCCCGCTGGCCTTCTTCGGAGGCATTGGAGCTGCATCGAGACAGGGCGTACTGGTAAAAGGTTCCAACTACCTTGAGATGATGGCGGCGATCGATACGCTTGTATCGGATAAGACAGGGACGCTGACCGAAGGAAAATTCAGAGTAAGCAGTGTCAGGACACACGGAGATTTCACTGAAGATGAGGTGCTGAGATTCGCAGCAGCTGCAGAATCAGGCTCATCACATCCGATCGCTTCTGCGATCACCGAAGCTTGTGAAGAGAAGATCCCTCAGTCAGAGATCAGAGACGAGGAGAACTTTGCCGGAAAGGGCATAAGAGCAGATGTATGCGGACACAGCGTATTCGTCGGAAACAGAGGCCTTCTGAAGGATCACGGGATAGATGTTCCGGAAGAAGGAGCCGCAGGAACATGCTGTTATGTGGCTGTTGACGGAGCTTATGCCGGGCTTATAGAAGTAGCTGATATGCCGAAGCCTGAGGCTAAGCAGGCAGTGAGTGAAATACTTGCATCCGGAGTCAGGAAGATAGTCATGCTCACAGGAGATTCCGAAGAGACTGCGAAGATCACTGCAGGTGAACTCGGGATATCTGAATTCAGAGCAGAGCTCCTGCCTCAGGATAAGGTACGCATAGTTGAAGAGCTGCTTAAAGATGCAGGCAACGGAGATGATCCTAAGAGAAAGCTGGCATTCATTGGAGACGGGATCAATGATGCTCCTGTGCTGTCGAGAGCTGATATCGGCATAGCAATGGGCTCGCTTGGATCTGATGCAGCTATCGAGGCTGCTGATGTCGTCATAATGGATGATAATCTCCTCAGGATACCGGCAGTCATCAGAACAGCCAGAAAGACTATCGGAATATCAAGGATGAACATCGCTTTCGCCCTCTGCGTGAAGTTCGCATGCCTTGTCCTCGGTGCAATGGGAATCGCCAACATGTGGGCAGCGGTATTCGCTGATGTCGGCGTAGCAGTGATCTGTATCTTGAATTCAATGAGAATGCTGACCACCGGAAGGCAATAACCGGCGAAAATCATTGCTGAAGTGGTGCTTTGGGGCTCTGTAAAGCATACTTTACACCGTTCGGACGGTAATGTTTTATCTGTAAACGTGATAAAATCGGCTAAAATCAGCAAATGTAGACGTATTCTATTTTTACTATTCAATATGTTGTGTTATAATAGCTCCGGAGATATGCGCTCCGGAGTTTTGTCATATCCGGATTATTCTGAGGGCATATCATACTTTGCATGGAGACAATAGATGTCAGAAGATAAAAACAAGAAAACAACTGATAGGACTATAACGATTACATCTGACGAACAGAACGCCAGGTCTGCCACAGCGCTCCCTGACAAGAAGGCTCTTTCCGGAGAGCCTGATATAGACGGGGCTGCCGATGATATCCTTGAGATCATCAGAAGGAGAAAAGCAGCTGATGCTGATCTCCGAAGGAGCAGTAATGAGTCTGCAGCGGAGACCACAGATGTGCCTGTTTCGCCTGCAGATAATTCTACAGATAACACAGCTGATACAGCCAATACAGATAATACGGAAAGCACTCAGGACGACCTGCTTGAAGAGCTGATGGAGGAAGGCCTTGATCATGAACTCAGCGAACCGCCTAAGAAAGCGAAGGCTACCATCGTAGTCGACCGCAAAGCGTTCAATGACAGCCTCGACAAAGCTTCAGAAGATCTGAACAGGACTGTAACTATGGATACAGATCCTCACGACGAGCACAGCAGTCAGGATGATGCCAGATGGGCAGTTCCTGAGCGTGACGTCGATATCAATGACTTCTTCTATCACGAAGAGAAGAAGGAAGAGACTCCTTCAGAGCCTGAGAAGAAAGCAGAGCCGGATAAATCCAAAGCTTCTGCTGATTCTTCAGATTCTGCAGCTTCAGAAGGAAAGGATGCAGAGACAGAGTCAGATGCACTTCTCAGGGAGCTGGTGGAAGAAGAGGTCAATACCGAAGAGTCAAAGCGATACGGATTCAAGCCGTATACAAGAGAAATCAAAAGCCTGGAACTCGCGGCTGCTGCAGAGAAGGCTGCAGCCGAAAAAGAAGCGAACAGTTTCAGCGGGAAAGTCAAAAGGATGGCAAATAAACGAAAGAGCAATTCATCCGGAACAAAATCCTCCGGATCAGGAGCTTCCGGTTCAAAATCATCTAAATCAGGATCAAAATCTTCTAAGTCCTCCGGAGGAAAGTCCAAGGCTGCAAAGAACAGCAGGACACTTTCCGGTGTGAAGATGTCCAAAAACACTTCCGCATACAGGCTTAAGGACCTGCAGAATGCTCAGAAAGGGAAGAAGGGCGGAAAGACTAAGAAGAGAGCTCAGAAGAAGCAGAAGAAGACATGGGTGAAAGTCACCGGAGCCTTTGTCAAGACTATCATAGTATGCGGTCTGATAGCTTTCCTTGCGGGCTCAGGATATGTTGCATATGTCATAAGTCATGCTCCGGCCATACAGCCGAGAAACATATACGATACACTGGACGTCAGCTCTCACATCTATGACGACCAGGAGAACTTAATAGATGAAATCTATTTCTCTGAGAACCGCGAACTGGTCACTTTCGATCAGATGCCGCAGAATCTGACCAATGCCTTCATAGCTGTAGAGGACAAGACCTTCTGGGATCACAGCGGATTCAATTTCAGGCGTATCATCGGGGCGATTCTTGAGAGGTTCCATGGAGGAAGAATAAGCGGTACCAGTACGATAACCCAGCAGCTTGCCAGGAATGTATTCCTGCCTGAGGAGAAGAGTGTCAGATCGATAAAGCGTAAGATCATCGAGATGTATTACGCCTATCAGATCGAGCAGGAGCTCAGCAAGGAAGAGATCATCACGGCATATCTTAACACTATATACCTGGGTTACGGATGCTACGGAGTGGATACTGCGGCCAGGAAGTATTTCTCCACTGATGTTGAGGGACTCACGCTCGAACAGTGCGCTGCACTGGCGGCTCTGCCGCAGGCACCGGGTACTTATGCTCTTCTTACATCAGAACCTACTGACACCACACAAGAGTATTCCAGCGGTATATATATAAATGATGCCAGCGCAGACAGAAGAAATATGATTCTCAATCTGATGCTGCAGCAGGGAATGATCACCAAAGAAGAGAAAGAAGCAGCCACAAAGCCGCTTTCAGAGTTCATCAAGCCTGGCGGCACCTCATCAGTGTCGGCTACATCAGCGTTCAAAGACTACCTGATAGAAACTATCAAAAAAGATCTCATGAACGAGTACGGCATCGAGGAAGAACAGGCTGTCAAGATCATCTATACAAAAGGACTGAACATATATACAACGCTTAACAGTCAGGCTCAGGAGACCATCACGGAGTCTTTCAGTGACTCTGATAACTTCCCGGAGGTCGAAGATGGCGATGGCGATGTTGAAGCAGCTATGGTAATAACTGAGGTAGGAACCGGTGAGATCAAGGCGATGGTCGGTACAAGATCCGCCACAGGTGAGATGCTTTTCAACAGAGCTACCAACCCAAGACAGCCGGGATCATCCATCAAGCCGCTGTCAGTATATGCGCCGGCTCTTCAGAGGAGCCTTGAGTATCACGATGAAGGTACTATTTTCCAGTACACAGATACTGGCTATGACAGACAGGGCACAAGCGGATGGGGCAATTACATCACAGTGTCTTCTACAGTCATAGATGAACCGATGACTATAGACGGCAGCAGATGGCCGAACAACGTCACCAACAGCTTTTCTGGCAGCAATACCTTCAAGACTGCGATACAGAAGTCGATCAATACTTGTTCGGTCAAGATCCTTGCACAGATAGGACTTGAGTATTCAATGGACACACTGCTGCGCTTCGGAATCACATCTGCTGTAACCGACACAGAGAAGTCCGTCAATGACTATAATCTCGCTGCTCTCGGACTCGGAGCTATGTCATACGGTATTTCACCGCTCGAGATGTCTGCGGCTTATGCAGTATTCCCTAACGGAGGTGTCAGAAATACCACGATCTGCTACACCAAAGTCGAGGACAGCGGCGGAAGGACTCTTCTTGAGAGTCATTCAGAGACCGTCAGAGTCCTTGATGAAGGCGTCGCATGGATAATGAACAGAGTCCTGCAGAGCGTCATCACAAATGGTATCGCAGGAGATGCTGCAATAAGCGGAGTCGATGCCGGAGGCAAGACGGGAACTACAGACAACAGAAATGATATCTGGTTCTGCGGATATGTTCCTAACATCTCTGCTGCCCTGTGGATCGGAACAGACGACAATGTCAAGCTTGACTCTTACGGTGTCAAGGCAGCCGAACTCTGGGGAGATATCATGGAAGACATAGATATCACATACGGAGGAGAGTATCCTGACCGTCCGGACAATGTGTTCAGAGCATGGGATGGAGAGTACTACACAGAAGGTACTGCTCCTGAGAAACCGCCTGAACCGGAACCTGAAGAGGACGAGGCGGCCAAGAAGAAAGATGCCGCTGCCAAGAAAACTCCTGCCGCAAAAGAGAAAGCGGCAGCTCCGGCTGCAGCTCCGGCGGCAGCTGCGGCTGAGTAAAACAGGCCCGGCGGCAAAAAAGCCTTGCAATCAGTGCGATTTAGTGTTATATATACCTAAGTAAGTTGTAACTGCGAAAGAGTGGGCATGCCCACTCTTTCACTTATGTTAAGAGTTTTAAAGAGACCGGAGGAATTATGGCCAGAGAAGATATCCAGACTAAGGTCACAGCTCTGCTCGAAGAATACATCGAAGGCAGAGAACTGGAGATCTACAAAGTCATATACAAAAAAGAAGGACCTGAGTGGGTCCTCAGAGTATTCCTCGACAAGCCGATGGGCGCTGAGAATGAATACGTCAGCATCGATGAGTGCGAGGAAGTTACAAGATATCTGAGTGACAAGCTTGATGAGCTTGACCTGATAGACAGGAGCTATAACCTGGAGGTCAGTTCTCCGGGACTTGACCGCGAACTCATACGCGAGTCGGATTATATACGTTTTGCCGGCAGACCGGTAGAAGTCAGGACTTATCAGCAGATAGAAGGAAGCAAATACTTCGAAGGCGAACTTATTGCCAGAGAAGATGGCAATGTCATTATTGATGTTTCCGGCAGGAGACTGGAGATACCTGCAGATAAGATTTCCAAGATCAATTTAGCAATAGTTTTCTAGGGGAGGATAAGATGAACAAGGAATTTCTGGATGCGTTCGCTGATCTTAAGAAAGAGAAGAACCTTTCGGATGAGGAGATCATCGGAGCAATTAGAGACTCGATCGAGAATGCATATAAGAAGAACTACGGTGCTTCCAATGTAAGAGTAGAGGTCGATATGGCGACAGGCGATGTAACAGTACTCATGGGACTGGAAGTCGTTGAGGAAGTCGAAGATGACCTCACTCAGATCTCTCTTGAAGAAGCAAAAGAGATCTATGACGGGTATGAGATCGGCGATGTCGTTGAATACGAGATCGATCCGAAGGATTTCAACCGTATCGCAGCTCAGGGCGCTAAGCAGGTATTCGTACAGAAGAACCGCGAGGCAGAGAGGATCAACTCATATAACGAGTTCATCGGCAAGAAAGGCCAGATCGTTACAGGAAGAGTTGAGAGAATCAATAACGGCACGATGCTCGTATCACTCGGAAGAACAGAAGGCAGAGTTCCTAATTCAGAGCAGGTAAGAACAGAGAACTTCAGAGTCGGTGACAGGATCAAGGTCTATGTCATGGACGTCAAGAAGGACAACAAGGGACCTCAGGTCCTCCTCTCCAGATCACATCCGGGTCTCGTAAGAGGACTCTTCGAGCTCGAGATCCCTGAGATCGCAGACGGAACTGTAGAGATCAAGGGAATCGCCAGAGAAGCAGGCTCACGTACCAAGATCGCTGTTTATTCAAAAGATGAGAACGTTGATCCTGTAGGAGCATGTGTAGGAAACAGAGGCGCCAGAGTTCAGAACATTACAGATGAGCTCTTCGGCGAGAAGATAGACATCATCGTATGGGATGAGGATCCGGCTGTATTCATCAGCAATGTACTCAGACCTGCTATCGTTGAAGGCGTATACATCAATGAAGATGAAAGATCCGCCACAGCAGTCGTTCCTGAACAGCAGCTTTCACTTGCTATCGGAAGAGAAGGCCAGAACGTAAGACTCGCAGCAAGAGTCAGCAACTGGAAGATCGATATCAAGAGCAATGAACAGCTTAAGGAAATGGGATTTGCATTCGATGAATACGAGGATGCAGAATCTGAAGCAGAGGGCCAGGAAATTGAGGAGACATCAGACGAAGGAACCGATGCGTAGATGCATAGGCTGCTATGAGTCAAAGCCTCAGAGCACACTCATGAGGCTCACATATGACGGCAGCGCATTTATTGCAGATACGGACGGAAGAAATGAAGGGCGCGGGATATATCTGTGCAGAAACAGAGAATGCATAGAGAAATCCTTCAAAAGAAAAGCCTGGAACCGTATCTGCAGATCCAGAGCAGATAACGAAGAGATCATGAGAGCAATAGATGCAGCTCTCAATGAAAACTAAGGAGGATATGAATGTCAAAGAAAGTTAGCGAACTGACAAAAGAACTTGACATCACATTACAGGAACTCAAGGATTACGCATCCAAAATGGGTATCGACATCAAAACTGCCAACAGCAGTGTTGAAGATGTTGATGCATCCAGACTTACGAGTACTATCAATCTGATGAGGGGCAATGCTTCTTCTGACAAGTCATCGAGCAGCAAGCCTAAGATCAAGGCTACGCCGGTCATCAACAGAGACGGAGCAAAAGCCCGTCCGGCTTCCAAGCCAGTAATTCCTAAGAAGGCGGTTGTACCTCCTAAGAAGGCAGATGAAGCAGAACAGGAAGCTGAGGCTGATCAGGCTGCAGAAACAGTTGCAGCTGAGCCTGCAGCAGAAACAGCCGCACCGGAACCTGTTAAAGCAGCTGAGCCTCAGACGATTGAGCAGCCGAAAGCAGAACCGGTCAGAGCAGAAGCTGAAAAGTCTGAGCCTGCTCCTGCAGCTGAAACAGAGAAGCCTGCAGAGAAGCCTGCACCGGAACCTGAGGCTGAGCCTGTGAAAGAGCCGGCTAAGGAAGAAGGGGCTCCTTCCCAGGAGGAAGAGGAAAAGAAAGCCGAGCCAGAGCAGAAGAAGAGCGCAGAGGATGTCAAGGCCGAAGAAAAGACTCCGGCACCTGCTCCTGCGCCTGAAAAGAAAGAAGCTTCTGAAGAGTACGTCAATGCTCCGGGCAAGCCTATGAGATTCAAGAAGATCTCTGATGCGGCTACTGAGAAGAAGAAAGCAGAGGAGCAGAGAAAGCGTCAGCAGGAGAGACTTGCAAGCCAGAGCGAGAACCGCAGCAAAGACGGCGGACGCAAGGGCAAAGACGGCGGACGCAAAGGCAGAGACGGCGGTGCGGCAAGAGATGGCCAGAGCAGCCGTGATGCAAGAAAAGGCGGAAGCGAAGAGAGAAGACCTGCACAGAGGAGACAGAGCTCCGGAGCCGCTGCGGCAAGTGCACCGGCACCTGCAGGCAATGCCAAGTCTTCCAAGGGCAAGAGCAAGAAGTTCTTCGACAACAAGGATAAGGACAAGCAGTCCAGATTTGACAGACGTGAGGACGGCCCTGGCGGACGCAGAAATACACATGACAATGTCTATGACGAGAGAACTCTTGAAAAACAGGAGCGTCATAAGAAGAAATACAAGACCAAGACAGTTGAAGAACCTGCAGCAGAGGAACTCCTCCCTGAGGGCACGATCGCTATCACAGCTCCTATCACTGTCGCAGGACTGAGCGAACAGGCAGAGGTCAGCGTAAGCAAGATCATCATGTCAATGATGCAGATGGGAGTTATGGTAACTGTCAACCAGTCACTCGACAAGGATTCCATTGAGATGCTTGCTGATGACCTCGGACTGGATATCGTGGTAACTGAAGAGGAAGAAGAAGTCGTAGAAACAGGCATTGACAATCACGAGGATGCTGAGAGCGAACTCAAGCCTCGTCCGCCTATCATCACAGTCATGGGACACGTTGACCATGGTAAGACTTCACTCCTTGATGCTATCCGTAATACAAATGTTACCGCAGGAGAGTCCGGCGGTATCACACAGCATATCGGAGCTTCCGAGGTCGAGATCAACGGCAAGAAGATCGTTTTCCTTGATACTCCGGGACACGAAGCGTTCACAACAATGCGTGCTAGAGGTGCTCAGGTCACAGATATCGCAGTACTCGTAGTTGCTGCTGATGACGGCGTAATGCCTCAGACCGTAGAGTCGATCAGCCACGCTAAGGCTGCTAACGTACCTATCATCGTAGCCATCAACAAGATGGATAAGCCGGGCGCTAATCCGGACAGAGTTAAACAGGAACTGACAGAGCACGGCATCCTGGTAGAAGACTGGGGCGGAGACGTTATCTGCGTACCTGTTTCTGCCAAGAAGGGCGAAGGAATCACAGATCTTCTTGAGATGATCCTTCTGCAGGCAGAAGTGCTCGAACTCAGAGCCAACCCGGACAGACTGGCAATGGGTACAGTTATCGAAGCAAGACTCGACAAGGCAAAAGGTCCTGTTGCTACACTTCTTGTCAGCAACGGAACACTCAAGACAGGCCAGAGTGTCGTAGCCGGAACAACCTCCGGTAAGATAAGAGTAATGACAGACTTCAAGGGCAAGCCGATCCGCAAGGCTGGTCCTGCAACAGCTGTAGAGATCCTCGGTCTCTCAGATGTACCGGCTGCAGGTGATGCTTTCAATGCTGTCAGAGATGATAAGACTGCAAGAGAGATCGCAAGTGCACGTAAGGAGAAGATGAGAGAAGAAGTTCTTGCAAGGAACGCAAGCATGACTCTGGACAAGCTGTTCAGCCAGATCCAGGAAGGCGAAGCGAAGGAACTCAACCTCATCGTCAAGGCAGATGTACAGGGCTCTGTCGGAGCTATCGTTACATCGCTTGAGAAGCTGGAGACACCAGAAGTCAAGATCAACGTTGTACACAGCGGCGTAGGTACTATCAATGAATCCGATGTAATGCTTGCCGAGACATCGAATGCGATCATCATAGGATTCAACGTAAGACCTACTACTGCTGTTACCAACCAGGCAGCAGCTGCCGATGTAGAAATCAGACTCTACAGAGTCATCTACGATATCATCGATGATATCCAGGATGCTATGAAGGGTATGCTCGATCCTGAGTATAAGGAAGAAGTACTCGGGAAGGCTGTTGTCAGAGATACATTCAAGGTACCTAACCTCGGTATCGTTGCCGGATGCTATGTCAATGAAGGCATCGTCAAGAGAAATGCACAGATCAGACTGGTAAGAGACGGAATCGTTATCCACGAAGGCGTTATCAGCTCGCTGAGAAGATTCAAGGATGACGTAAGAGAAGTTGCTGCCGGTTATGAATGCGGACTCGGTATCGAGAAGTACAACGATATCAAGCCTGATGATGTCATCGAATGCTTCAACATGGTAGAAGTCAAGAGATAATCAGTTTTACAGGATTTTAGAACTATGGCAAAACACAGACAGGGAAGACTCAGCGAGGAGATCAAGAAGAGCATCAGCTCCTTCCTGATCAACGGCGCTAAGGATCCGAGACTTACATCAAGAATAATAAGCATCACAGGTGTTGATGTAACAAGAGACGGAAGCTATGCTACTGTATACGTTTCACCTGTCTGCCTTTCCGGAGAGGACAGAGAATCTGTATATTCTGAGGTGCTCGAGGGCTTTGAGAGAGCAAAAGGAGCTCTTAGAAGCCAGGTATCAAGAGATATCAAGCTCAGATACACACCTGAGCTGATCTTCAAACTCGATACATCCATGGATTACGGCAGACACATCAATTCGATACTTGAGACACTCGACATACCGGAGGACTGATCCAGTAACTGTCTATGAACGATACTATCAGAAGTATAGCTACAATAATGAGCGATCTTGACGGGATCCTGATATTTCCTCACATCAGTATGGACGGGGATGCTCTCGGTTCGAGTGCTGCTCTTTGTCTTGCGCTCAGAGGGCTTGGCAAGAAAGCATATATCATGGTCAACGAGCCTGTTCCTAAGAACCTGGACTTCCTCGAGAACGGATGCACGACTACCGATGATTCTGTCCTGGACGATGTCCAGCTCTCAATCATGCTCGACTGCAACGGACTTAACAGGATACCCGGCAGGGAGCAGGCATGGGAGAGAGGACGCCTCAAGGGCTGCATCGATCATCATGCCACGACATCCAAGGACATACGCTTTGATTTTCAGCGCATAGAGCCTAAGTCAGCAGCAACAGCAGAGATCATCTACAGGCTGATCAAGGATCTCGGAGCCGAGATAACCCTTGATATAGCCAACAGTATTTTTGCTGCCATCACGACTGATACAGGCAATTTCCAGCACGTCAATACAACGAGCCGTTCTCATGAGATCGTGGGCCATCTCTACAAGGTCGAGGGATTCAATTCCAAGATCATTTCAGCTATGATCTACGACCGCAGAAGCCAGGGAGCACTTAAGCTTGAGGGCTGTGTTCTTTCAAGACTTCACTTCTACGCTGACGGAAAGCTTGCAGTAGGCCAGGTTTCCCAGGCGATGCTCGATGAATTCGGATGCACTATCGATGAGACCGACGGGATCATCCAGAGGATCATGAGTATTGACGGTGTTGAAGGCGGATGCCTTCTCAAGGAGAAAGGTGATGCTACGAGAGTCAGCCTGAGAGGAAGATCATATATCAATATGGCAAAAGTCGCGTCGGAATTCGGCGGCGGCGGTCATTTCCTGGCCTCAGGCTGCACTATCAATGAAGACCTCGATACAGCAGAAGAGACTATTGTACCTGTACTGATCAGAGAACTCAGACGTTAGATTTATCATATGAAAGACGGGATCCTCAATATCAACAAGCCTTCCGGATGGACATCGCAGGATGTATGTGCGAAGCTCCGCGGCAGGCTGCATATCAAAAGAATAGGACACACAGGAACGCTCGACCCTATGGCTACGGGCGTTTTGCCTGTATGTATCGGAAAAGCCACGAGGATCATCGAGTATTACGACAATGACTTCAAGACTTATCATGCAGGCATGAAGCTCGGCATCGAGACAGACACGCTTGACATCTGGGGCAGCATTCTTGCAGAGAGAGAAGTCACTATACTGAAGGCATCAGACGGCGCTGATACACCATTCACTGTGACTGAGGAAGAGATCAGACAGGCATTCTCTGAGTATACCGGGACAGTGTCGCAGATCCCTCCTAAGTATTCAGCCCTGAAGATCAACGGCAGGAGAGCCTACGACCTTGCAAGAGAAGGAAAGGATTTTGAGATCAGACCGCGCATCATTACTGTCAGACGCAATGAGATCACTGATATAGATGCCGGATCAGCACATATCGAATTCGATGTGGAGTGTTCCAAGGGGACATATATAAGGACTATATGTGATGATATTGGCAGGAGCCTCGGATGCGGGGCAGCGATGACATCACTTGTAAGGACAGCAAGCGGGTATTTCGATATAAGTGAGGCCATTGAGCTTGATAAACTGCTGGATATGAGTGACGAAGAGATCGAATCTCATGTGATCCCTATGGACAGGACACTTACGGGGCTCGGCATTGTCGAACTTGACGATAAACGTTTTAATGCCTTTATCAACGGCAATCCTTCCGGATCCGGATACAGGGTCATAAGCAGGGGAGAAGCTTCGGAATTCTACAGGGTATACTGCCGCGGCGAGTTCCTCGGTACAGCATATATAAAAGGCAGAGAACTCACAGCTGCCAAAGTAATATCAAGGTGAGGAGTTTTCACGGATGGATATATATACATCGCTTGATCAACTGAATCTTAAGGACAGGACATCGGTCGCTCTTGGAAACTTTGACGGACTGCATGAGGGACACCGTAAGATAATGGAGGCGGCTATAAATGCTGCAAAGGAACAGGGACTTAAATCCCTCTGCTTCACATTCTCGAATCATCCGTTCAACTTCATCCTTCAGAGAGCTGATGATGACCCTGATGCCGTCAAGCTGATATGCACTGAAGAAGAGAAGATAGAACTCGTGCGCGGGATGGGATTCGACATACTTGTCAATATACCTTTTGACGAGGATATAATGACGATGCGCGCAGACAGATTCTTTGAAGATATCATCAAAGGAGCTCTGAATGCCGGATTCGTATCTGTCGGTTTCAATTATACTTACGGGGCCAGGGCAGAGGGAAAACCGGCTGATCTGGTGAAAGCATGCGGTGCTGCAGGCATAGGCGTCAGCATCCACGAGGCAGTCACCATAGGAGGACGTGTAGTCAGCTCCACTCTTATCAGGGAGATGATAAGCACAGGCAATATGGAGCGTACTGCGCTGTATCTCGGCAGACCGTATTCTTTTACCGGCACAGTCTCGCACGGAAGGCATATAGGCAGCAAGAACGGTTTCCCGACTGTCAATATCCCGGCACCTGACAGGCAGATGCTTCCTCCGAGCGGAGTGTATTTCAGCCGCATAGTCATAGACGGAAATGAGTACAAGAGCATATCCAATATAGGAGTCAATCCTACTGTGAATCAGGATGCCGATCACCCGACACTGACATCGAAACCGCACAAGACGATAGAGACATTTATCTTCGATTTCGACAAAGACATATACGGCGATGATATCACTGTATATTTCGACCATTTCTCAAGAGGAGAGAGGAAGTTCAGATCAAGAGATGAGCTGTTTGAACAGATCTCACTCGACTGCGAACAGGCCAGAGCATATCATTTTGTTCAGGATTAAAAAAAGATAGACATTAACACATATTCGTGTTAATATACATGCGTTGCTCTGCAACGACAAAAAATTTTTCAATATCTTATACCCGTGCCGCAGGGACCAGCTGCTCCGGCTATTCCGCAGCCCGGGCGAACGACAGCAAAGGAGAAAGACATGCTTACAAAAGAAAAGAAACAGGAAATCATCAGAGAATACGCAACTAAGGAAGGCGATACAGGTTCCCCAGAAGTACAGGTTGCTATTCTTACTTACAGGATCAATGATCTGAACGAGCACCTCAAAGAGCACCACAAGGACTTCCATTCAAGAAGAGGCCTCCTCAAGATGGTAGGTCAGAGAAGAAGCCTTCTCAAGTATCTCAGAGAGACTGATATCGAGAGATACAGAAGCCTCATCGCTCGTCTCGGACTGAGAAAGTAATTGATTACTACAAGCAAGCGGGAGTGTTCAAGCCTCCCGCTTTGATTGTATATTGACGTTAACACCCATGTATGGCAGAAAGAATAATTAACAGGAGGTAGTTGTTAATAATGGGTAGATTCACAGATTATAAGACATTCAGAACAGCTCTCGGCGGCAGACTGCTCGAGGTAGAGATCGGCAAGATCGCAGAGCAGGCTAACGGACAGGCTGTAGTAAGATACGGCGACACAGTCGTAAGCTGCACTGTATGCGCAAGCAAAGAGCCAAAGCAGGACGTTGACTTTTTCCCGCTGACATGCAACTTCGAAGAGAAGATGTATGCAGTAGGAAAGATCCCTGGCGGATATATCAAGAGAGAAGGCCGTCCTTCGGATAAGGCAACTCTCATCTCCAGACTGATCGACAGACCGCTCAGACCTCTTTTCCCTAAGGGGTACAGAAACGATGTAGTAGTTACAGCTACTGCTCTTTCAGTAGACAATGACTGTCAGCCGGAAGCAGCTTCACTCATCGGTACTTCCGTAGCTATCGCTATCTCGGATATCCCATGGGATGGCCCGACTGCAGGCGTTATCGTAGGAAAGGTAGACGGAGATTTTGTCATCAACCCTACATTCGAGCAGAGACAGGTTTCAGACCTCAACCTCACAGTTTGCGGAACTGAAGAAGCTATCATGATGGTTGAAGCAGGTGCCAAGGAGCTTCCTGAAGAGGAGATGCTCGAGGCTATTCTCTTCGGACACGAGGAGATCAAGAACATCTGCAGATTCATCAAGGAGATCGTTGCAGAAGTCGGCAAGCCAAAGCAGGAATACACAGTATTCAAGGCTGGCGAGGATGTAGATGCTGCAGTAAGAGCATATGCTACTCAGAAGATGGTAGATGCTATATACACATTCGAGAAGCTTGAGAGAATGGCTAACATCGATGCAGTTGCAGCAGAGACCAAAGAGCATTTTGCTGAAGAGTTCGAAGGCAGAATGGCTGAGGTCGATGAAGTCCTCTACAACATCAAGAAAGAAGAAGTCAGACGCCGTATCCTCGAGGAAGGCGTACGTCCTGACGACAGAAGACCTGACGAGATCAGACCTCTCTGGAGCGAGACAGGATATCTTCCGAGAACTCACGGTACAGGACTCTTCAAGAGAGGACAGACACAGGTTCTCTCAATCGCTACTCTTGCACCGCTCAGCGAAGCACAGTGGCTTGACGGAATCGATTCCGATGTTACACGCAAGAGATATATGCATCAGTACAACTTCCCTGGATACTGCACAGGCGAAGCTAAGCCAAGCAGATCCCCGGGAAGGAGAGAGATCGGACACGGCGCTCTTGCAGAGAGAGCTCTTCTCCCGGTACTTCCTAGCGAAGAAGAATTCCCTTATGCTATCAGAGTCGTCTCTGAGGTTATGTCATCCAATGGTTCTTCATCGATGGCCAGCACATGCGGTTCATGCCTGGCTCTGATGGATGCTGGTGTTCCTATCAAGAAGCCTGTAAGCGGCATCGCTATGGGTCTTATCGAGGGATTCAATGAAGATGGTTCGAGCAAGTTCGCTATCCTGTCCGACATACAGGGCATGGAAGACTTCCTCGGCGACATGGACTTCAAGGTAACAGGAACTCCTGATGGTGTAACAGCTCTTCAGATGGACATCAAGGTCCACGGACTCAACAGAGAGATCCTCAAGCAGGCTCTTGAACAGGCTAAGGTCGGCAGAGCTAAGATCCTTGAGAGCATGCTCGAAGAGATCCCTGAGCCACGCAAGGAGCTCAGCCCTTATGCTCCTAGATTCATCAGCATGAGAGTTGATCCTGATAAGGTCAGACTCGTTATCGGACCTGGAGGCAAGACTGTCAACAGGATCGTTGAGGAGACAGGTGCTAAGATCGATATCTCTGACGAGGATGTCGGATTCATCGCGATCTATGCAGTTGATCAGGAAAGCGCTGAGGCTGCAAAGAGAGAGATCGAGCTCATCACCGCTGATGTTGAGGTCGGCAAGGTATACACAGGCGAGGTCAAGAGAATCATGAACTTCGGTGCATTTATCGAGATCCTCCCTGGCAAAGAAGGCCTGCTTCATATCTCCAAGATGGCTAACCACAGAGTTGCCAAGGTTGAAGATGTCATGAACATCGGTGATAAGGTAACTGTCAAGGTCACAGAGATCGACAGCCAGAACAGAGTTAATCTTTCAAGAAAAGAGCTCGTAGAAGACTGATCGGCTGACGCTGCTATATGAAGTGAACACATCGCTCTGCATCTGATAAGGGTGCAGGGCGATTTTTCTAAAAAATATGGCCATAATTCAGAAATATACACATTATTAACTGATATTAATTTGACATCAGAAGTGTTTCACTTTACAATTTACTGTGAATTATTAGTAATGTGGCATTTTATGCATTGAGGGGTCAATGGATAATATAGAACAGTCATATCTTGATATGGAATCAGCATCAGCGGCAGAGACTGAGCATTCCGGAAGAGACCGGCGCAGGGTTGTACGTCGCAGACAGTCAGATGCTGTCAAAGCAGCAAGCGGCGATGCTTCGGATAACGGACTGGATGCTTCCAGACTTCTCAAACTCCGGAAGAAAGACCTTTTGGAGATAATGCTCAGGCAGGGTCAGGAAATCGACAGGCTCAGAGACAGAGTCGCTGAGCTCGAGGAGAAGCTCGAAAGCAAAGAGATCATCATCGACAATGCCGGCTCACTTGCAGAAGCTTCACTAGCTCTGACAGCTATTTTTGAAGAAGCCCAGAAAGCTGCTGACATATATCTGTCTAACGTGAGCAGGAGTTCATCAGACAGACGAGAAGACCTCTATGCCGTGGGAGATGGAAGCGATGAGTGATAATACCAGGACTCATATTCCTACGGGACTTCCGGAAACCGAAGAGATCAGCAAGGCCTATGAGGAGGCAAGCTACAGACTCAGACTCAGGCAGTCGATCATCAGTACGACCAACATACTGATAGTAATGGCTGCTCTGGCAATTCTCGTAGCTATGCTGTTCCTGCCGGTACTGAGGATATACGGGGAGTCGATGAACGCGACTCTCAGAAGCGGAGACCTCGTGGTTTCGGTAAAAGGCGCAAAGTTCGAAACTGGAGACATCATCGCTTTCTACTATAATAACAACGTGCTGGTAAAGCGTGTCATAGCGAATTCAGGCGACTGGGTCGACATCGATCTCGAAGGCAATGTATATGTCAATAACAAACAGATCGATGAACCGTACATAGAGAAGAAGTCATACGGAGAGCCGGACATAGATTTTCCTTATCAGGTACCTGACGAAAGGATATTCGTCCTGGGTGACAACAGATCGGTATCTGTCGATTCAAGGAATTATGCAGTCGGATGTGTCACATCAGAGCAGATCGTAGGCAAGATCGTATGGAGAGTCTGGCCGCCGTCCGCTATAG
Source organism: uncultured Eubacteriales bacterium (assembly GCA_902786355.1). Classification (GTDB taxonomy): domain Bacteria; phylum Bacillota; class Clostridia; order Peptostreptococcales; family Anaerovoracaceae; genus Crickella. The sequence goes on from CADABZ010000003.1 coordinate 102,706, forward strand.
GACCGGTCCGCTGAGGTTATGCGGCAAGAGGATTGCCCGGAAGACTATGATCCGGGAACTGACAATGTTAATAACCCTGCTGCAGGGTACTATGCAGCACCTTTATTTATAGCCCTTCGGGGCAGAAACTATGGCCGAAAGACCATTGATAATCGGCCGTTCAGGTCATAGATACAGCCTTAAAGGGCGGGAAAGGAAGGGAGAGTATGAAAAGACTAAGTAAAGCAATAGTACTGCTGCTGTCAGCGATCATGGTGCTGGCAATGAGTACAAGCGTATTTGCTGCGGATCCTCCGACGAGCGGAAATATCACAGTAAATCCTAACTTCAATGGACAGGAGTATAAGCTGTATAAGCTGTTTGACGCTCACATCACATTCAACGATGATGGCACACAGAGAGCGATCACATACTCTAAAGCGGGTGTAACAAAAGATTCAGATCTCGGAGCCGGTGCAGAATGGTTCACTGTCAACAGCAATGGTTTTATCGAAGCCAAAAGCACTACCTCAACTGACTGGGCCAAGGATCCGGATGCCATTGCATGGGCAAAAACATTCGGAACGCAGCAGGGATCCGCTATCACGGCAGCAAGCGATAACGACCCTAATGTAAAGTGGGAAAATATCCCGTTCGGTTACTATTTTGTAGAATCTTCTATGGGTTCATTCATCGGCGTTGACAGCGATAATCCTAATGTAACGATTCAGGATAAGAACGCAGCACCGACTATCGACAAGGAAATCACCGGAGTCAATGACAGCACGGCAACACTCGGTATCGGAGATGAGAATAAGAGAACAGATCCTGGTAAGGGAGAGAGCGAAAAAGCGATCGCACAGATCGGTGATACTGTAGGCTTCAAACTCACTGTCGCTGCAAAGCCGGGTGCAAATAGCTACGTTGTAACGGATACTCTTCCTGCAGGTCTTACTGCTCCGGCAGCAGCTGATGTCAGTGTAGCATGCACTGCTCCTGCTATAACAGATTCAGACTACACTGTTGCTGTTGAGGGTCAGGTCATCACAGTGACATTCAAGCAGTCATTCCTTGACAAAATCACCGCAGAGGCTTCTATCGTTATCACATATGATGCTGTTCTGAACGATAGTGCTGTCATAGGTCAGGAAGGCAATACGAATAACGCTAAACTGACTTGGGGAAATAAACCTGAAGTCAATAAGTCAGAAGATGAATCCACAGTATATACCGCACAGGTAGCAGTCCAGAAGAACGATGACAAGAACAAGCCGCTCGCAGGTGCCGGATTTGTAGTCAGGAATAGCGCCGGTAAATTCTACAAACTTGATGATAATGGTGTAGTCACATGGGTTGACAGCATAGATGACGCTGAGGAGCATAACTCCGGTGCAGATGGTAAGGTAGCAGCATTCACTGGCCTTGGAAACGGAACATATTCTCTTGTTGAGAAGACTGTTCCTGCAGGATATAACAAACTTGAGGACACGCCGTTTACAGTAGCTCCAAAAGATTATACTGACACTAACCTTAAGCAGTCAAAGACTGTAGTCAACAATACTGGTACTGAACTTCCTTCGACCGGTGGTATCGGTACAGTTATCTTCTATGTACTCGGAAGCGCTCTTCTGATCGGATGCGGCATCGTACTGATCTCAAGAAAGAGAATGCAGAAATAACAGCCTTAAAGGCTTAAGGCGGAAATGGTGATCTGACGGAAAAGCATGAGAAACTGGATAAAACATAATTTGTTAACAGTCCTTATGGTATGCGGAATGCTTGCAGGAGTCTTTCTGCTGCTCTATCCGTCAGTCGCCAATTACTGGAACTCTTTTCACCAGACGAGAGCCATCTCAGAATACAGCGAAGTTGTTTCGACGATGGACAGAGATGATCAGAAAAAGATCATCGAGAGTGCAAGAGAGTATAATGCAAGACTTGCAGAGACAGGGATGCTGTGGAACATGAGTGAATCTCAGAGGGCAGCATATAACAGCGAGCTGTCAGTAGATGGCTCAAATGTCATGGCTGTTGTCAGCATCCCGAAATTTCATATCAGATGCCCGATCTATCACGGCACGGACGAAAGCGTGCTTCAGATCGCGGTAGGTCACCTTGAATGTTCCTCGCTTCCGGTCGGAGGCGAGGATACTCATACTATAGTATCCGGACACAGAGGACTGCCTTCGGCGAGGCTGTTCACCGATATCGACAAGATCAAGGAAGGTGACACCTGGACTATCAGTGTGCTCAATGAGACACTTACATATGAGTGCGATCAGATAAGGATCGTCCTTCCGGATGATCTCAGTGCCCTGAATATCGAAGAAGGCAAGGATCTCTGCACGCTGGTGACATGCACACCTTACGGTATCAATACACACCGGCTGCTCGTACGAGGACACAGAGTTCCTAACGCCAATGGATCTGCGGAAGTAACTGCAGATGCGATTCAGACAGAACCGGTATTCGTAGCTCTTTTCCTGGCAGTTCCGGTGATAATCCTTATTGTGATCCTGTTCCTGATATCTTCAAGAAGAGCCAGACGCTTAAACCCGGAAGAATCGAAGAAACAGTATCTCAGACAAAAAGGGCTGGATAAATGACGGCAAAATATTCCGTGAAAGCTTCATCGATAATTTCTATCATCCTGTCGGTGATACTGGCAGGTCTCTTGCTCTGCAATCCATCAGATGTATACGCAGCAGGAGACATCAGGATAGATCTTGCTGACATTGAAGCTCTTGGTGAAGATTTCCCGGGTTTTACATTCAGTCTGTACAAGGTCGGCGGATATGATGGCGGTTCCTTCGTGCTGGACCCGGACTACTCTGATGTCGATGTACGAATTCCTGTCAAGGAAGAATACGATAAGACCAGAAAAGACGGAGATCCGACATGGGAGGAGGCATGGCTTGCTTCCGCTTCGGCACTTGCCAACCACATAAAACATCCTGCAGAAGGAGAGAGCATAACGCCTGTCATGACGTTCGAGAACGTGATGCCGGGAGATTCTATGCATTATTCGTCGCATGAGAACGCTCTGTTCCTTCTGATCGGAAGCACAGTCACTTATGACAATAAAAACTATACGCCGCTTCCTATCTATGTCAGGACACTCAACAGTGATGAGACATATACTATCGATGCAGAGACTAAGATACGCATCGAACCGGTCGTGTTTGAGCACAGTCTGATCAAAGCCTGGGAAGACAATGACAACGCAGGCGGCGTTCGTCCGTCAGCGATAGAAGTCGGGATCTACTATGGAGATCAGCTGATAGACCGTGTGAAGCTCGGAGGAGATACAGGCAGCTGGACTTACACATGGAGCTCTGAGGAGACAGGAGATACATACTGCTATATATCTGAAGATGCTGACGGAAATGAGATAAGAAAAGATTTTGCACCTGAAAGCGGCGGCTCGTGGGGAGTCAGAGAATTCACAAGTGCTGATCAGATTTCTGACAGTGAGGCAAAATCTGAAGCAAAGAATCTGGTATACTACACACCGGATTACAAAAGCACTTCATCGGACACTCTTCAGGCTTTCACAATCACCAATAAGGTAGGAGAGATACCGCCTCCGCCTCCGGAGAAAGATCAGAAAGTCAAAACAGGTGATGAGAGTCATCTTGCGGTCTGGATAGCTGCGGCTGCAGCTGCTGCATTGCTGCTTCTGTTCATGCTGATAAGAAGAAAGCGCAGCGACCGTTAGTGAAAAGGGAAACATTCCTTCAGATTCTGGGATGGATAAAGGGATGGACAACAGAACAAAACACAGAAAAAATACTGCTGTCAGACTGACAGCAGTATTATTAATAACAGGACTGGCGCTTTTTGCCGGTTACAGATATATGCAGCTAAGAAGCGCTTCGGAGCACGCTGACAATGTCATGAAGACACTGAGCAGTGTCATACCAGGTTTTGGTGAGGATACAGGTGTATCTTCTTCGCAGGGAAGGGATCCGCTTCCGGCTGTTGTTATCGATGATAAGGACATAGTCGGATGCATTGAGATACCTTCGATAGATCTTGCAGCACCTGTTACTGCTGCCGGATACGAAGAAGAAGGTTTTGCTTCAGTAGTGGACGGCTCGCCTGTAAAAGGACGCTTCCGCTTAAGCGGCGGAAGGGATGATGTGTTCAGAAAGCTCGCCAAAGCCCAGCCTGGAGACACTGCTGTCTTCACAGATATCGACGGTGTCAGATATCACTACAGAGTTACCACACAATTCCATCTCAAGGACTGGAATGAAGCTGACAACGATCTGATGCTGTGCTACAGGACAGATGATCAGACGAGCTTTGTGCTCGGATGCACAAGGTCGGAGTGATCTGCTGATGTCTTCTAGACAGATTTCAGGAGAGAGACCTCTTCTGAAGTCAGGCGGCGGTATTCACCCGGTGCGAGGTCAGGATCAAGTGTCAGAGGTCCCATTGAAAGGCGCTTAAGATATACGACCTCGTGGCCCAGTGCAAGAAACATACGCTTGATCTGATGGAACTTGCCTTCACGGATAGTGACTTCAGTATCGCAGTATTCAGACTGACCGAGTACTCTGAGAACCGCCGGGAGGCATTCAAGCCCGTCCGGCAGTACTATGCCGGACTCAAAAGCCTGTATATCATCCTGAGTGACTTCGCCGGTCACTCGCGCATAATATATCTTGTCTACATGATGACGGGGAGAGAGCAGACGATGCGACATCTCGCCGTCATTAGTTATTATCAGAAGACCTTCGGTATCCCGGTCAAGACGCCCGACGGGGAAGAGGTCTTTTCTTTTCTGTTCAGTTATGAGATCTACAACAGTTGTCTCACGCGGGTCTTCACTTGCACTTATGACTCCTGCAGGCTTGTGAAGCATGTAGTATACATAAGTCTCATATGCAACAGGCCTTCCTTGAAATAAAACGACAGAATCCGGACTGACATGTATTCCAGGGTCAGTGATCGTCTTGCTGTCGACAGTTACGAGACCTGCTTTAATAGCCTTTTTAAGCTCACTTCTTGTTCCTGCACCCATATCTGAAAGGTATTTATCTAGTCTCATATGAATTCTCCGGATTATACATAAGCTGTTGTTATTCTGCCTTTTCAGAAGGGCAGAAACACATGCTGATCAGTGTCGAAAACAGTATACTACAAAGCTGATCTGCACAAAAGGACAGTTAGATCCTATGAACATCTGGTTAATAAATAAAAATTTAAACTAAAAATGTAAAGAATACTTGCAAGCCTTGAAAAATACAAAAAAGTGCCATAGACTGCGAAAGAATCGAATACGTTTTCGGTTGTTCGCTAAAAAGTACATAAATACTCCAAAAGGGCCTTTTTTTGCGCATTAATTGTTTGACCTTTTGTCATATATTGCTGTAAAATTGTTACATATATTATATTGATATTACTATGCGACTATCATACTTTCTTTGATGGCGAATATCGATTCATTCAACTATTAATTAGTGGGAGAGTGTTATGAACAAGAACAGATTTATCAAAACCGCTCTGTGCATGGTGCTGGCCTTCGCTATGACTTTTGCACCTGTCATGAGCAGCTGCGCTATGATAGCGACAGCACTGACCGGAGAGCCCGCAGCTGAGGACAACTCCGCAGACATGATGGATACCAACATCGACAGCTCTGATCAGCCATACGTTGATCAGTCAGAGGACGGTAATTCCAGTGATAAAACTATCACTGAGGAAGAACTGTTAGCTCAAGAGGCCGCATCCGGGGATTCCCAGAAGGCTGCATCAGAGGAATCTTCAGCTGAAGATGAGAACGCTCAGCCTGCTGAGGACAACGAAGCAGAGACCGAAGCAGCGGCGGAACCTGACAAGACGGAGTACGTATGGAAAGACTCAAAAGTCAGAGTGACCGCAGTTCTCGATGATCCTGCTGCTGTTCCTGATGATGCTAAACTGACGGCAACAGCGATCAGTAAAGGCTCAGAAGGCTATAATTATAATGCTTACATCGATGCTCTCAACAATTCATCTGAGAATTCATACGATGAGAGCAATACACTGCTTTACGATGTAGCATTTATCAAAGATGGCGCAGAGATACAGCCTGACGGAAAAGTCTCTGTAACTTTTGAGTTCCTTGATAATCAGCTCTCTTCATCACTTGGCGCTAAGAAAGCAGCCGACGTTTCTGTAACACATCTCCCTCTTGCAGATAATGTAAAAGAACAGTACGACACCACAGCCGACGCTACAGATATAAGCGCCGATGATATTAATGTTGAAAAACTTACCAAGGCAGACAACAGCCTCGCGGTAAGCGTCAAAAATGAGAAAGCCGTCTTCAAGACGGACAGCTTCTCTGTTTTCGCATATACAGTTGACTTCGAATACAACGGATACAAATTCAGCATTCCGGGTGAAGGAAGCATCAAACTCAGCGAAGTGTTTGAACAGCTGAACATCGACAAGGATGTCAAGGATGTTGAGAACGTTATATTCTCGGATACCTCACTGCTCGAGGTGAAGAAGACACTGTTTGGAAATGACTGGACACTGACCAGCAAGAAGGCATTTAAGTCAGAAGAAACACTGACAGTCGAGATGAAGGACGGCAGCTCCTTCGTTATAAATGTTACGGACGCTACTTCGCATTACTCGGTTACTGTTAATCCGCTCGATTTCAGCGGTAACCCTGTAACTTCAGATGATTCACTGGCTAATGGACTGTTCGTCAGAGTTCTTATCAAGGACCAGAACGGCAATAATATCGCGGGCGATGTCAAGCCGATAGATCTTTCATCGGGACCCGCAACTGTCGACCTGAATCTGATCAAAGATCCTTATAATCCTTCCCCGGCCCCTTATGAGTATGATCCTGCAAGCGGCGATACTCTCAATCTTCGTCTGATCCACTGGTCGAGCCCGTACTATACTCCTGTTCCGGCGCACTGGGGACAAGCAACAGATGCGAGTGCTTTTTCTGAGGCTGCACCTGAAGGTTACAGCATCAGCGCTGCAGATGTAATGATCGGAGATACTTCTGCTGTTATCAATATGCATGCTTCAAAGCCAAGGGATTACAATATCAGGATAGCTCTGGATGAAAGCGGCCTGGATGTAGAAGAGGCTGATGGTTTATATGTCCTGACTACTATCCGCCATTCCAGCGGCGGCTCGGATACATACAGCCTGGTAAATGTAGGCTCAGGCACCGTAAGCGAGGACGGCAAGTTCATCGATATTCCTGTTACAGCATGGTATGCAGATCAGGAAGGTACTACCCCAAAGCAGGAAAAGTTCACAGGAAATGAAGGTAATATCAGTTCAAAACTTGTAGCTAAAGATAATAGCGGGAAGTACCACGAGGTCAAAACCGGACAGTCCGTCAATCAGTATGATGTGACATCATATCCATCCGTAAATGCCGGTGAACAGACCGATTGCAGAACAATAGTTGAACATGAGGATTCAACAAGTTATTACGACATAATAAATCTCTCAAAACATACAACAGATGATTCTTTCCAGTACACTCTGGAGTATGTTCTGAGCGGATACAATATCGTTACTGTCAGTGACCCTGATGATCCGAATGAGAAGACTTATCATGACGGAGCTTATGGGTATGGCGATCTCCTGAACAATACCCACATGATGGGCGGAGCCCTGATAAGAGGAAGATTATCCGGAGGTGCACCTCAGATCGCTGACAGTGCCCTGCTCACCAAGCCGTCATATGTTGGCGAGGTTCCGGGTGACATGACGGTCAGCGGAAGAGCTGATAACCAGAATCCGCCGCCGTTCTATGTAGGCGCGGATAATACGGTATTTGGTGATACTGTAAACGGCATATACCAGGATGATGGTATCAATAAGAAGGGTAAAAACGGCGGAAGTGATGCGAACACTTACGTATATCCTGACTATATCAACTGGGATACGCTGAGAACAAACCTGATAACTACATCAGAAGCACTTGCAAGAAAAGGCGAAAGCACTGTACTGAAAGTATCTGACTACTATGATCCTGTACAGAATGCATACATAGTGCCGGTACAGGGCGGATCCTGTGTTACCATCGATTACGATCTGACAGACGGCAGCAAGTATTCTGTTGAATTAAAGAATCTCGGAAATCCGGCAGATGAAGACACTAAAGCGACAGTCATAACACTGCACCCTGATGAAAACGGCTATGTCAACATGCCTATGATAGGTTCTATCAACGGCAAACAGCCGGGTAAATATCTGGAAGATCTGCACGACACTGCGGGAGCGGGTTCTGCGAAGGAAGATGGTGTTGGTCTGGCTATTCTCTGGAATATCCCGGGAGCATCTCAGGTAGACGTTAAGGACATGAGCCCGGAAGTAGGACATATCCTGGCACCTACTGCAAACGTTGACCTTGTTTGCGGAGATTATAACGGAGCTATCGTAGCGGACAGTGTTTATTCTGCGTCAGAAGGTCACCAGTGGGCATATAGAGGCGGAACCATAATCGAAACAGAGGTAGGCTTTACTGCTCAGAAGAAAGTAGATAGTGGTACACCTACAGAATCCCAGACATTTGAGTTTGTTCTTGACGAGCTTGTAGATGGAAGATGGGTACAGATCGGCGAGAAAGAGTCTAATAGCGGAAGCAGCATTGAATTTGGCAAGATCCACTATAGCAGTGCTACACCAAAGACCGAGACTCATTACTATAGAATAAGCGAAGATCAGGCATCTGTAGATGAAGCGTACAATGGGGATAAAACCTGGTACATCGTAAAAACAGTGGTTGAGTACACACTGGATGGAGAAGATGTAGTAGCGAATGCATCCAATACTTTCTACAAATCTACAGACAATGAGAACCTCGTCAAGGAAGATAATACAATAGATGAGAGCAAGCTCCAGGCTGTTGACGATGACGCATCATTTGTATTCGACAACAAGACAAAGACTACAGAGGAGCAAACTGAACACGACAGCGTCACGATCACAAAGAAGGATCAGGACGGAGCGGCTCTTTCAGGAGCAACATTCAAGCTGTACGCAGAAGAAGGACTTACAACTGAAGTTGATTCCTACACAGGCGGCAGTTTCACTATCAGCACAGAAGATGAAGCTCTTGCAAGATATCTGCCAGCAGAGAACGGAGGAACAGTCACACTGTATCTGAAGGAAACAGCTGCACCTGACGGCTACGACATGGATACAGCCGTTCATCCTGTTGTGATCACTACAACGATCGAAACAACATACGACGATACCGAGGCTAAGTACACAAAAACAACAACATATACTATGACGATCGGCGGCGATAGTGAGATCGATATCACGAACACCAAGAAGACTGATACTGACCGCAAAGACGGCGAGATCACTATCAACAAGCAGGATGAGGCCGGTGCGTCACTCGCCGGAGCAACATTC
>CADABZ010000004.1 GCA_902786355.1 uncultured Eubacteriales bacterium
AACGTGACATCAGGCATGAGATGCTCAGAAGGATCGAACAGTCTGCACGAACAGTAACTGACTTCAAGCGCCTTAATGACTGGTATGATTTTCTAGAAGAGAATGAAAAATCCAGGGTCAGGAAGCATGAGATCCTTAGGAATGGCGATGATTTCCCTCTTGAGTATGGCGAAGACGAGGACAGTTCATTCACTGCAGGTTGCTTGAGCAATGTTATAGCCAGGCAGATGCGTAAAGGAGACATACTGGACTTTCTGTACTGCAAGCCGGATACTATAGATCAACTTGTGACAAAAGACTATATGATACATTTCATGCGAGCTTTGGATATGGATGATAGGGAACTATTCTATTACAAAGTCCTGGAGAAATATTCAAATGCCGAGATCGCAGAGATGCGGGGTCAGACAGACAGAGCGGTAAGGAAGGCGTGGGATAAACTGGAGTTTCATCTGAAGCAGCGGACTATGGGCCTCCTGATTTTTAGAAGCGATAAGGATTACTCTTTTACAGGTGATGAGCAGAGATTCTTTGATACCTGCCGGGAACAGTATGAATACAGAGGTGCATAATGAAAAGACTCTTTAAATACGCAAATTCATTCTGGGTCAAGTATAGTGACTATGTAATTAATGAGACTGCAGATGGCAAGAAATATCTTCAGCCTGCGCCAAAAGCCATGCCTCAGCCATACGATCCAATTGATAAATTTGAAAGCATTGCTTTGGATGCGGTTAATGTTGGCCGCCTTTGTATGAATCTGGAAGCAACAGAAAGTGAGAAACATGATGCGATACGAGAATTTACATTGAAGTATGGTCTGCTGGGCATTATGACAGCTCTGCCGACAACTCCAAGATTTCTCCAGTATGAGAACGCTTTTTTCCCTGTAAATCATTTTATACGGGAGGAGTCTATGCCGGTGCTGCCATATATGGACGAATTTTATCCTTTCGGGAAGCTGGACATCCATAAAAGGGGCCCTGGTGAAGGCTACCGTTGGGATCTTGAGGGAGATAAGGAGACTGTGCTGCTTGGAACTCTGACTGATGGGCGACCTCTTGAAACACACATGACGTTTCAGCGCGAATATGCAGAGAGATTGGATTGGATGGAAGAGCAGTTTAAGGACTGGGCGTTCAATCTCATGGTCATATTCTTCTATTACGAAGATAAGGACGGATTTACGGAAAAACAGAAGGAATTCCATAAGCAAAGTATGGCAGCGTTTGATGGACTGACTCCGACATACCATATTGGGCTTATGGATGACAGGCCTTATCTTGTCTGGAACTTCAATTCGTTGCTTCAAGGAATACAGCTCATTTTCAGCATGATGTTGACCGACGAGTCCAGACCAATCAGAATGTGCAAGAACTGCGGCAAAGCCTTTATAGCGAGACGTTACAGAGATAAATTCTGCAGCAAGGAATGCTCTGAAGAGTGGAAGAGAAACACCGACTAATGAAGTATTATTTCTCATTGAAAACATAATCTTCTTTTATTGTAATATTCATCGTTTCAGATGCTTCTTCTAATGTCGAGAAGATTCTTATATTCTCGAATTCTTCATCCGGGTGACTTAGATCTCCGATTTTGTGACCATCAATATATAGAGTATAGCAGTCTCCCTGATCAATTAGGAATGAATTGTCAGGATTCATGTTACACAGATGTTGTAATTAGAGACGTGTCTGGAGGTAATGCAGGTGACTTGAAAACTATTGCTACAAAAGCCTTAAATATGGCAGTTAAGGCATCACTAAAGCTGAAAGATGAACTTTATACAGGGTCATTCGTTGAATCAGCTTTTGATGTAATGGCGATAGAAGATATGATGAAAAGGGAAGGCCTGCTATTAGCATTTCTCATGTATTGATACCACTGTTGACTTGTTACTCAAGAAACTGTTGAAAATGTATAACATATTATGAGGGCATCATTTAAGGTGTGGGTGAAAGGCATCCGCGTCTTTTCTCTTACACGAATATTTGATAATCTTAAATGTGTAAAAGACTGCAGACTATCAGGACGAGGAAGAAACTGACAGATCAGTAGCAAGTCCGGAAACAGAAGATATTGAATAATTATACAAAGCAATTAAATCTGGCCTGCAGGAATGTATTTTTCCCGTCTAGGTCTGCCCAGGCCCTTCTTATTTTTCCTGTCAAAAACGACACACATCGAAGCATGTTGTCTCCTGAGAAGGCGAGACGCAGTCGAAGCCTGATCAGCTAAAGACACAGTTTGCCAGAGCGGCCTCGGAGTGCGAGCGATAGCGATGCACGATCCGGGCACCGCGGGACGGCAGGTAGTCGCGAAAATACAACGCAGGTAACGCTCAAAACCCTTGAAAATCAAGGCTTTCAGGATTTGGCGGTTTTTGCAGATTTTAGCAAAAATCGCCATTTTTTAGTGCCCGGACCGAAATCAAAAAGGGCATCTGGTCAAAGGAAATACAGGCTCCTCAATGGGGAGCAATTCTTTTGACATTTGAGTTAGTAAAGACTAACATAATACATAACTATTATTAAGGAGACTGACTGATGCTTGCGATAAAACTGATCCTGGAAGGCCTTGGCCTGGGCTTCCTGCTATACCTCATCTGCGCCATCGGGATCCGTAACGGAGCGATTGGAATGGTACATCTGTACGACAAAAAGGTCCGGGAACGGGTCGTCCAGCTCGGTATGACGACCCATGAAGCGATCAGAAAAAGGAGCGCGTTGTTCAAAGGGCTGTGCGTTCCCGGGTATCTCGTATATGTGATCGTCTGCGTGTATGCTATCAACGGCGCACGTGGGTTTCTGCCCGGCTTTTGGCAGATGTTTGTTATCCTGTCGATCATGAACCTGATAGATCGCTTCCTGATCGACGATTACTGGGTAGGACACACTGATGCATGGATCATTCCCGGTACTGAAGATCTGAGACCGTATATAACTAGGAAAGATACACAGCAGAAATGGATCATGGGAACTATGGGCATGGCGGTCGTTTCAGCTGCGCTGGCAGGAATCATGGCAGTGATTCTGTAAATGGAAAGGGAGCATGTTATGAGACTTGAGAAATCGTTGATCTATAAGAACTTTTATAAAGACCTGACGGAAAGATACGGTGAGGAGAAAGCCGCTGCTATCTGGAAGTATGCGAATGAAGAGCTTGAAAGGTTGGCATCAGAGTATGAGGATGCCGACAACAATAGCCTGACCTTTGTATTCCCTCCGACTGCCCTGTACCGCGCTATTGAACATTATGCGCCAGGAGAAGCACTTGAAATGACACGTGCGTATGGGACTAAGACCGGTATCAGGCTGAGGGATATTTTCCGCAAGGTGACTGCACTGCCGGGGATCCCTGTCCTTATGTGGAAGAATATGGATAAGATAGCAGCTAAGATGAGTGACGGATATGATATTGAGAATCTCGTGCTGGAGGAGCACCTGTGCAGCCTTGATGTCAAAGGCTGCCCGCTCTACGACAAAGCAAAGGAAATCGGCACTCCCGAAGCTGTCCAGATGATCTGCTGCATGGATAAAGAATATATGACAGGATTTCGCGGAATAGATTATAAGAGAACAAAGTCAGTTGCGGAGGGAGATGAATGCTGTGACTACCGTCTCAGTGATTCAAGGGGTACAGATACAGACGCAACATATACAACCGATATATCTGACGCCAGATGGATGACATATGACATCCCGGGAAATATAGGGTGGATGACATACCTTGCAATGCTGGTGAAAATGATCAGGGACAGAGAGTATGGAAGTGCGGCAGTCTCGGCTGTTCCGGCGGCTCTTATGATCACAGGCGTTGCAGAACTGATCAGTGAGAGGATAGAAGGGCTTGACCGTGAACTTCCTGCAGCTCGGCTGTACAGAGGTTTTGGTGCCCTGACACTCGGCGGCATTACCGGTATCGCAGCATCAGCCGTAACAAAATCAGACAAAAGGACAAAGTGCGCAATGGGAGGCAGCGCGGCGCTGTGCGCAGCGTTTGCCGGACTGCTGTTAAGAGGATATAAGATCAAGGGAAAATGAACGATAAAGAAATAGCGAAAACCATTAGATCATATTCTAAGTATTACAGAAATGTTCTGTTAAACGAAGGATTCGAGGATGTTGATCAAAGAATGATGTCATATGAGACGAGACTCACGAAGATGTACAGATCCGAGGAGTTTGAAGCTCACAATATATATCCATCTACCAACGTTTCTTTCGTTTATGCCGTCATAGCCATGTGTCTTGAGCTGAAGGATGCCGGATATACAGATGACATGATCATTCCGGCGGTTGAAAAAGGTATGGCAGACCGGTGGAATGTCTTTGTTAAGATCCTGAATTTCATAGACCGCTTTCCGTTCTGCTTTTCAGCTGTAAGAATCTGGAATAAATCTGATCACGAAGACAGGGTAAAAGATGGCAGCATTACGTATGACCATTTCAGTCTTGAAAAAGAAAAGGTCGAATACAGGATAAGCAAATGCATGTATGTTGAGATGTTTGCTTATTACGGGATCAGACCACTTTGCAAGATATTCTGCAATACTGATCGGTTAGCCTATTCCGCCCTGACCGGACATGTTGATTTCATCCGTCATTCGGACCTGTCTGATGGGGATGTATGTTTTGATGAGATAATTAAGAAATAGTAGCAAAATGAGCTCTCCGAAAAAGGAGAGTTTTTCTTTGACATGTGAGTTAGATATGGCTAATATAAGTATGATGCATCTAACTGAGCTCTGTGCAGTGTATTTGTGTCGATTTGAATGAATAATTGAAGGAGGCAATAAAATGGGAATCTGGAAATGGAGTCACGCCGGTATTTTCGTTGGAGGAATGGTGTTCGCAACTAAAGGCATCGAAGCTCTGAAGAGCAAAGCTGCTCACAAGGCGTACGTTAATGCCACGGCATTTGGACTTAGATGCAGAGATGAGGTAATGGAAAGCGTCACTTCGGTAAGAGAAGGCTGCGAGGACATCTACGCCGAGGCAGTAGAACTCAACGAAGAAAGAGCAAATGCTCCTGAAGCTGAAGCCGTAGTGATCGAAGATAAGAGCAAAGCTGCCGGGCCTGCGAAGAAAACAGCGAAAAAGGGAGACAAATAAAGGACGGAGGCGCTTATGAGATTTATAGTCCGCGCAGAGTCGCGCGGCAGGATCAGGGTACATGCTGACATTGACAGAATGCATCTGTCAGAGGCAGATACTCTGGAATACTATCTGAAAGCTCTTCCGGGAGTCGGTCATGTCAAGGTATATGACCGTACACGAGATGTTGTGATCAACTACACATGCTGCAGAGAAGACCTGGTGGAAGCTCTGGCGGTATTCTCGTTCAATGATGAGAGAGCTAAGGCTCTTGTGCCTGAGCACACGAGCAGGGCCTCGGACAGAGAGTTTGAGGAGCGGCTTGTGAACCGTATCATCGTGAGATATGCGCGCAAACTGTTGCTGCCGCATCCTCTGAGAGTTATGTGGTGTGCGTATAAGGCAGCAGGTTTCTTCTTTGATGGAGTCAAAGCGCTCTGCAGAGGCGATGTGAATGTTGCAGTACTTGATGCAGCGGCGATCACTGTGTCTTTAGCACGGGGAGACCATGATACATCGTCATCGGTAATGTTCCTGCTGGGGATCGGCGACCTGCTGGAGGAGTGGGCGCGCAAAAAGTCCATAGAGGACCTGGCAGGCCTGATGTCGCTCAATGTCGATAAGGCCTGGGCGGTGCGAAACGGAACTGAAGTCCTGGTACCTGTATCTGAGATCCAGGCGGGTGAGCAGGTTATAGTCAGGATGGGAAATATGATACCGCTCGATGGCAAAGTCATATCCGGAACAGCAATGGTCAACCAGCAGACGATGACAGGAGAATCGATGCCTGTTAAGAAGGCTGCGGGCAGCTATGTGTATGGCGGCACAGTAGTCGAAGAAGGCGAGTGCCTGCTGAAAGTAGACAAGGAGGCCGGCAGCGGCAGGTATGACCGCATAGTCAGGATGATCGAGGAGTCTGAGAAACTCAAGTCAACAAGCGAATCAAAGGCTGCAGGCCTTGCAGACCGCCTTGTGCCGTACAGTCTGGCCGGAACCGTCATAGCTTATGCGCTGACACGCAATGTTCAGACTGCAATGGCCTTCCTGATGGTCGACTATTCCTGTGCTCTCAAACTGTCAATGCCTCTGGCTGTCCTCTCTGCGATGAGAGAAAGCGGCAGGCACAGGATCACAGTGAAGGGCGGAAAGTTCCTGGAGATCGTCTCAGAAGCTGATACCATAGTATTTGATAAGACGGGGACCCTCACGAAAGCGACCCCGTCAGTAGCAGACGTAATACCTTTTGGCGGAAACGACAGTGATGAAATGCTGAGGATAGCGGCATGCCTGGAGGAACACTATCCTCACTCCATAGCTAATGCAGTTGTGGAAGCTGCCAGGAAAAAGGGCCTTGATCATGATGAAATGCACTCTGAGGTAGAGTATGTAGTCGCGCATGGCATCATAAGCTCGATAGAGGGCAGATGGGCATCGATCGGCAGCTATCATTTCATATTTGAAGATGAGGGCTGCAAGGTGCCAGAAGGGGAAGAGGAGAAGTTCAACGATCTTCCTGATGAGTACTCGCTGCTCTATCTTTCAGTGGCGGACAGGCTTGCTGCGGTCATATGCATTGACGATCCTGTGCGCGAGGGCGTGAAGGCGGTCATTGAAGAACTCAGAGAGAATGGCTTCAGACGGATCGTGATGATGACAGGCGACAGCAGAAAAACCGCTGCATATGTAGCTTCACAGACAGGCGTTGATGAATACATACCGGAAGTCCTTCCGGAGGATAAGGCTGAATTTATCAGAAATGCCAGAGAAAGCGGCAATAAGGTAATCATGATAGGTGACGGGGTAAATGATTCGCCGGCGCTGTCTGAGGCTGATGCAGGTATCGCAGTTAACACAGGAGCGGCTATTGCAAGAGAGATCGCAGATATAACGATCGAGGCAGAGGACCTTCGGGAACTGATCGTGCTCAGAAATATCTCGGATGCATTGATGCACAGGATAGACAGAGATTACAGGGTGATCATCTCATTCAATTCTCTCCTGATACTGTTGGGAGCTTTCGGGATCATTGCACCGGCAACTTCGGCAATGCTCCATAATTTATCAACAATAGGCATCAGCTTGTATAACATGACAGACCTGATATAGGATGCCCGAGCGATCTGACAGCGAGTAATAATAAAGAGACCGGCTTTTGCAGCCGGTCTCTGTTAAATGTGAGAAAATTGCTTTTGATTACGCAATCGCTGCTCCGAGAGCCTCGCATGCCGCAACTGCATCATCGTCCGGAGCTTCATTGGCAATGACAGGATCAGCGGCCAGAGATATTCCTGACATCCTGGCATCATCTGCCCAGCTGTTCATCCATTCTCCGCCGCCCCATCCGTACGAACCGAACAGGCCGACCTTCTTGCCGCCGAGCTTGCGTTTCACATCGTCCCACATTGGCTGGAATTCATCCTCTTCGAGGACCTCGGCGCCCATTGCCGGGCAGCCGAATGCGATGCCGTCGAATCCTGCGACATCTGCAGGACCAAACTCTGCTGATGTGAGCTTGCTTACCTCAGCGCCTGCCTTCTCAGCACCTGCTGCTACAGCGTCAGCCATTGCTTCTGTGTTTCCGGTTGCAGACCAGAATACTACTGCTACTTTACTCATTTCACTTGTTCCTTTCTATATGCTTATATATGGTTACAAAACCGGGTATCCCCGAGGATCGTCTCAATTATCTGCGTATGCTAACTTGCTACCGTGAGCTGGTAGATGCTGCGTTTTCCGCTTCTCCAGAGAGCGCTGTACACGCTGAAGCACTTCCTGTATTTTTCAAACTGCTCTATCGCTGCATCCTTATCTCCATAAACTTTCCAGATGCCTGTATACTTGGAATTCTTGCCGTTGTTATCTATGAAACCCTTCACATCCTGAAGGGGATAGCCAAGAAAGATCCCTATTTCATGAGGAAATCTCATCTCATCCGGCTCCTTACCGGACAGGCGGCTCATGAGGTGATCAAGACAGCTCCTGATACTGCACTCGGCTGAGCTGCATCCTTCGCAGCACAAACAGCTTTCATATCCAAAGGAACTCAGAAATCCCTGCACTTCCGGGTCGGTCAGAGTGCGGGCGAGAGATGTGTAACGATATACATATATGAGTGCACTTGTGGCCGTTCTGCGAAGTATGCACATGCTTAGTCCGTATTCAGCGAAGCCATCATTCCATTCTGCAACGGCTTCTTCGACAGACGAATCAGAAGGGCATTTACAGCAGAACAGGCTGCCGGATTTGAGCGATGCAAGTGTCGGCGCACAGCAGTCTATGAGATAGTTTTCGAACATTGAAGATCCTTTCCTGTGCGGTTAGTTATCTCTAACCAAGGTCACAATACATCCTTCTCAAAGGAAAGTCAATATAGTTTGACAAAAAAGTTAGATAAGACTAACATATATTAAAAGAGAAAGGGACATTGGATCTCCTACAAGAGAAAGTTCAGGTAAATAAGTAATGACTATACATGAATTTGGCAAAGACAATAAACAGATAGTGGTCCTGATACACCCGTCAGCTGTGATGTGGGACTACTTCGAATATGTGATCCCGCTTATGGAGGACAGGTACCATCTCATAGTGCCGGCTCTTCCGGGATATGACGAGGACAGCAAAGGAGATTTCACCAGTGTAGAGGAGATCGCAGCTGAACTTGCATACTGGCTGATCGACCACGGATACAAAGAGATAGCGTGCATATATGGATGCTCTATGGGAGGCGCTGTAGTCACCCGCTTCCTGGCGGATGACCGCGTTAAGGTAAGAAGCGCGGTGATCGACGGAGGCATCACTCCGTATCAGCTGCCATGGATCGCGACCAGATTCATTGCCGTCCGGGATTTTCTGATGATATACATGGGCAAGCTCGGAGGCCTTAAATTGCTTGAAAAGGCATTCTCCACGGATGAGTACTCTGACGAGGACCTGAAGTACGTTGATAAAGTCCTTAAATTCATGAGTCCGAGAACTATATGGAGGACTTTCGAATCGGCCAACAACTATAAGATGCCTGACAGGATCCATACGAGCTGCGGGCATATTGAATACTGGTATGCTGATGCTGAAGAGAAAGACAGAAAGTGGGATATAGACTATATCCGCAAGAACTTCACGCAAACAGAGTTCCGTAAGTTTGAGGATGTTGGTCATGGTGGACTTGCAGCATTGAAGCCTGAATTGCTGGCTGCTGAAATTGAGGGACTGATAAGAGGTGAAAAGAGAAAATGGATAAATACGTAATAGAAAAGGACTCTGTGCAGGAGACTTTGATGATTCCGCTGATAGGCCGCAAGGTATGTTCGGACCATTTTCCTGAACTGTTCTCTGACCCGGAGGCGGACAGGATACTAAGCATGCTTGATTACGATCTTGGAGGCAAGTTCCGCAAGATGGAGACTGCTCCGGGACTTTTCGGAGCGCTTGAGGTAGCTCAGAGACAATACGATCTCGGATGTGAGGTCAGGGAGTACCTGAGAGACCACCCGGAAGCGGCAGTAGTGAACATGGGCTGCGGACTTGATGATACATTCCGTAAATGTGATAACGGCACATGCAAGGGATACAACATTGACATGCCGGATGTGATCGAAGTCAGGAATGCTCTGCTTCCTGCGGGTGAACGCGAGCAGAATATAGCGCATGATCTCAATGACTTTGCATGGATGGATATGATCGACGCAAGCAGCGGAGCCGTGTTCTATGCATCCGGAGTGTTCTATTACTTCAGGAGAGCAGATATTCAGAAGTTGTTTGCGACTATGTCAGAGAGGTTTCCGGGCGGAGTGCTGGTATTTGACTGCTGCAACATGCGCGGTGCCAGGATGATGACCAAGACCTGGATCAGGGAGGCAGGCATCAAGGATGTCAAAGCGTTCTTCTCACTTGAGGATGCTTCAGAGATACTGTCATGGGGTGGTCGCTTTAAGGATGTCACCTCAAGAAGTTATATGCGAGGCTACCGGGATATCTACAACGATGTCAGCCGGTTTCATAAGATCATGATCAGATTCTGCGACAAACTGGTAAAGATGGTTATCGTAAAAATCACTTTCAAATAATGACGATTTGAAAAGAGGGAGCACATGGCAGAGGAAGACGGTTATCGATAAACCAGGTCTGACGGTCAACTAGGCGACAGAAGGAAGGGTGATTATATGAAAGAAAAGAAAAAAAGTGATCTGAGCATACTGCTTGGATATACAGGCAGCTATAAAGGTCTGACATTTCTGGGTCTTGGACTGTCTGCGATCGCTATGATATTAGGCATGCTGCCATACATCTGCATCTGGCTGGTGGCACGTGACCTGATTACGGTAGCACCAAACTGGACAGAAGCGTCAGGGATCGCCGGATACGGGTGGCTGGCTTTTGGCTTTGCCGTTGCCGGGATCGTTGTATATTTTGCGGCTTTGATGTGTACGCATCTGGCTGCTTTCCGCACAGCTTCCAATATCCGTAAAGCCGGGATGGAGCATCTGATGAAGACGCCGCTTGGATTCTTTGATTCCAATGCTTCGGGTCTGCTGCGCAACCGTCTTGACGGAGCAGCGTCAGAGACTGAAACTCTGCTGGCGCACAATCTGGCGGATATAGTGGGTACTGTGGCTATGTTTATAACAATGCTGGTACTGATGTTCGTCTTTGACTGGCGTATGGGAGCGGCCTGCCTGCTGGCAGCTGTGATATCAGTTGCTGCCATGGCTGCAATGATGACCGGAAAGAATGCCGGTCTTATGGCAGAATACCAGGCCGCGCAGGATGTCATGAGCAAAGCCGGAACTGAATATGTACGCGGCATACCTGTTGTCAAGGTGTTCCAGCAAACTGTGTATTCTTTCAGAGCTTTCAAGCAAGCCATAGAAGATTACAGCGCCAAGGCCGAACACTATCAGGCGGACGTCTGCAGAATACCCCAGGCAATCAACCTTACCTTTACGGAAGGAGCATTTATATTCCTTGTTCCGGTGGCGCTCCTGCTGGCGCCTGAAGCACTGGCTTCCGGAAACTTTGCAGGTTTTGTTGCTGATTTTGCCTTCTATGCAGTGTTCTCTGCCATCATATCAACAGCTCTGGCAAAGATCATGTTTGCAGCCAGCGGCATGATGCTGGCAAGCACGGCGATGGGAAGGATCAATGAGGTCATGAGCGCGCCTGTGCTGCAGGTCACTGATCATCCGCAGGTGCCGAAAGATAACAGTGTGGAATTCAAAGATGTGAGCTTCACTTATGAAGGCGCTGATTTTCCGGCGCTTGATCATGTGTCGTTCAAAGTGGAGCCCGGTCAGACTGCAGCATTGGTCGGTCCTTCCGGTGGAGGAAAAACGACAGCAGCCAGCCTGATCCCGCGTTTCTGGGATGTCAGTTCAGGTAGTGTCGAAGTCGGAGGGGTCGATGTAAGAGATACCGATCCTCATATGCTTATGGACCATATAGCATTTGTTTTCCAGAATAACCGTCTGTTCAAGGCCAGTATTCTGGAAAATGTCAGATCCGCACGACCTGAAGCGACACGTGAAGAAGTTAAGGCAGCGCTCTCAGCGGCGCAGTGTGACGATATTCTGGATAAGCTGCCTGACGGTATGGATACAGTCATCGGAACGGAAGGAACTTACCTTTCGGGTGGTGAGCAGCAGCGCGTAGCGCTTGCGAGAGCGATCCTGAAGAACGCACCGATCGTTGTACTGGACGAGGCCACGGCATTTGCAGACCCTGAAAATGAAGCTTTGATCCAGAAGGCATTTGCGGCGCTGACTAAGGACCGCAGCGTGATCATGATCGCGCACCGTCTGTCTACAGTTACAGGCGCGGATAAGATAATAGTACTGGACAATGGAAAAGTATCAGAAGAAGGGACACATGAGCAGCTTCTTCAGAAAAACGGACTGTACGCCGGAATGTGGGCTGAATACAATCAGTCAGTCAAATGGCGTATCACGCAGGGAGAAAAAGCGGGGCCCGGATCAGCGGAAAAGGAGGTGCGGTAATGTTCGGAAAAGAATTCCAGCGTAAATACGCGCTTACAGATCAGGGAATAAAGAACACCAAAAAAGGAACATTCTGGACGGTCGTTGTGAACCTGGTCGTTATGGGCGGCATGGGTATCCTATATTTCATGATGATGAAATTCATGGATACACTGACATCTGACGCGCCGCTTCCTAAAGCATTTGTCTTTATAATACTTGTGCTCGCTTTTATAGCACTTTCCCTGATAACACATCTCCAGCAATACCGAGCCACCTACGGCCTGGTCTATGGAGAAGTAAAAGCAGTCCGCCTGAGCATTGCGGAAAGATTAAGAAAGCTGCCTCTTGGATACTTCGGAAAGCGCGATCTAGCGGATCTGACAGAGACCATTATGGGCGACGTGAACCGCCTTGAGCATGTCTGGTCTCATTGTCTGGGGTATTTATATGGCTCATATATCTCGACGGCGATCATTGCCATCATGCTTCTCTGCTATAACTGGAAGCTTGCACTCGCGTGCCTGTGGGGAGTTCCGGTGGCTTTCGCTCTTCTCTTTGGAAGCAGAAAGCTGGCTAAGAAGAACTCAGAGGTCACAAAGGAAGCAGGTCTCAGGGTGTCTGATGGCATACAGGAGATGCTCGAAAACATTCGTGAGATAAGGGCCACGAACCAGGAGGGCCGCTTCCTGGATGACCTTAACGGTAAGATCGATCATCATGAGAAGACCATGATCAAAGGTGAATTGTCTACCGGAATCTTTGTCAATGCAGCCAGTGTCATCATGCGTCTTGGTGTAGCGACAACTATACTGACAGGCACAAGTCTTATACTTTCCGGAAAGATAGATTTCATGATGCTGTTTATGTTCCTTCTGGTGATAACACGCATATACGCGCCGTTCGACCAGGCTCTGGCACTGATCGCTGAGATGTTCATGTCGCAGATCGCTGCCAGCCGTCTGATGGAAATCTATGACGCGAAGACTGCTGAGGGTGAAGACAGCTTTGCTCCGGACGGGCACGATATAGTCTTTGAAAATGTCGGATTTGCCTACGATAATGAACAGGTGCTGAGAGGGGTGAGCTTTACCGCAAAAGAAGGTGAAGTGACAGCGCTAGTCGGACCATCCGGTTCGGGTAAGAGTACATGCGCGAGACTTGCAGCGCGCTTGTGGGATATAGATGAGGGCGAGATACGTGTCGGTGGAGTGGACATATCTTCAGTCGATCCCGAAGTATTGCTCACCGATTATTCAATGGTTTTCCAGGACGTGGTTCTGTTTGACGATACGGTAATGGAGAATATCCGTCTGGGCAAACACGGGGCATCAGATGAAGAAGTGCTTGCGGCTGCGAAAGCGGCGAATTGCGATGAATTTGTCAGCAAACTGCCGGATGGATACTCAACACCTATAGGAGAAAACGGAGCGAAACTTTCCGGCGGTGAACGCCAGCGGATCTCAATCGCCAGGGCTCTTCTGAAGAATGCTCCGATAGTACTTCTTGATGAAGCCACTGCATCGCTTGATGTAGAGAATGAGACTAAGGTGCAGAGAGCTCTTTCACGTTTGCTTTCAGGCAGGACTGTGCTGGTAATAGCTCACAGGATGCGCACAGTAGAGGCAGCAGATCACATAGTTGTACTCGCAGACGGGAAGGTCGCAGAGGAAGGCAGGCCTGAAGAACTCCTGCAGAAGGACGGAAGCATATTCAGACACATGACTGAACTGCAGACAGCCAGCGCGGGCTGGAGCATCTGATCTGACGAGGAGGGAAACTATGTCAAAGAAAGCATCACAGTTTCAAAAAAGGGTAATGAGCCTGGGATACCGCGGCAAGGAGATCTTCAAGCCGCTTAATACCGGGTGGATAGACGAGCATACGGCATGTATCCGTGAATGGATCGCCAATATATTCTTTTACACCAAAAACGGGACAACGATCATGATCGATGCCGGATACAACTATGACAGACTTGCGGAAAAGATGCGGTGGCTGGATATCGATCCATCGTCCATTCAGGATATCCTTATTACGCATCAGGATACAGACCATGTAGGAGCGGTAGAACGCGACTCAGACGGACTCTTCAGGCATGCAACACTTTATCTGAGTGAAGTCGAGAACAGATATATGACAGGAGAAGTCCGCCGGAAAGTCATATTCGGCACATACAAGCTCCCTATGGTGGAGACAGATAATAAGAAGGTTCTTCTGAAGGATGGAGAGGTCTTTCAGATAGGAGACATCCGCGTTGAGGCGATCATGGTACCTGGTCACACCTGGGGACATATGGTCTATCTGATCGATGAAGCTTATCTGTTTACCGGCGACACGATATGGTTTGGCCCTGATGGGGGATACAGTTTCATCAATTCTCTTGCGGAGGACAATGATCTGGCGAAGCAGTCACTGGAGAAACTGGAAAAGATCCTGAGAGAACGCGGCCTGTCACCTAAGATCATCACGGGACATACAGGGTGGTCGCAGGATCTGGACTTTGCTTTTGCTCATCGCGATCAGGTCTGCAATAGCCTAAAGCGGCAGAAGCCGCATGATCCGTCAGCGCCGTACGACGGATATGATGAGAGCGATGATACGGAAGAAGGCGCAAGAAACGTTCCACTGGTTTCTGTAAATGATGTAGAAAAGCACAAGGTTCTGCTGTTTGGGGCAGGAGTGATCGGAGCATATCTGGCGCATGTTCTGATTCAGGCGGGAAATGAGGTTACGATCCTGGCAAGGGAAGAAAGAGCGAAATCTCTCCGGAAAAACGGACTTGTCATAAAGCATCATCTGCAGAGAACGACAACAAAAGATCCTGTAGAGGCTGTCACGGATGTAGGGGGCCGTTCATTTGATGCAGCTTTTGTGGTGATGCCATACCATAAGATCCGGCAGGCTCTTCCGCAGATCAGGCAGCTTAATACAAAACTGCTTGTGCTGGTAGGAAACGATCTTGCACCGGCAGAGGTGGAGGAGGACCTGAGAAAAGCTCCCGGAATCGAAAAGATCCTGTTCGGATTCCAGGTATCGGGAGGCAAAAAAGAAGCAGATCATTATGTATGCGAACGCTTCGGCGGAAGCTTCATGGACATTGGCAGGCTCCACGGCAGGACAGACACGGAACTGAGGAAGTGGACGGAGAAGCTGTTTGAAGGCACTTCATATAAGCTGAACTGGCAGGACGATATGGAAGCGTACCTGATATGCCATCCGGCTGCCATACTGCCGATAGGATACCTGTCATACATCTGTGATGGCAACCTGCGCAGCTCCACAAAAGAGCAGCGAAGAATGATGGTGGATGCTTCTCATGAAGCATACGAAGCGCTGAAAGCAATAGGGATCCCAATCTACCCCGAAGGGGAGGATAAGTTCTACGAAAACGGGGCCAGAGGGAAGCTGATGCAGACGCTTTATCTCATCATGTCCAAGTCCAGGATAGGTGACCTTATTGCTTGTGAGCACTGCCGGAATGCAGTCTCTGAGATGGAGCAGATAGATGCATTTTATGAGGAGCTTCTGAAGGATTATCCTGAGGAAAAGCTTGAGACGTGGAACAGATTGCGGGGCATGATGCCGTCATGGGACGAACTGCATAGAAAATACGGGAACTAGATGCTGTTCAGTAGATATAAGACAATCTATGGAGAAAAAGCAATGTACAGAGTGACAAATCTTACAGATACAGAGATAAGAAAGATAGGCGATGCGTATGCTGACTACACATACTCTGAAGGTGAAGTCGGAATGACGCTGGTCTATAAGGACAGGCAGGCCGTAAGCGATTATATCTGCGGCTTTGTCCGCGCGATGATCAAAAATGGCTCTCTATATACGACAGGCCCTGAGCACGAAGGGTATATAGCGTATTATCCGTCATGGAAAATGATGAGACCGGCTGCGGTCACGGAACTGCTCAGAACTTTCGGGAACACTATGGGAATCAAGGGCGTGCGCGATTTAATAAGCAAGTTGTCAGCCGCCGGAGAATCTTTTGAAGACAGCCTGAAAAAGGCAAAGAAAAAGTATATATTTGTTGCTCTCGTGGCAGTCCCTGAAGAGCACCAGGGCAAGGGGCATATGCGTAAACTTCTGGAGTTCGCCTTTGAGAAGGGGCGGGAAAACAATTGCCCTGTTATTCTTGACACCGATGATTCTCTTAAAAAGACCAAGTACGAACACCTCGGAATGAAAACTGTAAGGACCAGAAAGATCGCAGATGATTCATTCATGTATGATCTGGTCTGGGAACCGGATGAGAGCAAAGTAATGAGCTCGAAAGACAGTGGAAAGGAGATATTCAAACCGTTGAATAAGCAGATCGCTATTCCGGAAACCGAAGGATTCTATGGCGCATATTACCCGAATAGTAAGTCTTCAGATAAGGCGATGATACTTATGCTGGGAGACAGTTCTGACGACAGGCTTGCTGCCAGCGGCGCAAAGTGGGTCCATGAACTTGGCTGCCATGCTCTTGCCATGTCCCCGGACAAAAAAGACTACGGCCATCATAATTACCCGATCGAAAGATTTGGATCAGCGATAGCATTTCTGAAGGCCCGCGGCATCAAAAAAATCGGTATTGCAGGTGCATCTACTACCGGCATGCTGGCTCTGGTGGCTGCATCTTACTATCCTGATATAACTCTGACCATAGCGATGTCGCCAAGCGATTTTATCATGGAAGGGTTCTACCAGGATGGAAAAGACGGTATGAGAGAACGTCCGGGAGACAATGAATCAACAGTAACGTGGAAAGGTGAGCCGCTGCCTTATCTGCCGTATGCATACAGACACCCTGAATACTGGCAGAAAATACAGGAAGAAACCAAAGAAGGCAGGGATATGGTGGCTTCGAGGAAGATGTTTGATGAGTCAGAGCGAAGACACCCGGTTCAGGAAGATGAAAAAATCAAAGTCGAGAATATCAAAGGGCAGATAGTATTTGTAGGAGCCGAAGATGATGTCCTGTGGGATACATGCAAGTATATCCGGAGAATGGAAGAACGTCTGTCTGAGAAGAAGCATGACTGCACGTACCTCTCGCTTATATACGAGCATGGAACGCATTTTGTTTTCCCAGAGTCGCTTCTCAGAAAGATGCTCCCGGTAGGAGCGGACCTGATGACACTTCTCTTCAAAGCAGGAAGAGAACATCCCGCAGAATGCAAAGCCGTCAGAGAAGATATAGATATCAAACTGAGAGAAGTAATATCTGAGTGGTAGAAAACTTTGAGATGAGTGTTACAGATTCATTTAGTAAAAAAATGGAGAACATATGAACAAAGCAACAAGTCTTAGATACAGAGCTTTGAGCGGCATGTTCAGAGCAATCAAAGTGAATAAAATGCTGGATAAGCAGGGCAGTGAATTTGATGCATTACTTCAGGAGTACAGGGAAAAACAGAAGAAGCCGCTGAAGATCCCATACAAAAGGATGCGCGATAAGTTCGAAATCGACACAAAGAGCATAGACGGGGTCACCTGCTATGTCGTCAGACAGAAGGACTCTGCACCGGACAAAGCAGTCCTGTATCTATTCGGAGGCGGATATATCCTGCCGCCTGATCCGGGCGATATCATCCTGTGCGGACAGATAGCTGAGAACTGTAACGCTGAAGTGTGGTTCCCTCTGTATCCTATGGCACCGGACAACGACCTGTTTCAAACACTTCAGGGAACGCTCGGCGTATACAGGGACATACTGGACCATTATGATGCTGACAGGATCAGATTCTTCGGTACATCATCCGGCGGCGGGCAGGCGTTGTCGCTTTGCATGTACATTCGCCACGAGGGCCTGGATGTGCCTCTCCCGGGACGGCTTGTGCTGCAGTCTCCGGGACTTCAGGTGCCGCCGAGCGACAAGCAGAGAGCTGAAATGGACAGGCTCAGCCATCTTGATGTGATGATTCCGCCGGGATTCTTCGACAACATCGCTCCTGTACTTGCAACAGGAGATGATGCATATCTCCTCAGCCCGATACTTTTCGATCTCACCGGATTCCCTCCGATAGATATATTCTACGGGACCAATGAGGTGATGATCGCTTATCTTGATGACTTCAGAGCAAAGTGCAGCGAGTGTGGAGTGGAACTTAATGTACATATCGGAGAAGGCATGATGCATTGCTGGGGAGCTATGGATTTCGTGCCCGAAGCAAAAGCTGTCAGGCAGGAGTATTTCAAAGCTATCGGCAATGAGACAAGAGAGCTCTGCGTGCATGAGTACGGAGATCCGGCAGACCCTTTAATCGTACTGCTGGCCCCGATGCTTCTTTCCGGTGAGGACATGTACAACATAGTTTCACCGCACCTGGAAGGAAAGTATTTCATAGTAGCGCCTGATCAGGGCGGGCACGGCGATGCCGGAAGATATGTAAGCGCTGAAAGCGAGTACCGAGAGCTGAAGGAATACCTCGTTTCAAAAGGCTATACGGATATAAAGCTGCTGTATGGAGCATCACTGGGTGTCGCGATCGCGTACAGGTTGTTTGAGGACAAGGACTTCAACATAGAGAAGGCGTGGTTCGATGGTGTTGCTCTCAACAGGAATGCTGCTTTTGCCGAATCATTCATGAAGAACCTGTTCAGAAGAAGGAAAAAGATGCTGGCGAAGACTCACGCTGAAGCATCACCGAACCTGGTGGAGATGTACGGATACGAATTCGCTAAGAGAATGACTGCTAATTTTGCCCGCATAACGCTGTACGACATCGACAATATATGCTATGCCTGCTGCCACTATGATCTGAAAACTTTCACGACAGATCAGCAGAAACGGCTGCACCTTGAGTACGGCAGCAAGGATTTTGACCTGAAACTGTCTAAGAAGGCGATCCGCAAATATCTGCCTGAAGCCGTAACCGTCATAAGAGACGGCTATCCGCATTGCGGATACATGGCAGCTCATACAGCTGAATATGTCAAGGAAATGGAGCGATGGATCGGAACAAGGAGGAATAACATGGACCTTAAATTCGGCGACGTCCAGGAGACTGCACTTATCACGCTGGCCATACGTGCAAGTGAAACAGCAAGGGCTGATGCCAGAATCAGTGATCCTGCAGCGAAGGAGATAATAGATACGCTCGGAGTTGATGTAAGCAAATATGATCCGTTCCTGTCCCACGAAGGCGTGGTCGCCAGGACTATCATGTACCGGGATGCGCTGAAAAGTCTTATAGCGCAATATCCGGATGCTGTGTGCATCAACCTCGGGTGCGGATTCGACGATAAGTTCCCGCAGGTAGATAACGGGAAGATCAGATGGTATGACGTCGATCTCGCTGATCAGATTGCGGTCCGGAGAAAAGTATTCGAGGACAGAGAACGCTGCAAAATGATGGACGGCGACGCACTCAACGGTGCATGGACCAAGAGTATACCTGAATCAGACATGTATATCATAGTCATGGAAGGCGTTCTGGAATACTTCTCAAAGGAGCAGGTGAAGACCTGCCTGAACATGCTCTGCGATTCATTTAATCATGGCTACCTGCTTGCCGAGCTGCATGCGCCTTTCGTTGCAAAGAACTCAAAACATCATGATGCGGTCAAGCATACGAATGCAACATTCGGATGGGGCACAAAATCCGGGGAAGAATATCTTGAACTTGAGCCGCGAATGAGCCTGATCTCAGAAACAAGCTATAATGAGGAAATGAAAAAGCATACAATCCGCGGCAAACTGTTTGCGATCATAGGCAAGAACCTCAATAACAGGCTCGCGATCTATAAGTGGTGAAAGAAGCAACCAAATGAGTCTGCTGCATATATAGCTGTTACAAAGGAGGCTGACTTGGGAATATTTGCAAGAAGGAAACGTGAAAAGCATTATACTACGATGAGCATTGAAGAGCTCCGGATGCTGAATAACGATGAACTGCGTGACGCTGTATCTGCACGCATGATGAAGGAAGCAGGAAGACGTGAAGTGGCACAATGCCTGAATTTGTTCACAGGTGCCAGAAGAGTTTTTTATATCGTATCACTGTACGAGGCTGAAGTTAGTACTGACGGACTGTGCAGATTTCTGGTTGGACCGGGACGGTCAGCAACAGGATACATAATGGATACACTCAGAGAAATCCATGCAACCAGACATGCGGAGCTGCTCAGGATGTTTACATCGGATAACGGCATCGATCTGGACAATCTTGGAGATTTAAGAATCGAGAATTCATGGGAGTATGAGGACGTGAAAGGCAGATACCCTTTTGACATATTTAATGAGAAATTCCAGAAACTGTATGACAAAGAATCTATAGATTCCAGATTGATGCAATATGTTAGAAATCATATAGAAGAGTTCTAAAGAGGAAATCACCAGAACGAATGCGGTATTCTTGATGCTCCTGCTGTTATCGCAGATTCTGAGAATATGAATAATGGAGGGTAAACGCCTCTGAACATGTGTGCAGGGTTGAAAGGGATTTTTCGGAGGACAAATATAATGCAATTTGATGAAATGGGAAGTAAATATGGCAAAACGCTGATGCTGCTGCCGGGAACGGCCTGTGACTACCAGACAAATTTCGGCTCTGTGATAGACAGGCTTACTGAGAAATATCACCTGATATGCGTTAACTATGACGGATTTGACGGAAGCAGTCTGGTGTTTCCGGACATCATTACTGTGACAGAGAAGATCGAGCGTTACATCAAGGTAAACCATGATGGCAGTATAGACGGAGCCATTGGCTCTTCACTTGGCAGTACATTCGTCGGTCAGCTGATACAACGGCAGAATATACATATGGATCATGGTATATTCGGCAGTCCGGATCTCGACCAAAGCGGCAGATTCAGCGCGTGGCTCCAGTCAAAGCTGGTAGTTCCGCTTTTAACAAGTTTTACCCGCGGTGAAAAGCAGAAAGCGAAAACAAAAGAAAAACTCAAGAACTTTTTTGAGATGAGTGATGAGACGGCAGATAAGTTCATGGCTTGTTTTGAGAAATTCAAGCCCGAATCTATCAGAAATGAATACTACACAGATCTTCTGACCTGGCTTGAGGACGATATCCATGTGGAGAACACAAGGGTACACTTCATATATGCAAATAAGATGGGAGAGAAGTATCTCAAACGCTATAAGAAATACTTCAGAGATCCGGAAATCAGGGAGTTTGATATGCAGCATGAACAGTGGCTTTTCGGGGGAGAGGAATATGCTGTTCCTGTACTGAATGCGATCGATGAATTTATGGGGATCGAAGGAGTCAGGCGCTGAGACTGCTTGTACAATACCCTGCGGTTTATGCGCTTATTGCATGGATCTGCACTCAGTTCTGACAGCAAAGATGGTTTGACCGTGATTGCGTAAGAAGCAGAGAGAGTAATGAGCACGTTCCCGTCTGGAACCATAAGATATATCTGAAGGACTGTGGAAACGGGACAGAATACACAGATGAAGTAGACATAGAAGCAGGTTGGAAGACAGCTTTTATATGGCTGTGGGCTAATGCGTTCTACGCGCACCGGCAAAAGAAGTGGCTCAGGCTGCTGAAGGAGAAATAATATCAAATGAACATATAGATAATTATAGGATCGCTCCCCAAAAACGGGAACAATTCTTTTGACACTCGAGTTAGATAAGACTAACATATATAGAAAGAGGGATGAGCATCACAGATCCAATGAAATGAGTATAATGGAGGATCATATGGGAATCATAAAGAAATACATGAACCAGACAAGAAAGCCTGAGGGTGTCCTCGGCAATCTTATGATAACCGGTATGAATACCGGACATGCAGCAATGGCGAGATGGGGATCAGACTACCTGAGAGTCAGCGATCCTGCCAATGTCATCGACCTGGGCTGCGGCGGAGGAAGCAATGTAAAGGCTCTCGCCGAAAGATATGCAGGAGCCAAGGTGACAGGCCTTGATTATTCTGACCTCTCGGTAGAGCGAGCCAAGGCGTTCAACAGCAACCTGATCGGCAGCGGCAGATGCAAGATAGTGCAGGGGGATGTCTCTGCAATAGACCTTCCTGATGGCAGCTATGATCTTGCTACAGCATTTGAAACTATCTACTTCTGGCCGGGACTTGAAAAGTGCTTCAGTGAGGTCGCGAGAATACTCGGACCCGACGGCACCTTCATGATCGTCAACGAGTCAGATGGCGCGGATGATCCTTCGAAGCAATATGAGAAGATCATTGAGGGCATGAAGATCTACACACCTGACGAGATCGAGAGTGCCCTTAAGACAGCAGGCTTTGACCGTGTAACGACATATCACCATGACAGCAAGCCATGGATCACAGTGATAGCTGAAAAAGGAGAAGCGACTAAGACAGAGACAGCTAATGTTCTGAAACCTGACTACAAGAACTGGGTCCCGCAGGGAATGATCATAGGAATGTGCGCAGCCACAGCAGTGCTCGCTGCGGCAAATGTCGGCGCGGCAGTACTGCTCAGATATGAGAGCGGCAAAGTGAAGACAGGGATACAGGCTGCGCTCGGCCTTGGCCTTATCGGATGCGCCAAAATGACAGAATGGTGCATAATGGCTAACCGTAATTTCTCATATGACGGGAAGCGCAAACTGTCAAAAGTGATAGTTGAAGGTACTGCAGAATACATCACCATTCCTGATGGCGGAGTCGGACTCGATGTCGGATGCGGCAGCGGAGCACTTACGATCGCCTGTGCCAAGAGAAATCCTCAGGCTACCATGGTTGGCATGGACCGCTGGGGTGCAGAATATGCGTCATTCAGCAAAGCTCTGTGTGAGCGCAATGCCGAGGCAGAAGGTGTTTCAAACGTTTCTTTCGAAAAAGGAGACGCAGTGCATCTCGATTATCCGGATGAGACATTTGATGCAGTTACGAGCAATTACGTATATCACAACATAACCGGAGTGGATAAGCAGCAGCTCCTCAGGGAGACACTCAGGGTCCTTAAAAAAGGCGGCACTTTCGCGATACATGACTTGATGTCGAAAATGAGATATGGAGACATGGAACGCTTTGCGCAGGAGCTTCGTGACGAGGGATATCAGGAAGTTGAACTGATCCATACAGATGATGGGATGTTCATGTCAAAGATGGAAGCGACTAAACTGATGCTCAGAGGTTCAACAATATTGAAAGGAATCAAGTGAGATAATGTTATTAACGATTTTTCTTGCAATTATCATATGTGCAGCGGTGACGCTCATGCTGATAGCAGGTGTTGCGTTTGTTCAGAATGTAAGGATGTTCTCATCAGCACCTAAAGAAGCACGTGAGGTCCTGCAGCCAAGAAATGAAGAATTGTTCTATGGCGCAAGGACAATTGGATGGGTGATGATGATAATAAGTGCATTGGTAATACTTGGTGCAGTAGTGACAGCGATATGGGACGGCATCAGAAGCGGATATTCATTTGCACAGTTCTTCGTGCGTTTCTTATCTATCTTTACTGCATTCAAAGTATATGACATGGTGTTCATTGATGGGTTCCTTCTCTGCAAGTCCCACTTCTTTCAGTATTACTACCCTGAAGTGGAGCCTGTATTTAACGGAAGAAAGTATGGGTTCAATATTAAGAGCCAGCTTCTTAGACTGCTTGTCATATACCCTGCAGTATCTGCTCTTATTGCATGGGCCTGCACTCAGTTTTGACAGGATAAAGAGGGAAAATAAGAAATGAACAGAAAACTATGGGATTTATACGCGCCGATATATAAACGTGCGATGAAAGCGGACCAGCATATCTACGAATTCATGTACAGGAGGATCCCTGATGTGATCAGGGGCAGTGAAGTTCTGGAATTGGCTACAGGACCGGGACTGCTGGCTAAGCATATAGCGCCCGCGGCAAAGAAGATCATTGCAACAGACTACTCCGAAGGAATGATCAAAGAGGCTAAGAAAGGATATAATCCGCCTAATCTCACATTTGAGACAGCGGATGCCATGGCACTTCCTTACGGGGATAACTCGTTTGATGTGGTGATAATTGCGAATGCTCTTCATATAGTTCCGGATCCTGAGAAGGTCCTCCGCGAGATAGGCCGTGTACTCAGACCGGACGGCATACTTATAGCGCCTAATTTTGTGGAACACAAGGGCACAGCTCTCAGCCGTCTCTGGTCAGGAATACTTCAAATCGCCGGAGTCAGATTCGAGCATCAGTGGGCAGCACCGGAGTATATTGAATTCCTGGAGCAGAGCGGGTGGAATATCACTTTCAGTAAGGAGATGTCGGCGCGCATCGCAATGGTATATGCGGAGTGCACCAGAGGTAAAAAAGACTGAAAATGAAGAAGTTCTATAATGTACAGGATGATGGATTCCAGGCCTATTGGTTTGAGGGAACAACAAACAAGGACAAGGTAATCATCTGGATGCATGGCTCGAGTATGAATGAGAAGCATTGCATCGCTGATTCGGAATATCTCAGACATAAGGGGTATTCAACACTGGTTCTGGGTTTCTATTGTTGGAAAGGTATGTCTAAGAAACTGCGGGCGGTCCCGGTAGATTATGTCGAAAAGGCAGTTGAGGAGCTTAAAAGAAACGGATTCAGTAAAATAGGCATTCATGGCATATCTTCGGGCGCGGCTTATGCACTTCTCTGTGCTTCCCTGATTCCTGACATCAGTCTTGTGATCAGCATATGCCCATTCGACTATGTTATGGAAGAACCAAAGATATTCAGAAAACTTACAGGAAGAGCCTGGTTCAGTTATCACGGCAAGGACTGTCCGTGCTCGCTCTACACAGGCCAGAGGGAAAACGGCTTCTTCGGATCACTGCTAGCTTACAGAAAGCAGGACACAGAGCATCAAAATGAATTCCTGAGATCGCTATATGAGAACGCTACACTGACAGAAGAATCGCGTATCAAAGTGGAGAATATGAAAGCACATGTCCTGATGGTTGCGCCGGAAAGAGATAATGAATGGCCTTCACCAACGGCCGTGAGAAGGATGGAGAAAAAGCTTTCAGATGCAGGCTATCCTTACCGGGTAAAGGCGATCGTATACCCTTATGCCAGCCACTTGCTTGGTACATATCCGCCGGAATCATGGAAGAAAGCCTTTCCTGCAGAAAAGAAATGGCCAAGAGAATGCGATGAAGCCAGAAAAGACTGCTTTGAGCAGGAGTTTCAGTTCCTGCAGGAATGGTGATCACGATAGAAACGTCATGATAGAAACAGACGAGAAGCTTAAGTTCGTTTTTTGACTACATTAGGAGTTGTGGAGATTGGAAAAACAGCTAAATTTCATCCCAATCCATAATTATTCGCCAATATACATTGACGTAAAAATATGCATTAAAACGTGTATTTTTTCCATATACCTCTGCCCGGCCCAAAAAGTTTTTTCTATCTAGGACGACACATAGAGAAACAACTAATGAAAACACAATGAGTGGTCTGATTTGGATACGCTCCTGGATACACTAGGCGAGGGACGTCACTCCTTCCTTGATTTTTCAACGTTTCCAGACTTGCTGAAATCTTCAAATCCCTCTCTCTCCGCCATATATGCGGCATACGAGCCGTTTCGAGAGTCGTTCTATGAACGGCTCTCTTTTTTTGTGTCCAGGATTATCATTGGCAGACTGCCGGACGGATATTAGATGAAACAACACTGTGTAATCGTTTCCAAATAAGCAATGGCTTACATTCTCAAAATACCGATCGTCCCTGGATTAGGACAATAAATCCAAAAGAAATCGCAAAAAACGCTTGCATTTCCGGACTGTTTTTATTATATTAAAACACAGAAGGGATAACCTTAATTTGGAAACGATTCAATTATCCCGCAGATTTATTACTTGTTGGATTTATCCTAGGAGGAATAATCATGAAGAAAAAGTTATTTGTTTTAGCACTCATTGCTGCAATGACATGCATGATGTTCGCTTCCTGCGGTGGCGGAGGAGAGGGTGCTTCAGATGAGACCGGTAAGGTTTATTACCTGAACTTCAAGCCTGAGCAGGATGAGCAGTGGCAGACTCTTGCTGCAGAGTATACGGAAGAGACGGGCGTTCCTGTAACTGTAGTTACAGCAGCATCCGGAGAGTATGAGACAACACTCATGTCCGAGATGGGCAAGGATGAAGCCCCTACACTGTTCCAGGTCAACGGACCTGTTGGTCTTGCAAACTGGAAAGACAGTTGCTATGACCTCGCCGGAACAGATGTATACGGACAGCTGACAAGCGATGCATATGCGCTCAAGGACGGTGACAAGGTTGACGGAATTGCATATGTAATCGAGTCATACGGAATTATCACAAACAAGGCTCTTCTTGAGAAGGCAGGCTACACTGTAGATGATATCAAGTCTTTCGACGACCTCAAGAAAGTTGCAGAGGACATCACAGCAAGAAGCGATGAACTCGGATTCTCCGCATTCACATCAGCAGGCATGGATGGATCTTCAGACTGGAGATTCAAGACCCACCTTGCTAACCTCCCGATCTACTTCGAGTATCAGGATGACGGAATTGAGTCCACGGATGCAATCAAAGGAACATATCTTGATAACTACAAAGCAATCTGGGACCTCTACATCAACAACAGCACATGCGACCCGAAGGAACTCGCTAACAAGACAGGCGATGATGCCAGAAATGAATTCACTTCCGGAGAAGCTGTATTCTATCAGAATGGTTCCTGGGAGTGGGGCGGAGTTGTAGGCGACGGACTCCTTGCTGAGGACGACGTTACAATGATCCCTATCTACATCGGAGCCGGAGATGAGGCAAGTCAGGGACTCTGCACAGGTACAGAGAACTACTGGTGTGTAAACTCCAACGCAAGTGAAGCAGACATCCAGGCTACACTTGATTTCATGAACTGGTGTGTAACTTCCAAGGAAGGAACAGAAGCTATGGCTAACGATATGGGCTTCACTATTCCTTTCAAGGCTGCTGTTGAGTCCAACAATGGATTCGTTAAGCAGGATATTGCTAATACAGATGCCGGCCTGACACCGGTATCCTGGAACTTCACAACAATGCCTTCAGAAGAGTGGAAGAACGGCGTCGGTGAAGCACTGACAGCATATGCAGCAGATCAGACAGATGCTAACTGGGATGCTGTCAAGGCTGCATTTGTAGACGGATGGGCTACAGAGTATGCACTTGCTAACGAGGGATAATCTTCTTCATAAGAATAGCATATACAACTAATTCTCCTAAATAAACCTATGTATCAGAAGAGGCAGGCAGTAAATCTGCCTGTCTCTTCACATAACAGGATGAGGTGAACAATGGACAAAGCACTTAAAAAGTATGCTCCGATATTCGTCATCCCGACAACAGCGGCCTTCATAATAGGTTTTGTGATCCCGTTCATTGAAGGACTGTACCTGTCATTCTGCAGGTTCACAACAGTCAGCAACGCCAAATGGGTGGGCTTTGACAACTTCAAATACGCACTTACAGATGCAGACTTCAGACAGTCATTCGTATTTACTGTAAGCTTTGCAGTTGTCTCGATCATTCTTATTAATGTAGGCGGCCTTGGGTTGGCTCTTCTGCTGACACGCAAACTAAGGGGAACGAATATTTTCCGTACGATATTCTTCATGCCGAATCTGATCGGCGGTATCGTACTCGGCTATATCTGGCAGATACTTATCAACTGCATTCTGTCAAATGCAGGCAAGCCTCTGCTGGCTCTCAACTCGACTGCAGGCTACTGGGGACTGATCATCCTCATGTGCTGGCAGCAGATAGGCTACATGATGATCATATATATTGCGGGACTTCAGAATGTCCCTGACGATATTCTGGAAGCTGCAGCGATTGACGGTGCTTCACCGGTCAAGACCTTCTTCAGGGTCAAGCTGCCGATGATCATGCCTTCGATCACGATCTGCGTATTCCTTACACTGACGAATTCATTCAAGCTGTTCGACCAGAACTTAGCCCTGACAGCAGGAGCACCAAAGCATTCGACAGAAATGCTGGCTCTCAATATCTACAACACCTTCTATGCCCGCGCAGGCATGCAGTGGAAGGGTTATGGACAGAGCAAGGCGGTGATCTTCTGTATTCTGGTAATAGTAATATCGATGATACAGCTTAGAGCTACACGTTCGAGGGAGGTGCAGGCATAATGAAAAAGAAAACCAGATTCACAGACCATATATGGGTCGTTCTGCTCTCTATTCTTGCTGTAGCGTATCTGTATCCGATATTCATGATCCTGATCAACTCTCTCAAGAAAGAGCGCGCCATCGGTACATCGAATATATTCAGCCTCCCGACGTCAGAGACCTTTGCCGGATTTACCAACTATATAAATGCACTCGGTGCACAGGGCTTTGCTAAGAGCCTCGGATACAGCGTACTTATCACGATAACAGCAGTAGCGGCTATTCTGGTTTGTTGCTCAATGTGCGCATGGTATATTACAAGAGTCAGGAACAAGTTCACGAGTGCACTCTACTATCTGTTCGTATTCTCGATGGTAGTACCGTTCCAGATGGTAATGTTCACACTTTCCCAGACTGCTGACAGCCTGGACCTCAATAAGCCATGGAACATCTGGGTCATATATCTGGGCTTTGGGGCAGGACTTGCGGTATTCATGTTCGCGGGCTTCATGAAGTCTATTCCGCTGGAAATAGAAGAAGCCTCAATGATCGATGGCTGTAATCCTATCCAGACATTCTTCCTTGTGGTATTCCCGATCCTCAAGCCGACACTGGTATCGGTAGGCATTCTCGAAGCAATGTGGGTATGGAATGACTACCTCTTGCCTGTACTCGTTCTTGACATTAAGAAATATAAGACAATTCCTATGCTGATACAGTATTTCAGAGGCAGCTATGGTAAAGTTGAGATGGGACCAATGATGGCGAGCATCATGATGACAATAATTCCTATTATCATAGTATATTTGCTCGGGCAGAAGCAGATCATCAAGGGAGTTGCGGCCGGAGCTGTCAAGGGATAAGACTGTAGGGGCAGGTAGAGAGATGATTACTATCAAGGATATAGCTAGAGAATCCGGATACTCGGTCGGTACAGTATCGAGGGTGCTGAACGGACACAAGAATGTATCTGACAAAGCAAGAACGCAGATCATGGCCGTGGTTGATAAATACAATTTCCAGCTGAACGGCAATGCGAAGCTGCTCAAGCAGCGTGGGACAAGAGGCATAGCGGTTCTACTCAAAGGAACTCAGCATATGCTGTTCAACGCTTTGACAGAACTCTTCCAGAGAAAACTGGATGAGTTCGAATACGAATGCGATGTATTCTATCTCAATGAGGACGATAATGAGGTGGAGTTTGCGCAGCGTATCTGCAGGGAGAAGAAACCTGAGGGAATCCTCTTCCTTGGCGCGAATTTGAAGTTCTTCAGGAACGGCTTCACGGGAATCAGTGTTCCATGCGTACTTGTCACTATAGACGGATCTGAGCTTGGTTTTGATAATCTTGCTAGTGTCACGACTGATGACCGGCTCGCTGCGGAACACATCATCGACATGCTTGTTGAACACGGACATACAAAGATCGGCGTTATCGGTGGTGATCCGGAGACATCGACAGCATCCAAAGAGCGGTTGACTGGCTGTAAAAGGGCATTCGCCAGAAACGGCATTGAATTCGATGAGTTCAGACAGTATGAGAAGAGCCACTTCAGTCTTGAAGGAGGGTATAGCGCTGCAGGCAAGCTGTTCCGCAAGATGCCGGATGTTACAGCAATATATGGTATGAGTGATGTAACAGCCATAGGTGCCATAAGAGCGGCGGCCGACAGAGGGATCCGTGTCCCTGATGATCTGTCGATAGTAGGATTTGACGGGATAGATCCTGCAGATTACATAATTCCGAGACTGACAACGGTCAGACAGAACAGAGAGGCAATTGCTGCCAGAAGTATCGAGATACTGATCGATATGATAAGCGGAGGAAGCGCTGTACACGAGGTGATCCCGTTCATACTGATCCCGGGGAACAGCATCAGGCAGATCTGAGATATCCATGATGGTAATAGAACAGCTAGTCATGAAATAGACGGAAGGAGATAATCGATATGGCCGGAATAAGCTTCAGGCATGTCGTTAAGACATATGATAACGGGGTTACGGTTGTTCCGGATCTCAACCTTGAGATCAAAGACAAGGAATTCGTAGTACTTGTCGGACCGTCAGGCTGCGGTAAATCAACGACGCTTCGTATGATCGCAGGCCTTGAATCAATATCGGATGGTGAGCTGTACATCGGTGACAAGCTGATGAACAAAGTCCCGCCTAAATCAAGAAATATTGCAATGGTATTCCAGAGTTATGCGCTCTATCCGCATATGAGTGTATACAAGAATATGGCTTTTGCTCTGGAACTTGCCAAGACACCTAAGGATGAGATCGACCGCAAGGTCAGAGAGGCAGCATCGATCCTCGGACTGGAGCCTTATCTTGACAGAAAACCTAAGGCTCTTTCCGGAGGACAGCGTCAGAGAGTCGCGCTCGGAAGAGCTATGGTAAGAAACCCTGAGGTGTTCCTCCTCGACGAGCCTCTCTCAAACCTCGATGCCAAGCTCAGAACAGAGATGAGGAGCCAGATCAGCAAACTGCACAAGCAGCTGGGAACTACATTTGTATATGTAACTCATGACCAGACTGAAGCCATGACAATGGGAGACAGGATATGTGTCATGAAGGACGGTATTATACAGCAGTATGACACACCGCAGAATCTGTATGATTATCCTGACAATCTCTTCGTGGCAGGATTTATCGGATCGCCTCAGATGAACTTCATCGATGCAACAGTCGAGAAGGCAGGAGATGGCTTCTCACTCTGCTTCGGCGAAGCAAGGATCCACTCAGACAAGAAGGAACTTGAGCCATATGTCGGCAAAACAGTCGTAGTTGGTATCAGACCTGAAGACTTCCATGCTGAGAAACAGTTCTTCTCTGAGGGCAATGTTATTGATGCATATATTGACCTTGATGAGATGATGGGATCAGAATCATATCTGTACATCAACTATGCCGGTCAGAAGATGATAACAAGAGTACCTGCAAGATATGCCAGAAAAGCGGATGAGAACATCAGCCTGGCAATAGATCTGGACAAGGTACATGTCTTCGATAAGGATACGGAGAAGGCTGTCTGCCACTAATATAACTGAAAGAAGGAAAGTGATTTGAGAAAGAGCGGAGTTCTATTACATATATCATCACTTGCATCTCCGCATGGCATAGGGACGCTTGGAAAAGAAGCCGGAGAGTTTATAGACTTTCTTGCTGCTGCCGGCCAGAGCTACTGGCAGATACTTCCTGTTTGCCCTACGGGATACGGAGACTCGCCGTATCAGTCCTTCTCATCATTTGCCGGTAACCCGTATTTTATCGACCTTGATGAGCTGGCAGAAGAGGGACTGCTGGAACATGAGGAATATGCGAACCTCGACTGGGGAAGTGACCCAGCAAAAGTTGATTTCGGAAAGCTGAATGAGCACAGAATTAGTATTCTGCAGCTTGCGGCAGAGAGGCTGCTGGCCGATGAGCCTGAGTCTTTTCGCAGATTCTGTTCAGAGAATGCCTTCTGGCTTGATGAGTACGCTCTGTTCATGTCAGTCAAACAGAGTTTTGGAGGCATCTCGTGGACCGACTGGGATGATCCTTACAGAAACCATGACGAAGAGCTGCTTGCCCGGTTTTCACTTGAACACGGTTCTGCAATCAGCGAATGGAAGGCCATACAGTACATGTTCTTCAGACAGTGGAAGACTCTGAGAACTTATGCTGAGCAGAAGGGTATAAGAATTATAGGTGACATGCCTATTTATGTATCCATGGACAGCGCTGATGTCTGGGCGCACCCTGAGATGTTCCAACTGGACGGAGAGCGGAGGCCTGTCGAGGTCTCAGGCTGCCCGCCGGATGGTTTCTCGGATAAAGGCCAGATGTGGGGCAATCCTCTCTTTGACTGGGAAGGCATGAAAAAAGACGGCTATTCCTGGTGGAACCGGAGAATAGAATATCTGACCGGGATCTATCATGTACTGAGGATAGATCACTTCAGAGGGTTTGAATCCTATTATGCGATCCCATATGGTGCAGATGATGCGAGCAAGGGGTGCTGGCGCAAAGGGCCCGGGATAGATTTCTTCAGGACGGTAGAGTCTGCGATCGGTAAAAAAGATATCATTGCCGAGGACCTTGGTTTTGTCACGCCTGATGTAGCTGAGCTGCTGAAGGAAACAGGATATCCCGGCATGAAGGTACTCGAGATGGCCTTCGACAAGAGAGACCCTCAGGGCAGTCTGTATTTGCCGGAAAACTATTATGAGAACTGTGTTGCATATCTCGGAACCCATGATAATGAACCTGCAATCGGCTGGATAATGACTGCAGATCGTGAGGATACCGCTGAAGCCATCAGATACCTTGGGCTTAATGATCCTGATAACTACAACTGGGATATGATGAGGTCCATATGGAAGTCTGATGCCGGGCTTACAGTCGTGCAGGCGCAGGATATTCTGGGACTTGGAACAGAGTCAAGAATGAATACGCCATCGGTGCCTGCAGGTAACTGGCAATGGAGATCACTGCCGGGAAGCTTCAATGAAGAGCTGGCGTCTAAGCTGGCAGACGAGATGAAAGCCTGCAGAAGGTGCAAATAGTAAAGAATAAGAGGCTGCCGCATTTAACCAAAATGTGACAACCTCTTTTCAGGTGAATTTGCAAGCCCTGATATTAAAAACCAGGCCTGGATTTGCTTGTTATTCGTCTGCAGGCCTGTATAAATGCATTTAGAGGCTGAATTGATGATCGACAGCTGCCTGTGGACTTGTTTTATTTGGTATCTATTTGCCACCGCCGGGTATCATTTGGATACACTTCTGGATACACTGGAAGAGGGACGTCACTCCTTCCTTGATTTTTCAACGTTTCCAGACTTGCTGAAATCTTCAAATCCCCCTCTCTCCGCCATTCATACGGCACACGAGCCGTTTCGCCCCGCTTAAGCGGGGCTGTTTTAGTTGAGAAATGAATTTTCCATATTTCAATTCGCTTAACTGCTGGGGTACAATATGAGTCAGAACAAAAGGAAGAGTCAGAAGTTTGCAAGG
The DNA here is from genome assembly GCA_902786355.1 of uncultured Eubacteriales bacterium. Classification (GTDB taxonomy): domain Bacteria; phylum Bacillota; class Clostridia; order Peptostreptococcales; family Anaerovoracaceae; genus Crickella. Next base: position 33,122 of record CADABZ010000004.1, read on the forward strand.
AGGGCAGGACGCATGAGCAGGCTCAATAATTTAATAGCAGAATACAAAGCCCTTGGGATCAGCGAACAGATCAACTATGACAAGATCTATCTGTACTCTATTATAACGTACTCGACTGCAATTGAAGGTTCAACAGTAACAGAGATTGAGAATCAACTCCTCTTTGATGAGGGAATCAGCCCGAACAAGTCAATGGGAGAGCAATTAATGAATCTGTTTATTATCTAAGCTTTGAAGCTCATTATAGATTGGCACACATACACCCATGGGCAGACGGTAACGGAAGAATGGCTCGTCTTGTCATGAATATGATCCAGTACGAAGCCGGAGTAGTTCCATCTATAGTTAAAAAAGAGGTCAGAGCAGAATACATACAGAGCCTGAGCGATACAAGAGACTCCAGGGATATTGGAATATTCACCGGATTCATGATGCGGCATCATATCGATAATATCTCTGAACAGATTGCAGATTACAAAGCCTCGATTGACGAAGATACTTTAAATGATACTTTAAATGATACTTTAAATTCAGAAAATCCGGTGCCTCACTTGACAAGTTCTCAGCAAGCCGTATATGACAGCATAAAAGCAGACCCTTACATTACTATAAACTCAATCGTTCTGGAGACAGGACTCAGCAGACCAACAGTCACAAGAGCGCTGAAATATCTGCAGGAAAAAGAAATGATCCACAGAATCGGATCAAAGAAAACCGGGCGCTGGCAATGTTTGGTATGGAAGCGGTCCCTGGGAAGATAGGTGATACAGATGAGTGATGCCTATAGGAGAGCAGCGGTATATGTGCAAAATGAATATGCCGGTTTGATCAAGGAAACAGAAGATGGCTATTCATTCAAGTATGATGCCGCATATCTGAGCAACCCGAATGCAGTGCCTGCGAGCATTACTCTGCCGCTTACAGATTCAGAATATGAATCAACTGTTCTTTTCCCGTTCTTTGACGGGCTTATTCCGGAAGGCTGGCTTCTTGATGTTGCCAGCAGAAACTGGAAACTCGACAAAAATGACAGGTTTGGTTTGATGATGGTGTGCTGCCGCGATTGTATTGGAGACGTTTCTGTTCGAGAGGTGACAGATTGTGATAAAAATAAAAAAACGAAACGCATAACAAGGGGAACGGATCTCAGAGATGAATATAGACGATACAGTATATATAGCTGACGGCGCCAAGCTCATAGGCCGCAACATTACAATAGGCAAAAGTAGCAGCGTCTGGTTCAATACAGTGATCAGATGTGACAAAGATGAAAGTGTGACCATAGGAGAGAGCACCAATATACAGGATCTCTGCATGATCCATACTGGACACGGTTTTTCGGTGAATATCGGAGATTATGTTACTGCGGGGCATATGTGCATCATCCATGGCTGCACTATAGGAAGCAACAGCCTGATCGGAATGGGATCGGTCATAATGGATGGCGCGGTCATCGGCAGCAACTGTGTTATAGGTGCCGGTTCGCTAGTAACAGGCGGAACGGTTATTCCTGACGGACATATGGCATTCGGCAGACCTGCCAGAGTGGTCAGAGAACTCACACCGGAGCAGATCGGCAAAATCAGATACTCTGCAGAACTGTATGTTGAAGAAAGCATGTTATAATAGAACAGTAAAGACTGACTGTGATAAAGCCGCCCTGATCCGGGGCAGGGCGCATTTTTATTAACGGTTCTGGAGGAAATATAAGTTGAAGCTCGGAAGGTATATAAGAAAACTCAAAAGAAGTTATCGTGAAAACAAAAAAACATTCGCACTCTACATTATCCTGCGTATCATGGTGGTGCTGACCCTGATCAGATCCCTGGTCACGCATAACTATGAAAGTGTGGCGACATGCGTTCTGGTACTTATACTCTTCCTTCTGCCGGCCTTTATCGAAGACCTTATGGATCTGACGATCCCTCCGGTCTTTGAAGCGATAATATTCGCATTTATATTCGCTGCGGAGATACTGGGTGAAGTTGATCATTATTATGTGAAGATACCTGGCTGGGACACTATGCTTCATACAATAAATGGCTTCCTCTTCGCAGCAGTCGGATTCTCTCTGATATATCTGCTCAACAGAGGAAGCAAGGATTTCAATCTGTCACCTCTGTATATCACGCTTGTAGCGTTCTGCTTCTCTATGACGATCGGAGTGCTATGGGAGTTTTTTGAGTGCGCGATGGATCTTTTCTTCAATATGGATATGCAGAAGGATTTCATCGTTCAGACTATCAATTCTGTCACACTTGATCCGCAGAACTCGGGCACGGTCATACATGTGCCGGATATAATCAGTACGCAGATACAGACGGGAGCAGGCAAGACTTACACGATCGAGGGCGGATATCTGGATATAGGTATACTGGATACGATGAAAGACCTGCTGGTCAATCTCATCGGTGCAGTAGTATTCTCGATCATTGGCTATACGACACTTAAAACATCCAAAACCAGTATAGTTGCTGACAGTCTTATGATCAGACCTAATGATCACAGTGAGATCAGCTGAAATAATTCAAGGGGGCTGTAACATGGAAAATGAAGATTCAATCGTCAGTCTGGCAAAGCCGGTAAAAAAGGGCATAATGCGGCTTATATTCAGCAGATTCTTCCTTATTGCAATACTGCTGGTGCTGCAGGTCGGTTTGTCTGTATTCACTTTCCTGTATTTCCAGGAAAAAGTGCCGGTACTTATTTATGCCCAGTGGGTGTTTGCCTTCATTATGATAATCTATCTCTTCAACAGCAGTATGGATTCATCCGCAAAACTCACGTGGATGCTGGTAATGGCCATGCTTCCGATTCCGGGTGCCGCGATGCTGTGGTGGACACAGGCTAATATCGGGCATCGCATGGAAACCAAAATGGTTAAGAAGCAGATCGACGATACACGGCATATGCTCGCACAGCCGCAGAATGTGGTCAGTGAGATCGAGCGCGACGGATCTGGCACAGATGATTTAAGCAAGTATCTGAATCTGACCGGATGCTTTCCTGTCTATGATAAAACAGAGGTCACATACTTTGATATCGGGGAGAAAAAGCTTGATGCAATGCTTGAGGAGCTTGAGAAGGCCGAAAAGTATATCTTCCTTGAATACTTCATCATTGAAGAAGGTTATATGTGGGGACGGATCCTCGATGTGCTGCTCCGCAAGGCACAGGCCGGCGTTGAAGTCCGCGTGATGTACGATGGAATGTGCGAGATGTCGACACTGCCGGTGAACTACTGGAAGCTTCTCGAGGCTAAGGGAATACATGCGAAAGCATTTTCTCCTATTAAGCCGATAATATCCTCACACTACAATTACCGTGACCACCGCAAGATCCTTGTGATAGACGGCAAGGTAGCCTTCAACGGCGGGGTCAACCTGGCAGATGAATATATCAACCGGATAGTAAGATTCGGTCACTGGAAAGACGTTGCTCTTATGCTCAAAGGACCTGCTGCAAAGAGCTTTGCTCTGATGTTCCTCCAGATGTGGAATCTGGGTGAGGACGCAGCCGATTATGATAAATGGTTATCTCTTCCGGGTTGTGAAGCGGAAAACGCGACCGGTTATGTAATGCCGTACTGCGACAGTCCGCTGGATAAGTATAAGACCGGTGAAGCCGTCTATATGGATGTGCTCTACCGGGCAACGGATTATGTCCACATTATGTCGCCTTATCTGATCCTCGATGATGAACTTGAGGCAGCTCTGTGCTTTGCAGCCCAGCGCGGAGTCGATGTCAAGCTCATACTTCCGGGAATTCCTGACAAAAAAGTTCCTTTTGCTCTCGCCAAGACACATTACAGGGATCTTCACGATGCAGGGGTAAAGATATATGAATACACTCCGGGATTCATACATGCGAAAGTATTCGTAAGCGATGATATCAAGGCAATCGTAGGAACGATCAACCTCGATTACAGGAGTCTGTATCATCATTTCGAGTGCGCGACATATCTTTACAGAACTGACTGCATAGCAGATATCGAGAAGGATTTCCAGAATACTCTCGCAAAATGCAGAGAGGTCACGGATGAAGGCATCAAAAACGAGAAAACCTCATATAAAGTGACAGGCAGACTTGCCAAAATGATATCTCCGCTGATGTAGGGCAGAGACACGCATATGAGAACACCATATTACGAGACAACAATACATAAGCAGATAAGGGAAAAGCGTGAGGACCGCAAAGAGCGTATAAGGACGGATATTGAACGTTACGGAGATGAAGTCCTGAACTCAGATGAGATGAAAGAAGCGTTCAGCCAGACGCATCATCAGTGGTCGACTGTCGGGGAGCACACGCTCAGAGTGGCATTTGCAAGCCTCATGCTTTCCTATGCGCTGAAAAAGCTGGATATCAAGGTCAACATCCCTGCGGTTGTTGTCGGCGCTCTGTGCCACGATCTCGGGATCCTCGGAAGGAAAGAAAAATTCATTTCAGCTAAGGAAATGAGCAGAGAACATCCGAAGGAGTCAGTGACAGTTGCCAGAGAGCTTGTAAGTGAGATGCCGGAAAAGACCGAGGATATCATCGAAAGGCACATGTGGCCGGCAGGTCAGAGCAAAGCTCCGAACTCAATAGAAGGTGCGATCGTGTCGGTGGCAGATAAATACAGCGCTGTCAAAGATATCGTGAAGGGCAGCGATGTCAAGAAAACCGGCCTGAAATACCTTGCCCGCGACGAAAAAGACAGAATCAGAAAATTTCTCAAGGGAAAAATGTGACTGATCCCTGATACAGGCAGCAGATTCATCAGTTCGCGCTGCGGCGGATTTGTGCAAGGAACTTCTCTGCAAGCGGAGTGAAGGTCTGGAACCTGCTCCATATAAGGAAGAGGTGAGTTTCCTGCATCGGCTCAAGCGGACGGAACACAAGACCGCTGCCGGGATAGCAGCTGACAAGGTTTCTGAAGGTCAGCAGCAGACCGAGACCTTCGCGGGCGAATAATGATCCGTTATATGAGAGGCGGAATGAACCTTCAAGGTGCAGATCCTGTTTTCTGTCACCGGCCCATTCAGCTATCTCGTAGTTCCAGCTCTGCTCAGAGCAGAAGAGGGACTGCCCGGCAAGGTCATCGACGGTTACTGATTCCCTGGCCGCGAGGGGATGATCCTCCGGCATGACAGCGCCCCAGATATCTGTTTCCGGAAATTCAATATAGTCGTATTTATGCTCGTCAGGAGGCTCGCATATGACTGCAAAGTCAAGCAGCCCCTTGTCGAGCTTTTCTGTTACCTGCTCAGTATCTCCGCTGGTGATGTGATAATTCATAGACGGATATACCGCCTTGAGCCTGCCAAGCTCTCTTGCCAGATATCTGATCTGATAAGATTCTGCAAGTCCGAGATACAGATCGCCGCCGGTTATGTCGTCAAGAGACAGGAACTCCTGCTCGATCTTGTCTGCCATTTCTACAAGGTCTTCTGCCCGGTCTCTCAGCAGCATACCTTCCTCTGTCAGCTCTATGCTGAAGCTGCGGCGTGTGAACAGCTTCTTTCCAAGCTCATCTTCGAGGATCTTCAGAGTCTTGGACAGCGTCGGCTGTGATACGTGCAGTATCTCAGCTGCTCTTGTCATGTTTTCTTCTCTTGCCACTGCAAGGAAGTATCTCAGATGTCTTATCTCCATACTGATCCGGTCCTTTCGTGAAATTCCATATGAGAATATCATGTATTCATTATATTCATTAGCGAATATCATTACAACATTGTAATATGTGGTCATGAAAGAAACAGATGTTGAAAGACTCATCGCAAATATGATCGCTGCAGGGTGCAGCACGTCAGACACAGAGCGTGTCAGAAAGATGCATGAAGCGGGCATGGACCGGGAGATCCTGACCTGCCTTCGCAGATGCAGATGCGACCTTATGGACGAGCTACATGAAACGCAGAGAAAAGTCGACCGGATGGATCAGATCATCCGCAGTACGCAGAGCAGCATATAGCTGCTCATTAAAAAGGCAGAAAACTCAGAACAGAAAAAAGGAGATAACGGACATGATCAGAAAAGAAGAACTCAGCCTGGTACAGGAATGGGACAAGACTTTCCCGAAGAGCGAAAAGGTAAATCACAGCAAGGTGACTTTTGTTAACAGATACGGCATCACACTTGCAGCTGATATGTATGTGCCTGCAGATGCAGAAGGCAAGCTTCCAGCCATCGCAGTATGCGGTCCTTTCGGCGCTGTCAAGGAGCAGTGCTCCGGCCTCTATGCGCAGACTATGGCAGAGAGAGGATTCCTGACTGTCGCATTTGACCCTTCATTCACAGGAGAGAGCGGCGGATTCCCAAGATATATGGCTTCCCCTGATATCAACACTGAGGACTTCATGGCAGCAGTAGACTTCCTGTCCCTCAATGACAGGGTAGATGCTGACCGCATCGGTATAATCGGTATCTGCGGATGGGGCGGAATGGCTGTCAATGCAGCTGCTCTCGACACAAGAATCAAGGCAACTGCATCAATGACGATGTATGATATGACAAGAGTCAACGCCAACGGATATTTCGACTCCGAGAACAGCGAAGAGCAGCGCTATGAGAGGAAAAAGGCGCTTTGTGCTCAGAGACTTGCAGATCTCAAGGCAGGTGAGTACACACTCGGAGGCGGAGTAGTAGATCCGCTGCCTGAGGATGCACCTTTCTTCGTAGCGGACTATTATGACTATTACAAGACAGACAGAGGCTATCATGCAAGATCTCTGAATTCCAACGGAGGATGGAATGTCATCGGATGCGAGTCATTCATGAATCAGCCGATCCTGAAGTACTCCAATGAGATCAGAAATGCTGTCCTCATCGTCCACGGAACAAAGGCCCACTCCTTCTATTTCGGCAAGGATGCTTATGAGAACATGATCAGCGGCAGCAAGTACGCTGACAACAAGGAGTTCATGCCGATCGAGGGCGCTGTACACACAGACCTCTATGACGGCGGTGCAGATAAGGTGATCCCATGGGACAAGCTGGAATCATTCTTCGGGGAAAATATGTGATCAGGAGTAAGAGACTATAATGAAAATCCTTGTGCTTAACGGCAGTCCGCGCCCTCAGGGGTGCACAGCTCAGATGACTGCCGCTTTCAGAGAAGAAGCAGAGAAGGCAGGCCACACTGTCACAGAATTCAATGTATGCAGAATGGATATCCGCGGATGTCTGGCATGTGAATACTGCCATGGCAAAGGAGAAGGCAAGTGCATTCAGAATGATGACATGCAGAAGATATATGCAGAGCTTCCGGACACTGAAATGATCGTTCTCGCTGCACCGATCTACTATCACGGTATCAGCGGACAGCTTAAGTGCACGATCGACAGATTCTATTCGGCATTGTACCCGAAGGCACCTGAATGTCTCAGATACGTCAGCATGTTCCTGGCATCAGGAGATACAGACCAGTATGACGGAGCAAGGTTCTCATTCGACGGAGACTTCCTCGGATACCTCGGCCTTGAGGACAAAGGCTTCTTCACCTGCTCAGGCGGAAATGCTGAGCAGGCTGCAGAAGAGATAAGAAAGATGGCTGCGAGCCTGTAGCCAGACTGATGGACCGTAACATTGAACAGGAGGAGACCTTGAACAGAAACAGGAAGATATTCATAGCCGGCATTGTTCTTGTGCTGCTTCTCCTGGTCATGACTGCCTGCTCCGGCGGCAGCAGTGAAAAATCGCCGGAAAGCAGTGACAGTAATGCGGTAGCCGGGGCGCAGGCTGAGACAGATGATACGGAAAACGGTGATGCTGAAGCAGGAACCGTTAACGATGAGGCGGCCGGTGATGAAGAGGAGATAACTATGAAGATGACTATAAATGATACTGAAGTGAATGTTGCCTGGGAAAACAATGCATCCGTAAGAGCGCTTGCTGATCTTGCGAAGGACGGACCGGTCACTATACAGATGGATCCTTACGGTGGATTCGAACAGGTAGGCTCGATCGGAGCGACACTTCCGAGCAATGACACTAATATCAAAACGAAGGCAGGAGACATCATGCTCTATACTTCGGATCACATGGTCATATTCCACGGCTCCAACTCATGGGCATATACAAGGCTCGGAAGGATCACAGGCAAGTCAGGATCTGAACTCCGGGACCTTCTCGGCGGCAGCGGTGTGACCGTAACGGTTACCGCAGACTGACAGCATGACCCTGATGGGATATTAATAAGAAGACGATCATAAGCCACTCTCACAACGGGAGTGGCTTTGTTCTGTTAAGAAGAAAAACCGCTGACTAATTAAGGAATTGCAGGTATAATTAAACAGCTATGGACTTCAGATTTGATCTTCAGGAGACACAATCGAATATTCTGGAAAAGTGTCCTGAATGGACAGAGACTATGAATGCTGTCGAGTTCAGAAACGTTCCTGAGGCTTCTCCCGTCGGCTTCAGCGGAAGGGTCGTATATTACAACAGCCGCAGGATGAGAGAGTATCCCGCAGGGGTGCAGGCGTTTCTGATTGCACAGCAGCTTTTGCATATCCAGCTTTATCATATGCAGAGGCGTCAGGGCAGGGATCCGAGGCTCTGGAAAGCAGCCTGCGATGCAGTCACTGATGAGCTTCTGATAGCCGATGGCTTTGAGCCTCCGTATAACTTAAGGCGCTATACAGAAGCCAGGGGGATAAGTGCAGAAGATATGTACGAGATCCTTCTTGAGCAGGCAGAAGATGACATGGATGATTCTGAAGACGACAGAGCAGAAGAGCAGGCAGAAGAGATCGATGTATGGTCACCTGCACGAAGCGATGACCAGAAAAAACAGAGCGGAGACCTGCAGGGAGCTCAGGACCGCGAGATCGAAGATCCCGGACTTGCTCATGCCGTAGAGGGCCTTTCAGACCTGCTCGAGCCGAGCCTTCAGGTCGACTATGACTGGTTCCCTGCAGACAGGATAAGAGACGGTATCCTCAAAGAGCAGTTCAAAGCTTATCCTGTTCCACATGCAGAGATCCTTCTGGATACAAGCGCATCGATCGACGAGGACCTGCTGCGTGCCTTTGTCAGAGGAGTCAAGGGCCTTCTGAGGGAGGACGCGGTCGTCAGGGTCGGATGCTTTGATACAGAGTTCTACGGATTTCAGGAGATACATTCAGAGAAGGATATATCAGACCTGGAGATAGTCGGGGCGGGCGGTACGGATTTTGAGACTGCCGTTACTGCTTTTACAGGTGATGCAGAGACTAAGATAATATTCACGGATGGCTACGCCGATATGCCGGAAACCAGATGTGATGCTATATGGCTCGTATACAGTGACACCCCGGTAAACCCGCCGGGAGGAAGAGTTTTATACGTAAAGAAACCAGAGGAGACAAGAGAACATGAAATCGATTTTCTTATCACATAAGCAGGTTTTTACCAATCCGTTTCCTGCCTTTCGTTCTGTCGGAGCGGCAGCTAAGGCGAGCGATCTCGTGCTGGCGACGATACCGGATGATGGTTTCACTGTCAGCGACAGCTATGTCAACTATTATCTTTCCGGAGAAGACTGCGCGGACAGATTCGGTCGGGACAACATATGCAGCATATGCGCTGTAAGACCGGCGCTCCTCCTTGAACCTGGCGACGAGAAGCTCCTGAGTCATGCCCGTGAAGTGAACAATATCCTGACCGTGGAGCTTGGATCATATCCTTCGGTCATCCTTGAGACCTCGATGCGTGATATGGCAGAGAAACAGCTTCGTGACGGGACCCTGAGGAAGACGAATCTCAGCTATACGATATGCGGAGAGAAGAGGCCGGTATACAGACTCGGCGCCAAGGAGATCGTCAGGGTGCCTGTCAGTGAGGAGACGGTCTATGGATATGTACAGCTGTCTGACGGAACTGCAGTGAATGCATCTGAAGAGATCTTCCTCGAAGTGAAGCCTGTGCGTTGGTACTATGATGAGGCCAACAGGCTTCTTGTAAGCGGAAGGGCAATGTTTGCAGGCCTCGGACGAGAGGAGGCTGCCGACTATCTTGCAGAGGATTTCATCAGAGAACTCCTTGCTGAAGACGACAGTGAAGTGGCCGCAGCCGGAGAGGGAGCACCTTTCCGTGTTGAAGAACATGATGAGCTCGAGATGATAAGAGCTTATATCAAAGCGGATATACCTGTATTCATCCACGGTCTGACCGGTGACGGTAAGAGTGACCGTGTCAGAGAGATCGATCCGCAGGCTCTTGATATAGAGCTTGTCAATGAGACCCCTGAAACTATCAACGGCCGTGCTGTCTATAATGAGAGCAGCGATGAAATCATAGACATCAAGCCGGTATGGCTGGTCAAGCTTGAGCGTCTCTGCGAGGATGGAGAGCTTCACATTCTCTTCTTCGATGAACTTACTAATGCCACCAAGCAGACACAGGCTGTTATCTTTAAGATCGTACTCGAGAGGTTTGTCAACAACCGCTGGCCGCTTCCGGAAAACGCCCGCATAGTCGCTGCCGGAAATGACCGCGCTGAATCCAGTGTTGCCCATGATTTGGCCGAGCCTCTGTTCGGAAGGTTCGCTCATATATATATCCGCACGACTGTGGAGAACTGGATGCCTTGGGCTGTCAGGAAGAGGATCAATCCGTATGTCATGGAATTCCTGGCTAATAATGATCTGTATCTCAGGACAGCCTACACAGGGACAGAGGGCTATGCTGATCCGCGCCGCTGGGAGATGGCATCGAAGATACTCGACAGCTCAGGCAATGATTTTTCGCTTATCGAGCCTATCGTCGGACGCGAAACAGCAGAAGCATTCATAAGATTCTTCCGGGCTCAGGAAGAAATGGCTGATCTCGCTAAGTATACGGACGAAGAAATATCACGGATGACGGTCGCCAGAAAATACCAGATCGCTCAGCAGTGTCTGTATGCTGCGTCGGCAAAGCCGGCAGAAGCCGAAGAGCTGGCAGAGAGACTGGGTGCAGAATTCGCTGCATGGTTCAGGTATGTTCTGGAGAGAAAACACACAAAAATATAAAAAAAAATTCCGCAAACGTCAGTTTCATGACATAATAGTAACGACTTTTTCCCGGATATGCATTTGCTGTCCGTGTCGTTATATGGAATTTTTGTATTGAGAAAGGGGGTATTTTGATGTCTTCTCAGGATACTGATATCAGAAAAGGATTGAATGTAATGACATCAGAGTATGAACTTGAGGGTCGCATCCCTACCGGAAAAGCGATCATTCTCGGTATGCAGCACGTTCTGGCGATGTTCGTCGGAAACCTGACACCGATACTTGTCATCGGCGGCGCATGCGGCCTTGGCGACGCAGGCCTTATGGTAGCTGTTATCCAGAATGCTATGCTTGTTGCCGGTATCGTAACACTCGTTCAGCTCTGGACTATAGGACCTATCGGCGCCAGACTGCCGTGCGTAATGGGCACAAGCTCCGGGTTCATCGGAGTGTGCACAGGAGTAGCAGGTTCTATGGGCGGCGGAGTAGTCGCCTACGGAGCTATACTCGGTGCGAGCGTACTTGGCGGACTGTTCGAGATGGTTCTCGGATTCATGCTCAAGCCGCTCAGAAGATTCTTCCCGAGCGTAGTAACAGGTACAGTAGTAACAGCGATCGGACTTTCACTGATCAGCGTAGGTATCAATTCATTCGGCGGAGGAAACAATAACAAAGACTTCGGTTCGCCGACCAACCTGCTGATCGGACTGATCGTTCTCATCGCGATCATACTCCTCAAGCATTTTACCAAAGGAATTCTGTCAGCAGCATCGATCCTGTTCGGTATAATCATCGGATACATCGTCTGTGCTATACTGCCTCTGTTTCTTGAGACGACATACGTTGTTGATGGAGAGACTTTCATTCATTCATGGGTTCTCCAGTGGGACAAGGTAGCCGCAGCCGCATGGTTCTCGATCCCTAAGATCATGCCTGTAAAATTAGTATTCGATGTGCGTGCGATCATTCCTATCATGATCATGTTCATCGTAACAGCTGTTGAGACAGTAGGCGATCTCTCCGGAATCGCAGAGGGCGGTCTCGGACGTGAAGCAACAGACAAGGAGCTTTCGGGCGGAGTAGCCTGCGATGGTATCGGATCATCTTTTGCAGCATTATTCGGAGTGCTTCCTAACACTTCATTCAGCCAGAACGTAGGACTTGTAGGAATGACCAAGATCGTCAATCTGTATGCGATCTCAATGGGCGCTATATTCCTGATCCTGTGCGGTTTCTGCCCTAAGCTTGCTGCGATCGTTCAGCTGATGCCTCAGTCCGTACTCGGCGGTGCAGCAGTAATGATGTTCGCATCTATCGTAGTCAGCGGTATCCAGCTGATCACTAAGGAAGGAATCGGCAACAGAGAAGTCACTATCGTTGCTGTTTCACTCGGCCTTGGTTATGGACTCGGCTCAACAGCCAACGTTCTCGCAATGATGCCTGCATGGGTCGGATACATCTTCGGCGGATCCGGAATCGTACCGGCAGCTATCTGCGCGATCATACTCAACATCGCACTCAAAAAAGATAAAGCAGAACCTGCTGCAGAATAACAGACGCCGGGAGCTCGCTCCTGGTGAACACCGGCCGCAGCCTGTACAGCAGTAATAACTATGAACAGACATCCCGCTCTGATACACAGACAGCATCAGTACAGCGGGATGTTTTCATTGTATGCCGTCCCGCGCTGGCGTATAATTGAGGACAGCAGGCAATGCGCAAGGGAGGACTGAGACTATGCTTACACTTGAAAGAGCAAGAGAACTGAATGATTCGATGGTCACAGAGGACCATCTCAGGATCCATGCTATGAATGTAATGGCATCAATGGGGGCGATGGCAGAACACTTCGGTGAAGACAGAGAGCACTGGATGGCGATCGGATATCTGCATGATTACGATTACGAGAAGTATCCTGAGGAACACCTCCAGCATACTGAAAAGCCGCTGCTCGAAGCCGGTCTTGAGCCGGAAGAAGTCAGAGCGATACTTTCGCACGGATACGGGATCGTCAATGATGTCGAGCCGGTGACCGATATGGAGAAGTCTCTATATACTGTTGATGAGCTTACCGGCATTATCCAGGCATGCGCAAGGATGAGACCTAAGGGGATCACTGATCTGACGGTCAAGAGCTTCATGAAGAAATTCAAGGATAAACGTTTTGCCGCAAAATGCAACCGTGAGGTGATACTCGACGGCTGCGGAAGACTTGGCATGGAACTGCGGGATGTCGCAGAGATATGCATCGAAGGCATGAAGCCGTTTGCAGCAGAGATAGGTCTGCTCGGGACGGATTCAGAATAAAGTTAAGGAGTAGATACTATGGAGAAGAAGGAAGTATTCGTAGATGTTTCAGCAAGACACGTGCATCTGAGCAGAGAAGATCAGGACGTGCTGTTCGGAAAAGGTTATGAGCTGCAGGTCCACAAAGAGCTGGCCGGAGGCGGCGGCTTCGCAAGCGTAGAGCAGATCGCGATCGAAGGCCCTAGAAGCACATTCCCTAAGGTAAGGATACTGGGTCCGTGCAGAAAGCAGTCTCAGGTAGAGCTGTCCAAGACAGATGCAAGAGCACTTGGAGTTGATGCTCCTGTAAGACTCTCAGGAGACCTTGAAGGCACACCGGGAATCAGGCTCATAGGTCCTGCAGGCGAACTCGTACTCGAGAAGGGCGTGATCATAGCCAAGAGACATGTGCATATAGGACTTAAGCAGCAGAAAGAGTGGGGCCTCAATACAGGCGACACAGTAGCTGTCAGACTGGATACCGAAGACCGCTCCCTTATATTCGGAGATACAGAGATCAGAGTACAGGCTGATCAGGAAGATCTCGCACTTATGCATATAGATACAGATGAGGCTAATGCCGCAGGCATGAAGCCGATGAATGGATATATCGTTGAATTCTGATACACAACAGGTGAGAAACTGCCTATGACAATTGAGACTGCAAGAACCCGGGCGATCATGCCTGAGGATATGATAAAAGAAAAGTTCGCAGCTGCCTCAGACAGCTGCACAGACGCACTTTTTACCAACGCAGCTATGACGAGGGTGCTCGGGATATCCGGGCTCCCTTTTCATATGCCTGTATGCAGCGAGCTTCTCAATGACCCGGCTTTCCTCAGATGGCTCGACAGAGAAGAAGGAGACATCCTGATAGAATGGAAGCCTGACGGCTGCAGAGCTGTCTCGGCTGACGGTTCTGAGTCAGAAATGAGCGAAGATGCTGCAGAAGCTGTCATGAGAGCCGTGAAGCGTCTTAAAGACAGCCCGGGATATCTGAACAGCAGGGGCGAGCATGTCATTGATCTCAGATCACAGACTGTCGGCCTGCACTATCCTGTCAACCTCCTTCTCGGAGACAGGAGCAGATCTGAATTCCCGCTTGTGACTACTCCTAAGAGTTCTGTAGATGCCTTCGGAAGAGGGTCCTTCAGAGCAGCCGGCGGAGATCAGGTCCTGGCGACAAGATACACACTGCATCCCGAAGAGAACGGCGAGCCTGCCAACAGACAGTTTTATCTGTATGAGAACGGACGCCAGATATTCTGGTCCGCAGATATAAGCAGCAATGTAGAGAGCGGCATGTGCGTGCATTCCCAGAACCGGACAGTGATCACATACCGCACTGAAGACGGGCTTGAAATAGTACGCACCATATTCATCCTGCCGCAGGAGGAAGGCCTTCCGGAAGCATGCGAGGTGCAGAGGATAACCATACGCGATCTTGCAGGCAGAGACAGAGATATAAGGATATGCGCGACCGGCGTCTTCGGCATGATGGGTCCGGATAAGTTCTCTTCAGATGTCATGTATGTCAATCTGGTCGCTGAGGGCGCCCTCCTCATGGACGGTGACCGCCCTGTTGCGACTATGCTGAGCTCCAAGCCTGCGGATGACAGACTCAGGAGACGCTTTGCCATGATCCTCTCAGAGGGAGAGACTATGGATGAGTTCTGCCAGAGCCTGTCTGAATTCATCGGATCAGGGAGCCTTGCGCATCCTGAGCACGGGCTCAGACTTTCATCGACACTGAGCCGCAAGACAGCATCTTTCTTCGCGATGGGAAAGGACCTCAGGATCCCTGCCGGAGGCTGCACAGTATGTGATGTCTTCGCAGGACTCAGTTATGCCGGCGGTCCGGTAAGGGCAGCTGAGCTTGCCTACACAGGTGAAGCGTACAGGGTCGACCCGGCAGAAGCAGAAGCTGCAGAGCTGGAAGCCGATTCGAGGATCATGGAACTCTACAGGAGATTCAGAGATCCTGAGGCACTGAGCAGGGTGATGGATCAGATGGAAGAAGGCTGGAGCAGATACTGCAGATATCTGATACCTGAAACAGGAGATGAACTCTTCGACTCATATATACACAGCGACCTGCCTTTCCAGGTGCTGTATCAGACATATGTATCAAGAGCCTTTGCCTGGACACAGAAGGCATATCGTGAGACAGGCTTCCGCGAGATCCAGGATATCTATGCATCCATGTACTACATGAGCGCTGCCGGACAGAACGATCTGGTACGCGAACTGATCGGTAGCTGGGTGCGCCATGTGTGGAAGATGGGCTATGCCAACCACAACTTCACGTTCAGAGGCAAAGAGCCTGGCATGTGCTCTGATGATCAGCTGTGGCTTATACAGGCCGTGTACAGATATGTACATCTTACAGGAGATACAGACTTCCTCAATAAGGAGTTCAGTATCGAGGGAACAGATGAGAAAAGGACGCTGTGGGAGACCATCCGCGCGATACTGACATACAGCGGATGCATCTCGGTAGGCAGCCACGGACTTCCGCTGCTCGATACAGCAGACTGGAACGATACTCTGAGACTCGATCACGGAGTGCTTAATGGTCCGGCCAAGGAAGAGGCATACAGAAAACAGCTCGAGATAAAAGGGCAGGAGTACGGTTCTCCGCTTGAGAATGATCTCAGCGAGAGCGTAATGAATGCATTCCTTCTCAGGATAGCCGCACAGGAGACTGCAGGACTTGCTGAGATGACAGGCGATGAGAATATGAAGGAGTTCGCTCTCGGCATATCGGAGCGCGTGCTTGAAAGCTGCAGAAAAAATGCATGGAAGGGAGATTTCTATGCAAGATGTCTCATGAATGACGGCAGACCTTATACATATATCGGAGCCGGAGGAGACGGACTTTCTGCGGATCCTGATGTTCCGGGAAGCTATTTTCTCAATTCATACAGCTGGGCTGTACTCTCTGACTCAGCGACAGAAGAGCAGATAGAGATAATGCTCAGGCAGGTCAACAGATACCTGAGGACCGATGCGGGGCTGAAGCTCTGCACGCTGATAGCATACGAGAGACTTGGAGTCAATACAGGGACAGCACTCTACTTCCCGGGTGACAGGGAGAACTGCGGAGTCTTCAAGCATGCTGCTATGATGGCAGCCGTCGCATCGATGAAGGCCGCCAAGAAAGTGACCGATTCGGGTCTGGCAGATGAACTGAGAGAGCTTGCATTCTTCATGCTGGACAAGACTCTGCCGTACAGGACAATGGAAGATCCTTTCGTATACAAAGGCAACCCGAGATTCTGTACACAGTACAACAACAGCGAGACGGGCGAGAATATCGGACCTATGCTCTCGGGAACAGCATCGTGGCTGACTCTCGGGATATATGAGCATTTCGGAATAGATGTAAGAAAAGACGAAATAGCCTTTGATCCGCTTCTGAGACCGGGATCAGACAGACTGGATTATACTGCCGACCTTGGCGATGCAGTCCTTCACGTCAGCATCCGCGGGAGAGAGGGGCGTTTCAGAGCCGGAGAGAATACTGTTTTCACAGCTGACGGAAAAGCTTTTCCTGGCGTGATGAGAAGGCCGCATTCAGGAGAGACAGAGGTGCTGATCGAACTGTGACCCCCAAGCTCTGTACATCAGAGCGCAGAAGCAGGATGATGAAGCAGCTCATACGGAGATGATACATATGATCAGAAATATAATTTTCGATATAGGAAGAGTGCTTATCGACTTCGAGTGGCAGGAATATATGAAGTCATTATTCGATGCAGAGACTGCCAGAACAGTCACCGCAGCTATGTGGGGCAAGGGGTACTGGAGCGAGCTCGACATCGCTCTGCTTTCGGATGATGAGATCCTTGAGCTCTTCTACAGCGAGGCTCCGGAGTATAAGAAGGAGATAAGAGAAGCTTTCGACCGCGTAGGCGAATGCGTGAAGAGGAGGGACTGGGCTATACCTCTGATCGACAGCCTTAAGGAAAAGGGCTACAGAGTGCTGTATCTGTCCAATTTCTCTGAGCATGTTATGGGATCCAACCCTGAGGCCCTTGATTTTCTCAGCCACATGGACGGAGGAGTGTTCTCATGTGATGTCAACATCATCAAGCCATCATCCGGGATATATGCTGAGCTGATCAGAAAATATGACCTGATTCCGGAGGAATGCCTGTTCATCGATGACCACGGAAACAATATTGCGGCTGCCAGAAAATTCGGCATCAAGGGGATCCGCTTCGACAGCAGAGAGCAGCTTGAGGCAGATCTTACCAAGGCCCTCGACAAAGACCGCGGGCACGAGAGGATCACAGTGCTCTGCTACGGTGACTCCAATACATACGGATATGACCCTCAGACTCTGGGAAGATATCCTTATGAGAAGCGCTGGACGACTATACTGGCCGGGATGCTGGGAGACAGATATGAAGTCATTGCCGAAGGACTCAACGGCAGGACGACTGCATTTGACAGAAAGGACGCACCGTGGAAGAACGGACTTGCCAGCATAATTCCCTGCCTTGGAACTCACAAGCCTGTAGACATCCTTGTTATCATGCTGGGGACCAATGACTGCAATACAGAGCTCGGAGTTAGGGCTGAAGATATCGCAGAAGGCATGGCGAAGCTGACAGAGCTCGCCGAAAAAGCATCTCCGGGGCTTCAGGGATATATTCCTGAGATCATTATCACTGCACCGGTGGCTATACCGGAGGATTTCAGCATGTCGCCTTTCGTGGATCAGCTGGACAGCGGATCTGCTCAGAAGTCCCGGGATATAGCACCGCTGTATGCCCGGATCGCTGCAGCTCATCATCTGAAGTTCGTCAATGCGAGCGAAGATGCAGAAGTTTCTGACGACTGCGAACACCTGACAGCCAGGGGGCATGAGCAGCTTGCGAAGCTCATATATGATGAGATCACCAGAGACCCTGCATCCTACGATATGTCAGAGAAGCTTGTTCCGTAATACTTGAAAACAAAAAGGCCTGCGCATCAGACTGCGCAGGCCTTTGCTGATCATGTGATCAGAGTTTGCATTTTGCTACGTATGTAACATCAGCCGGAAGACCGAGGTCACGATCTGTAACCGGATCGAAGCTCCACTTTGGAGGATTCGATCTTACTGCGTCCATAACAGCATAGAAGTTGAACATTACTATACCGTAGTTGAGGCGTCTGTCGTTTTCGTTGGTCTCATCGTCAGGAAGACCTATCAGAGAGATCTGATCGTGATCAACGATGATCCTGTAAGGCTGCTTGTTGGCAAAAGACTGTGCGTGAGCGATAGCTCTCAGTCCGTCTTCAAGATCACGATAGAAGAGATCAGTGTCGATATCCTCTCCGTATCTGAAGCCATCTGTCATCTCGTCGAGGGACTTCTTGTCTGCCTTCTTAGCTGTATCGGAAGGGTCGCGATAGCCGAATGCGACTACGCATGCTGCTACCATGTCAGTTTCTTCTCCGAGTGCAGCTTTGACACCATATGCGTCATTGATCGTCAGCCAGCATGCTGCAAGACCGAGCTCTGTCATCTTGAGGGTGAGACCCTGAGCGATGTATCCTGCATTCTCGCGATAATGATCGGTGACTTCAGAGAAAATGACCATGTATGCAGGTGCTTTGATGCACTTCCCGTTATAGCCTACGCACTTCTTCAGCTCGTCCCATACGGTGCCGACATAGAATCTGAGCTCTGTGGCGATGCCGTCGATAAGAACAGATTCTTCATCTTCATAATATGTCAGAAGTTCATTGAGAACATCGTCACTGACTTTTGTGTCTGTAAACTGTCTGCATGAATTTCTGTTTTTAACTATGTGCTCATAATATTCCATTTTGCTTACCTTACCCCTTTTGTAATATCCGATACTTTTTTATCCGCAAAAAATTTTACCATGAGCGATATGCATTTTTCAACGTAAATGCGATTGACTTTCATTTTGCACGGGTATTATTATTATCACGTTATTATTATCACGAAGAAGCAGTGCTGAAAAGGCCATGCTCTGATAAAAACCACTGAAAGGAAACTCCTACAGATGTCTAAGAAAGATAGCTCGCAGGAAGCCGTGCCGGCTGAGGCTGCTCTGGCAGATGCAGAGCAGCAGCGCACAGATGCGGCCGGAGAGAAGAAGACTATCCGAACAATAGGAAAGAGCAAACCGGGAAAACTGCTCAGGAGCATTCTGATCGTGCTGCTTTCTGCATTCTTCGGTTCATCAGTCCAGATATTCGTCATGATCCCGTGCGGGATGACCTCAGGCGGAATGCCTGGTATATGCAGACTGATAACTCATTTTATGCCGTCGATAAGCTATTCAGTCGTATACTATACTCTTTCAATGCTTATACTCATTCTGGTTTTCTTCACGATGGGAAAGGCGGAAGTAGGCAGGATCGTAGCGCTGGCATTTGCTTATCCGGTAATGCTGTTTATCTTCGAGAAGATGGATTTCGAGCTGCTCGATACTCCCGACCCGCTTCTTGCTTCACTTCTCATAGGGGTATGCTACGGACTTGCAACAGGCATAGGCTATATCGGCGGATTCTCATCAGGAGGCACTGATTCTCTTGCCAGAGTCATCAAGTTCAAGCTCCTCAACTATGTCAAGGTCGGAGATATCCAGATGGCTATGGATGTGACTATCATCCTGATCTCGGCATTTGTCTTCAACACGAATGTAGCCTTTTATGCAGTGATCAATGCCGTTGTTGCTGCCAAGGTGATATCCATGGTAATGATTGGTGTCGGCGGCAGATATGTGCAGTTTGATATCATCTCTTCAAAGCCGGAAGAGATCACGGAATACATACTCAAGACTGTGGACAGGGCTGTTACATCTCATGTCTCAAGAGGAGAGTACACCGGAAACGAGCGCAGGACCCTTACTGTCATCTGCACTCCTAATGAGAGTATCAAGATCAAGAAATTCGTAGCTGAGATCGATCCGGATGCCTTTGCTACAGTGATGCCTATCACTACAGTCTGGGGCAAGCGCTTCTCAGATATCCGTGAAGTCGATAACGTATAGACAGCATGGACCCGGCTGGCATGCATCAGCATCAGTGATATAATCAAAAAAGCTATCCCGCGGAAAGGGATAGCTTTTTCATTTGAATTATCTCCTGAGATCAGATTATGCTCGCAGTGTTGGAATCAAGCTCGGTGATGATCTGAATGATAAGCTTTTCCGGCTGCCGGAAACCCTCAGCGACCCATTTGCTGAGTACGGAAAGGCAGCCCTGAGCCCGGTAACAGGTCATAAATGTCAGTCTGTCATCCCTGAGATCCGTATCGATCTCTTCCGAAGTCATCTGCTTGAACAGTCCCTCAAGAGCTCTGTACAGCTTTACGCGAAGCTCAACAGGGGAGTTAGGGGAGAAGACCATCCTGAAGACGTCTCTGTTATCAGATATATAAGATACAAGTCCCCTGAAGAAATCCGAAGACTCGAGCTCTACGAGATCCAGTATCAAAGTGCTCCAGTCGATCAGGATCTCCTGTTCGACCTTGTCATACAGATCATAGACATCAAGGTAATGCTTGTAGAATGTCGCGCGATTGACATCGGCACTGTCAGCTATCTCTCTGACAGTGATCTTGCTCAGCTCGTTCTCAGCAAGGAGAGAGAGGAAAGCGCTTTTGATTGCTTTCTGGGTTCTGGCGGTCCTGCGGTCTGCTTTCTTATCTTCCATCGTGTTTCCCCCGGATACTGCATATTACTGGAATCTATTATAACACATATCCGGGTTATATATTGGCTATCTCCGGCATATCTTACATAACCCCTAAATCATGAAAGAGCTTGACAGAAGATCAATTCTGTATTATTGTACTAAGTAGGTAATACAATAATACAAACCGGAGCATATCACTCCGATACACGAAAGGAATGGACATGGATTGGAAATTCAGAAACGGGATACCGATCTATCTGCAGATCATAGATGAAATGACGATGCGCATCGCCAGCGGGGCTTACAAGCCTGGGGAAAAACTCCCGTCTGTCAGAGATCTGTCTATGGAAGCGGGGGTCAATCCAAACACCATGCAGAAAGCAATGGCTGAACTCGAAAGGAAAAAACTTGTTTTTTCTGAACGGACCAGCGGGCGGTTCGTTACAGAGGACGAATCGGTGCTTAAAGAACTGCATGAGGAGCTGGCGAAGAAGTATTTTGCAGAGCTGTCAGAAAAGCTTACCAAGATAGGTATGACTGGCGAAGAGATAGCTGAAGCGATCAGGAGCTGGCTTGAAGAATTACGATAGGAGAGTGTGAAATGGCAAGAATAGAAATCAACGGTCTGACGAAAGAGTTCACGGGACTCACTGCCCTTGACTCTGTAGACCTGAGCCTTGAGAAAGGGCAGATAGTGGGTCTTCTCGGTCCTAACGGAAGCGGCAAGACGACACTTATCAAGATCCTCAACGGACTTCTGAAACCGACTGCAGGTACAGTGCTCATCAATAATATGACGCCGGGGATCGGGACAAAAAAAGCGGTTGCCTTCCTTCCGGACAGGAACGCCCTCCCGGAATACATGACAACAGATCAGCTGCTTGAACTGTATCAGGACTTCTTCGAAGACTTCAACAGAGAGAAGGCGGAAGCTATGATAGCCGACCTTGGCATCAGCACATCACAGCAGATGAAGAAGATGTCGAAGGGCACAAAGGAGAAGCTTCAGCTCTGCCTGGTAATGGCCAGAGAGGCTGACGTATATCTGCTCGATGAACCGATTGGCGGTGTGGATCCGGCAACGAGAGATTATATACTCAGGACGATAATCTCAAACTATAACGAAGACGCACTTGTCATAATCGCGACGCATCTTATCTCAGATGTAGAGTCGGTACTGGATGATGTCGTGTTCATCAAAGAGGGAAGAGTAGTACTGCACAAACCGGCTGAGACTATAAGAGAAGAAACAGGAGAGAGCGTAGATCAGCTCTTCAGGGAGGTATTCAGATGCTAGGTAAACTGTTAAAATATGAGATCCCTGCACTGGGACGCAGCCTCATGCCGCTGTATATCGGCTGGACTGCAACAGCGGTCCTTCTGGGACTTGCTGTCGGACCGCTTTCGTCCACATCCGACTTTATGGTCATCGTTACAGGCATGATGTATTCGGCAGTGGCTACAGCTGTTGTTGTAATGGCAGTAGTCATGATCATCCAGAGATATAAGAACAGCCTTCTGGGAGATCAGGCATACTTCTATCAGGTGCTGCCGGTATCAGCTGCTGAGCATATCGCCAGCAAAAGCATCTCTGCCCTTGTCTGGATCCTTCTGTCCGGAGTAGCTATGCTGCTGACAGGACTGGTCATCGCTCTGTTCAGCGGAGAACTTCTGAAGATATCTCTTCCGGAGCTGTTCAGAGCTCTTGCAGAGCTGAAGTTATCCGGATGGCTGACCGTGTTACTGTCCATAATAGCCCTGGCTTTCAGTATCACCAAGAGCATTCTGGGTATATACGCAGCTATAACGATCGGACATCAGGTCCAGAAGCATACTGTTCTGGCGTCGATAGGAGCATATATCGGAGTGCTTACTTTTGAGACATGCGCAGGAAGGATACTCTTCGCTCCGATCTCGAGACTCTGGTACAGACTTGATGATCTTGCCAGCTTTAACCTGATAATGGTGGTCGCCATCCTCGTTTCTGCTGCTCTGGGAGCTGTATATTTCTTCATATGCAGATATCTGATGGAGAATAAGCTGAACATCAGCTGAGGTGACACGAAGCCAGTATACATTGCATATGCATACCCCGCACCCTGCGGGGTTTATTTTTTGGGTGTAAATTGGCTAATTGGGTGACTTTTTATGCATTAAAGCGTATAATAATCGAATAATGGCGCAATGATATGCAGTGCGAAGCAGTCTGCTCTGCATTGGATGATAGAAATAATTGCAAATAACGGGAGAATAATTAATGGGTAATATTTTTACAGCAGAAAGAGAACATAAAACACCGACGGTCTGGCAGGCGCTCATATCTCTGCTCGGCCTCATAGCTGTAATGTCTGTCGGGATCATCATATTCCATGTCGATCCTCACATTCCTATGTTTATCGGAGTCATCATTTCCGCAGTTATGGCGATGGCACTCGGGTACAGCTGGAGAGAGATCGAGAAGTTCATGATCGAAGGGATCGGCAAGGCGATGCAGTCTATCCTGATACTGTGCATCGTAGGCATGATGATCGGTGCCTGGCTTATATCCGGGACGATCCCGACGATGATATATTACGGACTGAAGCTGCTGTCGCCTAAGTTCTTCCTGGCTGCAGCCATGCTGATATGTTCGATCACATCACTCGCTACAGGAACATCCTGGGGAACCATGGGCACTATGGGCCTTGCGCTTATAGGAATAGGCGCAGGTCTCGGTATGCCTATCGGACCGACAGCGGGAGCTGTTATTTCGGGTGCGTATTTTGGCGACAAGATGTCCCCGCTGTCTGATACTACGAATCTGGCACCGGCCATGGCAGGAACTGATGTCTTCACTCATGTAAAATACATGCTCAAATCCACGATCGCGGCATACCTGCTGGCGCTTGCATTTTTCTTAGTGTACGGCTTCATGCATGTATCGGCGAATCAGGCTGATACCTCGCAGGCGGTCATACTCATGGAAGGCCTTCGCAGCACATTCAATATCAACATTGCTCTGCTGATCCCTCCGCTGGTCGTCATACTGTCGATCGCATGCAAGGTTCCGGCTATACCTGGGATCACGCTCGGCTTCCTTGCAGCAACACTGATGGCACCTTTCATTCAGGACGGAGTTACATTCGGAAACATCCTCGATGTATCGATGAATGGTTTTGTCTGCGAATCAGAGATCGAGTCTCTCAACGATCTGCTCTCTACCGGCGGACTTCTCAATATGTCCTCGTCCATACTCATGACTATGATCGCTATGATGTTCGGAGGCATCATGGAGGGTACGGGACAGCTTGAAGTCATAATCAATTCCATAATAAAGAGAGTACGCGGCGATGCCGGCCTTATCGGAGCTACAGAGATAACCTGCATACTGTCTAATATTGTTATTCCGGAGCAGTATGTGTCCATCCTGCTTCCTGGAAGGATGTATGCAGATACTTACAGAAAGAAAGGCCTGCATCCGAAGAGCCTGTCCAATGCACTTGAGTCGGCCGGTACAGTTACTTCATGCCTCGTGCCTTGGAATACATGCGGTGTGTTCATCACTACGACTCTCGGCGTAGGCACCGCTGTCTATGCACCTTGGGCGGTATTCAACTATCTGATGCCGGTAATGTGCTTTGTGCTTGCTCTCATGGGAGTAACAGTCACTCATATGACACCGGAAGAGCAGGAGCGTGCAGACGCAGGCGAGCTGGTATAGACCATTGATCATTCTGCCCGGATGTTTCCTGAAAGCAGTTATACAATTACAGATACAATACAGAAACACCTTTTGCCCGGAGACAAAAGGTGTTTTTGTTACTTGTGCTTATTGCCCGGGATGCCGGGTTTCAGTAAGTCTGAAGCTTTCTATTTTGCAATGTATCTTGCTTCGATGTAATATCTCTTCTCGTTAGCTTCGCCCATGGAGAATGTCTTGCGAGGAAGAGCTCCGTCTGCAGCTACTGCAGGGAAGAGCATGAACTTATCCATTGCAGGAAGCATGAATCCGGCATTGCCGTCTCTTGCAGAAAGCTTCTTGACTGCATCTGTTCCATGGATGTAGTCGATGTCGCATTCCTTGTTCTCCTTGACCATGATGTCAAGAACATGCTGGAGACAACCTACCTCGAGCTTGTTGGAAGGCTCCTCTACGATGATCTTGCCTTCGCCTGCGCCTGTGAAGTAAGGGATCTGGAATGCGCCTTCAGGTACTGCTGCATCAGCGTCAGCGAGGTATGCCTTGCCGTTAGCCTCATTAAGAAGTGCAACAGTCTTCTCTACGAGCTCCATACCGGTCTGTCCTTCCTTAGCGAAGATAACTCTGTGGATAGGCTCGAATACGATACCTTCATCGTGGATGTTCTCGATCTCGCAGAGTGCATATCTTGCAGGATGTCCTTCGATCTCTTCAGGAGAAAGAGTCTTCTTGATGTTCTCCCA
This sequence comes from uncultured Eubacteriales bacterium, assembly GCA_902786355.1. Classification (GTDB taxonomy): domain Bacteria; phylum Bacillota; class Clostridia; order Peptostreptococcales; family Anaerovoracaceae; genus Crickella. Next base: position 58,453 of record CADABZ010000004.1, read on the forward strand.
TGCAGTCTTTGCTGTGGCCAGTGAGTGGTTTCCATCGCCCATAGCCTGGAAGATAACGTGTCCTGCACCGTACTTTGCTTCAGCCTTGTCGTAGAGAGCTGAAAGAGCTTCCTTTGCGCCTGCAAGATTCTCTTCCTTGATGAAGCATCCTGTGATGTGTCCGCCGTCCATCATGAGGTCGGTGTCATAGATAACTTCCTTCGGCTGATCTGCAAGAGGCTCGATGACTGTCTTGTCAGGATCGTCGATCAGAATGAGAATGTGAGGCATCTCGATAGGGGCGTCGCCTCTGATCCTCAGACGAGGAGGGATACGTTCTACAACTGTTCCTTCTGTAGCTCTTGTGAGTGACTGTGAACCCTTGTTGAAGTCATATGCTTCGAGGTCTGTAGCGATAACGAGACCCATACGTGTACGTCCCTCAGCAGTTCTCTTGATGAGCATGCATCCAGGTTCCATCTTGCGGAGTGTTCCGTCAGAAAGGTATTTGTCCATTGCTGCACGTACAGCTTTGATCCTGTCAGCTTCATCCGGTCCGTCGAGATACAGTTCAGGAAGCATGAGTCTGAGTGTGGAAGGAGCATCTCCTACGATCTCCTCGACCTTTTCCCAGTATTCAGGCTCTGAAGTGAACTGGTCGCATGCAACGACTGCCCACTTGTAATAATCTGTACCCTCTGCAGGGAGCAGGATTTCAGGGATGTGAAGACCAAATTTGCTCCAATCATAAGTAGCCATATTGTTTCCTCCGGTCATAAAATAGTGTTAAAGCAAAAAGATTAGTTGATAAACCCAATCATCTAATTATCGAATAAATCAGGGAATAATGCAAGCAGATGCCGGAAGGAAAACCAAGAGAATACTTATGCATCCGTGATAAGCCGGGCAAAATATGGCCCATGGATATTTTCTATTACAAAGAGGAAGGATTGTGTTACAATTAATACAATATAAAGATCGTAAGGATCATACGGAGGTAGTGTAATTATGATTTCTAATGCAATGAAACCTTTCCTCGAAGGAAGCTCGCAGATAAGAGCGATGTTTGAAGAAGGTAAGAAAATGGCCAAGATCTACGGAGCAGAGAATGTCTATGATTTCAGTATAGGAAATCCGGGACTCAATCCTCCTCAGGAAGTATTCGATGCTATCGATGAGATCAACCACAAACTTGATCCGCATTATGTTCACAGCTATCCTTCCAATGCCGGATTTGAGTCAACAAGAAAAGCTGTTGCTGATGACCTCAATGAAAGGGCAGGCGGGGACTTTTTCGATGTAGATCATATCATAATGTCATGCGGAGCAGCTTACTCCATTAATATGATAAACAAGTGCATCTTCGATCCTGGCGACAAGCTTGTCGTATTCGCTCCGTATTTCGTTGAATACGGCAACTGGGCACGCAACTGGGGCGCAGAAACACTTGTAGTTCCGGCTAATGAAAAACTGGACTTCGATCCTGATGCAGAGGCTCTCAGAGAGATCCTTGTACCTGAAGTCAAGGCAGTAATGCTCAACAACCCTAACAACCCTACGGGCAAGATCTATTCAAGAGAAGCACTCGATGCGGTGGCAGATGTTCTCAGAGAAGCAGAGAAGAAATTCGGCCACACCATCTATCTGATCTGTGATGAGCCTTACAGAGAGCTCGTATATACAGACCAGGATGTACCATTCCCTGGAGACTATTATGCTGATTCTCTGATCGCTTATTCATGGTCAAAATCACTCTCGATGCCGGGAGATAGAATCGGATATGTAGCTGTTCCGAAGTGTGCTGAAGGTCATGAAGAGCTTGCATCTGCACTGGTAGTTGCCTGCAGAGTGCTCGGCGGCACCAACGCTCCGACTATCCAGGAGCTGATCGTTGAGAGATGTCTCAAGTGCAGATCTGATCTTGACTATTACAAGAGAAATGCCAGAGATCTCTATAAGATCGTCCATGAAGAGGCAGGCCTTGACTGCATATATCCGCAGGGCGCATTCTACATGTGGATAAAATCCCCTGTTGAAAACGAGATGGAATTCGTGAATGCTGCCAAGGAAGAGCGCATACTCATTACACCGGGAAGCGCATTCCACGGCCCGGGCTGGGTAAGAGCATCCTTCTGCGGAGCCAATGAGACTATCCAGAGATCACGCGATTCCTGGCTAAAACTCGGAGAGAAATTCGGCACCAGAAAGTAACGATAACGATCCGCCGGAAGATCACCGGATGCCGGGATCAGCAGAACAACGCAAAAGGGACTTCGGATTTCCGAAGTCCCTGTTTTCATGTGCGATATGTCCGGCTGCCGGGGAATTATCTCTGAGGCACTGTGCCTGGTTTTACTCCCGGTACGATGCTTATGCGGTCCTCAGCTGTACGTGCGATCTCGCCGAAGTCCTGAAGGACTTCCTCTCCTCTGAGAACTCTGAGAGCTCCTGCAGCGAGAGCTTCCATCTCATACTCGCCTGCCATGACCTCAACAGGGCAGATGAATGACACATGCTCTGTGATGTAGTCTGAAACATATTTTGAGTATGCGATGCCTCCGGTGAGGATGATGCGGTCGACCTTGCCGCATACTGTAGCTGCCAGCTTGGAGATGTCCTTGGCAACGGTAAGGCACATTGCTTCGTATACGATCTTAGCATATTCATCACCGTCTGCGATCATCTTCTCTACATCGCGTGCATCAGCTGTTCCGAGATGCGCAATGAGTCCGCCCTTGCCGTGGAAGAGCTTCATGGCTTCCTTATATGTATACTTGCCGCTGTAGCAGAGGTCCACAAGACGCTTTGCGCTGACACCGCCGCCTCTCTCAGGTGTGAAGTTGCCTTCGTCATCGTTGACAGAATCGATATTGACGCCGTCCTTGTAAAGTCTGATCGAGCTTCCGCCGCCGAGGTGAGCTACGATGAATGTGCACTCATCGAACTTCTTTCCGAGCTTCTCCTCAGCACATCTGATAGCCATAGCTCTTGTGTTGAGTGTATGACCTACTGTGAAGTGAGGCAGCTCCGGAACTCCGCTGACTCTTGCGACAGGCATCTTCTCATCTGTTCCGATAGCATCATATATGCATACAGGAATGCCGTATTCTTTGTTCAGGTCAAAAGCGATCATGCTGCCGATAAGAGATGGATGCTTGGCCAGATCCTCAGGTCTTGTGAGGAAATCGATCATAGCCTGATCGATGTTGATAGCTCCGTGAGGACATGGAAGGATGTTTCCGCCTCTTGAAACTGCGGCTGTCAGTGAATCGATGCTGACGCCATTCTTCTCCATTGACTCTTTGATCTTGTCATATCTGAATTGATACTGCTCAGTGACATCGCCGAATGGTGCAAGCTCTTCAGTGGAGTGACGGATAGTATCGTTGAATACTTCCCTGTCATCATCATACACAGCGATCTTGCTGGAAGTTGAACCGAGATTCATGACCAATATTCTCTCTTTTGACATAGTGTTCTCTCCTTGTGTTGTTAATCTGTAATAAAAGATTCCGCTAAGATTATACAGAAAATGATCCTAAAAAAAGTGAGCGTTCTGAGAAAAATCTCTCCGCTCACTATATTCCATATTGGTTTCTTCTGCCTGCAGATATCATATATCTGAGGTCAGTGGTTTGTCAATCGGCTTATTTACAGATCTGATGCTTCTTACTCTGCATCCTCTTCGTCTTCGTACTCGTTGGTCAGGTGGAATTTGTCGAGCAGATACATGCAGAGCCCGAGGAGCATACCTGTTACTGCTGCAAGGCTCATTCCTGAGAGCTGAGCGCTTCCGAGCCTGATTGCTATGCCGGAGAGTCCGACGACGAATACTACAGAAGTCATCGCGAGGTTGCGAGGCTTGGAGTAATCGATGTGGGCATCTACCATGAGGCGGATACCGGAAGCTCCGATCATTCCGTAGAGCAGGAAGCTGACGCCGCCCATTACAGGCCCCGGGATAGTCTGGATCAGAGCTGAAGCCTTGCCGATGAATGAAAGTACGATCGAGAAAGCAGCGGCTCCGCCGATGACCCATACACTGTATACCTTGGTGATAGCCATGACACCGATGTTCTCGCCGTATGTTGTTGTCGGGCATGAACCGCAGAATCCGGAAAGAGCTGTCGATAAACCGTCAGCGAACATGGATCTGTGAAGGCCAGGATCCTTGAGGAGATCCTTTCCTACGACCTCTGAGGTAACGACCTGGTGTCCGATATGCTCGGATACAACTACAAGTGTCGCAGGTATTATGATCAGTATAGCCTGGATGTTCCACTGCGGAGTCTGGAAAGCAGGGAGTTCGAATACAGCAGCCTGTCCGACAGGCGAGAAGTCTACAAGCCCGAGCAGAAGTGCTGCGACATAACCAACTATGATGGCGATCAGGATAGCTATAGCGCTCGCAAAACCTCTGTAGAGAACTCCTCCGAATACTGCGAGGATGAGTGTGATCAGAAATACTGCGAGTACTCTCGGGTCAAGATTCTCTACCATTGAACCGTCAGCATTGAGGATGCCGCCGTTCTGAGCAGCGTTTCCTGCAAGCTCAAGTCCGATAAGTGCTACTACAGGACCCATTGCCGCAGGAGGCAGTATCGCATCGATCCACTTCGTGCCGACGAATTTTATTAGTATGGCTATTGCGCACATGAGCAGACCTGTCACAACGAAGCCGCCGAGAGCATATCTGTAGCCGAGGCCTTCGGTTCCGATGACCAGGAGAGCCGGCGAAATGAATGCGAATGATGATCCGAGATATGCAGGAGCTCCGCCTTTTGTGCATATGATGAAGATGAATGTTCCGATACCATTCATGAGAAGTGCGATCGAAGGATTTATCCCGAGAATGTACGGTACCAGTACAGACGCGCTGAACATAGCGAATGTGTGCTGGATGGAAAGCGGGATACCTTTGCTGAGAGGCACTCTTTCCTGGATGCCGATGATCTTTCTTTGCTTAGCCATTATTGTTCCTCTTTTCTTTTGATAAAAATCAGCCACGAACATTATACTGACACAGGCAGACAGTCACAACTTCTTTTCATTCGGTTTTTTGTTCTAAAATCGGAACCCTTGATTATAGGCAATACGCTTCTGTTGTGTTAAAATCATCCATGTAAATTTATCAAATGATACAAAATGAATAAAAATATGAGCAATAAAATAGATGAAGAAAAACTGAAAAGCGCTAAGGAGAAGCTTGCATGTCATATCGAGCCTCCTAAGAAGTCAGCGCCGGATGCTTCACAGAACGGATCTGTAAGGCTGACTGAAATGACAACGGCAGGCGGATGAGGCGCCAAAATAGGACCGGGAGTCCTGTCAAATATTCTCTCCGGGCTGCCTAAGATAAGCGATCCGAGGATCCTGGTAGGCTTTGAGAGCAGCGATGATGCATGTGTGTATAAGGTGTCGGACGATGTAGCCCTCATCAATACAGTGGACTTCTTCCCGCCTATAGTTGATGATCCGTATATGTTCGGGCAGATAGCGGCGGCCAATTCGCTCAGCGATGTGTATGCAATGGGCGGCGAGCCGAAGCTGGCGATGAACCTGCTGACTTTTCCTAACGGAAAGCTTCCGCTTGATGCAGTCAAGGCCATCCTCGAGGGAGGCAACGACAAAGTCACAGAGTGCGGAGCTACTATCGTAGGCGGTCACAGCATTGACGACAAAGAACCGAAGTACGGACTTTCTGTCACGGGCTTTGCTCACCCTGATGATATACTGTCCAACAGTGCTGCCGAGGGAGATTTTCTGGTCATAACCAAGAAGATCGGTACCGGCATACTTACCACAGCTGCCAAGGTCGATCTTCTGACCGATGAGGAGAACAGAGAAGCAGAACAGACCATGGCATTCCTCAACAAGTATGCATGGGAGGCTATGAAGGGTGTGAAGGTCGATGGATGCACGGACATAACAGGCTTCGGCCTGATAGGTCATGCTGCCGAAATGGCAAAAGCCGGCAATGTCACTCTTGAGCTGTACAGCCACAAGGTCCCGATCTTCCCGAAAGCCATCGAGATGGCAGAGATGGGGATAATACCTGCAGGCGCATACAGGAACAGAGACTATACTCAGTCAGATGTGATGGAATTCCTGTCAAAGGATCCGCTTACGGATGCCCCGACGAGAGCAAGGATAGACTGCCTGTACGATCCGCAGTCATCAGGCGGACTGCTGATAGCAGCCAGAGAAAAAGAACTTTCGAGACTTATAGAGCAGCTCGGAGAGAAGGGGTGCCAGACAGAGGTTATCGGATACTTCAAGCCTAAGAAGAGCAGATTCTACATCGAGATCCATGACTGATACTAACAGAAACGGAGGCTGTGATGCCTCCGTTTTGAAATGCCTGATAAATTGTGATGCAGCTGCGCTATATATCTGATGTCCTGTTCTTCACGTAGTCTGAGAAAGCTTCTGCAGAAGGGGACAGCGAGATGCTGCGAAGATTTATCATATAGAATGAACGCTCTTCGCTGTAATCCTCGATCTCCACTATACGTACATTGCCGCCTATTGAAGAAGCGACTTTCTCAGATACGATAGCAACACCGAGACCTGCCTCGACAGACCTGATGATAGAATCCATGTCGTTGAACAGGGCAGCTACATCGAATGTGTCCTTGTCAAAGCCGAGCGCTGCAGCTGCTGCCTCAAAGCTCTTGCGTGTCGCAGAACCGGTCTCTCTCCAGATGAAAGGATGCCTGACAGCCTCTGACATCGGGATGACATCTCCTATATCATAGGAACCCGGTGCTATCAGAACGGTCTTGTCAGTTGCAACCTTAGTAAGTTCAAGTGCATTGCTGAGAACTTCTTCTCCGATAAAACCTATCTCTCCGCGCCTCTCGATGATATTGTCGACTACTGTCTGTGTATCCGAAGATGAAACATAATACTGGATACCGGAATGCTCCCTGCGGAACCCTGAGAGAAGCTCCGGAAGGAAGGTGATGCTTGGGATCGAAGATGTCTGTATTTCGAGTATCCCTTTGACATTGTCGCTGTCATTATCAAGTGCGTCGAATGCCTGAGCTCTTGCATTGATCATCTCTACAGCGTATTTGTAGAACTTGGTCCCCTGGGGTGTCATCTCGACGATACGGCTTTTGCGGTCAAGAAGCTTGACCCCGAGCTCTTTTTCGAGATTGCGGATGTGTGTGCTGATCGTGGGCTGCGTAAAGAAGGTCGCATCTGCGGCCTTGCTGAAGCTCTTGTATCTGACAACGTTGACAAAAGCTTCAATCTGTTTGAAATCCATTAAATACTCCTCCTAATCCATACCCAGGAGCTGCACCTTAGACAGTCCCGGAATATTGCTGATCTCTCTGATCATATCGTCCAGAGCACCGGCATCCTCACCAAGTTCAAGTGTTATGACAACATTGGCCTTGGCGTCTACGGGAGGATTCTGAGTGATAGTCCATACACTGTAATCATAATCGGATATAACACCGATAACATTGGAAAGGACTCCAACGCGATGGCTCATCATCATGCTGATGATGGCGTGGCGACCCATAGAGACTGTGCTTATATCTCTGATCTTGTCGCGGTATTTATAAAATGTGCTGCGTGAGATCCCCACCATGCTGACAGCTTCACTGACATCCTTTGCAATGCCCTCGTCCAGCAGTTCTCTGGCGCGGGTCACCTTTTCAAAGTAAGGCGGCAATAAAGCTTTGTCTACGATTAAGTATTTGCCTTGCATAGTAAATAATACCTTTTAATATAGATAAATTCAATACTTCCAGGATTAGAGGTTTTGAATGACTGGTTAATAAAAAGTTAACTCCGATTGAACGATGTGCCGAAAGGCTGAAGCTTATCTTAACAGTAAGATCATTTCGATTTTGCTATTACGTAATCTTTCATCTCAGCTATATCGATCACATCCCGGCTTCTTATCTCTCTTGAGAATATGCCTGCGAGACCTTCCGGTACAGGAGCTCCGGTAACCTCGAAGACTCTGTTCATGTTGGCTTCATCACTCTCCATGAGTTCTTCGCCGAGTGCTTCAAGTACTGCGCGGGAGAACTTGTAAGGGGATGCGGTCGACAGAACTACTGTCGCTGCGGCATCAGAGCTTCCGAGCTTTTCCTTGCATGCCCATGCTATGGATGTGTGTGTATCCATGAGATAGTGCTCAGCATCGAATACCGAACGGATGGCAGCTGCGCCTTCATCATCACTTGCGCATACTCCTTTGAATATGCTGCGAATCTCAGACAGCTCTGATTCTGTAATGGTGTATTCGCCGCACTCGCTGAGGGCCTTCATGTATTCACGAGTATGCTCAGCTCCGCATACATAGTACAGAAGCCTCTCAAGATTGCTGGAAACAAGGATGTCCATCGAAGGGGAAGTAGTCTTGTGGAATTCTCTTCTCCTGTCATAGTGGCCTGTCTCAAGGAACTCTGTGAGAACGTCGTTTCTGTTGGATGCGCATATGAGTTTTCCTACAGGAAGCCCCATCTTAAGAGCAAACCAGCCTGCCATGATGTCTCCGAAGTTGCCTGTAGGTACTACGAAATCGATCTTGTCACCGTCATTGATCTTTCCCGCTTTGAGAAGCTGACTGTAAGCGGAGAAATAGTATACGACCTGAGGGACAAGCCTTCCTATATTGATCGAGTTGGCACTTGAGAGAGAAACTCCGCTGACAGGATGAGGGATAGCTCTGAAGAGAGCTTTGACCGATGTCTGGGCATCGTCAAAATTGCCGCGGATAGCGCATGCTGAAGCGTTGTCGCCAGGCGCTGTTACCATCTGCAGACGCTGAGTCTCTGATACTCCGCCGTGAGGATAGAAGACAACTATTCTTGTGCCCGGGACTCCGCCGAATCCGCACAGAGCCGCGCTTCCTGTGTCGCCTGATGTAGCAGTGAGGATCATGATCTCATCGGTGAAATCATTCATCTCGCGGGCTGCAGTAAGGAGATTAGGAAGAGCTGAGAGTGCGACATCCTTGAATGCAGAGGTCGGACCGTGATACAGCTCAAGGATATAGTCATCACCGACACTTACGACCGGTGTGATGGCAGGGGATGAGAACTTGTTCAGGTAGCTTCTCTCCACCAGTTCGCTGATCCGCTCTTCACCGTACTCAGGGAAGAAGATGTTCCAGACAGCTTTTGCCATGCTGCGGAAATCGCCGCTGATGATATCGTGATAATCGCATCTGATGCTTTCCGGATCCTCCGGGATGTACAGACCTCCGTCAGGAGCCTGGCCCGACAGGATGGCTTTGCTGGAAGTAACCTTGTGAGACGGATCTCTTGTGCTTATATAGTTGATCATTGTTTAATTTCCTCTTATTCTCTCTGTAAATTATCTTCAGTTTATTAATTCGTTGAAAAACGTTCGCGTTTATGTTACATTATTTTCGTGCTAAAGACAAGTGTTTTCGGACCGCGGACACGGCATTGACGGTTGTCCGTTTCTAACGGAAATTATACAAAAATAATCGAAATATTTGTACTCAAAAACAATTATCAGCGAAGAGTCTTGAACGAAAACACAGAAATCGCGGCATGTTCTGATAAAAGAACAAAATACTGACCCGGCAAAGATCGGTGAGGAAGGCAAGGGACATATTAATGAAGGTATTAAAATTCGGCGGATCGAGTCTTGCTGACAGCACTCAGTTCGCTAAGGTAAAAGGAATAGTTGAGAGTCAGCCTGAACGCGAGGTCGTGGTAGTGTCGGCACCGGGCAAGAGGTATTCCGGCGACAACAAGATCACAGATCTGCTGTATCTCATACACGCACATATCAAATACGGAGTTTCATACGAGAACATTCTCGCTATGATCAAGGAAAGATATGCTGAGATCAGAAACAGCTGCTCTCTCACCACAGATATAGAGAAGATAATAGATGAGACTTTTGCCGGAATAGACAAGAACACCTCTGTAGATTTTATCGCCTCAAGAGGAGAGTACTTCTGCGCAGTGCTCATGGCTGAGTATCTCGGATATACTTTTGTAGATGCAGCAGACTGGCTGGTGTTCGACTATGACGGAAAGACAGACAACAAGAAGTCTGAGAAGAAACTCCGCGAGCTCAGGAACATATATGATAAAATAGTCACTCCGGGATTCTATGGTGCATATCCGAGTGGTGAGATCAAGGTCTTCCCGAGAGGCGGATCAGATATTACCGGCTCTCTTGCAGCAGCTTATCTTGGGGCAGAGATATATGAGAACTGGACGGATGTATCCGGCATCCTGATGGTCGATCCGAGGATCGTCAAAGAGCCTAAGACTATCGCCCGCGTCACATATGATGAGCTTCGCGAGCTGAGCTACATGGGAGCGTCGGTCCTCCACGAGGACACAGTATTCCCTGTAAGGATCAAGGATATTCCGGTCAATATCAGGAACACCAACGCACCTGATGATCCGGGCACTATAATCTGCGAGAAATTCGACGATGAGCTTGAAGAAGAGCATGAGAGATTCATAACCGGAATCACCGGAAAGCGCAACTTCTCGATCATCAATATATATAAGAACAAAATCGGAGAAAACAAGATCAGACTGCTCAGGCAGGTCCTCGAAGTATTCGACCGCTATGACATCCCTGTGGAGCAGGTCCCTAGCGGCATCGACAGCTTCTCCGTGGTTTTCCCTAGTGACAGCCTCAGAAACAGGAAATACGATCTGATGCATGAGCTCACAGAAAACGATAATATCGACAACTGTGAACTGACTGAGGGAGTCAGCCTGATCGCGATCGTCGGCCGCCAGATGGCATACCGCACAGGCGTAAGCGGCAAGATATTCGGAGCTCTCGGTGAGAATAAGATCAACATAAGGACCATAGAGCAGGGCGCTGATGAGATCAATATCATGGTAGGAGTCTATGACAAGGACTTCGAGAAAGCAGTTAGAGTGCTGTATGACAGCTTTGCCAGATAATAACAGAAATAACAGAAAGGGGTTATGGAAATGAAAAAGTATAATGTAGGTGTAATGGGTGCTACCGGTGCTGTAGGACAGCAGATGATCAAGGTCCTCGCAGAGAGAGACTTCCCTGTAGGCGAGCTCAGACTTCTCGCAAGTGAGAGATCAGAGGGAAAGACTATCTCCACACCATTCGGAGACATCGTTGTAAAGAGAACATGCGAGACTGCATTTGACGGACTCGACATCGTGCTCGGAGCAAGCGAGAATGACATCGCTGAGGCAATGGCTCCTCACATCAAGGCAGCAGGCGCTGTATTCGTAGACAACTCATCCGCATTCAGACTTTGCGATGATGTTCCTCTGGTAGTTCCTGAGATCAACCCTGAGGATGTCAAGTGGAATAAGGGTATCATCAGCAATCCTAACTGCACTACCATCATCTCACTCGTTGCGATCAACGCTATCAACAAGCTGTCGAAGATCAAGGGCATCTATGCTTCCTCATATCAGGCTACAAGCGGTGCAGGAGCTGCAGGCCCTATAGAGATGTATGAGCAGTCCGAGAAGGTCCTGGCTGCAAGAGCTGCAGGCGGCACCGGCAATTCATACGGCGCTGAGATCGAGCCGAAGGTATTCCAATACCAGATCGCATACAACGTAATTCCTCAGATCGGCGGATTCGGTGAGAACCTGTATTCATCAGAAGAAATGAAGCTGCAGAACGAAGGCCGCAAGATCATGCATCTGCCTGAACTCAAGGTATCCTGCACATGCGTAAGAGTACCTGTTGAGAGATCACATGCAGTATCCATCGTAGCTATCACTGAAGATAAGCTCGACCTCGATGATGTAAGAGAAGCGATCGCCAATGCTCCTGGTGCAAGACTCTATGATGAGCCTTCCGAAAAGATCTATCCGATGCCTCTGCTCACATCCAACCAGGATATCGTATATGTAGGCAGGATCAGAAGAGACCTCGTCAATGAGAATGGCATCAACGTATGGTGCTGCGGAGACCAGGTAAGAAAGGGCGCTGCTACCAACGCAGTACAGATCGCAGAGCTGCTGATCGAAAAATAAGATCACACATACCGTCTGAGAACGGGGATTGTATTAATAGAGAAACAAAGAAATACATAACGCTTAACGTCCGGTTAGCGTTATGTATTCTTTTAGAACAAAAAATCTCTTGATTTTTTGTATTGAACGCACTAAAATCAGTACAACAACAAGAGATAATAACAAGCCGACAGACAAGTACTTACAGATCAGATGTCAACGTAAGATAAGGCTACGCAGAGGACATCAAAGTAGCGGGTATCGTAGAAGTGATTACGAAGCCGCAGAAGATCACAGGTACACCACAGTGCAAACCACATGGAGAGAGAGTAGTCAGCAGAAGAAAGAGCGGTGAAGAAGTACTCAGTGGAAGAAGTACCGGGGATACGGTGAGGCAAGGCAGGGATGCAGAGCTTACACAGAACGGCTAACCGGGAAGAAGTACATAGGGGAAAAAGTAACTGCAGAGAAAAGTATGCAGACGAAGGAAAGACCTTGATGGGAGCGTGGCAGTCAGAAGTGATCAGCACAGACTTAAGTAAGCACAGATACTCGTAGAGGAGAGAAAAGTCGGCGACGAGAAAGCGCTGGGCGCGGAACAGGAGGAACGGACCGATGGGATATTCAAATAGAGAGGTTGATCCGGCATAGACTCGCTGTAAAGGAAGCCTGCTTACAGGCATCAGATATGTGAAAAGAGACTGAAAGATCAGACAAACAGACCGGTTGCCGAGTATCAACAGAAGATAATAAGATTGACACTCACAACTGAATAACATGATATATGATATAAGTAGAAAGTAACGCCCCGCACAGGATGCGGGGTTTTCTATTGTGTTCTGTGATACAATGATATCAACCCGGTGCTGTGATTCCGGGTGCAGACAACAGACGGACGGAGGTTCATATGGACGGAAATCTAAGAGCGATGATACGCGAGGCTGCGGATTATCTGCGCAGTAACGGAGTTACAGAACCGGATACAGGAGTAATACTCGGAACAGGACTCAACGGATATTCAGACCGCATAGAAGATCCGGTCGTGATCCCGTATGCTGAGATCCCGCACATGAGTCCCGGAAAGGTCGAAGGCCACCGTGGCCAGCTCATATATGGGAGACACAAGGGAAAGAAAGTGGTCATTCTCGCAGGAAGGTACCATTACTATGAGTCCGGAGATATCGTGCTGACATCATTTCCGGCGAGAGTTCTTGTCGAGCTCGGGATAAAGCGCCTTATCATCACCAATGCTTCCGGCTGCGTCAATGAGAGCTGGAAAGCAGGCCAGCTGATGCTCATAAGCGACCACATCAATCTCACGGGCCAAAATCCACTGATCGGAGCCAATCTCGACGAGTACGGTCCGAGATTTCCGGATATGACATATACCTACGATCCGGAGCTAAGATCAAAGATAAGAAAAAAAGCCTCCGAAGCAGGTATAGAGCTTACTGAAGGCGTATACACTATGATGACCGGACCGTCTTTTGAGACTCCTGCGGAGATCAGGATGGTCAGGATAATAGGCGGAGATGCCGTCGGTATGTCCAGCGTTCCGGAAGCTATAATCGCTTCTCATTCCGGACTCGAGGTCGTCGGGATCTCGCTCCTTACGAATATGGCTGCCGGAGTTCTCGATCAGCCGCTCACTGCCGAAGAGGTCACCGAAGCCGGCAGGAAGGCAGAAGCTGAATTCAGCCGGGTCATGGATATAGCCATAGAGATCTGAGGCGTGCAGCCGGGCAGATATCAGCCTATGATGCCAAGGATGCTGCGCAGGAGACCCGGTGCATCCATGATCACCAGCACAAGGTTTTCGCGGATGCGCGTTATATCCGGATAGAATATATTAGGGTACAGATCATCCGGATCAGGAGCAGGTATGCCGCGAAGATAACCTTCTTCATCGTAATACAGGGAACTGTCGAGAAGGACAACGGCTTTTTCGTATTCACGCCCTGCGACGTGACCGGGCCTCAGAACTTCTTCGAATTCTGTGAACAGACCATCGGAGCGGTCAGCTCTTGCATCGATGAATATGTGGCCGGAGTCCCTGTAATAGCGGATCATATCAGCGGCCTCAGCAGCATTGCCTGCATAATTGACAGAGATGTCGTCATAATCATAAGCCCTGTCGGTCCTGCAGCCAAGATGCCGGAGCTTCTGGATGAAAGTGTGTATCTCCATGTTGAGACGGAGCCTTTCTGAAAGGACGTATTCACCGGACAGCTCAAGGGCGCGGATCTTTCCGGAAATATCACGGGCTCTCTCATCTCTTGTAAGAACAGCGTCCGGATCTGCAGAGAAAATGCAGATGCGGGCGTTTTTGTGTGCGGTATAACATATGATGCTGAACGCTTCGGCGCTCATGCGAAGGGCCTCATCTACAAGGATATATTCGTATTTTTCGAGTTCCTCAGACGGAGGCAGAGATCCTGCAGAGACAAAATCAAGATTATCTATCGAGTTGCTTATAGCATTGAGCCCGTCCGAAAGCTCGCCCCTTGCCACGATAAGAGCGGGACCTCTTTCGGCAAGCGTCCTTGCCAGATCATATATAAGAAGTGTCTTGCCTGTGCACGGCTTGCCGGTGATGCTGAAGAACGCACCTCCTGACACGTTCCCGATGTCGCGGAGGAGCTCCTTTCTGACCTGATCCTGGGCAGGTGTCAGGAAGTACTGTTTCAGAAGGAATTTGTCAGGATCGTCCTCGGGAGAGATGAGGAATTCTGTAGTGCTGAATGATTTCTCTATATGTCTGTCGTATTCAGCATCACATCTGCGGACTGAGGCAGCTATCTCTCTGATGCTCGAGGACACGAGCCGTCCTGTGGACGTGAGTCTGTAGCATGTGAGAGTGTCCGTCACAACGGTGTACAGCGAGAGCTTTTTGCCGAGATGGTTGAGATAGTGCCGGTTCTTGAGAAGCTGAGCGTGGATGTTTCCGGCTGTGACATCCTGCGATTTGAGCTCGATGTTCAGGCACCGCTTTGCAGTTACCTTGAGGAGGTCGAACTCCTTGCCGATCCGGGGAATGATGAAGCCGTGATAAAAACCGTCGAACTCTCCGACAGTGCATCCTTCTTCAGACAGAGCGTCGACAAGCAGCCGCAGGGATCTGATCTCATGAGAACGTACTCTGTGGTTATCATGGTCATCAGCCTCGTGCTTTGCGGCGATATTGAAGAGATCCTCATCGCGGATCCTGGATATCCTGAATATATTGACCGGCTTCATTGCGTCTCCTGAATTCCTGCAATAAAAAGACTTTACAGACTTTTCAGTTTGTTTTATTATAGTTTACCGCAATAAGGATTTGATGTAAAATAGCTGTGTTCTCGCTGGCGGGGGTGAACTGCCTGCAGCGCGGACCTCGCAACATCATGCACTATTTCACTAACGTAACAGAAACGGAGTCGTACAAATTAATGGAAGCAAAACTCACAAGAGAGCAGGCTAACGAGCTGCTCCATAAATACGTAAAAGGCGAACACTATATCACTCACAGCTATGCTGTTGAAGCTATCATGCGCGGTCTTGCAAAGCGCCTTGCACCGGACGATGTAGAGTACTGGGGCATCTGCGGACTTCTTCACGATCTCGATGAAGAGACATGCCCGTGGCGCGAAGATATGGCAACACATGGCCCTACAAGCGCTAAGATCCTCAGAGATGAGGGCTTCGGAGATCCTGTCATGGAGAATGCTATCATGGCGCACAATCCTCAGTGCGGCAAGAACCCTGAGACCACTCTTGAGTACGCACTTATCGCTGCGGATCCGATGTCAGGTTTTGTCAAGGCTATAGCACAGATCTATCCGGACAAGAAGGTCGCAAGCGTCAAGCACAAGTCTGTAAACAAGAGATATAAGGAAACAAGATTCGCAGCAGGAGCCAACAGACAGTTCATGATGCTGATCGAGAAGACAGGGATCTCATGGGACGAATTCATCGACATCGCTCTCGAGTCGATGAGAGAGATCGCAGATCAGATAGGATTATAGAAGAAGGAACACTGATATTAATGAATAAGAAATTTACTTTTTATCCTGAAGGCGTATGCTCGATGATGATCGAGATAGCGCTTGATGGCGATGTTATCGATGATGTTGTTTTTACAGGCGGATGCAACGGCAATCTTTCGGGGATCTCCAAGCTCATCAAAGGAATGAAGGCTGAAGATGTAATAGACAGACTCGAAGGAACAAAATGCGGATTCAAGGATACATCCTGCCCGGATCAGCTCAGCAAGGCTCTCAGAGCAGCTATGGCACAGCAGTAACAACTGACATCAGGGATGACAGAGGACCGGAAAAATGACTACGCAAAACAAATGGGCGGGGGCAGCGCGTCTTGAAAGCATAGCCTCGCAGATGACCGAGATAGATACAAGACCGGACGAAGGGCGTTTTCTCGGTATCGAAGCCATAACTGAAGAAGCTATCGAACATCTCATAACAGCGATGTTCCCGTACCACTTCGGAAAGTGGCGCGGACGTTTTGTCGAGACAGAGAAGAGGACATGGGAACTGATGCGTGCATATGATGCGCTTAGCCAGGCTCTGAATCTCGTATTCGATACTCCGCAGGAGACTGCAGAGAAGGCTGAGGAACTGATCGACTCTCTGCCGGAGATACTTGAGGTGCTCAAAACTGACATACAGGCCGGCTATGAGGGTGACCCGGCGGCTACCAGCCTCGATGAGGTCGTCATAACATATCCTGCGTTCAAGGCAATAGCCATCTTCAGGATCGCTCACAGGCTGTATGATATGAATGTGCCTATGATCCCGCGTGTCATGACAGAGATAGCTCACAGGGCAACTGGCATAGACATCCATCCGGGAGCGACGATAGGCAACTATTTCTTCATAGACCACGGAACAGGCGTCGTCATCGGCGAGACTACAGTTATCGGCGAACATGTCAAGCTGTATCAGCATGTGACACTGGGCGCCAAGAGCTTTGACCTCGCAGAGGACGGGACTCCTGTCAAGGGCGTCAAGAGGCATCCGAATATCGGCAATAATGTAGTCATATATTCAGGCGCTACGATTCTGGGCGGCGATACAACGATCGGAGACGACTGCGTCATAGGCGGTAACGTGTGGCTGACTCATTCGATCGAGGCAGGGCAGACTATCACCAACAAGTCTTCGGGGCAGCAGCTCTGGCAGGGCAGGCGGGAGATCGAGACCGGCACTGTTACACTTGATGAGAGTAACTCTGCGCTGTACATCTGACAGACCGGGCCTGCCTGGCAATTAAAAATGTTAAAGAGTATCAGCAATGTTGATACTCTTTTGTTTTTTTGCTAAAATCTTTAGGCATGACTTTCCTGCGGATAATGCGGGGAAATCTTATGGCGACCTGGGGGTAGATAGGTGCTGGTGTGCCTCGCGGTCTTCAAAACCGTTTGCAGGGGGTTAGTAGCCTCCCGGGTGGGTTCGATTCCCACATACTCCCGCCACTTTATACTATTGCACGCTGAAGCCGCGCATACATGGCGCCGGCGATACACGGGCATGAACACGGAGGTCGGGATAATGAATAAAAATGAATTACTGAGGAGACTCCCTAAGATCGATGAGATAATGAAAGAGGGGTCTCTTGTTGTTTTGTCTGAACAGAAGGGCAGCCAGCTTGTTACCGATGCGGTCAGGCAGACAATCTCCGGCATGCGTCAGAACATACTTGATCTTGACGAAGGCGACATGGAGAAGCTTAATGAAGCTGAAGCAGCAGGCGAAAGAGGGCGCGTCGCTCTTGATGAGTTTTACAGGCAGTTCGATACAGCTGTCGTGGCTGCAGCTGCAGCTGAGAGGCTCGCAGAGGATGAAGAGTTCAATCTGTATCCGGTCGTTAACGCAACCGGGACTATACTCCATACCAATCTCGGCAGAGCGCCGCTGTGTGCTGAAGCTGTCGAGAATGTCGCCAGAGTTTCACGCGGATATTCAGACCTTGAATACAACGTTGCAAAAGGAGCCCGCGGCTCCAGGCACGATCTCGTCGGCGATCTGATCGCTGAGCTGACAGGGGCAGAGGATGCGATGGTTGTCAACAACAATGCCAGTGCAACTATGATAGTGCTTGCTGCCATGGGTGAAGGCAGAGAGATCATCGTCAGCCGCGGAGAACTCGTTGAGATCGGCGGAGCTTTCAGGATACCGGATATAATGGCACAGTCCGGAGCCTATTTGACAGAGGTCGGCACCAGCAACAAGACAAAGCCGTCAGATTATGAGAAGGCTATAATGACTGCAGATATGATCGCGTCGGAATCATGGAAGAGTGACCCGCGCGGCACCAGAAGATTCGAGACAGGTGCTCTTATGAAGGTGCACAAGTCGAATTATGACATAGTCGGCTTCACAGAGGAGGCCAGCCTTGAGGACCTGGTTGCAATAGGCAGGAAGCATGATCTTCCTGTCATCTTCGATATGGGCAATGGTCTTATGCTCGATATGAGCGAGTATGGCCTCAGAGAGCCTAACATACCTGCATCTCTGGCAACGGGAATAGATGTGATGCTGTTCAGCGGAGATAAGCTCCTCGGAGGTCCGCAGGCAGGGATCATAGTGGGCAAGAAGAAATATATAAGCAGGATGAAGAAGCATCCTCTCGCAAGAGCTATGAGAGTCGACAAGATGACATTTGCCGCTCTTGAGGCAACTCTTGCAAAATACAAAGATCCTGCGATCGCTCTTCGGGATATACCTGTCCTGAACATGATAGCGGGAAGCAGTGAGGATATGAAGGCAAAGGCAGAGAGGCTTGCAGAGACCATCAGGCAGTATGCTCCTGATCTGACACTCGAGATCACAGAGGTCGAAGATCAGATCGGCGGCGGCTCCGCACCGATGGTGCGCCTGCCGGGATGGGCAGTTGCTGTCGGCGATGGCAGCAGGTCTGCCGACAGCATAGAGCGCCGCCTGCGCAAAGCTGAGGTCCCTGTAATTGCGCGTATACACGATAACAGGCTCCTTCTCTGCGTACGTACTGTATTCGAGGATGAATTCAGACTGGTTGCAGAAGCACTGAGATAACAGAGAAATATGAAAAACATCATTATCGGTACTGCCGGACATGTAGATCACGGCAAGACAAGATTGATAAAAGCCCTCTCGGGAATAGATACAGACAGACTCGAAGAGGAGAAGAAGCGCGGTATAACTATCGAGCTCGGTTTTGCGCACATTCCTAACGATGCCGGATACAATATAGGCGTCATCGACGTTCCGGGCCACGAGAAGTTCATCAAGAACATGCTTGCCGGTATCGGCGGAATAGATTTTGTTCTCTTCGTCGTAGCAGCAGATGAAGGCATTATGCCGCAGACAAGAGAGCATTTCGAGATACTGAACGCTCTCGGGATAGATGACGGTATAATCGCCGTGACCAAGACGGACATGGTCGACGAGGAGTGGCTCGAGATGCTCCTTGAAGAAGTTGATGATTACTTCAGAGGCACATTCCTCGAGGGAAAGCCGGTCATCCCGGTAAGCGCTGAGACAGGAGATAATATCGAAGTCCTCCGCGATGCCATAATCGCAAAATGCGACCGCGACAACAAGCGCCGCGAAGAGCCGGAGCTTTTCAGGCTCCCGGTGGACCGTGTGTTCACTATTTCTGGTTTTGGCACCGTTGTGACAGGCACCCTTATTGACGGAACTATCCGCGTCGGGGATGATGTCATTATATACCCGCATCAGGGAGAAGGCCCTGGCGGATCAGACGGACGAAAAGTCAAGATCAGAGGTATCGAGACATACGGACAGGAGACTGAGATGGCTGTTGCAGGGCAGAGAACTGCGATCAATCTGGCAGCTGTCGGCAAGGAAGAGATAAGCCGCGGAGATGTGCTGGCAGCTAAGGATGCTGTCACAGTCACCAGCATGATAGACGTAGATCTTAAGATGTTCAGTGACGCAGACCGCATAGTCCTCAACAACAGCCGCGTGCATCTGTACTCCGGCGCAGCCGAGGTCCTGGCTAAAGTCATACTCCTTGACCGCGATGCTCTTTCGGCAGGGGAGAGCTGCTACGCTCAGCTGAGACTTGAAAAACCTATGGCTCTGAGAAGAGGCGACAGGTTCATAATACGCTTCTATTCTCCGATCATCACAGTCGGGGGCGGCCGCATCCTCGACACACTTCCGGCAAAACACAAGAGAAACCGCAAGGAGGTTCTTGCCGGAATGGAAGTGCTCGCAAGCGGCAGCATCCAGGATATAATCATCGCCAAGGCAAGCGAGCACAGGTTCGTAAGACAGGATGAGCTCGGAAGAGAGCTTGGACTTCTGCCTGAAGAGACTGAGAAGATAATACAGGAGCTCGAGGGTTCATCTGTAATAAAGCTCCGCGACGGAACACTCCTCGGCGCGCCGAAGTTCGCCAGGATGAAAGAAGTCCTGGAGAATATCATAAGCAGCTATCATGACGCCAATCCGCTTGCGGACGGGATCCCGAGGCAGGAGCTTCTCTCCCGCCTGAAAGATTCATGGCACACAGACAATGACAAGCTTGTCCAGGCTGCAGTAAAATATCTGATGGAAGACGGCACTCTTGAAGACAGAGGCAAATCTGTCGCTCTCAGCGGTTTCAGCATCGAGTACACTGAGGAGCAGCTCGCATTCAGGGACGATCTTGCTGACAGATACAGGAAAGCGGGCATAGAGATGATACGTACAGATGAGGTCCTCGGAATGACTTCCAAGAGTATCAATGCCGGCATCATAACAGCTATTCTGGACGACCTTGTAAGTGAAGGCGTTATCGTCAAAGTCAATCCTTCCTACTATATCTCTGCTGAAGGCTGGGAAAAAGCGGCAGAAGCGGCAAGGTCATTTGACGGTGAGTTCACTCTCGCCGAATACCGTGACGTGTCGGGAACATCACGTAAATACGCCGCAGAGCTTCTCGCAGCTATGGACAAGGCGGGGATAACGATTTTCAACGGCAACACACGCACAGTTGCCAGGAAATAAACTGATAATCAATAAATTATCCGAGGCAGTAATGGAGAAAAAGCACAGAAACCACAACAGAATAACGAAACTGACAGCTGCTTTGCTGATGGCTGTTTTGGTGATCATTACAGCCTGCGGATGCACAGACAGCGGCGCTGAGAAGAAGACCGCAGAAGACCTTGAAGCGATGCGTTATGTCCAGCTTGACGGAGATACTGAAAAAGAGATCAGCAGTCTTCTGAGCGACAGAGGCAGAGAATACTTTGAACTCTTCCTTGCCAAAGCAGGTGAGTTTGAATATGAGATCATTGACTCTGATAAGACCGGCTCGGGGGATGCTCAGGCAGCAAAGATCACGGTCCGCATCAGGACATATGATTTTGCCGAAGAATACCTTAAGACCTGGACGGATTTCCTTGAGGAATCAGCATCCGAAAAGTATGACGATGCAGTCCTCTATGAGAAGCTCTTCAAAAACCTAAGCAGCATCAAGCAGAAGGACTACCTTGCTGATGTCGTAATTACCTGTCATACTGATGCAGAAGGGAACTGGACCACTGACGCGAAGTCCAGTCCGGAGCTTCTTGATGCGATCCTGGGAGGAATGCTCGGAGAGATAGCCGGGCTTGCCGGAACGAGCAAGTGAGCATAATACAGACCTATATAACTAAGCTGCTTTCTGTTACAGAGGGCAGCTTTTTTGGTCGGCGGACATGTTTATGTTAACCAACAGTACAGCCATATGTTACAATGATAACAATAACAATTAAGCTGATCAGGTATCAGCTGTCTGTTGAAAAGCAGTGCTTATGCACTGCCTGAGAGAGGGAGAGAAAGAATGAGATCAAGACATGAGATGCTCATCAAAGTCGCGACTGAGATGTGCTCGGGAGAACTTAAGATAGACAGCGAAGCGCCGGAGTATCAGGTGCTCGACTATCTTATGACCGACGATGAGCTCACTTTGCTGAGCGAAATGAAGATAGTAACGCCGTATACGGCGGGTGCTCTGGCCAAAAAGACCGGCTTCAGCGTGGAGAAGGCCAGAAAGCTTCTTGAGGGAATGGCTGACAAGGCATACTTCCTGGACATCAAGGTGCCTAAGACCAATACAAAGCTGTATCTGCTCGTACCTTTTGCACCTGGTCTGTTCGAGTTCCAGATGACGAGGAACAACGATTTTGCCGATAAAAACCCGGAGATCGCCAGACTGTTCCGCCGTCATGGATTCGATTCGTATTTTGATGTCGGACCTGCTAATCCGATGGGCGTCGGGATCATGCGTGTCATACCTGTAGAGAAAGCTCTGCCGCCGGATGTCAAGAAGCTCACAATGGAGAGGATCAGCACCCTGCTGGATACAACTGTAGGAGGAGCATTCTGTCTCGTTCCGTGCCAGTGCCGCAGAGTCCGCCGCATAATGGGCGAGGGTACAGGAGATCTGGAAGACGGAATGTGTCTGTATACAGGTCTGCTGGCTGATTCGATGCTCCGTCACGGACGCGGAGTCAGAGTCACAAAGGAAGAAGCATACGAACATCTTCAGAGATGCGAAGACCTCGGATGTGTCCATCAGATAACGACACTTGAGAACGGCATCACTTTTGCCATCTGCAACTGCAACCCTAAGAGCTGCATGGCTATAGGCGGTGCTACATATATCGGCGCTCCTAATATGGTAAGGAGCAATTTCGTCTCCGAAATCGATGCCGAGAAGTGCGTTGCATGCGGTCAGTGCGTGGAAGTATGCGCTGCCAATGCGCTCCGCCTCGGTCAGAAGATCTGCTCGAAGACTCCTATCGTACATGTTCCGAAAGAGCTTCCTGACGATATCGAGTGGGGCCCGGAAAGACACGATCCGGACTATCGTGATCACAGGAAGACAGTCGTCGAGACAGGTACTTCGCCTTGCAAGACAACATGTCCGGCTCACATCGCTATCCAGGGATATATCAAGCTGGCAGCTCAGGGCAAGTACATGGATGCTCTCGAACTTATCAAGAAGGAGAACCCGTTCCCGGCTGTATGCGGAAGGATCTGTCCGCACAACTGCGAGAGCGAGTGCACAAGAGGCGAGATCGATCAGCCTATCGCTATCGATGAGATCAAGAAGTTCATCGCTGACAGAGAGCTCGAAGCAGATCAGAGATTCGTTCCTAAGAAGCTCTGGCATCATGACAAGAAGATAGCTGTCATAGGATCAGGTCCTGCGGGACTCTCATGCGCATATTTCCTTGCGGCAGAAGGCTACAAGGTAACTGTATTCGAGAAAGAAATGCGTCCGGGCGGCATGCTCACTATGGGTATCCCTGCCTTCCGTCTTGAGAAGGATGTAGTCGATGCTGAGATCGATGTCCTCAGAACACTCGGAGTCAGATTCAGATGCGGTGTCGAGGTAGGTACAGATGTGACCATCCCTGAGCTCCGCGAAGAAGGCTATGAGGCATTCTATCTGGGTATAGGCCTCCAGGGATGCGGAAACCTCGGGATCCCGGGTGCGGATGCAGAAGGCGTCATCCCTGGCGTGAACTTCCTCAAGTCGATCAACCGCGGCAATGATGTAAGCCTTAGCGGACGCGTTGTCGTCATAGGCGGAGGCAGCATCGGAGCAGACGTAGCCCGCACAGCTGTAAGATACGGTGCAGAAAGTGTCGATCTCTACTGCCTTGAATCCTTTGACGAGATGCCGATGGGCGAGGAGGACAAGAGCCTCTGCGCAGAGGACGGAGTCAGGATCCACGCAGGCTGGGGACAGACAGAGGTAAAGGTAAAAGACGGAAAGTGCGAGGGCATCAGCTTCCGCAAGTGCGTCAGTGTCAGGAATGAAGAAGGAAGATTCGATCCGAAGTTCGATGATTCTGTCACTGAGACAGCTGAGTGCGAAACTGTTCTCTTCTGCATCGGGCAGAGACCTGACTGGGGCAAACTGCTTGAGGGCACAGGAGTTGAACTCGATGCACGCGGACTTGTCATCGCAGATCCGCTTACATATCAGACGAGCGTATATGACATTTTTGCCGGCGGAGATATCTACACAGGACAGAAGTTCTGCATCGATGCAATAGCTGCAGGAAAGCAGGGCGCGATCTCGATCAACCGCGCTGTATGGGAAGGCCACAGCGTATCGCTCGCCCGTGACCGCCGCGAGTACAAGGCTCTCGACAAGAGCGATCTGGACTTCGACAATATCAGCTATGACAATATAGCAAGGCAGGTGCCTGGCGTGAACGCTGCTAAGGTTCGCTCAAAATCCGATGAGAGACTTACCTTCACAGAAGATCAGCTCAAAAAAGAGACAGCAAGGTGCCTCGGCTGCGGCGCTACGGTCGTTGATCAGAACATATGCATAGGCTGCGGACTTTGCACGACCAGATGCAAGTTCGATGCGATCCATCTGATCAGAAGATTCAACGAGCCGGTACGCGGCATACGCTTCCGCGGCAAATACGTCGAGAAATACCGCCGTGAACGTGAGCAGCGCATAGCACTCAAAAAGGTCAGAAAGGAACAGTAGCTGATGCATGAACTGACACTGCTGGTCGGGGTAACTCAGCAGATCGGAGAAGTAGTCAGAGAGAATAATATAGATCACGTCGACGCCGTCGTACTCGAGGTGGGAGAGGCCACGACTGTAGTGCCTGAATTCCTGCGTGACGGCTGGGAAGTGCTCTCGGATGAATACGATTACCTCCGCGGTGCTGAGCTGGTCATAGATATCATACCTGCTGTCTGCCGGTGCAGAGAGTGCGGTACACACTTCGCCCCTGAAGAGAATGAAGGCCGCTGCCCGGCATGTGAAAGCAGCGACCGGGAACTTGTATCCGGCACAGAATTCCTGATCAAAGAGATAAGACTGCTGGAATAATACCAGACTGCCCTGCATGATCGTATGCAGGGCGGTTTTTTGATGTGAGCACATGCATAAGAACCCGAAATATTCAGGGATAAAGTGAATTATTTCCTTCAAAGCATGGACTTTATTACAACGAACAATATATAATATATTTTCAATGGCGAATTCGCCTGATTTTTTGATATGCGGACCTATGGAAGGGCTTCCGGAAGTGCCGGCAGCCTCCGGGGCCTTAAAAGCTATAATTCAAGTGAGGGAAGAAAATGCTTAAGAATTTTGAAATCGAACCGATGATGCATCAGGCTGACGGTCAGGGATCTGCAGCTGATGAGAATTGCACACATGACTGCAGCAGCTGCGGAGTTGACTGCCCTTCAAGAGAAGGCGGGATCCAGAAAGCTAAGCTCAATGAGCACAGCTCTGTCAAAAAGGTCATTGGTATCGTCAGCGGTAAGGGCGGCGTAGGAAAATCAATGGTCACAGCACTCAGTGCGCTTGCAGCTACAAGAAACGGCTATAAGACAGGTATCATGGATGCTGACATCACAGGACCATCTATTCCAAGGATGTTCGGTGTTCACAGCAAGGCAATGGGATCTGAATTCGGTATCCTGCCTGAAGTCACACCTACAGAGATCAGCCTTATGTCGATCAATCTTCTTGTTGAGAATGAGACCGATCCTGTCGTATGGAGAGGCCCTGTTATCGGCGGAGTAGTTGAGCAGTTCTGGACAGATGTATGCTGGGGAGATCTCGATGTTCTCTTCATCGATATGCCTCCTGGGACAGGCGACGTTCCTCTGACTGTATTCCAGTCACTTCCGATCGACGGCATCATCGTTGTCACATCACCGCAGGATCTGGTAAGCATGATCGTTACCAAGGCTGTCAATATGGCTAACCTTATGAACATTCCGGTTCTCGGACTTGTTGAGAACATGAGCTATCTCACATGCCCTGACTGCGGACGCAAGATAGAGATGTTCGGACCTAGCCAGGCAGAGGCAGTATGTGCAGCCAACGGCATCAGACTCCTTGAGAAGCTCCCGATCGATCCGGTCCTCTCACAGGAAGCAGACGCCGGCAAGATAGAATTCAACGAGGGAACCCAGATGGAATCCATCCTCGGAGTTCTCGATGCTCTCGGACTTGAGAAGAAGTAATTACAGATTTACAGGAGGGTACTTTATTGAGCGAACTTATCAGACTCGATCATATCGTCAAGAGCTTTGATGATACGATGGTTCTTAACGGCATCGATCTCAGTGTTGCCGAAAATGAGTTTGTGACACTGCTCGGACCTTCGGGCTGCGGCAAGACGACAACTCTCAGGATAATCGGCGGCTTTGAGAAGCCGGACGAAGGCAGGGTATGGTTTGACGGCAAGGATATCACAGACCTGCCGGCCAATCAGAGACATCTCAATACAGTCTTCCAGAACTATGCTCTTTTCCCGCATATGACGGTGGGAGAGAACATAGCTTTTGGGCTGAGAGTCAAGAATAAGACAGAGCAGTATATCAAGGACAAGATCAAATATGCCCTTAAGCTGGTCAATCTTGACGGCTTCCAGAACAGGCGCATCGATCAGATGTCCGGCGGACAGCAGCAGAGGATCGCCATGGCGAGAGCTATTGTCAATGAGCCTAGGGTACTGCTTCTCGACGAGCCTCTCGGAGCACTCGATCTCAAGCTCAGACAGGAGATGCAGTACGAGCTGGTAAGACTCAAGAAAGAACTCGGCATCACTTTCCTGTACATCACCCATGACCAGGAAGAAGCTCTGACAATGTCAGATAAGGTCGTGGTAATGAATGAAGGATACATACAGCAGCAGGGAACACCGGAGGAGATCTACGACGAGCCTGTCAACGCTTTTGTTGCGGACTTTATCGGAGACAGCAATATCCTCGACGGCGTTATGACTGCAGAGCGAGTCGTTAAGATCGACGGCACAGAGTATCCTTGCATAGACGGAACCGAACAGGGCTTCCCGCCAAAACGCAGGGTGGATGTGGTAATAAGGCCTGAAGACATTGACATCGTCCCTTACGGACAGGGTCAGTGGAACGGCACGATAATCTCCAAGCTCTTCATCGGAGTACATTACGAGATGCTGGTACAGAGTGAGGACGGAAGTGTAGAGTGGCTTCTGCAGAATTACGATCAGCACGATGTAGGAGAGAAGATAGGTATGAAAGTCGATCCGGAGAACATCCAGATCATGCACAAACCTAAGAGTGAAGCAGAGTCAGCCATAGAGCTGGATATCTAAGGAGAAGAATTGGCATCTAAGAAACGTTTTGCGGTACCTTTTATAATATGGATAATAGCAGGGACAGTGATCCCTCTGGCATCGATCGCCTATTACGGCTTCTCGTCCCGTAGCGGCGGCTTTACTTTTGCCAATATCATGGCTATGTTCCAGCACGACCACATGCAGGCGCTTGGTCTTTCGCTTCTACTGGCTGTCATCAGCACTGTCATATGTCTGATACTTGCCTTCCCGATGGCTATGATCCTAAGGGAGAGCAAGTGGGGCAAACAGGGCTTCCTGATCTTCGTCATCATCCTTCCGATGTGGATGAATTTCCTGCTCAGGACGATGGCATGGCAGGTGCTTCTTGAACGTCAGGGAGTCATCAATGCGGTGATCACTGCTATGGGACTTCCGCGGCAGGAGCTTATGAATACACCGGGAGCTATCGTGCTCGGCATGGTGTATGATTTCCTCCCGTTCATGATACTGCCTATATATAACACAGTATCGAAGATCGACAACCATCTCATAGAGGCGGCATACGATCTTGGAGCGAGCAAGGCTATGACATATGCGAAAGTCATAATCCCGCTGTCTGTACCGGGCATCGTGAGCGGCATCACGATGGTGTTTATACCGGCACTTACAACATTCGTCATCTCCAACATGCTCGGAGGAGGCAAGATCAACCTGATAGGCAACATCATCGAGCAGGAATTCACCGTGAACTCCAACTGGTATCTTGGATCCGGTCTTTCCCTCGTAATGATGGTATTCATTATAGCAAGCATGCTGCTGCTGCAGAAGTTCGACAAGACAGGCGGACAGAACCTGATATAGGTAAGGAAATCGATGAAGAAAACACTGGGAAATATTTACATCGTTATAATAATGCTGTTCCTGTATCTTCCGATACTGACGCTGATCGCGCTGTCCTTCAACGAGGCCAAATCGATGTCAGTCTGGACAGGATTCAGCCTGCGCTGGTATGAGGAGCTTTTCGGAAGCAAGCTCATGATGAGTGCCATAGCTAACACATTCTCGATCGCTATACTGGCTGCTCTTATCGCCACTGTTGTCGGCACTATGGCCGTGCTCGGAATGGCAGCTATGAAGCCGAGACATGAGAACATGCTCATGGCGTTCAACAATATCCCTATGCTCAATGCGGATATCGTCACGGGAATAGCGCTCATGCTCTTCTTCCTGATGATACACTGGCCGAGAGGCTACATGTCGATACTCTTCGCGCATACCACATTCTGCATTCCTTATGTGATACTGTCGGTAAAGCCGAGGCTCAACATGAATACAGACAGGCTTTTCGAAGCGGCTCTCGATCTTGGCGCATCCGAGAAATACGCATTCCGCAAGATCGTCATACCTGAGCTCAAGCCGGGCATCATGACAGGATTCCTCCTGAGCTTCACTATGTCTGTCGATGATTTCATCATCACTTACTTCACAAGAGGCGCAGGAATCAACACTATATCCACGCTGATATACAGCCAGGTCAAGGTAGGCATCAGGCCGAGTATGTTCGCGCTTTCGACGATCATCTTCCTTGTAGCGCTCGTAGTGCTGATCATCGTCAATGTGCGCCAGAAAAGGGAAGACATGCTGCTCGCGGCAGGAGCATAGATCACACTGAATATGACATTTGCAAACAAAAGGGCATTGCTGTGCCCTTTTCGTGTATAATAGATTTAATATATTGAAAGGTGTTACTTGAAATGACTGACAATAGTATTGTGTATATCGACTGGGAGACTCTGATCTCATTCATGACAGATGCTTTCGAAGCGTACGGTGTACCTCGTGAGGAAGCTGAGATCTGCGCAGACGTGCTCGCAGAAGCCGACCGCCGCGGTATAGACAGCCACGGATGCAACCGCTTCAAGCCTATCTATATAGACAGGTTCGAGAACGGCACACTGCTTCCTGTAACTGATATAGAGATACTGAAAGAAACTCCTACGACCCTTGTCATGGACGCTCACGACGGAATGGGCATGGTGGCAAGCTACAGGATGATGGAGCGCCTGATAGAAAAGGCTAAGACTTACGGCATGGCCGGAGGAGCGATCCGCAATTCCACACATTACGGAATTGCAGGATACTGGTCCAACATGGCAGCCAGAGAAGGCCTCATAGGACTTACCGGGACCAACGCCAGACCGTCTATAGCTCCGACCTTCGGAGTGGAGAACATGATGGGGACCAATCCGCTTGTTTTCTCGCTTCCTACCGACGAGGAGTTCCCTTTCTGTATCGACTGCGCGACTTCAGTAGTCCAGAGGGGCAAGATCGAGTTCTACGCCCGTCAGGGCAAGGACACTCCTGCAGGCCAGGTCATCTCGCAGGACGGAACAGCGATGACTGACAGTGAGGAGATACTCAAAGCGCTGGTCAGCGGGACCGCAGCTCTCGCACCTCTCGGAGGGATAGGCGATGAGATGGCCGGATACAAAGGCTACGGATATGCAGCAGTAGTCGAGATCCTCTCCGCAGCTCTTGCCGGAGGCCAGTTCATGAAGGCTCTGACAGGAAGAGATGCAGAAGGCAATCCGCAGATGTATCACCTCGGACATTTCTTCTTCGTGGTCGATCCTGATGCATTCATGGGACGAGAGGAATTCAGAAAGACCGCAGGGAACATCCTCAGAGAGCTCAGAGCGTCTAAGAAAGCTCCGGGTCATGACCGCATATACACAGCCGGCGAGAAGGAATATCTTGCATGGCTGGACAGAAAAGATAAAGGAGTTCCGATCAACGCTTCAGAGAGGAAAGATCTTACAGCAGTCCGCGATAAGCTCGGTCTGCCATACAAATTCAGCTGGGAGGAATAATAATGAAAGGAATAATACTTGCCGGAGGAGCCGGCACCAGGCTGTATCCGCTGACTATAGTCACATCAAAGCAGCTTCTGCCGGTATATGACAAACCGATGATCTATTATCCGCTGTCGACCCTTATGCTTGCTGAGATCCGCGAAGTGCTCATCATCAGCACACCGGAAGACACACCGAGGATAAAGCAACTTCTTGGAGACGGTTCCCAGTTTGGGATGGAGCTGTCATATGCTGTTCAGGAAAAACCTGAAGGCCTCGCTCAGGCTTTCACTATCGGCCGCGATTTCATAGGTGACGATGCCTGTGCTATGGTTCTCGGTGACAATATATTCTATGGTAACGGTCTCAATCACAAGCTGCTTGATGCAACGAGTGATGCTGAGAACGGAAAAGCCACGATCTTCGGATACTATGTTGAGGATCCTGAGCGCTTCGGCATCATGGAATTCGAAAAAGAGAGCGGCGATGCACATGGCGTGCGCGTTCTGTCGGTAGAGGAAAAACCTAAGAATCCTAAGAGCAACTACGCTATCGTAGGCCTGTATTTCTATCCGAAGGGTGTAAGCGATATGGCAGACAATGTTAAGCCGAGCGCAAGAGGCGAGCTTGAGATAACGACCCTCAACGATATGTATCTGCAGGAGGGAAGACTCAATGCCCAGCTCCTCGGAAGAGGTTATACATGGATGGATGCAGGCACATTCGACAGCCTTCAGAGGGCAACGGATTTTGTCAGCATGATCGAACAGTATCAGGGCATGAGCATATCCGCTCCGGAGGAGATCGCCTACCACTTCGGCTGGATCAGTGATGATCAGCTGAGAGAAAGCGCTGCCCGCTACGGCAAGAGCCCGTACGGCGAGAGACTGATGGCAGTACTCGAAGGCAAGGTCGTACTCTGACAGACTTATATACAATCAGATAATCATATATATAAAGAAGAGGGGGGACTGAATGAACTTTATCTTTATATCACCGAATTTTCCGCATACATACTGGAACTTCTGCGATCGTCTCAAAAAGAACGGCGTCAACGTACTCGGCATCGGCGATGCTCCGTACGACAGCCTTGAAGAGCCTCTGAAAGCCGCACTTACCGAATACTACAAAGTCGGCAATATGGAGAATTATGACGAGATGTACCGCGCAGTAGCGTATTTTGCATTCAGATACGGCAAGATCGACTGGCTCGAATCCAATACTGAGTACTGGCTCGAGCAGGATGCGAGACTCCGCGAAGACTTCAACATCACTACAGGAGTACAGCCTGAGAAACTCTCGATGTGGAAGAGCAAGTCGGCAATGAAGCCTTTCTATAAGAAGGCCGGAATACCGACGGCGCGCAACCACAAGGTCACAAATATAGCTGCTGCCAGAGAATTCCTTGAAGAGATCGGAGGCTTCCCTGTCATCGTCAAGCCGGATATCGGCGTAGGCGCAGCAGACACATGGAAGCTTGAAAAAGAAGAAGACCTGGTATGGTTCTACGACAATCTTCCGGAGCATCCTTATGTAATGGAAGAGTTCGTATACGGCAATATCTATTCATATGATGCTATCTGCGATAACAAAGGAGACGTGCTGTTTGAATCATCCAACTGGTTCCCGCCTTCGATCGCTGATCTGGTCAACAAGGGACTCGACCTGGCTTACTACACTACAGATGTGGTGCCTGAGCAGCTGAGAGAATACGGACGTGCTGCTCTCAAGGCGTTTGAAGTCAGAAGCAGATTCGTTCACTTCGAATTCTTCCGCCTCACACAGGCAAGGAAGAATCTCGGAGAAGTGGGAGATTTTGTCGGCCTCGAAGTCAATATGAGACCTGCCGGCGGATACACTCCGGACATGATGGATTATGCTCACAACACAGACGTATATGAGATCTGGGCAGAGATGGTCGCATACAATGAACGCAGACTGCCGGATATAGGCGGAGACCGCTTCTGTGCATATGCATCCAGAAGAGATATACATACATATGTACACAGCCACGAAGAAATACTCGAAAAATACGGAAGCAGCATGAAGATGTGCGAGCGCATGCCGGATGTCCTCTCGGGCGCTATGGGCAATCAGATGTACACAGCACTGCTCGATACTGAAGAAGAAGTTAAAGAATACAACGAATTTATCCATGCAAGGATAGACTGAAGACAGGAGATATATTAGATGAACGAAACATATAACAGGGAATACAGCTGGATACTCGACCGCGAGATGGAATACGCAGTCTTCGGCGACAGCGGCAAGGTAATGTTCGCTTTCGCACCTCAGAACGGACACACCTATGATTTTGCGAGCTTCGGTATGGTGGAAACAGTCCGCCCATGGATAGAGGCCGGAAAGCTCATGGTCGTCTGCGTAGACAGTATAGATGAAGAGACATGGTCGGATAAGTTTGGCGATCCGAGATACAGGATCGAGCTTCAGGAGAAGTGGTTCCACTATGTGACCGACGAGCTCGCACCGAAATTCGTAAACAGCGGTGACAGAGGAATAGTCACAGGATGCAGCATGGGAGGAACTCACGCAGGAGTATTCTTCTTCCGCAGACCGGATCTCTTCGACACACTCATCTCACTGAGCGGTACCTTCGATGCAAGAATGTTCTTCGGCGATTATATGGATGATCTTGTATATGCTAATTCGCCGGTTGATTTCCTGCCTAACATGCCTGAGGATCACCCTTGGATGGACTGGTATGGATCAAGCAACATCATCATCTGCTCCGGACAGGGAGCATGGGAGGATGAGATGCGCCGCGATGCAGGACTCATGAAAGAGATCATGGCTGCCAAAGGCATAGACGGCTGGGTCGACTTCTGGGGTTATGATGTCAACCATGACTGGCCTTGGTGGAAGAAGCAGCTGCCGTACTTTGTCGGAACTGTTCTCGGAGAAGCATAGCAGCGGAAGCCGCACTTTAACGGCTTAACTAATTAAGGAAAATGACCGCCTCAGGGTGGTTTTTTTCTTTGCAAAAATAATTGTTGACAGTTGCCTCAGCAAAGAGTATATTATGCATAGCGATTAGCACTCTGACTAAGCGAGTGCTAACAAAGTAGGAAAAAAGGAGGAACGCCATGGATCTCAGCGAAAGACAATTACAGATATTGCAGGCGATAATCAATGACTATGTTGAGAATGCCGAGCCTGTCGGTTCGAGATCGATCGCAAAGAAGTATGACCTTGGCGTCAGTCCGGCAACCATCAGAAATGAGATGTCCGATCTCGAGGAAATGGGATATCTGACACACCCGCACACGTCAGCAGGCAGAGTCCCTTCAGATAAGGCTTACAGACTGTACGTCAACACACTGATGAAGAAGAAGAATCTCAGTGCAAGAGACAAGAGACTCATCAGCGACAGGCTGCAGGCAAGCAGAGATGAATTCGATGCGACCATCAGACACGCGGCAGAGCTGCTCAGTGAGATAACACATCTTACAAGCTTCGCACTCACGCCGGCGACTAACGAAGAGACTATCGCCTTTATCAGACTTATGCCGGTGGACGAGCGCACGATCATTCTGATGATCGTAGGCGAAAGCGGCAACGTCACCAACACCACGATGAGGCTCAAGGTCCCATACACCCAGGAGTCGCTCGATCTTCTCAGCAAGAACATGACAGTGACATACAAGGGACGTACTCTTGACGATGTGCTCAAGAGCCACATTATCGAGGACGTAGGAACAGACATCGAAGCCCTGAGCTCGCTCAGAGGCAACGTAATGCCGGGATTCCTCAGAACTCTTGAGGATATGCTCAACGTCAATCTGTACATGGAAGGAATGACGAATATATTCAACCTTCCGGAGTATTCAAGCATCGACAGAGCCAGAGACTTCATGCAGCTCTTTGCTCAGAAAGACTGGTTCACGCAGAAGATGCTCCAGAGAGCAGATGGTGTCGTCGTCACCATAGGCGATGAGAACACCAAGATGAAAGACTGTTCTCTCATAACTGCGACATATCATGTTGACGGCAAGCTCGTCGGCAAGCTCGGAGTTATAGGTCCTACCAGGATGAAGTATGACGAGGTCACATCCCTCATGGAATACCTCACCAACAACCTGAGCGAATCGTTCAGGCTGCCTGACGGCAAGGACGACGAATAGCATGAAGCTGTCATCGTGACAGTTCAGATATATAAGAAATCTTGAAAGGAAATAACGTAATGGCTGAAGAAACTCGCACACAGATCCCTGTTGAGGATGCTGAAGCGGAAAAAGAAACGACAGAAGAAGCGGCTGCCGGAACACAGGAAGAGACTCCTGAAGAGAGCTCTCAGACAGCCGGCGAAGGCGCTGAAGAACCTGCAGCAGAAGAGGCGGATGCTGAGAAAGCAGAAGCAGATGCAAAAGCTGCCGAGGAGCAGGAATCCGAAAGATATATGAGACTGATGGCGGAATTCCAGAACTTCAAGAGAAGGGCTGCCAGAGAGAAATCCGACATCCACGCTTATGCGAATGAAAAGATAATCGGAGAACTCCTGCCGGTACTCGACAATTTTGAAAGAGCTCTGCAGACAGAGTCAGGTGATCTCGAAAGCTATTCCAAAGGAATGGAACTTATCTTCACTCAGCTGAAGACAGCACTTGAACATGCAGGCCTTGAGGAGATCAAAGCTCTCGGCGAGGAATTCGACCCTAACGTTCACAATGCCGTCATGACAGAAGACAGTGAAGAACACGAAGACGGCAGGATAAGCAAGGTTCTTCAGAAAGGCTACAAGCTCAATGACAAGGTGATCAGACCTTCTATGGTAGCTGTAGTCAGAAAATAACGTTAAAAAATCATCTTACATATAACGGAGGAAACACAATGAGCAAGGTAATAGGAATCGATCTTGGTACAACCAATAGCTGCGTCGCTGTACTTGAAGGCGGCGAGCCGACAGTTATCACCAATGCAGAGGGCGCAAGAACAACTCCTTCTGTAGTAGCATTTACAAATAAGGGCGAAAGGCTTGTAGGCGAGACAGCCAAGAGACAGGCTATCACTAACCCTGAGAGAACAATTGCATCCATCAAGAGACACATGGGCGAGTCTTATACAGTAGATATCGACGGAAAGGCTTATACACCTCAGGATATCTCAGCTATGATCCTTGCCAAGCTGAAGACAGATGCTGAGGCATATCTCGGCGAGAAGGTAACAGAAGCTGTTATCACAGTACCTGCTTACTTCTCAGACGCTCAGAAGCAGGCTACCAAGGACGCAGGCAAGATCGCAGGACTCGATGTCAAGAGAATCATCAACGAGCCTACAGCTGCATCACTCGCTTACGGACTTGATAAGGACAACGGAAGCCAGAAGATCCTGGTATACGACCTGGGCGGCGGCACATTCGATGTATCCGTACTCGAGCTTGGTGACGGAGTATTCGAAGTACTCGCAACCAACGGTGACACACACCTCGGCGGAGATGACTTCGACAACGCACTGATGAACTTCCTCGCTGACTCCTTCCAGAAGGAGCACGGCATCGACCTGAGAGCTGACAAGATGGCTCTTCAGAGACTTAAGGAAGCTGCAGAGAAGGCTAAGAAGGAGCTTTCAAGCGCTCAGACAACCAAGGTCAATCTGCCGTTCATCACAGTATCTGCTGAAGGTCCTCTCCACATGGATATGGACGTAACAAGAGCAAGATTTGATCAGCTGACCAAGGATCTTGTTGACAGAACTATCGAGCCTATGCACAAGGCAATGAGAGATGCAGGCGTTACAAGCGCAGATCTCGCTAAGGTCATCCTCGTAGGCGGATCCACAAGAATCCCTGCAGTTCAGGAAGCAGTTAAGAGAGTCACAGGCAAGGAGCCGTTCAAGGGCATCAACCCTGATGAATGCGTTGCTATCGGAGCAAGCATCCAGGCAGGCGTACTCACAGGTGAAGTCAATGACATCCTGCTTCTCGACGTAACACCGCTGTCACTTTCCATCGAGACACTCGGCGGAGTAGCAACAAAGCTGATCGAGAGAAATACAACTATCCCTACCAAGAAGAGCCAGATCTTCTCAACTGCTGCTGACAACCAGACTGCAGTAGACATTCACGTAATGCAGGGTGAAAGAGAAATGGCTGCAGGCAATATCACACTCGGAAGATTCCAGCTCACAGGTATCGCACCTGCACCAAGAGGGATCCCTCAGATCGAGGTTACATTCGATATCGATGCTAACGGTATCGTTAATGTAAGCGCTAAGGATATGGCAACCGGCAAAGAGCAGAAGATCACTATCACTTCTTCGACAAAGCTCTCAGAGGACGAGATCAACGCTAAGATCAAGGAAGCTGAGCAGTATGCAGAGGAAGACAAGAAGCAGAAGGAAGCAGTTGAGACCAAGAACCAGTCTGAGGGCATGATCTTCGAAATCGAAAGACAGCTCAAGGACCTCGGCGACAAGGTAACAGAGCAGGAGAAGAGCCAGGTAGAGGCAGCTAAGAATGATCTTCAGTCCGCAATCGACGCTAACGACGTTGAAGGCATGAAGACTAAGATGGAAGCACTCACCAACGCATTCTATCCTATCTCAACAAGGATCTATCAGGAAGCTCAGGCTCAGGGCGGTGCTCAGGGAGCAGCCGGCGGAGCAGGATTCGATCCTAACAACATGGGCGGCTTCAACCCTAACATGGGTGGTTTCGGAGGCGGCGCTGCAGGCGGAAATCAGGGCCCATCCAATGACGGAACCGTAGATGCTGACTACGAAGTCGTAGACGACTGATCGGCAATATGATATAGTCAACAGGTGCGCGTGCACATGCACGCGCACCAGACTACATACAAAGGAAACATACTGTAATGGCAGATAAGAGAGATTATTACGAGGTCCTCGGGATTCAGAAGACAGCAAGTGAAGATGAGATCAAGAAAGCTTACCGTAAGCTTGCGATGAAGTATCATCCGGACAGAAATCCCGGCGACAAAAACGCTGAAGAGAAGTTCAAGGAAGTCAATGAGGCTTATGAAGTGCTCTCAGACGCAGACAAGAAGAATAAATACGACAGATTCGGCTTTGCCGGAGTAGACCCGAGCTATGGCGGCGGTGCAGGCGGATTCGGCGGATTCGGTGATTTTGGCGGATTCGGCGGTGCCGGCGGGATGAATTTTGAAGACATCTTCGACATGTTCGGCGGATTCGGCGGCAGAAGAGGCGGATCGAGACGTAACGGACCGATGAAGGGAAATGATCTGCAGAAGACTGTGACCATCGACTTCACGGATGCTCTCTTTGGCTGCAGCAAACAGATAGAACTCAGCAAGGACATCAGGTGCAAGACCTGCAACGGCTCAGGCGCAAGACCTGGAACAGGACGCAAGACATGTGACGCGTGCGGCGGAAGCGGCCAGATCTCACAGGTCAGCAATACTCCTTTCGGCAGGTTCCAGAATGTCACGACATGTTCAAAGTGCGGAGGCACAGGCCAGGTCGTAGAATCACCGTGTCCTGACTGCAGCGGAACCGGAAGGATCCGCAAGACTGTCAAGATCAAGGTCGACATTCCTGCAGGAGTGGATAATGACAGCATCGTGACTGTAAGAGGTCAGGGCGAGCCGGGCATCAACGGAGGACCGGACGGCGATCTCTACATCGTTGTCAATGTAAGACCGCACAGCACATATAAGAGAAGGGGCAATGACCTCTATCTTGAACTGCCTATAACCTTCGACCAGGCGGTACTTGGAGCGAAGGTACAGGTCCCGGGATTTGGTGAGACGTACAGCTACACGATCACACCGGGCACTCAGACAGGATCATCATTCAGACTCAGAGGCAAGGGTGTGCCTGATGTAAGGACAGGAAGAAAAGGCGACCTGTATGTCAAGGTCGTAGTTGAAGTTCCGACCAAGCTCAGCCGCAAAGAGAAGAAAGCTGTCGAGGAGATGGCTTCAAAGCTCGGAGAGGATGCATATCCTAAGAAGAAGAAATTCGGGACGCTCAAATTCTAGGCAGACACATAATTCAATACAGGCAGTCAGAACAGCATGACTGCACACAAGTAACCAATGCGCACCGCCCGCAGAATCCATATCTGTGAGGGTGCGCTTTCTGTTTAGTACAAAAGGGCAAGGAGACAAAATGATAGCAGTACCTGTATACAATATGATACTGACTCCGGATGCCAATGTGTATTTCGGAACAGATCAGATCCGCCGCAGTGCGGGTGATAAAGGGATCGCCCTTGGTGAAAGAGTAGTTCTGCTTGTAGCAAAGGAGAATGAGAATTATGCTGACATGACATCGGAAAGCTTCTATCCGATAGGTCAGGCAGGGGTGATCAAGGAGATCAATCAGCAGGGCTATGTCGTTATCCATACTGACTATCGTGTGGATATCGAGAATGTCGAGATCGCATATGATCATACTATCAGGCTTTCTATGAGCCGCAGAAGCGATATCGATGATATGAGTGCTGCTGTAGAAGCTGAAAAACTCAAAAATCTCATTCAGGAGATGAAAAAATTCGCCTCAGGCTTTGAGTGGGGCGATTCTGCAGAGTACTGGATGAGACAGGTCGATTCGATCGGAATGGCAGCGTGCGCTATGTCGCCGTGGCTTGAGATCGAAAATGAACGCAGATACGCGATACTCGCTGAGGACAGCAAGCTCAGACGTGCCGAGATGATAGAGGAGATACTGTATGGTTTCCTCGAGGTCGGGCGCATCACCAATGAAGCTGTTACATCGCAGCAGGAAGAGCATCAGCGCATGTACCGCGAGCAGGCGATAAAACGCCAGATGGAGCATCTTCAGAGAGAGCTCGATGAGATGCATCCGGAAAACATCACAGACATCAGGAAGTTCGAGCAGAAGATCGAAGAGTCCGGCATGAACGAGACCGCCCGCAAGGAAGCGGACAAAGTCCTGAACCGCCTCAAGCAGGAGGGCAGCCAGAGCGCTGAAGCAGGACTCCTCTACGATTATCTCGACTTCATCACCGGGCTTTCATGGAAAAAAGAAGAAGCCCGCCTCATAGACCTCGATGAAGCGAGAAAGGTTCTCGATGAAGATCACTACGGACTTTCGAGGGTCAAAGACCGTATCATACAGCAGATCGCTGTGATGAACCTGAGAAAACAGCAGAGAGGATCGATACTCCTCTTCGTGGGTGCTCCGGGTACCGGCAAGACAAGCATCGGAAGGAGCATAGCGAGGGCTCTCGGCCGTGAATATGTCAGAGTATCTCTTGGCGGAGTACATGATGAGTCAGATATCCGCGGACACCGCAGGACATATATTGGCGCTATGCCTGGACGTATCATGGACGGCATCAGTAAGAGCGGCGTCAGCAATCCGGTCATGGTGCTCGATGAGGTGGATAAGATGTCCGCATCATATCACGGCAATCCGGCAAGTGCTCTGCTCGAAGTACTCGATCCTGAGCAGAACAATACTTTTACCGATCACTATATGAACGTTCCATATGATCTGTCAGATGTGCTGTTCATATGCACAGCGAACACCACTGACACGATACCTGAGCCGCTCCTCAACCGTATGGAAGTGATCCAGTTCAGCGGATATACACCGATCGAAAAGCTGCATATCGCAGAGAGACATCTTGTGCCTAAGGCTATGGAGGCAGCCGGTATCTCACCTGAGCAGATGGAGATCAGAAGCGATGCCATCGAGACACTGATATCTGACTACACAATGGAAGCGGGAGTCCGCGGCCTCAGAAAGTGCATAGACACGCTCTGCCGTATGTTCGCAGTCAAGGTGGCTACCGATCCTGATGTCAGGTTCATAGTCGATCCTGACGCTGTCAGAGAGAGCATGGATACAAGACCTGTGCAGCACAACAAGATCCTTCCTGAGCCTAAGGCCGGAGTAGTTACAGGCCTGGCGTGGACACCTGTGGGCGGAGAGATCCTTTACATAGAGACTCTGTTCACCAAGGGCAAGGGTGACATCATAATCACCGGCAAGGTTGGTGATGTGATGCAGGAATCTGCACGGATAGCAGTGAGTCTGGTCAAGTCAATGTTCCCTGAATCCGAGAAGATGTTCAGTGAGAGAGACCTCCACATACATGTCCCTGAGGGTGCAGTGCCTAAGGACGGACCTTCGGCAGGCATCGCGATGACAACAGCTCTCGCCAGCCTCGTTACAGGAAAGGTCGTTGATCCGCATATAGCTATGACAGGAGAAGTAGCTCTGAGAGGAGTAGTCACTCCGATAGGAGGCCTTCCTGAAAAACTCATGGCCGCGGAGAGGGCAGGCATAACCAAAGCATTCATCCCTGAAGAGAATATGTTCGATCTCAAGGATGTAGCGGATGAAGTCAAAGGCAAGATCGATATCACACCGGTATC
The DNA here is from genome assembly GCA_902786355.1 of uncultured Eubacteriales bacterium. Lineage (GTDB taxonomy): Bacteria > Bacillota > Clostridia > Peptostreptococcales > Anaerovoracaceae > Crickella. The sequence continues at coordinate 98,675 of CADABZ010000004.1, forward strand.
GAAGGTCGAAGAAGTGCTTCATGCAGCAGGCATTCTGCAGTAACACAGCAGATCATTCATAAATACAGCAGACCATCCGGATGACACGGATGGTCTGTGTTATTTTGTACAAAATAGCATGGCGGATGTATTTTTGCATCCGGATGATTTATAATAACTGTGTATGAGACAAACAATTCCGTGGTGAACAATACCTGAGGAGGACAGTACATATGATAAATGATCTGTTAGTAGCTGCATGTGTCAAGGGAACAATAGAGCGTCTTGAGAATGCCGGGATCCCTTATGAAATCGAAGAGAATGATGCATACAGAGATTATATGAGTGCATGGGAGAATTCAGATGAAAAGGAACTGCTCATGAGGAAGGTCAGACCTGCTCTTGCAAAATTCGCTAAGCTTGAGCCATATCTTCATGAGACCGACGGAGATCCCCTGCGTTTGCGTTTCAACGGACCTAAGAGAGACCTTGATAAGGATTCCTTTGCAGAAGTGCTTCTTGAGAGAAAAGATCTGAACTGGGCGATCGGTGTATCAATCAAGAATGACGCTAAAGTCCTGACAGACATGCGTATCGCTGACCGTAATATTGATCTGTATATGAACCATACTGTCAATACTGTCAACGAGATCGAAGACTTCGGTGACAAGATTTTCGGAGTACCGTGCTCAAATGACTATTTTGATGATGTCAATGAGATCATGGAGAGGATCCACGCCCATGACAGAGAACGCTGGGCAGAATTGCTTCTGGATGATGATTTTGTCTATGATACAGTTATCACACCTGTACTCAGGGCTCTTTCACGCGAGCTGCCTAAGATCATGAGAAATCACCCGGAAGCTCCGATGCATTTCTTTGATTTTTTCTACGGCAAGTATGATTACTACTATCTGAATCCTATAGATGAGCTTCAGATCACCAGAATGGGCGCGGTCAACCCTCGCGGAGGACTTGGACGCATTCCGGGAACAGACAACCACCTTGTCAATGAAGCTGTAAAGCCGACCAGACTTCTTGATGTCAGGTTTGCTACAGGCAGTCACGGCGAGATCTCCAGAGATACTATCCAGCTTACATTCGACGGAGGATGGGTCATGAACTTCACCATGTTCGTATCCAATACCAAGAAGTACGGCAGGAGCTTCAGCCTCGGAGTATACATGCCAGTCACACCGTTCGGCAGCTTCCGTGACCAGGTCAAATGGGATCCTGAATATTAAGAGTAAGAAGAAACCACAGCAGCATCGGGACGATTTCCTGATGCTGCTTTTTTGTGGTAATATTGAAACAGAATAAACTTGATGCAGCACTGTCCTCCGTGCTGCACGAATATATCACAGGAGACAGACTTGTCCGATAACAATACTAATACCAACAACAATATAACCTCTGAAGAGAGAAGGAATGCCAGGATCGAAGCCAAGAGGCGCCGCCTTGCGCAGAAAAGAGCTGAAGACAGGATCAGGACCAGAAGGCCGCTGCCGCCAAAGGCAAAGTTCCGTATATTCATCATCGCCATTGCACTGATCCTTGCCGTGTGGGGGATCATCTCCCTTAGTGACTATCTGAGCAAACGCCCGGACTACCGTGTCACCGACGAGGGCTATACGCATGCTGAAAAGTTCGCGAATGCAGTTCCTATATTCGGCATAGATATTTCCGAGCATCAGGATGCAGATATAAGGTGGGAGAAGGTCAAGTCAAGCGGAGTGGATTTTGTCTTCATCCGGGCTGGCTACAGAGGTGCTGACAAAGGTGATCTTCATATAGACAGCAACTTTGAAGAGAATATCAAAGGTGCAGAGAAGGCTGGACTAATGGTCGGAGTCTACTTCTACTCGCAGGCACTTGATGCGCAGGAAGGCAAGGAGGAAGCAGATTTTGTCCTCGAACTTGTAAAGCCATACGACCTGACACTTCCTATAGTCATAGATTATGAGATATATAACGGCGGGAGGCTGCATAACAAGATACAGTCAGGAGACATGTATGCCGCGTCCTTCTACCACGACGCTGTGCTGGGATTCTGCAATGAAGTCGAGGAAGCCGGTTACGAATCTGCAGTGTATGCCAACAAGGATATGCTGACCAACTATATGCAGGCAGATCTCCTCGATGACTCCGCAACACTGTGGCTTGCCGCATATGGCAGCTCAGTCGATCTTGATGCAGATTACTGGTTCTGGCAGTGCACCGACAGTGCTCTTGCCGGAGGCATAGATGAGAAGGTGGACCAGGACTTCTGGTACATGGAACCGGGAAAGGTCTATCCGACCAGAGCGAGCAGCAAGGTAAAAGAAGAGAAGCGTATATCCGCGGGAGAGTTCAGCGTCGTACTTAAGGAAGACCCTTCAGAGCTTCACCATTTCCGCTCAGAGCCGTCGTTCAAAGTCACATACAAGAAGAGAAAGCTCCGCGAAGGAAGAGACTACATCGCATCGGTCGTGAAAAACACCGAAGAAGGAACCGGATACATAATCCTTCGGGGCATCGGCAAATACAAAGACTGGGTCATGCACCCGTTCAGGATAGAGAAATAACAGACAGGGAGATACAGGATATATGAAATTCGTTAGCTGGAATGTAAATGGATTCAGAGCAGTTCTCGGCAAGGGCTTCGGAGAAGTCTTCGATTCTCTGGATGCGGATTTTTTCTGTCTGCAGGAGACCAAGATGCAGGCCGGACAGGCCGACTTCCACCCGGAAGATTATTATGAGTTCTACAATTATGCAGAGAAGAAAGGGTATTCAGGGACCGCTGTCTTCGCGAGAAAATCACTCGGTGAGCCGCTGTCGGTAAGATACGGCATACGCGGGGAACACGATGATGAAGGCCGCGTTATAACCCTTGAGTATCCGGGATTCTTCCTTGTCTGCTGCTATGTGCCTAACGCCAAGGACGGACTTGCGAGGATAGACTACCGCTGCGAGTTCGAGGATGCTATGCGCGGTTACCTGAGCGAGCTCGATGCTGAGAAGCCGGTGATCTACTGCGGGGACCTCAATGTTGCCCACAATGAGATCGACCTTAAGAACCCTAAGACCAACAGGGGCAATGCAGGATTCTCAGACGAAGAGAGAGGGAAGATGACAGAGCTCCTCGACGCCGGATTCACAGACACTTTCAGATATCTCTATCCGGATCAGGTCACATATTCCTGGTGGTCCTACAGATTCCGGGCAAGAGAGAAAAATGCCGGGTGGCGTATAGACTATTTCATCATCTCCGACAGACTCCGGGATAAACTTGCGGATGCCTGCATTCTGACAGATATAATGGGCAGTGATCACTGCCCTGTGACCATCGAAATCACCCTATAGTGCACAGGATGAAAAAAACATCTATGTACATGCAATCGTGTTATAATTTTATCGAGGAGTCATTTTTTGCTCCTCACATCATAAGATTATTATTACTAAAGGAGATAAAGCTATGGTAAATCAGAAGTATTACGGCTATGGCACAGCGCCAAGCATCATCCGTGAACTCTTCGCCTACGGACTGGAGCAGGCAAAAGTTCTCGGAAAAGACAAGGTATACGACTATTCACTTGGTAATCCGAGCATACCTGCTCCGGCAAAAGTAAACGAAACGATCAAGAAGCTCGTTGAAGAAGAGAGCTCGATCCTTCTGCATGGATACTCAATGGCGCCTGGTTTTGAGGGTGCACGTGAGGCCATCGCAGCTAATCTCAGAGAGAGATTCACCACTAACGCTCAGGCTAACCAGATCTTCATGACATGCGGATGCGCACCTGCACTTGTTTCCGTAGCCTGCGCTCTTACAGTCAAGCCTGAAGACAATTTTGTAGTCATCGCACCATATTTCCCTGAATACAACGTATTCTTCACAGCCGGCGGCGGCAAGGTCAAAGTAGTTGCTGCTGACGTTCCTGATTTCCAGATCAACCTTGAAGCACTTGAAGCAACAGTAGACGAGAACTCCGTTGCTGTTGTCATCAATTCTCCTAACAACCCGTCCGGAGTCGTTTACACCAAAGAGACTCTGGAGAAGATCGGCGCATTCCTCAAGCAGAAGGAAGCTGAGTACGGACATCCTATCTACATCGTTGCAGATGAGCCGTACAGAGAACTCGTATACGGAGATGCTAAGGTTACATTCATCCCTGAAGTTTATGACAATACCATCGTATGCTACTCCTGGTCCAAGAGCCTGTCTCTGCCTGGCGAGCGTATCGGTTATGTATATGTACCTGAAAAATGCGAAGACGGCAAGGCTCTCTATGCAGCTATCGCAGGTGCTGCAAGAGAGATCGGTTCTGTATGTCCTCCGACACTCATCCAGAGAGTAGTACAGGAATGCGTTGGATGCGCTCCTGACCTCGTTGCATATGATGAGAACAGAAACGACCTGTACAACAGCCTCACAGCCATGGGCTATGAGTGTGCTAAGCCTGACGGAGCATTCTATCTCTTCATGAAGGCTCCTAACGGAGATGACATGGCATTCTCCGAAGCAGCTAAACTCGAAGAAAACATCCTTATCGTACCTGGAACAGGATTCGGATGCCCTGGATACCTCAGACTTGCATACTGCGTATCCAACCAGATGATCTGGAACTCGATGCCTGGATTCAAGCGTCTTATCAAGAAGTACGGTAAGTAATCAGAACATACAGACTTCGTTTTACCGATTGAATGAAATAACAGGGGATTTGCGCAGAAATCTTGCGTAAATCCCTTGTTTTAATATGTTAGGTGTCGTATAATACCCGTTGCGAATTAATACATTACTTAAGAAAGTGGGGTAAATTTAATGGCAAATATTAAATCCGCAAAGAAGAGAATCAAAGTTATCGACAAGAAGACAGCTCGCAACATCAGAGTTCGCAACCACGTCAAGGATGCTGAGAAGGCTTTCCTGGCTGCAGTTGAGGCTGGCAATGTCGAAGAAGCTCAGAACGCTTTCAAGCACGCTGAGAAGAAGTACATGCAGGCAGCTGCAAAGGGTACTTATCACAAGAACACTGCTTCAAGAAAGGTAGCAAGATTCGCTAAGAAACTTAACGAGATGTCAAAGTAATCTCACCCGTCCCCACACCGCGTATAAGTTAAATACGCCAGGCAGCCGGAGTGTCTCCCGGCTGTCTTTTATGTTGCAGGGAGGTGTCATCAAGTTGACAAGGCGACTCGGACCATGCGAAAATAACTATGTATGAGCCCTGACACGGAAGGGCTGCAGAAAAATAGTAAAGAGGACAGAATGAGTTATTTAGACAACATCAGAAATTTCAGTATTATTGCTCATATCGATCACGGCAAGTCCACTCTGGCAGACCGTCTCATAGAGAAGACCGGTCTGGTGGAAGCGCGCGACATGAAGGAGCAGTATCTTGACAACATGGACATCGAGCGCGAGCGTGGTATCACGATCAAGCTTCAGACCACCCGTCTTGAGTACAAGGGAAAAGACGGTAAGGAATACATCCTCAACCTTATAGATACTCCGGGCCATGTAGACTTCAACTATGAGGTATCAAGATCTCTGGCTGCCTGCGATGGCGCCGTCCTTGTCGTTGACGCAACTCAGGGTGTCGAAGCTCAGACTCTCGGCAATGTATATCTGGCACTCGATGAAGACCTCGAGATACTGCCGGTGCTCAACAAGATGGACCTTGATTCGGCAAGACCGGATGATGCCAGAGCAGAGATAGAGGATATCATCGGCCTTGATGCATCCGAAGCTCCGGAGATATCAGCCAAGACAGGCATGGGTATCGATGAGATGCTCGAGAAGCTCGTTGAGGTCATACCTCCTCCGAAGGGCGATCCTGAAGGCAGACTCAAAGCTCTTATCTTCGACTCATACTACGACAGCTATAAAGGCGTTATCATATACACCAGGATCTTCGACGGAAGAGTAAAGCGCGGCGATGTCATCAGGATGATGAACACCGGCAAGCAGTATGAAGTTACTGAGGTCGGATACTGCATCCCGAGGACGCTGCCGGCTGATGAGCTCAAGGCCGGAGAGGTAGGATACATATGCGGAAGCATCAAACAGGTCGCAGATGCTCGCGTCGGTGACACCATCACGCTTGCCTCAGCGCCTGCAGACGCACCGCTCAAAGGATACAAGAAGGCGCAGTCCATGGTATACTGCGGGATCTTCCCGGCTGAGGGCGAGAAATACGAGAACGTCAAGGATGCTCTCGAGAAGCTCCAGGTCAACGACGCCGCCTTCAACTTCGAACCGGAGAATTCAGCAGCTCTCGGATATGGTTTCCGCTGCGGCTTCCTCGGACTTCTGCACATGGACGTCATAACAGAGAGACTGGCACGTGAATTCGACCTCGATGTCATTACGACACTGCCGTCAGTAGTGTACAAGGTAGTGATGAAGGACGGTACTGTACTCGATATACAGAACCCGTCGAATCTGCCTAATCCGGTGGACATCGCACACATAGAAGAGCCTATCGTCAAAGCAGACATCATGACTCCTAACGAGTATGTCGGCAGCATCATGGCTCTCTGCCAGAACAGGCGCGGCAATATGATCCACATGGAGTACCTCACCAAGACAAGGGTGCAGCTTCACTACGAGATGCCTCTCAACGAGGTCATATATGATTTCTTCGACGCTCTCAAATCGAGGACGCGCGGCTATGCTTCACTGGATTATGAGTTCCTGAGATATCAGCCGGCGAAGCTTGTCAAGCTGGACATCCTGCTCAACAGAGAGCTTATCGATGCTCTGAGCACCATAGTTCCTGAAGAGGAAGCAATGGCCAAGGGCAGAGGCATATGCGAAAAGCTCAAGGACATCATCCCGAGACATCAGTTCGAAGTTCCGATCCAGGCTGCTATCGGACAGAAGATAATAGCCCGTGAGACTGTAAGGGCATACCGCAAGGACGTACTTGCCAAGTGCTACGGCGGAGACGTCTCGCGTAAGAAGAAGCTTCTGGAAAAACAGAAGGCCGGCAAGAAGAGGATGCGCCAGTTCGGTACAGTAACAGTTCCGCAGGAAGCTTTCACAGAAGTACTCAAGCTCGATGACGGAAGATAGACATCTGCAGGAGACAATGACTGAATTGGACAAAAAAACCGGTTTATATATACACTTCCCGTTCTGCGTCAGAAAGTGCAATTACTGCGCATTTCTGTCTTTCAGCGCAGATGAGGGGGTAAGAAGAGAATACGCCGGCGCTCTGATGCGTGAGATCGAGCTTGCAGGCAGAAGCTTCAGCGGGCAGATAAGCACGATATATCTCGGAGGCGGGACACCTTCGGTAATGGATGTGTCGCTCCTGTCTCTCATAATCAAGAAGGTCAGGCAGTGTTTCGATGTTGCGCCTGACGCAGAGATAACTAACGAAGCCAATCCCGGTACTCTGGGCATCAAGGACAGGGTCGTCAGAGCAAAGCTTACGGCATATAAGTACATGGGCATCAACCGTCTTTCGATGGGTGTCCAGTCGATGGATAACGACAGGCTTCACATGCTCGGAAGGATACACACTGCGGAGAATGTGGTCAGGGATTTTGACATAGCAAGAGAACTTGGCTTTGACAATATCAATCTTGACCTGATCTTCTCGGTGCCGGGCGAGAGCACCGAAGACGCGCTGGATGATGCGAAGAAGATAATAGCCCTCGGCCCGGAGCACATTTCATGCTACAGCCTTCAGCTGGAGGAGGGAACACCTTTCTACGAGATGGCTGAAAGGGGCGAGATCACAGAGGTGGCTGATGAAGAGGACCGCGGGACGTATCACCGCATCTGCGGCCTTCTCAGGAGCAGCGGCTACGAACACTACGAGATAAGTAATTTTGCACGTGAGGGCAGACGGTCACGCCATAACAGCCTGTACTGGAATATGGATGACTATATAGGCCTCGGCCTCGGAGCAAGCGGATTCACACGCGGGGTCAGATACCGGAACACTTCCGATCTCAGTACTTATCTCGCATATTACGGCGGTCAGGATGCGGACGGGGCTGAGTGGACAACGGAGCGTCCGCTTGATGAGATCCATGAGAATACGGATTTCGATAACATCAGCGAGGCTGTTTTCACCGGACTCAGGCGTACAGAAGGGATAACATATGAAGAGGCTCTTGCGGCTTACGGGATGAGCCCGCAGAAGGATGCCGCGGAGCAGTTCTGGAAGATATTCCGCGATGCCGAAGATGAGGCAAAGCGATTTGCTGATCAGGGTCTTCTGATCATCGATGATGCAGGCCTCAGACTGACCGAAGAGGGGATAGATATCAGCAACAGCATCATGTCGCTTTTCGTATAGAAATACCATACTAACATCATGCTACTATTGGTATAGAGTTACCGCATTAACATCATGTAACTATTGGTATAGAGTTACCGCATTAACATTTTGTCACTTTTGAATAGAATTATCGCATTGCAGGCGGAGGAGTTAAGCCGATGAAGCAGTACATTATGGCGCTCGATCAGGGCACAACCAGCTCGAGAACTATCATCTATGACAAGAACGGAAACACCGTCAGCGTGGTCCAGAGGGAATTCACTCAGATCTTTCCGCATGAGGGCTGGGTGGAGCACGATCCGATGGAGATATGGGCATCTCAGATGGGAACCGCTCAGGAGGCGCTGCTCAAAGCCGGTCTTACTTACAAGAATATCGCGGCGATAGGCATCACCAACCAGAGAGAGACGACTGTCGTGTGGGACAAGCGCACAGGAGAACCTGTATACAATGCCATAGTGTGGCAGTGCAGACGTACTGCAGATTACGCTGCAAGGCTCAAACCTCATGAGAAGATGATCCGTGAGAAGACTGGCCTTCTCGCTGACCCGTACTTCAGCGGCACAAAGCTTGCCTGGATACTCGATAATGTCCAGGGCGTTAGGGCGAGGGCTGAGAGAGGCGAGCTGCTTTTCGGAACGATCGAATCGTGGCTCATATGGAAGATGACAGGCGGCAAAGTCCATGTAAGTGATTATTCCAACGCGTGCAGGACCATGCTCTTTGACATCAATACACTTAAATGGGACGAGGAGCTTTGCGAGCTTCTGAATATTCCGATGTGCATGCTCCCTGAACCTGTGGAGTGCTCAGCTCACTACGGCGATACTATAAGTGAGCTCTTCGGCGGTCCTATACCGATCACCGGATCGGCAGGTGACCAGCAGGCGGCACTTTTTGGTGAAGCATGCTTCTCTGAAGGTGATGTCAAGAGCACATATGGAACCGGAAACTTCCTCCTGCTCAACACCGGAGACAAGCCGGTCGCATCTGATAACGGGCTTCTCACGACTATAGCGTGGGGCCTTAACGGTAAGGTCACCTATGCGCTTGAAGGTTCTGTCTTCGTATGCGGCGCAGCGGTCCAGTGGCTGAGAGACCAGATGAAGTTCTTCCGCAGCGCACCTGAATCTGAAGAGATCGCATCGCAGGTCCCGGATACAGGCGGCGTGTACGTCGTACCTGCTTTTGTCGGACTCGGTGCTCCGTACTGGGATCCTGAAGCAAGAGGCGCGATGTTCGGTATCACCAGAGGCACGACAAGAGAGCACATAGTCAGGGCGACTCTGCAGTCTCTTGTATTCCAGAATGAAGACCTGCTCTCTGCGATGACCGCAGATACCGGCAAGGAGATCACTGCTCTTAAGGTCGACGGAGGAGCAGCTCTCAACGATCTTCTGATGCAGTTCCAGGCTGATATCTCCGATGTTGACATCGTTAGATACGCTTCGATCGAATCCACATCACTCGGATCCGCTTATCTTGCAGGTCTTGCAGTCGGCTACTATGACAGCCTCGCGGATATCCTCGCAAGCAAGGAGATTTCCAGAACCTTCAAACCATCGCTCGGAGAGAAGGAGAGAAAGGAAAAGCTCGCCGGATGGCACAGAGCCGTCAAAGCAACGATGGCATTCCACGAATAGAGAGAATTTCACACTTTTCAACGGCTATTCATACTTTTCAATTCAACGGCTATTCATACTTTTCAAAAAAGTGCTGGACAAACACTTTGCAGTCCGTTATAATTACACTTGCGCTGAACAAATCAGCGCATAATATGGCGCATTGGTCAAGCGGTTAAGACGTCGCCCTCTCACGGCGGAATCTGGGGTTCGATTCCCCAATGCGCTACCAAGACAGACCTATCCGAACCTTTACTTCTACCGAGGTGGTTACGCCACCAGGAGATGGTTCTGAAGGCAGACGGAAAGAACGGCTGAGGCCGTTTTTTTCATGTCTGAAAACACAGTGTTTTCAAAGCTTCCAGAAGTAGCAAATTTTGGATTTTAAAGAAATTTTGGATATAAGCAACGAAAAAGGCATGAAGGATAATTACCCTCATGCCTAAAAAACGCTTGAAAATGGCCGTTATTACACGCAATTAAGCGTTGCTCAAATCGTCAGTGCTCTTATTGTACATCTTGAACTGTAACC